>JAEWAQ010000063.1 GCA_023391635.1 Bacillota bacterium | reverse complement strand
CCCTCGTTTCGCCCAACTTAGGTACTTTCAGTACCAACCACCCGCCATAGCTCCTCATTTCGCCAAACTTGGGTACTTTCAATGCCCATCTCTCGCCGCGCCCCCTCGTTTCGCCCAACTTAGGTACTTTCAGTACCTACCTCACGCCATAGCTCCTCATTTCGCCAAACTTGGGTACTTTCAGTACCCATCTCCCGCCGCACTCCCTCATTTCGCTCAGCTTAGGTACTTTCAGTACCTATCTCCCGCCATAGCTCCTTATTTCGCCCAACTTAGGTACTTTCAGTACCCATCTCCCGCCATAGCTCCTCGTTTCGCCAAACTTAGGTACTTTCAATGCACATCTCTCGCCGCACTCCCTTACTTCGCCCAACTTAGGTAGTTTCAGTACCTACCTTCCGCCGTAGCCCTCATTTCGCTAAACTTAGGAACGTCTTGTACCCCCTCTTAGGAGCAGCGATCTCCCTGGTTCAGACAAGTCAAACTGATGACAACGATACTCACTGCCGCCAATTTTAGTGAGCATTCCTTTAACTACAAGTTGTTGTGCAACCCGACTGCAAGCATGTCTTTCTAGCTGTAGCCATGTTGTTAATTCTTTCAGACCAATCGGTCTGCCTGCAAGAAAAGCCGCACGAAGAGTCTCGCGCTCGTACACGGATAAAGACAAATAATCGTTGTTCAGCGTACCTGCCCTTGCCTGAATAAATTGCTGCAGGTCCTTCCTGCAAAGATCAGACTGCCGCAACAACTCGTCACGACTATAAGGAAAATATGCAAAGCCGAGGACCGCAACAGAACGAGCCCTTGCCCGCTCGAAGGAAAACCGCTTGCGCGTCACCATCTCCGCATGGGTAATAAAGTGCTCTTCTTCCATTACAACGCCCCATCTCTCGATGAAGGCATCCCCGTAAATCTTCACCCCCGATAAGCCGATCATTTCATGTTCCAGCACAATACCTTCCAGCGTGCCTAATACAGGATGAAGAACTTCCAGCATCAACTTCGTTCCCGTCAAATCTTCCTCCAGCATTTCCTTGCGTTGGCCCCTCGCCTCCGACAGTTGCTTCCGATATAGCGCATGATATTCGTCTTCAAACATTCGATCACCCTCTCGATTGCACGAAAAATAAAAACGCCGCCCGCCCTGATCTCTCAGAGCAAGCGGCGTGTGCTTCACGCGCGTATCCATCACTTATGGAAAACCCTTCATAATAAATACGAGCGTGAGTTTCCTTGTCTTACTTCGTGATCGATGCAACTGCGCCGGCGCCAACCGTGCGGCCGCCTTCGCGGATAGCGAAGCGCGTACCTTCTTCGATCGCGATCGGCGAGATCAGTTGAACCGTAACCGTGATGTTGTCGCCAGGCATAACCATTTCCGTGCCTTCCGGCAGGTTGATGATGCCCGTTACGTCCGTCGTGCGGAAGTAGAACTGCGGACGGTAACCCGTGAAGAAAGGCTTATGACGGCCGCCTTCAGCTTGGGTCAGAACGTAGATCTGTGCCGAGAATTCCGTGTGCGGCTTAACCGAACCCGGCTTCACGATAACTTGACCACGCTCGATGTCTTTGCGATCAACGCCGCGAAGCAGTGCGCCAACGTTGTCGCCGGCTTGCGCTTGGTCGAGCAGCTTGCGGAACATTTCAACGCCCGTAACGACCGACTTGCGGGTCTCTTCTTGCAGACCTACGATTTCGACTTCGTCGCCGACTTTAACGATACCGCGCTCAACGCGACCCGTAGCAACCGTACCGCGACCCGTGATCGTGAACACGTCTTCGACAGGCATCAGGAACGGCTTGTCGGTAGCGCGAACTGGTTCCGGAATGTAGCTGTCAACGGCTTCGAACAGTTCAACGATTTTCTCGGCCCAAGGACCGTCCGGATTTTGCAGCGCTTCGCGAGCGGAACCGCGGATGATCGGCGTGTCGTCGCCCGGGAACTCGTATTCGTTCAGCAGGTCGCGCACTTCCATTTCAACCAGCTCAAGCAGTTCGTCGTCTTCCACCATGTCGCACTTGTTCAAGAATACGACGATGTAAGGAACGCCAACTTGGCGGGAGAGAAGGATATGCTCGCGCGTTTGCGGCATCGGGCCGTCAGCTGCGGATACGACCAGGATTGCGCCGTCCATCTGGGCAGCACCGGTGATCATGTTCTTGACATAGTCGGCGTGGCCCGGGCAGTCAACGTGCGCATAGTGGCGATTCGGCGTTTCGTATTCAACGTGGGACGTCGAGATCGTAATGCCGCGCTCGCGCTCTTCCGGCGCCTTGTCGATTTGGTCGAATGCGATTGCCGCTCCGCCGTACTTCTTGGAAAGAACCGTCGTGATTGCAGCCGTCGTCGTCGTTTTGCCATGGTCAACGTGACCGATCGTACCGATGTTAACGTGCGGTTTGTTACGTTCAAACTTAGCCTTTGCCATTGGTTTTTGCCTCCTTAATTAAGGAAAAATATTGTATTGATGGCGGGCCAGGTCACGCGGCGAACGCGCGCCTGTTGCCCTGCCGCTTGCACATGGTATAGCGATTATTGACCGCCCTTGGACTTCGCGACGATCTCCTCGGAGATCGACTTCGGAACTTCCTCGTAGTGGGACAGTTCCATCGAGAATACCCCGCGGCCTTGCGTGCCGGAACGAAGCGTCGTCGAGTATCCGAACATCTCGGCAAGCGGCACTTTCGCGCGGACGATCTGCGCGCCGTGGCGCGAATCCATCCCCTCGATCCGTCCGCGACGGGAGTTCAGCATACCCATTACGTCGCCCATGTATTCCTCAGGCACCGTAACTTCTACTTTCATGATCGGCTCGAGCAGCACCGGATTACACTTATCCTTCGCTGCCTTGAGCGCCATCGAACCCGCGATCTTAAACGCCATTTCGGAAGAGTCGACATCATGGTACGATCCGTCGAAGATCGTAGCTTTGATATCTACGAGCGGAAAGCCGGCGAGAACGCCGTTCTTCATCGATTCTTCGATACCGGCTTGAACCGGAGCGATATATTCACGCGGAACGACGCCGCCGACGATCTTGTTCTCGAACACGAAGCCTGCTCCGGCTTCGAGCGGCTCGAACTCGATCCATGCATGACCGTATTGACCGCGGCCGCCGGATTGCCGCACGAACTTGCCTTCGACCTTCGCAGCTTGACGGAACGTTTCGCGGTAAGCAACCTGCGGCTTGCCGACATTCGTCTCGACTTTGAACTCGCGCAGCATGCGGTCGACGAGAATTTCCAGATGGAGCTCGCCCATCCCGGCAATGATCGTCTGGCCTGTCTCTTCGTCCGTGTGCGCACGGAATGTCGGGTCTTCCTCGGCGAGCTTCTGCAGCGCGATCCCCATCTTGTCTTGGTCGGCCTTCGTTTTCGGCTCGACCGCAAGTTGGATAACCGGGTCCGGGAAGTTCATCGATTCGAGAATGACGTGATTCTTCTCGTCGCACAGCGTGTCGCCGGTCGTCGTGTCTTTCAGGCCTACCGCAGCTGCGATATCGCCTGCATAGACTTCGCTGATTTCCTGACGGCTGTTGGCGTGCATCTGCAGAATACGGCCGATACGCTCGCGCTTGCCCTTCGTGGCATTTACCACATAAGAGCCGGAATGAAGCACACCGGAGTATACGCGGAAAAACGTCAGTTTGCCAACGAACGGATCGGTCGCGATCTTGAACGCAAGCGCCGAGAAAGGTTCGGAGTCGGAAGACTTGCGGACCGTTTCCGTGCCGTCTTCCAGATGTCCCTTGATGTCCGGCACATCCGTCGGCGCCGGCAAATAATCGACAACCGCGTCAAGCATCGATTGAACGCCCTTGTTTCGATAAGAAGAGCCGCACACAACAGGGAAGATCTTCACTTCGCATACACCTTTGCGAAGTGCAGCTTTCAGTTCCGGAATCGTAATTTCTTCGCCTTCCAGATACTTCATCATCAGATCTTCGTCCAGTTCGGCTACCTTCTCCACAAGTTCTGCCCGCAGTTCTTCAGCTTGCGCTCTCAGATTCTCAGGCACTTCTTCCTGGACGCGTTCTTTGCCAAGATCGTCTTTGTAAATATACGCGTGCATCTCGACCAGGTCGACCATGCCGACGAAATCGCTCTCCGCGCCGATCGGCAACTGAATCGCAACCGAATTCGCTCCGAGACGTTCCCGCATGTCCTTCACGACATTGAGGTAATCCGCCCCGATAATATCCATCTTGTTGACGTAGGCAATCCGCGGTACCCCGTACTTGTCGGCTTGACGCCATACGGTCTCGGATTGCGGTTCAACGCCTTCTTTGGCGCTGAATACGCCAACGGCTCCATCCAATACGCGCAGGGAGCGCTCGACTTCCACCGTAAAGTCAACGTGACCCGGCGTGTCGATAATATTGATGCGGTGGCCTTTCCATTGAGCGGTCGTTGCGGCAGACGTAATCGTAATGCCGCGCTCCTGCTCCTGCTCCATCCAGTCCATCGTGGCAGAACCTTCATGCGTTTCGCCAATCTTGTGAACTCGTCCGGTATAGAACAGAATCCGTTCCGTGGTGGTCGTCTTGCCCGCGTCGATATGCGCCATGATCCCGATGTTGCGCGTATTCTGTAAGGAGAACTCTCTTGCCATAATGTGTCTCCCTTCGATTACCAGCGGTAGTGTGCGAACGCTTTGTTCGCTTCCGCCATTTTATGGGTATCTTCGCGCTTCTTGACCGCTGCTCCCGTGTTATTGGAAGCATCGAGAATTTCCGCCGCCAAACGCTCTTCCATCGTCTTCTCGCCGCGGTTGCGGGAGTAGTTCACGAGCCAGCGAAGACCGAGCGACGTACGGCGCTCCGGCTTGACTTCGATCGGAACCTGGTAGTTCGCGCCGCCTACGCGACGGGCTTTGACTTCCAGTACCGGCATGATGTTCTTGATGGCCGCTTCGAATACTTCCATCGGATCTTTGCCGGACCGTTCGCGAATGATGTTGAACGCATTGTACAGCAGTTGCTGGGCTACGCCCTTTTTGCCGTCGATCATGATGCGATTGACCAGACGGGTAACGAGCTTGCTGTTATAGACCGGATCCGGGAGAACGTCCCGTTTCGGTACAGGTCCTTTGCGAGGCATGTAGAGTTCCTCCTTTCCCTTCTGCTTATAACCTGGAATGGCCGACGCCTTGCAATCGCGTCATGCCGATTATGATTTCTTGACCTTAGGACGCTTCGTTCCGTACTTGGAACGAGCTTGCGCACGATTGTTCACGCCTGCGGTATCGAGTGCTCCGCGCACGATGTGATAACGCACGCCCGGAAGGTCCTTTACCCGGCCCCCGCGAATCAGCACGACGCTGTGTTCCTGCAGGTTATGACCGATCCCCGGAATATAGGCAGTCACCTCGACGCGGTTCGTCAGACGTACCCGCGCGTACTTGCGAAGTGCGGAGTTCGGTTTCTTCGGCGTCATCGTGCCTACGCGCGTGCACACTCCACGCTTCTGAGGCGCGCTGATATCCGTCTCCAGACGCTTCAGAGCATTGTAGCCTCTTTGCAGCGCAGGCGACTTGGATTTGATGACCTTCGGTTCGCGACCCTTGCGAACGAGTTGGTTGATTGTTGGCATATTGCCACCCCCTTCCCATGGATATAACCGTTACTTCGATCCTGTAATGGACCGATTTGCAAAGCCCACAGATCCAGGCGGTTCATTCTTGAGAAACGAGAAAGGGCTGCACCGGACATCTCTCGTAAAATCAGGCTTCCGGCGCCCACCCATGTCACTTATTCCTCACTGCACGCAGGCCGTTTACCCGAGCAATCGACCAAGTCGACGACCAGGGCATCGTACTTGCCCGATCATTCGATAGAATCGATGATCCGCGCTGCCGTCGCTGCGCCCACATCAATGCCGCAAGTTCTGCCCAGGTTCCGCATCGTGTCCACGCGCGTCAGCTTGATACCGCGCTGCTCGCAGGCCTGGACGATTCGCGTCGCCATTCGGGGATCTGCATCCTGCGCGACGAACACTTCCTCGGCAATCCCCAGCTCGACCGCTTTCATCGTTTGCTTCAGGCCGATTCGCATTCGTTCTCCCTGCTTGCCGTCGTTAGTCGCTGTCATCGACACCGACCTCCATCGGAATCAGAAAGATTTCGTCACGCACACACTCAGACATATTATCACCAGTGGAGAGTCAATGTCAAGAAAAGTTTATGATCTGCAGCGGATCTACATCTTCTTGCGCGACATCCCCGCAATGAATATCAATACAAGTAGGAGCGTGTATACATAAGGCATTGTCATGCCCATTATCTTCTCATAGGAGGTCGATCCTTCGTATCGATTCAACATTTCCATCGTGCGGAACAGGGGCGGCAGCACCCACTCGATGAATCGAAGCGAAGACGGAACCGATTGAACCACGCTCGAGCCCGCCAATGAAATCACGACGAAGAGGACCAGCCCACCCCAAGCCATATACCATTTGGGAAACCATTTGCGGGTAAACAGAACGCCTGCCGCGCATCCCATAGCAGCCAATCCGGCATGGCAAACCAAAGACGTCCAAAGCTCCTGTTCGTTTGGCACACCTGCAAACTTGCCGCCCCAGGCCGGATAAACGACCGATGGCACGGACAATAAGAGAGATAACGCGGCCAGCGGGACCAATTTAATTCCATAGTAGCTTGTCAAGCTTTTGAAGCGCAATCCTGTGATGATTTGCTGTGAATCATGTTCGAGATCGATATATCCCAGACCAATCCATGCCGACACAACGAATAGTGCGGTTGACGTAAATGAATAGCTGGGCATAATCGGATTCGGAACGACTCCGTAGACGAAGACAACAATGAACAAATATACCGTCAGCGGGGCAAAGTACCGGAACGAGAGCAAATAATCCCTGCTGAAATACCGAATGGCGGCAATCGAAGTCATCCTAATCGCCTCCTCCGTTAACGCTTTCGCTTGATGACGGGGACGATTCGGCATTTGAAACCGACTCGATATGTCCGCCGATCTCGAGGACCGCTTTCAAAAACCTGTCGCTGTCCGATTCGTTTACATGAACGGCATAGCTATTCGTTGTCTTTCGGCTGAATCTGAAGCCTTGCCGAACCAACCACTCATTCGTCCCGTGGTTCTGCGGAATTACGCATTCAACGACCTTAAACTTGTACGCTGGGCTGTGTCTGTCCGATCTGATTTCCAGGCAACTTCGGCCATTTATGATCGTCACGAACTTTTGCGCGATTCCTTCTGCGAGTCCTCGTTCGTGTGACGTGAATACGACGGCGACGCCTTCTTGCTTCAGTTCCATCAACACGCGGATGATCGTTTCTTGCGAACTCGCATCCAGACCGGACAAAGGCTCGTCCAGCAAAAGAAGCTCCGGGGGTCGGATGAGGGCTTGAATGAGATTGATTTTCTGCAGCATCCCCTTGGAATATTGTCGACACGGACGTTTGGCAGCTTCGTTTTCCAGTTCGAACTTGTCAAGCAGTGCTGACAATCTATGACTCAGTTGTTGCTTGGGCAATCCGCTGATCGCTCCCATATGCCGCAAATATTCCAATCCCGTCATACGGATTTTGGGAAACCGTTCCGGTACGAAGCCGATGGATAATTGCCCGCCGGTTCGATGGACAATTCGCTCCCCCTGCGACATCGCGCTAATGCCCCCGATCAATTTCAGAAGCGTGCTCTTGCCCGCCCCGTTCTTTCCGAGGACTGCGACGGCTTCCCCTTGTGCAAGCGATAACGTGATGTCTTGCAGCACGAATCGCCCGGCATAAGCTTTGCCGACATGCCGCAAGGTCATCAATGCGACTGTCATTTAATACTCCCCCTGGCATACGATAATCCGCTTGCATATACGCATGAAAAAACCGGCAGGGGTCAATGTCGGTCTACTCCCTGCCGGTCATCATGAAATTGTCGTCTTATTCCGCCGTAACTGTCGCGAATTCAGCCGATTGCTCCTCTTCATCCAGCGTGTTCACAAGGCGAATGTTGCGATAGCGCGACATTCCCGTACCCGCCGGAATGAGCTTGCCGATGATGACATTCTCCTTGAGGCCGAGCAAGCGGTCGACTTTGCCTTTGATGGCTGCATCCGTCAACACGCGCGTCGTCTCCTGGAAGGAAGCGGCCGAGAGGAACGAATCCGTCTCGAGCGATGCCTTCGTAATCCCGAGCAGCACAGGGCGGGCAACCGCCGGCTCCCGGCCGTTCAGGATGGCTTCGCGGTTCGCTTCCTCGTATTCGTGGATGTCCACGAACGCACCCGGCAGCAGGATCGTATCGCCGGGATCGACGATCTTGATCTTGCGCAGCATCTGCTTGATCATGACTTCCACGTGCTTGTCGTTGATTTCCACGCCCTGGTTCCGGTATACGCGCTGAACTTCCTGCAGGATATAGTTCTGCACGCCGCGGATGCCCTTGATGCGCAGCATCTCCTTCGGGTCGATGGAACCGTCCGTCAACTCGTCGCCCGCTTCGATATGCTGACCTTGCGTGATCCGAATGCGCGAGCCGTAGCTGACCGGATATACCTTCGTCTCGGCTTCGCCTTGCACTTCGATCTCGCGGCGGTCCTTCGTCTCGCGAATTTCCTTGATGACGCCGTCGATTTCCGAGATGATCGCTTGCCCCTTCGGATTGCGGGCTTCGAACAGCTCCTGGATCCGCGGCAAACCTTGCGTAATATCATCGCCGGCTACTCCGCCGGTGTGGAACGTGCGCATCGTGAGCTGCGTACCGGGCTCGCCGATCGACTGCGCCGCGATAATGCCGACCGCTTCGCCGATTTCGACTTTCTTGCCGGTCGCCAGGTTGCGTCCGTAGCACATCTTGCAGACGCCGTGGCGTGCGCGGCAGCTGAGCACGGAGCGAATTTGCAGCTTCTTGACGCCCGACTTGATCAGCAATTCCGCCTTCGGCGTGTCGATCAATTCATTGACGTTCACAAGCACTTCGCCCGACTCCGGATGGCGCACGGTCTCGAACGCGTAACGGCCTTCGATCCGGTCGAACAAGTCCTCGATAACTTCCTTGCCGTCCTCGATCCGAGACACCAGAATGCCCTTGTCCGTGCCGCAATCTTCCTCGCGGACGATCACGTCTTGCGCGACGTCGACCAAACGGCGGGTCAGATAACCCGAGTCTGCTGTCCGCAATGCCGTATCGGCCAAGCCCTTGCGAGCACCGTGCGTGGAGATGAAGTACTCGAGCACGGTCAGGCCTTCACGGAAGTTCGACAGGATCGGCAATTCGATAATCCGGCCGGACGGGTTCGCCATCAAGCCGCGCATCCCGCCGAGCTGGGTGATCTGCGACTTGTTGCCGCGCGCCTTGGAGTCGACCATGAGCATGATCGAATTGTAGCGGTCCATCGACTTCATCAGAATTTCCGTAATGTCGTCCTTGGCTCTGCTCCAAATTTCAATGACGCGGTCGTAGCGTTCTTCGTTCGTGATCAGACCGCGGCGGTACTGGGTCGTGATGACCTTGACCTTCTCCTCGGACTGCTTCAGAATCTCGAACTTCTCCTGCGGCACGATAACGTCGGACACGGCGATCGTGATGCCGGCACGGGTCGAATACGTGAACCCGAGCTGCTTGATCCGGTCCAGGATGACCGATGTCTGCGTCGTATGGTAGATCCGGAAGCATTCGCCGATGATCGCGCCGAGATACTCCTTGCCTACCGCTCCCGGCGTCGGCAAATCAGCCATAATCTTGTCGAGGTCCGCGCCCTTGTCATAGACGAAGTATTTCTCCGGAGTACCTTTGAGCAGGTTATCCTTCGTCGCTTCATTGATGTAAGGGAACGTATCCGGGAAGATCTCGTTGAAAATGATTTTGCCGATCGTTGTGACCAGCATTGCGTTCTGCTGCTCCGGAGTGAACGTCTTCTTCTTCAGTTCGCGTACCGGGATGACGACGCGCGCATGCAGCGATATACGGCCCGGTTCGCGGTGATAGGCGGATACGGCTTCGTTCACCGAAGCGAATTTCAGTCCGGAGCCCGGCGCTTCCTTGTTATCCATCGTCAGGTAGTAGCAGCCCAGCACCATATCCTGAGAAGGCGTAACGACAGGCTTGCCGTCCTTCGGGTTCAGGATGTTGCCGGAAGCCAGCATGAGCAGGCGGGCTTCGGCTTGTGCCTCTGCGGACAACGGCACGTGCACCGCCATCTGGTCGCCGTCGAAGTCGGCGTTATAAGCCGTACAGACGAGCGGGTGCAGCTTGATGGCGCGGCCTTCGACCAGAATCGGCTCGAACGCCTGAATGCCCAAGCGGTGCAGCGTCGGCGCGCGGTTCAGCAGCACGGGATGCTCCTTGATGACCTCTTCGAGCACGTCCCATACTTCCGGACTGACGCGTTCGACCTTGCGCTTGGCGCTCTTGATATTGTGAGCCTGGCCTTTGAGCACCAGTTCTTTCATGACGAAAGGTTTGAACAGCTCAAGCGCCATCTCCTTCGGCAAGCCGCATTGGTACATGCGCAGACTAGGACCGACGACGATAACCGAACGGCCGGAGTAGTCGACCCGTTTGCCGAGCAGGTTTTGGCGAAAACGTCCTTGTTTGCCCTTGAGCATATGGCTGAGCGATTTAAGCGGACGATTGCCGGGACCCGTGACTGGACGGCCGCGGCGGCCATTGTCGATCAAGGCGTCGACCGCTTCCTGAAGCATGCGCTTCTCGTTCTGCACGATGATGTCCGGCGCGCCCAAATCGAGCAGCCGCTTGAGGCGGTTGTTCCGGTTGATGACGCGGCGGTACAAATCGTTCAAGTCGCTCGTTGCGAAGCGTCCGCCATCGAGCTGCACCATCGGACGAAGTTCCGGCGGAATGACCGGCAGCACGTCGAGAATCATCCAGTCCGGCAGATTGCCGGAATTGCGGAACGATTCGATCACTTCCAGCCGCTTGATCGCACGGTTGCGGCGCTGGCCTTGGGCCGAACGAAGCTCTTCCTTTAGCAGTTCCAGCTCGCGGTCGAGATCGATGTCCTGCAGCAGTCTCTTCACCGCTTCCGCGCCCATCCCGGCTTGGAAAGCATAGCCGTACTTCTCCCGGTAGCTCCGGTATTCCTTCTCGGAGAGCAGCTGCTTCTTCTCGAGCGGCGTGTCTCCGGGATCGGTCACCACGTAGGAGGCGAAATAAATGATCTCTTCAAGCGAACGCGGGGACATGTCGAGTGCAAGCCCCATTCGGCTCGGGATGCCCTTGAAGTACCAGATGTGCGACACCGGCGCGGCCAGCTCAATATGGCCCATCCGCTCGCGGCGCACTTTCTGGCGAGTAACTTCGACGCCGCAACGATCGCAGACGACGCCTTTGTAACGGACGCGCTTGTACTTGCCGCAATGGCATTCCCAGTCTTTGGTCGGCCCGAAAATCTTCTCGCAGAACAGACCTTCCTTCTCCGGCTTAAGCGTGCGGTAGTTGATCGTCTCCGGCTTCTTGACTTCGCCGCGCGACCAGGACCGGATCTTGTCCGGGGATGCGAGCCCGATCTTCATGAACTCAAAGTTGTTGACATCTAACAAGGAGCAAGCCCTCCTTCATCGTAGCTAATTCAACCCGGCAACCGGAGCGCGGCGATGTTGCCGCGCCCGATCGGCTGCGCTCGCGCACTTCGCAATCCGTGACGGCATAACCGCACTGCATTGCTCACGCCCGCGTACTTTACAACCCAATACGACAGAGCCCGCTCTACGTTGCCCGTGCTATTCCATACCGACTTCCGCGCCTTCGAGATTGAGGTTCAGCTTGTCGCCTGCCCCGTCATCTTCGTCGTCGGTCTCTTTCATCTCGATCTCTTCTTCGTTCTCGGTCAGGATTTTCACGTCCATGCCCAAGCTCTGAAGCTCCTTGATCAACACTTTGAAGGACTCCGGAACGCCAGGTTCCGGCACGTTCTCGCCCTTGACGATCGACTCATACGTCTTGACGCGTCCGACCACGTCGTCTGACTTGACGGTAAGAATCTCTTGCAGTGTATAGGCAGCGCCATAAGCTTCAAGCGCCCAAACTTCCATCTCGCCGAAGCGCTGGCCGCCAAATTGCGCCTTGCCGCCCAGCGGCTGCTGTGTAACGAGGGAGTATGGCCCCGTGGAACGGGCGTGGATCTTGTCGTCGACCATGTGCGCCAGCTTGATCATGTACATGACGCCGACGGTCACTTCGCGCTCGAACGGTTCGCCCGTACGTCCGTCGTACAATTGAGTCTTGCCGTTGCGCTGCATGCCGGCTTCTTCCATCGTGTCGAACACGTCGTATTCGCTGGCGCCGTCGAATACCGGCGTCGACGCGCGAATGCCGAGGTGGCGGCAGGCCATGCCGAGGTGAACTTCCAGCACTTGCCCGATGTTCATCCGCGAAGGCACGCCCAGCGGATTGAGCACGACTTGGACCGGCGTGCCGTCCGGCATGAACGGCATGTCTTCTTCCGGCAAGATGCGGGCGATGACGCCTTTGTTTCCGTGGCGGCCGGCCATCTTGTCGCCTTCGGAAATTTTCCGCTTCTGCGCGATGTAGACGCGCACGAGTTGGTTGACGCCCGGCGGCAGTTCGTCGCCATTCTCGCGCGTGAACACCTTCACGTCGACGACGATGCCGTCGGTACCGTGCGGTACGCGTAAGCTTGTATCGCGCACTTCGCGCGCCTTCTCGCCGAAGATCGCATGCAGCAGTCGCTCTTCCGCCGTCAGTTCGGTTACGCCCTTCGGCGTGACCTTGCCGACGAGGATGTCGCCCGCGCCGATCTCTGCACCGACGCGGATAATGCCGCGCTCGTCGAGATTGCGCAGCGCGTCTTCCCCGACGTTCGGGATATCGCGCGTGATCTCTTCAGGTCCGAGCTTCGTATCGCGGGCTTCGGACTCATATTCTTCGATATGGATCGAAGTATAGACGTCTTCCCGCACCAGCTTCTCGGACAGCAGGATCGCGTCCTCGTAGTTGTAGCCTTCCCACGTCATGAACGCTACGACGACGTTCCGTCCGAGCGCGAGCTCCCCGGTATCCGTGGAAGGACCGTCCGCGAGAATGTCGCCTTTCTTGATGATCTCGCCTTTGCGGCAGATCGGGCGCTGGTTGATGCATGTGCCCTGGTTGGAGCGCATGAATTTCTGCAGCTTGTATTTGACGATGTCGCCCTTGACTTCTTTACCGTCTACCAGTTCGACCCTGCGCAGCCAAATTTCGTTAGCGCTCACCCGCTCAATGACGCCGTCGTATTTGGACACAATACAAACGCCGGAGTCCTTGGCCGACTTGTGCTCCATGCCGGTGCCGACGAGAGGCGCATCCGGGACAAGCAGAGGAACCGCTTGGCGTTGCATGTTCGAACCCATGAGCGCGCGGTTGGAGTCGTCGTTCTCAAGAAACGGAATCATCGCGGTCGCGACGGATACGACCTGCTTAGGCGACACGTCGATGAAGTCGACGCGGTTGCTCGGCATCTGAAGAATGTTGTCCGCCTGCTTGTTGTACCGCACGATAACGTTGTCTTCCGTAAAGGAGCCATCGTCGTTCAAATTCACGTTCGCTTGCGCGATAATGTAGTTGTACTCTTCGTCCGCCGTCATGTACACGATTTCGTCGGTCACTTTGCCCGTATTCGCGTCCACTTTGCGGTACGGCGCTTCAATGAAGCCGTACTCGTTGATGCGGGCGAACGTGGACAGCGAATTGATCAGGCCGATGTTCGGACCTTCCGGCGTCTCGATCGGACACATCCGGCCATAGTGGGACGGATGCACGTCGCGCACTTCGAAGCCGGCGCGCTCCCGTGTCAAGCCGCCTGGGCCGAGCGCGGACAGACGACGCTTGTGCGTCAATTCGGCCAGCGGGTTCGTCTGGTCCATGAACTGAGACAGCTGCGAGGAGCCGAAAAACTCTTTGATCGCGGCGATGACCGGCCGGATATTGATCAATGCCTGCGGCGTAATGGCATTCTGGTCTTGAATCGACATCCGTTCGCGCACGACGCGTTCCATCCGGGACAGCCCGATGCGGAACTGGTTCTGCAGCAGTTCGCCGACGGAGCGCAGGCGCCTGTTGCCCAGGTGGTCGATATCGTCGGTCGTGCCGATGCCATGCAGCAAATTCATGAAATAGTTGATCGACGCGATAATATCGGCCGGCGTTATGTGCTTAACCGACTTATCGACGATGCCGTTGGAGATGACTTTGACGACTTTGCCGTCTTCGATCGGAGAAAAGACGCTGATCGTCTGCAACGGAATGTCCTCGGCCTCGTTCACGCCACCGACGACGCGGTAATTTTTATAACCGACGTTCTTCTCCAGCATCGGCAAGATCTGATCGAGCAGCCGGCGGTCGATCATCTGGCCGCTTTCCGCCAGAATCTCGCCCGTAGAAGGGTCCACCAGCGTCTCGGCCAAGCGATGGTCGAACAGCCGGTTCTTGATATGAAGCTTCTTATTGATCTTGTAACGTCCCACGTTGGCCAGGTCGTAACGCTTCGGGTCGAAGAAGCGGGCAATCAGCAAGCTGCGCGCATTCTCAAGCGTCGGCGGTTCGCCCGGGCGAAGGCGCTCGTAGATTTCGATGAGCGCTTTCTCGGTGGAATCGGTATTGTCCTTCTCCAGCGTATTGCGGATATACTCGTCCTGCCCAAGCAGGTCCAAAATTTCCGCATCGGTGCCGAAGCCAAGCGAGCGGAGCAGCACCGTTACCGGGATCTTGCGGGTACGGTCGATACGGACGTATACGATATCCTTGGCGTCCGTCTCCAGCTCCAGCCAAGCGCCGCGGTTAGGAATAACCGTCGCGGTGAACGTTTTCTTCCCGTTTTTGTCCACCTTCGTGCTGTAGTAGACGCTCGGAGAGCGAACCAATTGGCTGACGATAACGCGTTCGGCCCCGTTGATAATGAAAGTGCCGGTCTCGGTCATAAGCGGAAAATCGCCCATGAACACTTCCTGCTCTTTCACTTCCCCGGTTTCCTTGTTAAGCAGACGCACTTTGACACGCAGCGGTGCTGCATAGGTGACATCGCGTTCCTTGGATTCGTCGACGGAATACTTAGGCTCGCCCAGGCTGTAGTCGATAAACTCCAGCACGAGATTACCCGTGAAATCCTGGATCGGCGAAATGTCCTGAAAAATTTCCCGCAAGCCCTCGTCCAAAAACTTCTGGTACGATTGCTGCTGAATTTCGATCAGGTTGGGGACGTCGAGCACCTCTTTGATTCGGGAATAGCTGCGTCTGGTCCGACGGCCGTACTGAACAAGATGTCCTGCCAACTTAACCTCACCCCTTCAGTCTGCTTCAACACAAAAACAAAGAAAAGCCCTTATGCGCCGGTTGGCGGCACAATGGCAACTCACATGAGTCAAATGCCCAAAACAAACCCATTATATGCATCCTCATGGGCAAATATCCCTTATCTCCAATCCTTCGTTTACGATATCGACAATAAGCCCATCGTAATACTGACATTTTTTAATGATACCACGATGCAGATGTCAAGTCAAACTTTTCTTGTTTGTCGCCCGCAAAATTCGGTATCCCTTATCTTTGCCGATTTCCGCTACCGCATCTTCGCCGAATAACGCTTCCAGCTTCGCCCGTGCGGTAGGCGCTCCTTGCTTGTTCTGAATGACAACCCACAGCATGCCGCCGGGAACAAGATGTTCGGCGCTTTCTTCAAAGATGCGATGCACGACGGCTTTTCCGGCACGGATCGGAGGATTGGTGAGAATGACGTCATAACGCCTATCGCCCACCGAGGTCAGCCCGTCGCTCTGCATTACGCTGACGTTGCCAATGCCGTTGATTTCCGCGTTCAGCCGGGCTAACTCGACTGCGCGCTCGTTCACGTCGACGAGGTCGGCGAACCCTTCACGCGTCAGCCGAGCCGCCGTCAGCCCGATCGGGCCATAGCCGCACCCGACATCCAGAATCCGCGAACCCGGCGGAATCTCCATCCGTTCGATCAGCGCCTTGCTGCCGTAATCGAGCCCTTGCTTCGAGAATACGCCGGCATCTGTCGTCAGCTTCAACTGAATGCCGCGCACGGCCAACTCGAACAACTGCCGATGGCTGGCAGCGGCCGGCCGCTGCGCATAATAGTGCTCGCTCAAGGTGGACACCTCCGTGACGCCGCAATTCCATTTTTCCCCTCAATGCGTGCAAACAAACCCCTTGAAGATCATCTTCAAGGGGTTTGTCGCGGAAACCGTTAGCGAATCATTACTTGACTTCGACTTTGGCGCCTGCTTCTTCGAGCTTCGCCTTCACGGATTCGGCTTCTTCCTTCGAAACTTTCTCCTTGATCGGCTTCGGTGCATTGTCGACCAGGTCCTTCGCTTCTTTCAGGCCAAGACCGGTAATTTCGCGAACAGCCTTGATAACGTTAATCTTCGAAGCGCCGGCTTCGAGAAGGTTAACGTCGAATTCCGTTTGCTCTTCCACTTCAGCCGCTGCGCCGCCGCCGGCTACGACTGCAACCGGTGCAGCTGCGGTAACGCCGAACTCTTCTTCGATTGCTTTGACAAGATCGTTCAATTCGAGAACGGTCATGGCCTTGATGGCCTCCAAAATTTGCTCTTTGCTCATTTGGGTTTAACCCTCCATTATAAGTGATTTAACTTGCGTTATTCGTTTGCGAACAGTAAGCGTCAAGCCGTTGCTTCGTTCTTCTCGGCGACCGCCTTGACGGCGAGAGCCACGTTGCGCATCGGTGCCTGCAGCACGCTAAGCAGCATCGACAGCAAGCCTTCGCGGGACGGCAGGTTGGCAAGCGCCTGGATCTGAGCCGTATCGACAACGCGTCCTTCGACGACGCCGCCTTTGATTTTGAGCGCATCGTTCTTCTTCGCGAAATCGTTCAGGATCTTCGCCGGCGCGACTGCGTCCGTACCGAACGCGACGGCCGTCGGACCCGTCAGGACCGCGTTCAGATCGCCAAGCTCGGCGCTGTCTGCGGCGCGGCTCACCAGCGAGTTCTTCAGCACTTGGAAATCCACGCCGGCTTCGCGAAGCTGCTTGCGAAGCTCGGTCACTTGCGCTACGTTCAGGCCGCGGTAGTCGGCGATGACCGTCGTCGTGCTGGCTTTCAGCTTCGACGCGATCTCCTCGACCGCTTGTTGCTTGGCGGCGATGATTTTCGCATTTGCCATGGGTTACACCTCCTGGTTCTTGATAACCGTAGGACATGAAGCATGCCCCTGCAGACTCTGCGGGGGCATGAACGTTCGAGCATCGCGGATCGCGAGCGCACATGGCGCCGCATCCGGGATTGCTTGTATCCACACGCCTCGGCAGGAAATTAAGCTTTACCGTACGAGCGGCTGCTCGGCCTACATGAATCGGCCTTGCTGCGCTCCTACTTAGCACCTGCGGTCTACGGTCGTATTATTCGTTTGTCAACAACCTCGCTAGTCTACCACGGGCTGCTTGCCATTGTCAAACGGCAATTAGCGGTAGTTTGCAGCGTTCAGGCGGGCGCCCGGTCCCATCGTCGAAGAGATCGAGATGTTCTTCAGGTAGATGCCCTTGGCCGCTGCGGGCTTCGCGCGGTTCAGCGCATCGATCAGCGCTTTGAGGTTCTCGTTCAGCTTCTCGGCATCGAACGACACCTTGCCGATCGGAGCATGAATTTGTCCGGCTTTGTCCAGACGGTATTCGATCTTACCGGCTTTGATCTCCTGAATCGCCTTGGCAACATCGAACGTTACCGTGCCGGCCTTCGGGTTCGGCATGAGACCTTTACCCCCGAGGATACGGCCCAGTTTCCCGACTTCCGCCATCATGTCCGGCGTAGCTACGCAGACATCGAATTCGAACCAGCCTTGCTGGATCTTGTTGATAAGATCTTGGTCGCCGACATAATCGGCTCCGGCAGCTTCCGCTTCCTTGACCTTCTCGCCCTTGGCGAATACGAGGACGCGCTTCGTTTTGCCCGTGCCGTGCGGCAGGACGACGACGCCGCGCACGTTCTGGTCTTGCTTTCTCGGATCGACGCCGAGACGGACGGCTGCTTCGACCGTTTCGTCGAACTTGGCCGATGCCGATTTCTTCACCAACTCGATCGCTTCCAGCGTCTCATAAGTCGCTTCGCGGTCGATCAGCTTGGCGGCTTCCGCATACTTCTTGCCGTGTTTAGCCATGTTGCATTCTCCTCCTTATGTGGTGTTGGCGGGCAGTTTCCTTCCGCGTTCCCGCAGGCGGGAACGACGCGGATCCCCCTCCCACTGGCGCATGTCAAACATGCGCGAGCGGCGAAGCCGACTTGCAGCTTACGCCCATGCCGGGATTAGTCGACGATCGCGACGCCCATGCTGCGGGCCGTACCTTCAACCATCCGCATAGCCGCTTCCACGGATGCCGCGTTAAGATCCTGCATTTTCTGCTCGGCGATCTCACGCACTTTATCCCGCTTCACGGTTGCGACTTTCTTCTTGTTCGGCTCGCCGGAACCCTTCTGGATACCAGCTGCGACGCGAAGCAATACCGCTGCCGGAGGCGTCTTCGTCTCGAACGTGAAAGAACGGTCCTCGAATACGGAAATCACGACCGGAATGATCAGACCGGCTTGATCTGCCGTACGGGCATTGAACTCCTTGCAGAAGGCCATGATGTTAACGCCAGCTTGACCAAGCGCGGGACCGATCGGCGGAGCCGGGTTCGCTTTGCCGGCGGGCACTTGCAGCTTGACCAATTTGATGACTTTCTTTGCCATGGTGCACACCTCCTCTAATAGGGAGTTTGCGGAGCAATCTCTCCCCGCTCCCTGGAATGCGGTTTAACGGGACGAACCGTCCCTCCCGCTGTTGGAAACTATATCTTCTCCACTTGAGTGAAATCGAGCTCAACTGGCGTTTCCCTGCCGAACATGTTGACGTGCACTTTCAGTTTCATCTTGTCGGTTTGAATCTCTTCAACCGAACCGACGAAATTGGCGAAAGGCCCGACTTTGACCCGAACATTCTCCTTAAGGTCGAATTCGACGACCGGCTTCGGCTCTTCCATGCCCATATGCATCAGAATCTGATCCACTTCTTCGGGCAGAAGCGCCGTCGGCTTCGAACCGGACCCGGTAGAACCGACAAACCCCGTTACGCCGGGAGTGTTGCGGACCACATACCAGGAATCGTCCGTCTGAATCATCTCGACGAGCACGTAACCGGGATACACTTTGCGCATCACGGTTTTCTTCTTGCCGTCTTTGTTGACAAGTTCTTCTTCCATAGGGACGAGCACGCGAAAGATCTTGTCCTGCATGCCCATCGATTCCACGCGCTTCTCCAGATTGGTTTTCACCTTGTTCTCGTATCCGGAGTACGTGTGTACGACATACCATCTTTTCTCCATAGGAACGCCCACCTTTGGCTCCCCCGTTAAATGACGAGGTCGACGAGCTGTGAAATTCCGATATCGAGCAGCCAGAAATAAATTGTAATAATCAGCGTAACGACGAGTACGATCGCGGTATAGCTGATCAGTTCTTTCCGGTTCGGCCAACGGACTTTTTTCAGTTCGCTCCAACTATCGCCGAAAAACGAAAAAAAGGACCCAAAGCTCTGTTTCATTTTGGCCAGGAAAGTCACGTCCATGCCCTCCTCTTATAGAGAGTTTGCTCCGCAAACTCTCACCGCTCCCCTTAACGCGTCTCGCGGTGAGGAGTGTGTTCATTGCAGTGTCTGCAGAACTTCTTGAGCTCCATGCGATCGGAGTGCGTCCGCTTGTTCTTCGTCGACGTGTAATTGCGTTGCTTGCAATTCGTGCAAGCAAGCGTGATGATGACCCGCATCCCTTCCACCTCCCGGGATAAACACTCATAAAAAAAGAATCGAATCGGCAGCACGACGGGCGCCCGGTCGCCGGGTTGCCGCCTGCGCACAACCAAGTTCGTCAATGCAACGAAACCTGGCGTTTCGCCGATGATTCAGGGCCTGCGCATACGATGCCACCTTAAAGGTTACTAAAATAATTTATCACAGGCCCATAGCCATGTCAACGAAAAGTGTAACTTCCCGAATATGCACGGGTTGCTCAAGCGACGGCCCGGCCTCAGAGCCTTTCCTCATTTTGCCTATTTTTCCCGTTTATTAACCCTCACGACGCCGAAATAAATGAAAAAAGCAGCTCGTTCCCCGGCTGCCTGTTGTCCTCTGACTCCAGTGGCTGATCGGTACAGGATCGAAACTTCAGCTGACGAGATTGCGGATTTCGAGATACTTCTCCAGCTTGCGCTTCACGCGTTGGAGGGCGTTGTCGATCGACTTCACATGCCGATCCAGGTCGACTGCGATCTCCTGGTAGGATCGCCCGTCCAGATACAGCATCAGCACCTTGCGCTCCAGATCGCTGAGGATCTCCGACATCTTGTCTTCGAGACCGAAAAACTCTTCCTGATTGATGATCAACTCTTCCGGATCGCAGACGCGGGAACCGCAGATAACGTCGAGCAACGTCCGGTCGGAATCCTCGTCATAGATCGGCTTGTCGAGCGATACGTAAGAATTCAGGGGAATATGCTTCTGGCGGGTGGCGGTCTTGATCGCGGTAATGATCTGCCGGGTGATGCACAGCTCGGCGAATGCCTTGAAGGATGCCAGCTTGTCTCCCTTGAAGTCGCGGATCGACTTGTAGAGACCGATCATGCCTTCCTGCACGATATCTTCGCGCTCGGCTCCGATCAGGAAGTAGGACCTCGCCTTGGCGCGCACGAAATTGCGGTATTTGTTGATCAAGTATTCCAGCGCTTCTCCGTCGCCTGAACGGACCGATTCCACGATGTCCTCGTCGGTCTTGAAGTCGTATTCGCGTATTACCAAATTCTCCAAGTCGACGCTCACGTGATCATCCCTCCGGCCTGCTGGTGCTGCTGGAAAACTATCAAGCTACCAAACTACTACCAATCATACTTGATGAATCCAATAGCGTCAATGGATTTGACCGGATTGGGGGTTCCTGAGTCGGTGGAAGTTTTTCCACTATTCGCCACCAGGTGATCCATCGTCCGAAATGCCCCTGCGCATATTCTCCAATTTTCGCTGAACATCCCCGCTTAACGCTCCGTCGAGCGGATTGCGCCGAGGTGTCGCCTCCGGACGGATCGCACGCTGGATATCGCGGCGGCTCTGGTCGATTTCGAGCTTCAGCTCGCGGGCGGACAGCCGCAGGGCACCGCGTCCGAACGCCACGTGCTGTTCCGTCATATCGGACGTCGCCACGTACAAGTTGCGGCGCACCGAAGACCATTCGCCGACGAGCCGCTCGATGCATTCGTCTGCCGTCTCCCGCTCCCGGGTATAGACGACGTGCAGCCGCCGCTGCCGGGTCGTCGAGCCGAGCCCCGGCACCCGGAACGCGTCGAACACGACGACGATCGTGAGGCCCGCGTAGCTCTGGTAGTCCGCGAGCATACCCAGCAGCTTGTCCCGCGCGTCCTCGAGCTTGTCTTGTTTCAAGGCCGACAGCTCCGGCCAAGCTCCGATCATGTTGTAGCCGTCCACGAACAGGACATCCTCACGTCGGAGCATGCCCGCCCCCTTCGGCATGGTTCGGAGCGCCGCTCGGGGCGCCCGGGCGGCGCTGGCGAACGGCTTCGTACAGCAGAACGCCGGCAGCGACCGATGCGTTGAGCGAATTGATCCGGCCCATCATCGGCAACGAGACGAGAAAATCGCAGCTTTCCCGCACCAGCCGGGATAGGCCTCGCCCTTCATTGCCGATCACGATCGCGAGCGGACCCGTCAGGTTGGCGCCGTAGACGTCTGTTTGCGCCTCCCCCGCCGCGCCTGCCACCCAGACGCCGGCTTCCTTCAATCGCTCGATCGTCTGCACGATGTTGGATACTCTGGCCACCGGCACGTAAGCTACGGCGCCTGCCGAAGTCTTCGCTACGACGGCGGAGAGGCTGGCGCTGCGGCGCTTGGGCACGATGACGCCGTGAACGCCGGTGCAATCCGCCGTCCGCAGCACGGAGCCCAGGTTGTGCGGATCTTCCACCTCGTCCAGCAGCACCAGCAGCGGCGCTTCTCCCAACTCGGCGGCACGGGCAAGCAGGTCGTCCACCTCAACGTAAGCGGCAGCTGCTCCTTGCGCGACGACTCCCTGATGCGCCGTTCCCGGCACCATCTGGTCCAGCTTGCGCTTGTCCGCATATTGCACGACGACGCCGCGCGCCTTGGCTTCTTCCAATATCGCGGCCACCTGCGCACGCTGCAGATGCTCCGACAGCCATATTTTGTTCAGGGCATAACCACTCTTTAGCGCTTCAAGCACCGGATGCTTGCCGGCGATCCATTGTTCCTCGTCCGCGTTCCGTTCATCTGCCGCGATATCTTCCGCGAATACCGGCGGTTGGCTGAGCGGCTTCGATTCCGCGCGCCCCCCTCGGGCTCCGGGATTCCCGCCGGCACCATGGCGATCGTCCCGTCCCGAGCCGGAACGCCCGCCGCCCGCTGAGCGGCCGCGATTGCGATTGTTCATCGTCATCGTCCTTTGCTGACATGATCTTGCGAATCCTGATGCGCGAATGCCATCTCCATCAATTGCTCAAGCCGTTCCCGGCGTCCCCGGTAATACAAATAGCCGACCAGACACTCCAGCGCGGTCGCGTGCCGGTAGTCGCCCGGATCGGCATTGCGCGGCGGCTGGCCGGACTTCGCGTTGCGGCCGCGCCGCACGACATCCTCTTCTTCCTCTGTAAGCAGCGGCGTCCATTGCTGCAGCAGCCGGGCTTGCGACGACGCCGATACGCAGCGCGTAGCGGCCCTGTGCAGGTCGTGCGGCTTGCGTGCGGCGCCTGCGATCAGCCTCTGCCTCACGTACACTTCGAAGACCGCGTCACCGATATAGGCCAGCACGATGGGAGACAGCTGCCCGACCGGCAGTCCGGCAGGCAGCACCGGCGCGATCACAGGCATTGGCGCAGGCTCGCCCATTTCCTGATGCTCTGTCGTCATTTGCGTCTCCAGCGAATCCCTTGCGGGGTATCCTCAAGCACGATGCCGCGTTCCGACAGCAAGTCCCGAATCTCGTCCGCGCGGGCAAAATCGCGGTTGCGCCGCGCTTCCGTCCGTTCCGCTATCAGCGCGTCTACCTCTTGGTCAAGCAAGCCGGCCTCTTGCGGCAGCAGCCCCAGGACGCCGTCGAAATCAGTGGCAAGCTGCAGCATCTCGCCCAGCACGCGTTCGTTAGCCACAGGCTGCTGCAAATAGCCATTGGCTTCCGACACGACTTTGAACCAGGCCGTAATCGCATCCGGCGTGCCGAAATCGTCGTCCATCTTCTCCGTGAATTCCCGCTTCCACTCGCTCAATCGAGCAAGCACGGCATGGTCGTCCGCGGACAACGGAACGTCGAGATCCGTATGCACGGCTTTCAGACGATGCTTCAGGTTGTCCCGGCAGTTCGTCAGCCGCTCCACGCTGTTCTCCGCCTGACGCACCGTGTCTTCGCTGAAATTGAGCGGGTTGCGGTAATGCGCAGCCAGCATCAGATAGCGGATCGCCTGCGGGCTCGTCGTCTTCAATATTTCCCGCACGTTCACGCCGTTGCCGAGCGACTTGGACATCTTCTCGTTGTCAATGTTGACGAAGCCGTTGTGCATCCAGTAGCGGGCCAGCGGCTGGCCGGACAGCGACTCCGATTGCGCGATCTCGCATTCATGGTGCGGAAACTGCAAATCCTGCCCGCCGCCGTGAATGTCCAGCGTCTTGCCCGCGTATTTGAGCGCCATGGCGGAGCACTCGATATGCCAGCCGGGGCGTCCTTCTCCCCACGGGCTTGACCAGTGGATTTCCCCCGGCTTGGCGGCTTTCCACAGCACGAAATCCTGCGGGTGCTCCTTGCGTTTGTCGACCTCGACGCGGATGCCGTACTGCAGTTCGTCGAGGTTCTTGTGCGACAGCTTGCCGTATTCGGGGAACCGGTTCGTGCGAAAATAAACGTCGCCGCCGTTCTCGTACGCCACCCCTTTGTCCACCAGTTCGGCGATAAACGCGACAATCTCGTCCATCGTGTCCGTCACGCGGGGCGTGACGGACGGCGGATGGGCGCCAAGCGCGTCACGGTCCTCGATATAGGCGGCGATGAACCGTTCCGCGATCTCCGGCACGGTGCTGCCGAGCTGCTCCGCCTTGCGGATCATCTTGTCGTCGACGTCCGTGAAATTGACGATGAAGTTCACCCGGTAGCCGATATACTCCAGGTAACGGCGGACGACATCGAAAAAAATAAGCGGGCGCGCGTTGCCGATATGAATATAGTCGTAGACGGTCGGGCCGCATACATACATGTTGACTTTGCCCGGCTCCAGCGGCTCGAACGGCTCCGACTGCCGGGTCATGCTGTTGTAGATCCGCAATGTCACGATGAGGTTGGCTCCTTTATTTGTCGTATGGCGCGCAGCCGACCGGGTCCGCGATTCGCGCGTCATCTCCGGCTGCCGTCTCGCGAAAGCCGCCTCCGCCGGAGCGGACAGCCTCTCTTTCCTGTCTCAGCTGTTCGACTTCCGCCTTCAGTTCGTTGATCTCTTTCTGCATCTGGCGGAACGTATCCACCACGGGGTCGGGCAAGCTCGCGTGATCGAGCCGGTCCGCGACCCGCTTGCCGTTGCGCTTGACGATCCGCCCGGGAATGCCGACAACGGTACTGTCCGGCGGCACCTCCCGCAGCACGACCGAATTGGCCCCGATGTTCGCATTGTCCCCTACTTTGAAGGAACCGAGCACCTTGGCGCCGGAAGAGATCACCACGCGGTTGCCGATCGTCGGATGGCGCTTGCCCTTCTCCTTGCCGGTGCCGCCGAGCGTGACGCCCTGGTAGATGACGACATCGTCGCCGATCTCGCACGTCTCGCCGATGACGACGCCCATGCCGTGGTCGATGAACAGCTTTCGGCCGATCCGCGCGCCAGGGTGGATCTCGATGCCGGTGAAGAAGCGGCTGACCTGCGAGATGATCCGCGCGACGGTGCACCAGCGGTGACGGAAGAAGAAATGGGCGATCCGATGCGCCCAGATCGCATGAAGCCCGGCGTAAGTGAAGACTGCGTCGAAGCGGCTGCGCGCCGCCGGATCGTTCTCCATGACCGCGTCGATATCCGATTTGATGTTGCTCCAGACCCCCATGCGCAACGCCTTCTTTCCTATACTGCTTACCCTGCGAGCCGCATGATAGCAAAAACACGCCCCCGCAGCAAATCGCTGCAGAGACGTGTCGTGAGATACGCGGTTCCACCCTGCTTGAGTCGATCCGATGCGCCCCCGCGAACGCGGTCCGACATGGATCAAACTCCACCTTGGGGCTGGTAACGGGTGCCTCCCGGCGCCGCTTAACGGACGGATCTGCCTTCGTTCACACGCGGCATCCGCTTCGGCGGCGCGGCTCCCAGGCGCATTTCCGGTCGGAAGGAATGAGGCGGATTACAGCCAAGTCCGCCCTCTCTGGTCATTCCGGTCGCGAGCGTACTCTCCTGTTCGTCGCTGTTCGAGTTTATGATACCCCCAGTATAACCGAAACCCCATGACGTGACAAGGCGGGGGTACCTTCCGCGCGTGCAGCGCCTTCCGTACTCTCCGAGCTTCCGGGCACCGCTTCCTTCATTATTGCAATCAGGAAACGCCGTTCAGTCCTTCATTCAGAAGTTCACCGTACGGTGCTGCCCGGCGCCGAAGCGGTAGGCGTGCAGCAGAGATTGGCCGAAATCGGCAGTCATGATGTCAAATGCGGCCTCGGACGCTGTCTTGTCGCGCCGCTCCGGCGATACGTCGAATTCCTTGAGCGTCCATGCGTTCAGCGTCGAGATCATCGGGATTCCGTCGTTGTACACGAGATTGTCGTGATGGACGTGCCCGAACAGGCACCCGATGACGGTCCCGGGCCCTTGTGCGGTGAAATCCGCCTCAACCCTGTAGGCGAAATCCCCGCCCGCCCCGCTTTCCGACGCGAATCTGCCGCCATCCCGGAACGCCTTGACGACACCCCACAGCACCTCGCCGTTCGTCACCGGGTGGTCGGTTCCGAACACGCCGTCTTCGATGATCTCAACGTGCGAGGCAATCAGCACGCGCCACCCCGGCTTGCCGCGCAGGTCGAGCGCTTGTCCTGCAAACCAATTCAATTGCCGCGACGAGAACGCATATACGTTGATTCCGTTGTACTTGTAGCAGCCGTCTTCCAGCTGCGTGTACGGAATATCGTTGCAGTCGAGTACGATCGCCCGAGTCTTCTTCCGCGGGAAGTCTACGGCGTAGTACAAACCAGCCGACGGTTCGCGATCACGCATAGCCGTCTCCGGCACGCCCGGCATGAGCAATTCCCGCGTCTCCTCGGGGAGAATGAAATGCTCGGGACCTCCGTTATTCCACGCGGCATAGATCGAGTTGTCGTCATGATTGCCTTTGGCCGTCAGCAAGGGGAGGCCGGGGACGCGCATCGCCTCGATGATTTCCCGCTGCGCCGCGACGACTTCGGGTTTCGGACCGTTAAAGCCGACATCGCCGCCGCACAGGACGAAGTCGAGCGGCAGCCGCCTCGCCAGTTCATGAATCGCCTCTGCCGAGCGCAGCGTATTGCCGCCGGGCTTGTGATGCAGGTCGGTGATGAAGACGAAGCGCAAATCATCTTCTCCCCCTGCCGAGCCTGCGGAAGCCGCCGCTTCGGCTATCATGGTCTCGTACAATTCGTCAATCGCAGCCATTGCCTTCATCCCCTCTTACTTCTTCAGAAATCTGTCCAGTTCGCGCTGCTCCGTTTCCTGCGGTTCTCCCCATCCTTACCAATTCATGAATCGTCCCCTCCGGATTCAAATTCCCCATATGCCGACCAGCATGATGCCGGCGAAGATGATGCAAGCCGATACGATGCGGGTGAATTCCCGCTTCTCCTTCAGCAAGTAGATGCCCGCTACAGTTCCGATGACCGTGCCGATTTCCCGCATCGGCGCCACATAGGTCAGCGTCGACATGCTCATGGCGAACAGGAACAGCAGGTAGGAACCGGGCGACAGGATGGAGCCTAGCGCGAGCAGCTTGCCATTATCCCGCCACTCCTTGCGCCAGTCGACTTCCCTGAGCTTGATGAAAGGAATTAGGCCCAGCATGAAGCCGATATTCGAAACTTCGAGCAGCGCAAGCGGGGAGAAATGCACCAGGTTGATCTTGTCCACGAACACGTAGGACGTCGTGCAGATCCCGACGCCGATCGTATACAAGATGACGCGCAGCGGAATTCTCACCCGATTGTGCATGAACGCCAGCCCGCTCGTCAGGCCGAAGCCCGACGCGATAAGCAGGAGGCCGACCCAGCCCAATACGGACAATCGTTCATTCAGGAAGATCACGCTGATGACCGGCAGCAAGAACGAACTGATGCCTCTCATCATCGGGTACACCTGAGACATATCTCCGTACGTATACGATCTGGTCAGGAAGTACGAATACCCGCATTGGATCGCCATGGATGCAAGCAAGAGCCAATATACGGAGACGGGCAGGTCCGGTCGGGCGATTTCCCGTATCGTCGACGGGAGCAGAAGAATCGTAGAAGGCACGAAGATAAGGCATAGAAACAGATGTTTGTTCGTGCTCTGCTTGGTCAACAGGTTCCATACCGCATGAGTGATGCCGGAAGCGAGTACAAGTAAAACAGGGAGGATTAGCAATGAACACCTCTTCCTTCAAAACGCACAATTACACACACAAATAATACACATGAATGCAATATTATCATCATATCTCCGCATATTACACCTGTCAATATACTTGCATATGCAATAATGCGAATGCCTTTACCCCACAAACACACAAAAATAAACGAGTTGAACGTCAAAAAACCTCCCAAGCGGGAGGTTGAGGGCGATCGCAACGAAATACGAAATGATGGCTGACATTGTTCGTTCGTCTGTGTACGCACCGGTCTAGCAGACGACTTCCACGCCGCTCTCTTCGAATTGCTTGACGATGTCGGCGTCGACGCCGGTGTCCGTTACGATCCTGTCGACATCGCGGCAGTCGCATAAGTGGGATAGCGATACTGCGCCGAACTTGCTGCTGTCCGCGAGAACGATGACGCCCTTGGAACGCTCCAGTATCTTCTTCTTCAGCTGAATCTCCCCGATGCCATAGTCGGTCAAGCCTTCGGATAGGGAAATCCCGCTGACACTCATGAAGAAAGTGTCGGCGTGAAATTGCGCCACGAACGATTCTGCGATGTCTCCGACGACGCATTGTTCGGAATTGCGCACCGCTCCGCCTATGAAAATAATCGTGAAGCCCGGCTTCGTCATCAGCAAAGTCGCGATCGGAAACGAATTCGTCAACACGGTAAGCCGCTCGAAGTGATTCATCAGCACGCGGGCGAATTCCGTATTCGTCGTGCTTACGTCCAGGAACAGCGACTGCCCTTCCGCGACGAATTGCGCGGCGGTGCGCGCCAGCTCGCGCTTCTCGTTCACGTGTTTCATTTCGCGTACCGTGAATGGGAGCTCCTGGCGGTAATCCGTGGCGGGCAGCGCGGCGCCGCCGTGCACCCGCTTCAAGCACCCCTCCGACTCCAGCTTCTCCAGATCCCGCCGGATCGTTTCGAACGATACGCCAAACATGCGCATTAAATTCGTCGCTTTGACGACTTGATGCTCATGGAGCATTTGAATAATCGCACTGTGTCTTTCGTGAGCAAGCATGGCGCCACCTCCTTCCCCGTCGCCGGCTTGCCGGTCGTCAGTCCCCGGCAGCTGACGCGAGCCGCTGCAGCACGCGGTCCCGGCCGAGCAGCCACACCGTGGCGTTCAAGTCCGGCCCGTGCATCTGACCCGTGAGCGCCACGCGGATTGGCATGAACAAGCCTTTGCCCTTCACGCCCGTATCGACCTGCACCGCCTTGATCGCCGCCTTGATGCCTTCGATCGTGAAGGCCTGCACGCTCGCAGTTCCGACACCGATTTCAGCCTCTGTCCCAACCGCCGCATCCGACATCGCCCCGACCTTGTCCCGGAACGCGCGCAACACCGTCGTTACCGTCGCTTCGGCCAGCACTGCGCCGGCTTCCTCGTCCTCCAACTCCACCGTTTCACGAAAGAACATCTCCGTAAGCGGAACGATGTCCGCCGCGCAGTTCATCTTGTCCTGATATAGTGCAGCCAGTTCCTTCGCCCATGCCCGGCGTTCTTCGTCCAGCCGCTCCGGCAAACGCCCGGCCTGCTGAAGCTGCGGGATGCAAAGCGCGGCGATCCGTTCCGCTTCCGCTTGTTTGAAATAGTGGTTGTTCATCCAAGCCAGCTTCTTCTGATCGAAGATCGACCCCGCCTTGTTGACGCGATCAAACGAGAAGCGCGCGATGATCTCTTCCTTCGTGAAGATCTCTTCCTCCGTCCCCGGCGACCAGCCGAGCAGCGCCAGGAAGTTTAAGATGGCCTCTTCCAGATAGCCGAGGTCCCGGTACTGCGAGATGAATTGAAGAATCGACTCGTCGCGCTTGGACAGCTTCTTGCCTTCCTCGTTCAAGATTAAATTGAAATGCGCGAACAGCGGCACTTCCCAGCCGAAAGCTTGATACAGCAAAATTTGCCGCGGCGTGTTGGAAATATGCTCTTCTCCGCGCGTAACGTGAGTGATCCGCATCAGATGGTCGTCAATCACGACCGCGAGGTTGTAGGTGGGCATCCCGTTCGTCTTGACGATGACGAAGTCGTTGCCGTCCGACTCGAATGAGATAGGGCCGCGGACCTGATCGTCGAACGACAGCTTCCGGCCTTCCTCTACTCGCAGGCGAACCGTCTTCGCGCGCCCTTGCGCTTCGAACGCCGCCCGCTGCTCAGGCGTCAGATGCCGGCAGCGGCCCGAATATTTGGCGGTCAAGCCGGCAGCGATCTGCGCATCGCGTTCCCGCTCCAGCTCTTCCTCCGAGCAGTAGCAGTGATAAGCTTTGTCCTCGGCCAGAAGCCGATCGATATGCTCGCGGTAGATGTCCATCCGGTCGGTGCAGCGATAAGGACCGTATGGGCCGCCGACATCCTCGCCCTCGTCCCACTCGATGCCGAGCCAGCGCAGCCCGTTGTAGAACTCCTCCGCTGCCCCCTCCACGTTGCGGTCCAGATCGGTATCCTCGATCCTCAATATGAATTGCCCGCCGTGCTGGCGCGCGAACAAATACGTGAATAATGCCGTCCGAGCGCCGCCGATATGAAGATGCCCGGTCGGGCTCGGCGCGTAACGTACGCGGACTTGTGCATTCATCCCTTGAACCCCCTGTTATGTCAAAATCGTGATTTCAACCCGTCACTCTACCCTCGGCCGCCGGAGTTATGAAGCCAAACTTCGTTAATCTTGCCGTTTAGGGCATCGGGCAGCGCCGGCTCAGATAGGTTCTCGTCTGATCAGACAGACGACCGCCTGGGCGGCTATGCCTTCGCCGCGGCCCGTGAAGCCGAGCCGCTCGGACGTTGTCGCCTTGACATTGATCTGCGTCACGTCCGCTTCCAGCGCGCCTGCGATTACCTGTGCCATCTGCCCCACATAAGGCGCCATCTTCGGCGCCTGCGCGATGATCGTCGCGTCCGTGTTGCCCAGCGAATATCCGCGCTCCTTGGCAAGCCCCCACACCCGCTGCAGCAGCACCAGACTGTCCGCACCTTCGTATGCGGGATCCGTATCGGGAAAATGCTTCCCGATATCGCCCAGCGCCAACGCCCCCAGCACCGCGTCGCTGATCGCGTGCAGCAGCACGTCCGCATCGGAATGGCCGAGCAATCCTTTCTCATAAGGGATCGTCACTCCGCCGATGATGCATGGCCTCCCGTCCACCAACTGGTGGACGTCGAACCCTTGTCCTACCCGAATCATGCCTCGTCCTTCTCCCTTCGTCTTCGCGCCAATATGAGCTCGGCGACGAGCAAATCTTCCGGCGTCGTGATCTTCAAATTCGACTCGTGCCCCGGCACGGCCGCCACCGGAAGGTCGAGCCGTTCGAACAGCATCGCATCGTCCGTCGCGGCGACTCCCGCATCGCGCGCCAGTCGGTGCGCCTCGAGCAGCGCCAGCCGCCCGAACGCCTGCGGCGTCTGCACCGCCAGCAGCGATGCCCGGTCCGGCGTCGATACGATCATGCCGCCTGCGGCCACCTTGATTGTATCCTTCACCGGCACGGCCGCCGCGGCCGCACCCGTCTTCTCCGCCGCCGCACAGCAAGCTTCGATCAGCTCCGTCGTCACGAGCGGCCGCGCGGCGTCATGCACGAGCGCCCCTTCGGTCCCGAGCGCCGCCAGTCCTGCAGCCACGCTATCCTGGCGCTCCGCTCCGCCCGGAACGACACGAATGCTTTTACCAAATAGTTCGCTCCCCGCCATCGATTCAACGCGCGCCATCTCATCCGCAGCCGCCACTACGACGATTTCGTCCACACTGCCACACCGGCTGAAAGCATCCAGCGTATGCGCGAGCACGGCGCGGCCCATTAGCGGCAAGAACACTTTGTTCTCGCCCGCGCCCATTCGCCGTCCGCGCCCGGCTGCCACGATGACGGCTCCCCACCTCATCCTCGCTCGCCATCTCCTTTAACCGACACCGATAATATGCCAAAAAGCGGGAGCGCACGTGCGCGTCCCGCCCGTATTTGTTTATCATACCTGTTCAGAGCGCTTTTTCCAATAGCTTCGGTTTGGCAAATATCATTCTTCCCGCCGAAGTCTGCAGCACGCTCGTCACAAGCACCTCCATCGTCGTACCGATGAACTCCCGCCCGCCCTCGACGACGATCATCGTGCCGTCATCCAGGTAGGCCACGCCTTGCCCATGCTCCTTGCCGTCCTTGATCACCTGCACAACGATCTCCTCGCCGGGCAGCACGACCGGCTTGACCGCGTTGGCCAGATCGTTGATGTTCAGCACCGACACGCCTTGCAGCTCGCACACCTTGTTCAGGTTGAAGTCGTTGGTTACCACTTTACCGCGCATCGCCTTGGCGAGCTTGACGAGCTTGCTGTCGACCTCGCCCGGTTCCTCCACGGCTTCCTCGTAAATCAGCACTTTCACGTCGAGCTCCTTTTGGATTTTGTTCAGGATATCGAGCCCTCTTCGACCGCGGTTGCGCTTGAGCAAGTCCGAAGAATCCGCGATATGCTGCAATTCCTCCAGCACGAACTCGGGGATGACCAAGGTGCCTTCGATGAACCCGGTCTTGCAAATGTCGGCGATGCGGCCGTCGATGATGACGCTGGTGTCCAAAATTTTGTGCTCCTCGTAGCGAGGAAGCTCCTCCGCAGGCGCAGCCGGCAAGACCGTCCGGCGAACGTTCAGCCACTCCGCAAGCTCCTCCTTTTTCCGCATCGCGATGCTCATGCCCGTATAGGCGAGCACGATGGCTGCGATTGCCGCAAGCAGCGGCCCGACGCGGGGAATATCCGACACGAACGGATACGCCAACAAAGCTAACGCGGTGCCGGTTGCCAATCCGGCAACACCGGGCAACAAGTCAGCGGCAGGCTGCCGCGCCGCCCGGTCGATCCCATGCTGCAGCGAGCGCACGAGCGGGCCTGCGAACACGGTCGCTGCCATCAAACCGACGAACGCACCGATCATAGCCGCGTATGTAGATCCGTTTCCGACCGATGTTGCCGTCATCCCGCCCCCCCCGGCCATGAGCGGGTTCATCCACGCCGCACCGCCGAACAACCGCCAAGATGACAGTTCTTGACCGGCCAAAGCACCGAATATGAGACCTACTGCCTGAATCATTCTTTTCAACATGCTGAGCCATCACTCCCTTACCTTGCCTGATTTCGTTTTGATTTCGTTACTAGTATGTTCCAATTTTTGCATGGCTAATCCCGCCCCGGCCCGGATCATGAAAACTTCTTCATTCTGCCGATTCGCTTTTGAATTCATGGAAAGGTTGCTCTATAATGGAGTTGCAGCAAAATTGAGTAACCGAGGTGGACCCCGGATGAGCGCACCCACGTTGCACGATTTTCAACAGCAAGTTTCCGAACTGTTGCTTCGTCATCGAAGCTTGCTCGATGTTGTCACGAAATTCAGTCAAGCAAGCGCGTCGGTCAATCGGGCGGTTGCCAAATCGATTACCGAATGCGGATGCATTGAACTTAAGACGCAGTCTCACGATTTCTCCAAGGAATCGGGGTTCGATCAGGCGCTCCGTCAAACCGCTCCCGACAAGCAAGGCGAGCTGTGCGAGAATTGCCAGGACGCCATCCGCAGCGAGATGGGCAAGAACCTGTTCTACCTTTCCGCTTTATGCAATATGCTCGATATCAATATGGAAGAAGTCGTCGCGAAGGAAGCCCAGAAGTGCGCCACGCTCGGATTTTTCAATTTGACCTAGAACGACAGCCCGTATCCCGCGAGCACACAAAAACGCACCGATTCGCCTCGCAAGTGAGGAAATCGGTGCGTTTTTGTCTGTTACTTGTTAATTTAATCTAAGCGCTGTGCTCCTGCTGCTCATTCGTCTGCCTTCGGCGCTTGCGAAACCTACGGGGGACGAGGCGCTCAACGTTTTTTTTTAGGCCCCAGAGCGCATAAAGCAACAGCAATGCCAGAATGACCTTCGGAATCGCCGTCTGGAACAGATAAGCCAGCACAGCGGCGCCGACTACGACGAGCGGAATCGCCCACATGGCCGCTTTGGGCAACCCCAGCTTCTTGAAGTTGGGATATTTCATGTTGCTGATCATCAGGAAGGACAACGCGAGCGAACTGAGAAGCAGCAAGGAAACGTGCAATTCGTTGTGAAATAGCGCCAGTGTCGCGAGTACGCCGCCGGCAGCCGGGATCGGCAGTCCGATGAAGTAGCCGGGGATGCCTTCGATGACGTTGAACCTGGCCAGACGCAGCGCTCCGCAGATCGGGAAGATCGCGGTCGCGATCCAGGCAAGCGCCGGCGGAGACATCTCCATGAAGGCGGCCTGGTACATGATGAACGCAGGGGCTACCCCGAACGAGATGACGTCGGACAACGAATCCAGTTCTTTGCCGAACTCGCTCGTCACATTGAGTGCCCGGGCGACGCGGCCGTCCAGTCCGTCCAGCAGCATCGCGATGATGACGAGCAAGGCTGCGCTGTTGACTTCGCCGTTGAACGACAGGATGATGCTCATGACGCCAAGTACCAGATTGCCAATCGTGAACATATTCGGAATGGACTTCGCGATCATCGGATCCACCTCAGCTTTACTATGCCCAATCCTTCTCATTCCTACGATGCTAACCGCTCCCGGTTTCAGGTTTCGGCGTGAATTGGACGGTTGTCAATATTCGGAAGTTCCCGTAGAAGCACCAATCTTCATATTAACCCGCCTACAACTGTCTGTCAACAAACACTTGTTCCTGTATTCGCTTGAGACCTTGGATAATCGTCTTCGCCCGGACTTCGCCGATGCCGTCCACTTCGTCGAGCTCCTCCACGGAAGCGAACACGATGCGCGGCAGCGAGCCGAAGCTGGCTACGACGTTATGGATCACGACGCTCGGCAGCCGCGGAATCTTGCTCAAGATGCGGTACCCGCGCGGCTGCAAGCCTTCTTCCGCGACGGAGCTTAGCGCCGTATAGCCGAGCAAGCGGATCAGGCAGGCGGGATCCAGCAGTTCCTCGGACGACAGCTTCCGGAAGGCGGCTTGAATTTCCTGTACTTTATCTTCCCCCGCATCCTTGGCATAATCCTTGATCAAGAGACGCGCTTCTTCATCGGACGAACCGATCAGTTCCTCCATCTGCATGCTGATCAGTCGGCCTTCGTTGCCTAATTCAAGCACGTACCGCTGGATCTCGTTCTTGATCCGCAGCACCATCTCCGCCCGTTGAATGACATGAGCGACTTCGTACATCGTCACGAGCGCTTCGAATTCGAGAGCGGACAGATTGGTCAGCGCCTGCGTGAACACTGCCCGGTAGCGCTCCAGCGTCTGCACGGCCTGGTTCGCCTTCGTGAGAATCGCGCCGCTCTCCTTGAGCGCGTAACGCAAGCTTCCTTGATACAGGGTAATAACGTTGCGCCGCTGGGAGATGGATACGACCAGCTTGCCCGTCTGCTTGGCGACCCGTTCGGCCGTCCGGTGCCGGATGCCCGTCTCGGAAGAAGCGATCGCCGAATCCGGAATCAGCTGCGTATTCGCGTACAAGATGCGTTTGGCGTCATCGCTGAGAATGATGGCCCCGTCCATCTTGGCCAGCTCGTACAAATAATTGGGACTGAACTCGCAATCGATCGCGAATCCGCCGTCCACGACCCTCATGACTTCCGGGCTGCTGCCGAAGACGATCAAGCCGCCCGTCTTGGCGCGCAGCACGTTTTCCAGCCCTTCCCGAATCGGCGTGCCTGGCGCGACCATCCGCAGCAGCTCGTTCATCGTCGCCTGCCCGCAAGGCTTATCCTTCGTTTCTTTCATGCAGCAGAGGGTCACCCCCTATTCCAACGCCGCCTTCAGCGCTTCCGCGACCGTCCGTACTCCGACGATCCGGATGCCGGACGGCGGCTGCCAGCCTTTCAGGCTCTGTTCCGGCAAGATGATGCGCTTGAATCCCAGCTTGTGCGCTTCCTTCACTCTCTGCTCCGCCCGCGGCACCGCGCGAACTTCCCCGGTCAAGCCCACTTCCCCGAAGATGACGTCGTACGGCTTGGTCGGCAAATCCTTGAAGCTCGACGCCAGACTGACCGCCGCGGCCAGATCGGCCGCAGGCTCGTCAAGCTTCACGCCGCCCGCCACATTCACATATGCGTCCTGATTTTGCAAGAACATGCCCATCCGCTTCTCCAATACCGCAATGACGAGCGACATGCGGTGGTGGTCGATGCCGGAAGTCATCCTGCGCGGGGAAGGAAAATGCGTCGGCGCCACCAATGCCTGCAATTCCACCAGTACGGGCCGCGTTCCCTCCATGCTGGCGACCACCGTCGAACCGGCAACGCCGAGCGGGCGCTCGGACAGGAACAGCTCGGACGGATTCGCCACTTCCTGCAAGCCGTCTTCCTTCATATCGAATATTCCGATCTCGTTCGTCGAGCCGAATCGGTTCTTCACCGCGCGCAGCAGCCGGTACGTATGATGGCGCTCGCCCTCGAAGTAGAGCACGCAGTCAACCATATGCTCCAGCAGCCGCGGACCCGCGATGGCTCCCTCCTTGGTCACATGACCGACCAGCACCGTCGCGACGCCGCCGCCCTTGGAAATACGCATGAACTGCGCGGTGCATTCCCGTACTTGCGCCACGCTGCCGGGCGCAGACGGCACGTCGGGCCGGTAGACGGTCTGAATCGAGTCGATAACCAGAAAATCGGGCTGCGTATCCGCTACGGCTTCCTCGATATAATCCAGGTTCGTCTCGCACAGCACGAGCAAACGGTCGGATAATGCGCCGAGACGATCCGCTCGCAGCTTCGTCTGCCGGACCGATTCCTCGCCCGACACGTACAGCACTTTCAGACCTTGCTCGGCGGCCAGACGGCTTGCCGTCTGCAGCAGCAGCGTCGACTTGCCGATGCCCGGGTCGCCTCCGACGAGCAGCAGCGAACCTGGCACGAGGCCGCCTCCCAGCACCCGGTCGAGCTCGGCCAGCCCTGTTCCGATGCGCGGTTCGCGGCCGCTATCTATATCTATGATGGATTGCGCCTTTTCTTTCGTCCTGACTGCTTCGCTTCGCCCAACCGGCGCTTTCACGATCGTTTCCGTCTCTTCGATCATCGTGTTCCACGCGCCGCAGCCGGGACACTTGCCCATCCACTTGGGCGATTCAGTGCCGCATTCCGTGCAGGCAAATTTGACTTTGATCTTGGCCATGTATGTTAAATTCTCCTTCGAATAATGGATCTTATCCGAAGTGTATCACCGAATCACCACCATCGCCATAACAACCAGAGCGCAATAACGAGCAGCACCAGCCCGCCGGACAGATAGGCGAGCAGCAGCAGCAGCTTGCTGAGCACCACGAACAGCAGCACGGCGCCGACCGCCCCTCCGATCCAGGCAAGCGGATGCCGCCATGCGAATCTTCTTCTGCCGCCGTACATCGATGCACCTCCTATAATAGGGAGTTTGCGGGGCAAACTCTCACGCTTTGGGAGTTTGATCCGCAAACTCTTCGCTTACCTTCCTAATATCTTATGGCAAGCGGTGCAGGCAAGTGACTTGCCAAAGCCATTTCCCTCTTTCTTTCAAGACGCGAATGATTTATGCTGTAAATTATTAAATAAGTATATAATCACGCGATGTTATGGAGGCGTATCGGATGACCGAAGACAAGGGAATCGTAGCGGAACTGTCGGAGATGGCGGAACTGCTCAAACTGCTGGGCGAGCCGATGCGTCTGGCGATTCTGGCACTGCTGCAGGAACGGGACTTGAGCGTGACGGAACTGACCGGCCTGCTCCGGGCCAGCCAGCCGAATACGAGCCAGCATCTGCGCAAACTGAAAAGCGCTGGCCTCATTCGAGAAACGAAGCGAGGTCAATGGGTCTACTATTCGCTCAATCTGGAGGAGTACCCGGATTTGCGCGTCTTCCTCTCCCAACTGCCGGGTAATGCGGGCAGGATGCTGGAATTGTCGCAGTTGGGCAGGTCCTGATTCCTCGCGATTCGGAACACTCGACAAAATGAGCTTTTTAAGAAAACCGTCAGGGAAGTGACGGTCCTTTTTGAAGGTTTGGCGGGGCAGGGGCGAATACTAGTACATCGATCCCGAAGTAACATTACTCAAACCGGGTTAGCGCCTGCTGACTACTCGTTCGCTGCTCCGCAACCGGGTTTTGCCAAGATGGCAGGTAAATGATAACGTTATTTCAGCAGTACTCTACCAGGTGAAACTTATAAAATCTGATATTTGAACAAAGCCTGGTCGTGTTGACGGGACCAGGCAGCCGCGTATGCTAACGTGCGAGACGGCTCAGTACCCTTTCTTCTCCGATGGCAGCAGCAGCACAAGCAGTCCGAACAGAGGGAGCCCGCTGCAGAACAGCATCACGTCAGCCAATCCGAACGCATCCGCGGCTTTGCCAAGCGCGACGGCGCCGATCGCGCCCATGCCGAACGCGAGCCCTGTTGTCAGCCCGGACGCCATGCCTACCTTCGCCGGCATCAGAAATTGCGCATAGACGACCGCCACCGAATAGCCCGACAAAATAACGAAGCCCAGCAGCGTGATGGCGGGATATACCCAGGCAAGCGGGAGGTGCGGCAGCAGTAAGGCCAGCGGCATCGCTCCGACAATCGAGAAGGAGATCGTGTTTTTCAACCCGAAACGGTCTGCCATCACCCCTCCGAAAAACGTGCCGAATACGCCTGCGGCCAGGAACAGAAACAACGGAATTTGCGACTGCTGCGTGGTCAGCCCGTATTGCTCCTTCAGAAAAAACTGATAGAAGCCGCTGATCGAAGCGTGATACCAGGAACGGGCGAACACGAATAGAACAAGCACCGTCATCGCGAACTTCACCCGCGGATGGCTCGCTTCTTCCCATAAGGCCGATGCGGCGATCGCTTCCGCCCGACGCTGCCGTCGCATCTCCTCCCATGCCGCCAGTTGACGCTTGTACCATGGAGCCAACGCCAGCAGCACAGCGATCGCAAGTGCCGCGAATGCCGTCCCCCATATCGCGCCGATCTGACCCAGCGGCACGAAGATATACACCGTCATTAGAGGAGCCAGCGAACTGCCTGTATTGCCGCCGACCTGATAGACGGATTGGGCGAACCCTCGGCGTCCTCCCGCGGCCAGATAGACGATGCGCGAGCCCTCCGGATGGAAAATCGCGGAGCCGAGACCGATGAAGACTACCGCACACAGTACGTACCAGAAGTTCGGCGCGAAGGCGATGCCGACCATGCCGATGAGGCTAAGCCCCATCCCCATCGGCAGCAAATAAGGCGACGATCTGCGATCCGTATAGGAACCGACGACAGGCTGCATGACGGAGGAAGTCATATTAAGCGCGAACAGGAACCAGCCGACCTGGGCATAGGATAAGTTCAGCGTTTCCTCCAATATCGGAAACAAGGCGGGCACGACGGCCTGCATGGAATCGTTGAGCATGTGCACGAGGCTGACGGCGAGCAGTACGGGCAGGACGGTTGTCGCCGCCCAGGCGGATTGCCGGACGTTCGAATTCGGTGACAAACAGTTGTACCTCCGATAGCAATTTCCGTGAATCTGCCGTTAGAGCAGTTGCTTCCTTCTGTTTAAGTAAGCATACAATACGATGCATGTGGCCGAGCACAACAGCGCCAGCACCGCGATGAATCCGTATCCCGCCTGCAATCCAAGCAGACCGCTCCCTTCGGCCCCGCGGCCGGCGAACAAGGCGCGCACCCATTCGATAATGCCGCCAATCAGATAATTGCCGATTACGCATGCAATGCCCATAAGCGTAACGGTGAACGTGATGGCCACATCAACCTGATGGGAATACCGCTTGGATAGCATCGCCATGACCGTCGGATAAATAGGCGCGATCCCGGCACCCGACAGCGCGAACAGGAATGCGCCGGACTCGCCGATCGCGATCGCCGCCAGATTGCACACACCCGAGAAGGCGGAGAAAATCAGGATCGACATCGTGTATCCGATGCGGTCGGTAATCGGGCCGAGCACCAGGCGCGACAATGTAAAGCAGACGAAGAACAGCGACAGCATGCGGGAGGCGTCGCCGGACGTCCAGGCATAAGCCTTCTCAAGGTAATAGACCAGCCAGCTTCCGACGGCAAGCTCCGACACGACGCCGAACGACAAAATCGCCACGATCAGCCAGCTAACCGGGTCGCGCATGACGCCTCGCAGCGGACTGTGCTCGCCCGCTTCTTGCCGCCGCTCCTTCGGAAACCGTCCGATGAGTGACGGCAGTACCGGCAGCAACGACAAAGCGAGCATAATCAAGTACATGCCGCGCCATCCGAGCTCGCCGCCGCCACCGACTTGCCAGCCCATCATGGACGCCGCGAGCACCGGCGCCGCGATCGAACTGAGTCCGTAGAAGAAGTGCGCCAGATTCATCATCATGCCTGTATTCTTCGTGAAAATGCGGGCTGCCATGATCGCAAGACCGATCTCCAGCATGCCATTGCCGATATAGAGCAGGAAGTAGGAGGCGGTCAGCATCGGGTAGGTGACGGATAAATAAATTAGAACGCCGGAGACCGCCATGGAGACAAAAGCCAGTATGCCGGTTAATTTGATGCCGATCCGCCGCGCGAGCACGGAAGTGAAGGTGCAGGCGACCAAGTAGCCGAGCGAATTCAAGGCGAGCAGCATGCCAAGCCTGGATTCGCCGAGACCGAAGTCGATCTGCATGCGGGGAATCGCCGGGCCTTTAATATTTTCGGAAAAGCCGAAGATCAGAAAACCGCCGAACACGACGATGAGCAGAACGATATAGTTGAAGCGACTTTTGCTTTCCACGGGTGATGCAACCTCTCTTGACATGCAATGTCAATTCGCATTTGCAGCCAGGATAGCCGCTGTCCGTTCCCTATCATAACACAAGGGAAATCAGTTTGGCGTGGCAAGAAGAAACGGTTTGACGACGACAGATACTAAAATGTTTAAGAAATAAGAGTGTCGCCCGGACCCATTAGGTCTGGACGACACTCCGGCAACACGTGACAACATATTGCATCACACGTTGTCCCCGATAGAAGGAACAGCATGGCGATCGACCGATTCAACGACGCAGGAACGAACGGCTAGGCATCGGCCGACGAATGAATGAGTATCAATTTGCCGATCCGCCGATGCCCGGCCGTCATCGACGGAATAAGGACAACCGCTTCCTCCAGGGGAGCGCGATGCGTCACGATGTCCCGCACGTTAATTCGGCCCGACCGTACCAGTTCGATGCACTTGCCCCATAACAGCGGAGAGGAGATGCAAGTGACCAACGTCAAATCCTTGGCCACGATCGTGTCCGGATCGACGGTCGGATTTCCCGTCCCGCTCAGCCCGTACAGGACAACGGTGCCCCCGCCGGCGATGAGTTGAAAAATATCACGAACCGCCTGCGGACTGCCTGCCGCTTCAATCGCTACATCAAACGAACCCGCTGCGAATGACTCCTCCGGACTGCCGTCCCGGATATTCCATGTCCGATCCGCACCGAACCGGCGTCCCAGCGCCAAAGCCTCGTCGTTCATCCCGACCAGCGCAACGGAAGACGCGCCGTATACTCTGCTTATTTGGGTGAACAGCAGCCCTGCCGGCCCGTCGCCGAACACGATCACCCGGCTTCCGGCCATGCCGCGCACCCGATCCACCGCGCCTAACGTGCAGTTTAACGGTTCCATCATCGCCCCTTCCTCGAAGCTCAGCCCCTGAGGCAGGGCATACAAGTTGCCGGATTTGACCGCGACCTGTTCCCCGTATCCGCCGCTACCGCATGTTGTGCCGATTTCGCCGCCTTCCGGGCACAAATGCTTCTTGCCCGACAGGCAGCGGTCGCACCGGCCGCAACCGACCACCGGATCCACCACGACGCGATCGCCCCTTTTCCAGCTGCTGACGAGATGTCCGGCGTGTCGGACGACGCCGGACATCTCGTGCCCCAGCACCCAAGGAGGCTTAGCGAAAGACAGCTGTCCCCGAATCATGTGCAAATCCGTCGCGCATACGCCGGCGGCAACGATTTGCACGATCACTTCATCATCGCCGGGCACGGGGTCCGGCAACCGCTCTTCCAACGTAAGGGTATGTTCGGCCTGCCAGACAAGCGCTCTCATCGCTACCGGCTCCTCTCTCGCAGCCCAAGAACCTCCGCAGCGTCGCGGGCAATGATCGATTCGACGATCTCCTCGGGAACGCGAGGCAGCGCCGTACCTTCCGTCAAGGCATTCACGCCGCGAAATGCCCGGAGCGTCTCCTCCACCGTAAAGAACGGAAAGTCCGTGCCGAACAATACTTTATGCGGGACGCCGTACTCCGCAACGTTCATCATGGCATTGTAAAATTGCCAAGGTCGCGGCGCAAGGGCGGACATATCAGCGTAGACATTGTGATTTTTCCGGATTAACGACACGCATTCCGCATGCCAAGGATGGCCGAGGTGCGCCACGATCATCTTCAATTCGGGAAACGCCCGGGCGATCGGATCCAGCATGGCCGGGCGCGAGGCGTCAAGGAACCCCTTCGATACGAACGAGGTGCCCTGATGCCACAGGATCGGAATTCCGAGCTCGTCTGCTTTGCGATAGATGGGAAAGTAACGTTTGTCATCCGGATAGAAGTTTTGATAGATCGGCGCCAGCTTGAGCCCCACCAATCCGAATTCCCGCACGCTGCGCTCCAGCTTGCGCGGCGCATCCGGATCGTGCGGATCGACGCTGGCGAACCCGAACAGGCGGCCCGGGTGCTGCGAGACATACCCCGCTACATATTCGTCAGGGACGACGACGCCTGTCGACGGGCAGTTGAACGCAAGTACGATCGCTCCGTCCGAATACCCGTAAGCGTCATGATGCTGCTGCGGGGTAACCGTCAGTTCATACTGCTGCCCCCACGCCGCCTTGGCGTCGGCGATGAAGCTTCCCCCGACTTGTCCCGGTCCGAACAGATGCGTATGGCAATCGAATGGCACCGGCTTCACCCCCTACAGTTTGTCGATGGTCAGCGTCTCCATCGCGTACTTGCCGACCACCTTCTCGTTCAACTCGATGCCCAGCCCCGGCGCAGTCGGCACCGCCAAGTACCCGTCGCTGCCAAGCGTCAGCGGATTGACCGCAAGCTCCCGGCTGAGCGGAGAATCATTCGTGCAGAACTCTTGAAAAACCGGGTTTGTCTGATAGGCGTTCAAATGCAGGGAGGCTGCCGTCAGCAAATCGGACGTCCAGGCATGCGGAATGAGCAGCTTCCCGGCCCGCTCGACCATGTCGACCAATTTGCGGGCCTCCGTCAGCCCGCCCGCTCGCGATAGGTCCGGCTGAATCACATCGACGTCCCCTTCGCGAATCAACTGCTCGTATTCGAACAGTCCGCCCAGCTGTTCCCCGCAGGCAATTCGCATATCGACCGCTTGCGACAGCTTTCTGTAAGCGGGCAAGTTGTCGGACACAAGCGGTTCTTCTACGAAAAACACGCCGAGACGCTCAAGCTCCCTGACTAATCCGATTACCAGCTTAACATCGGGCGACCACAGCCCGTCGACCATAATATCCATCTCGTCCCCGGCTTCGAGGCGGGCCGCTTCCACCAACCCCACAACGGAACGCGGCTGCTTCGCGACAATCCCCCAACCGAACTTGATCGCCATGAACCCGGCAGCGCGGTATTTGTCCACCGCGCGCCGCATTTCATCCGGGGTGTCGCGGAACAGCGTCGAGGCGTACGCCTTGATTTTCTCATGCTTGCGAGCTCCCAGCATGACGCTGACCGGCTGGCCTACGGCTTTGCCGATAATGTCCCAGATCGCGATGTCGACCGCGCTAATGGCATGAATCGCCGCTCCCCGACGGCCATGATAGAAGGAGGACTGATACATCTTCGCCCAAATCTTGTCGTACTCGAAGGGGTTTTCCCCGATGACGGCGTATTTGAGCCCTTCGCAAAAAGCGGGCAAATAGCTGGGCGCGTCCAGCAGCGCCTTCATGATATGCGGATGCGAGTCGCAATCGGCATACCCTGTAATTCCCTCGTCCGTGCGCACCCGGACGATCAACGCATATTTCGGTCCGCGCGAATCGTCCGCATCTTCCTCCATGCCATATTCGTATGGACTTGCCAGAATCGATAAATCGAGGCCTGTAATTTTCACTTGTCGTCACTCTCCGCTTTGCCAGTATTCATGGTTGCTTCTTTCCGATAGATGAAGCGGCTGGCGTTGCCCGACACCGGCAATACCCTGTCGGCAAGCCCGCGGTACCAGGCTTCCACCTTGACGAACCCTTCCGCATACAGACAGCCCGCCTGATAACCGCGGAATTTCCCGATCGTCTCCACTACATCGAACAGATCGACATCCAGCAATTGCCGAAACAGGCGAACCTGGCTTTCATGCTTGGAGAGTGCTTCCTTCTTCCGGGCAATCGTATCGGTAATGTCTACGAATTCAGCAGGTTGAAAGCCAACGCCGCCGGTATGATCCATATAGTACAGCGTCACTTGCCGATCCATCGCCGGCAGGGCCGTCTTGACGTTCGACACTGCCGCAAGCGGAAGCGCATCCCACACGAGCTGCGCCGTATAACGGTGGTCCGGATGGTAATCGGCAGGGCCGTGCGTGATGACAACATCGGGGTTCGCTTGACGGATCGCATCCACGAATGCCAGTCTTGTCTGCAGATCGGGATACAAATACTCGTCTTCGAAGCCCAACCAAATGGGAGTCGCATCGATGACCGCGCAGGCTGCCCGGAATTCCGCTTCCCGAATGCGCGCCAGCTCGGCGGGCTCCACATCGAAATTTCCTTTATCCCCATTGGTGGCGACAGCCGCGAACACGCGATGCCCCTGTGACGCATAAAGCGCCAGCGTTCCGAAGCATTGCAGCTCCAGGTCGTCGGGATGAGCCCCGATGGCAAGAACATTCATTCGAGCGCCTTCTTTCCTATGCCCTAGAGCACGCCGTATTTTTCGTAAACATCCCGCAAATAGCTGCCTTCAAGCAGCATTTCCCGGGTATGATTTTCCCGGTTCACCTTGTCTAGCGCCATCTCCGCGACTTGACTGAAGATGTTCTGCGGAATGACGGCGACACCGTCGAAATCCGCGAACACGATATCCCCCGGGTGCACCTTCACATCGCCGACCACGATCGGGCAATCGTAATCGATCACTCTGCCTCTGCCTCTTGAATCGACCGGCTTGATCCCCGCGCAGTAGACCGGGAACCCCAGTTCCGCGATCTTCTGCGTATCCCGGATCAGACCGTCTATGATGGCACCGTGTGCCCCCCGCATCTTGGAAGCCGTCGACAGCAGTTCTCCCCAGAAACCGTTGTTGACGGAGCGATTCGTGCCCGCCACGACGATTTCCCCCGGCAGGATGCTATCCACCGCTTTGATTTCCAATTCGTACGGATTATCCGGCACGTGGAATACGTCTACAGACAGAATCGTCTTGGCCCTGCCGACGATCGGCTGCTTTCCCGCGTCAGGCAGCGGGCGAATATTTTCCCGCATCGCCTGATTGCGGAAGCCAAGTTCGTCCATCGTGTCGCAAATGACACCCGTATACAGCTTGGCAACCATCCATTCGAATATTTGCTTCTCCTGCGCTTGATCCATGTCAGATTCCCCTTATGTCGTTGTTTGAAAACAGAGACGAAATCGATGCCCTACCTGGGCAATTCGGCCACTCCACCGCCGACGCCTTTTAAGGCGTCGGCACGAAGACCACATCTCTGAAATAATTGCCGTTGTTGTACGTTGACGTTGGCATCGTACCAAGCGATGTCGTGAACACTCCGCTGCCCGTGTAGGTGATCAGATTGCCGTTTGTAATCGGAACGCCGAACCCGTTGCCCGTCGCCGCATACCATTGATCCGTGCTGTTCGATACCGCCACGATATAATCCGTATTGGCCGTAATGGCCAGCGGCGTCGGCAGCGTGAACTCCTTCCACCCCTCCGTGCCGGAAGCGATCGTCCACGTGTAAGGTCCGGCTTCCACCGTACCGGCCGCAGCGTCCCAAATCCGAACCGTATGCGCGCCGCCCTCCGACGCATGGGTATAAACCCGAACTTTCGTAATCGTACCGTCCACGGTCGCGTAAAACTTCGTTCCAAGTTCGTATTGGGCATCGTTGTCGTATCCGGCAGGCGTCTGGGTCGTGAAGATGGTGTTATTTCCGCCATCCGGCACGAAGACCACATCTCTGAAATAATTGCCGTTGTTGTACGATGACGTTGGCATCGTACCAAGCGATGTCGTGAACACACCGCTGCCTGTGTAGGTGATCAGATTGCCGTTTGTAATCGGAACGCTAAACCCGTTGCCCGTCGCCGCATACCATTGATCCGTGCTGTTCGATACCGCGACTGTATAATCCGTATTGGCCGTAATGGCCAGCGGCGTCGGCAGCATGAACTCCTTCCACCCCTCCGTGCCGGAAGCGATCGTCCACGTGTAAGGTCCGGCTTCCACCGTACCGGCTGCAGCGTCCCAAATCCGAACCGTATGCGCGCCGCCCTCCGACGCATGGGTATAAACCCGAACTTTCGTAATCGTACCGTCCACGGTCGCATAAAACTTCGTTCCAAGTTCGTATTGGGCATCGTTATCGTATCCGGCAGGCGTCTGGGTCGTGAAGATCGTGTTGCTGCCGCCGCTGCCGCCGCCGACGGCCAGGCTGGTCGAATCGATTCTGCCCCAATCCGAAACTCCCGTTAGGCTATTGCTGTCGATACCCAATCGGTAGGTGTCGGCTGCCGTTACCGTAAACGAGATGGATCGAGCCTGCCAACTTGTGTTGTTGAAGGTGGAGCTCTGCATGACGGAACCGTCGGAAGCCCGAATCGCGAACATGCGAACCGCCGCGCCGCTGCTTTGTACGCTTGCGGCGAACGTATAGGTGCCCGGCTGCAAATAGATGCCTTGATAAATGCCCGCGTACCCTTGATCGAAGCTATCGATATTCCCGTAGTTGCCCCCCGGCTGACCGACGGCAACATCCGTCACGCCCGCGCCGCCTTGCGTAGACCAGAAGGAACTGCCCGTATAAGCCGCACTCGAGGAGCCAGCTCCGTCAAAGTTCGTATTTTGCAAGGCCGTGAAGCTTGTAATGCCTGCCGTCGCGAATTCTCCATCGCCGTAGAAATCCGTCTTGGGCATATTGGCGATATTCGTATCCAGCGCCGTGCCCCCGTTGATCGGGATGAGCGTATTGTTGCGGAACGTAACCGATTCCGTGGGCGTACGCGGGCCCGGCGTATACACGTCGTCGATAAGTGCCCCTATCGGCAATGTCGCCTGAAAAGTATTGTCATGAACGTTGACATTCGACACTTCCACTTGCGACTGATCCGGCGCTCCGCCCGTCCAGTTGATAAACAGAAAACCATGGCATTGCCCGGCGCAAATGACATTCACCTGATTATGATCGACCTCGATATTTCTGGACGGAATCGGGTTCGCAGTGGACCACCACGTTCCTCCTCGCGGATCGTCATAGGAAGCCCAGACATAAATCCCGTCGTCGCCTGTGGTCAAGTCATTGTTGTAAACCCGGATATTCTGGCAATTGGCAAGGCTGATGCCGTCGCTGTTCAGCGTCCTCGGATTGGTCGTCGTGACGCCCGTGACGACACCGTCCACCGATTGGCGAAGCGCGATATTGTACATCGTTGCGCCGTCGATCATGATGTCCGAAATCAGGAAATCGCTCACTTCAAAGAAGCCGATGGCATGAATGATGATGCTCGTGCTGTCGTTGCCCGTGTAGGTCATCTGGATTTTACCTTGACCGGTAATCGCCACGTTCGACGTTCCCGGCCCGGCGTAAATCAGCGGGTAATTGTAATCGGCCCATGCGTTCCAGGGAATCGCGCCCGATTTCAGCCTCCCGAATACTTGCGAATGCGCATAATCCGCCGGATCCTGGCTCTCCAACAGCACCGCGCCTGCTTCGATATTCAAGGTGACGTTGCTCTTCAGCGTAATATCGCCCGTCAGATACGTGTTCGGACCGGGCAAATTCACCGTCCCCCCGCCGGCCGTGTTCACGGCGTCAATCGCCGCCTGAATCGCGGCACGGTCGTTGGCCACGCCGTCTCCGACCGCCCCGTAGCTCATGACGCTGACGTCCATGGCATGCGCCGTTCCCGGAACCATGGACAGCCAGGCAGCCGCCAGCGCAATCGACAGCAACGACAGTCCTGCAGATTTGAATTTCCTGACCAACTCGGTTCTTCTCATCATTTCGCAACCTCCCGTTTTCCGGTTCATTCCGGTTCATTCCCGTTAAGTCCGGTTAAGTTCACCCTTTGATGCCCCCTGCCATGATGCCTTTGACGAATGATTTCTGAAACAGCAGGAAGAAGACCGTGATCGGCAGACAGACGAGCACCGTCCCGCCGAAGACCAAATCCCACTGCCCAACCTTGGATGAGCTGAACACATAAAGCTGAATGGGCAGGGTGTACAGGGAGTTGCGGTACAGCACGATCAACGGCGCGAGCAGATCGTTCCACACGCTGATGCCCCTGACGATCATGACGATGCCGGTAATCGACTTCAACAGCGGCATGTAGATGTGCAGGTAGGTTCGAAGCAAGCCGCTTCCGTCCATTTGGGCGGACTCCGCAATCTCTTTCGGAATGGTTCTCATGAATCCCGTATACAAGAAGATGACGAAGGGCAAATACATACCCGCATACACGAACGCAACGCCGATGAAGCTGTTGATCAGACCCAGATCCTTCAGCATGCCGACGAGCGGCACCATCGTAATCTGGAAAGGGACCGAGATGAGCGCCACGAAGCCGACATACACCCGATTCATGAACCTGCTGTTCGGAATGACGATTCCATAGGCGGCCAGCGAGCCCAGCACAACCAGCAGAGCGAGCGACAAGGCGAGCAGGATCAAGCTGTTCATGAAGGCGCCGGGAAAATTCAACAGTTCGTATGCCCTGCGGATGTTGTCGAAGGTCCAAGTATCCGGCGTGAGGGTAAAGGGATGCTTGGAGATGCTGTCCGCCTTTTTGAAGGCGTTATTCAACACGTACCAAAGCGGAAGCAAGTAGAACAACATCACCGCCATCATCAGGACATGCTTCCACTGCTGCGGTTTGCGTTTTCCCCGGGTCTGCTTCCGTCTAGTCATACAAAACCTCGTTCCTTCTCAGAATCTTCAGAAAAATAATGGCGAACGCCATCGTAACAACGGTCAGAATAACGGCCAGTGCCATCGCGTTCCCTTGCTGCATGCTCTTGAATCCGTAGATATAGATGGAGATCGCCATCGTCTGGGAAGCGTAACCCGGCCCTCCGCCCGTCAATACGAAGGGGAGATCGAATATCGTAAGGATGCCGATCATCGAGACGATGACATTGATCGTGATGGACGGCGCGATCATCGGGACGGTAATCCGGACAAGCCTTTGCAGCCGGGACGCTCCTTCGATGTCGGCAGACTCGTACACTTCTTTGGGTACCGTGCTTAATCCTCCGAGATAGATGAGCAGGTAGAAGCCGACTGCATACCAAATAATGCTGAGGCTGAGCGCCGGCATGACCGTCGATTTCTGACCGAGCCAATCGCGCACCCAGCTTTCCTTCCCAAGCCGTTCGAACATGACGGCCATCGGTCCGAAGACCGGATTATAGATGACTTTCCAGATCACGCCGACGACAACCATGGAAAGAATATTGGGCAGATACAGCACCACTTTGTAAAAATTCGCCAACCTTCTCAACTCGTATATGACGACCGCCAGCAGCAGCGACAAAATGTTCAGAACCGGTACGTAGAGCACGATCAGGAATATCGTGTTGTAGATCAACTGCTTGAATTGCGGAGCATCCACCACCTTGCGGAAGTTATCCAGTCCTACGTTGTTGTAAGATTTGCTGATTCCGTTCCAGTCGGTGACGCTGAGCCGGAACGACTGAACGGCCGGATACAGGAAGAAGATCAGGACGACGAGAAGCGCGGGCACAACGAACGCAACCCCCGTGATCGTTAATCTGTGTCTGCTGTACCAGGTTCCCAAAGGGTCTCACCTCTCTTGTGCAACAGCCGGCCACGGACGATAGCGCTTGCCCGCAGCCATCCGGCCTGCAATCCCGCTTATTTCTTCAGCGTTTGTTCGTACGTTTCCTGGGTGAACGCGGCGGCCTGCTCGGGTGTAAGCTCACCCATCAGCACTCTCTGGAAGGTCTGTACAAGTGAAGCCTGCACCTCGGACGGAAGAAACTCGAACCACAGAGGCCCTGTCGTGTCATAGGTCTTCACGTTGTCGACATAGTTTGTAATGAGCGGGTCGATCTTCAACTTGGCCGGATCGGGATTGACGGTCATCGGCACATTGCCCTTCTTGTTCTGATAAATATAGAAGCCGTCTCCGTTGATCATGAAGTCCAGCAGCTTCAGGGCGGCATCCTTGTTCTTCCCTTCCGCTACCGCAAACCCGGTTTCCGTCGCGACGACAGGCACCGGCTTCTGCCCTTCCACATTCCACGGCGGCATCATGACGCCGGTGCCGAAGTCGGCATTCATCATCGTCCCCGCCAGCCAGATTCCGCTGAAAGACATGGCGGCCTTGCCTTGCAGGAATTCATCATTGGCTTGGCTGTATTGCAGGCTGGTCACGCCTTTAATCAAATAATCTTTGTCGTACAGCGTTTTGAATTTGGCGAAAATATCCGCGTATTCCGGCGTATTGAAGTTGAACGTGCCGTCCGCGATCTTCTTGACCGCGTCATGATCTTTACCGATTACGTTCGTGGCGAATCCATTGCTCCATACGGTGTTGTTCACGGTGCCGTCCGCGCCGGCCACGATCAAAGGCGTGATGCCGCTGCTCTTCAGCTTGTCGCAAGCCGCCAGAAACTGCTCCCAGGTTTGCGGAAGTTCGGCAATGCCCGCTTGCTCGAATAACTGCTTGTTGTAAAAAATCAACGAGGTCGACAAGCCGCCTGCGATCCCGAACAACTTGCCCGATCCGGACGTAAATACAGGTTTCAGGCCTTCGATCGTATTTTTGGCCGCTTCCGTATCCTTCAGATCGACGAGCATCCCGTTGTCCGCAAGCTGGGCCCCGAAGGTGCCGCCATCGATCGTCATCAAGTCGGGCAGGGCGTTCGCCGCCGCCTTCGGCTGCAAGTATTCGGCATTCGTGTCGTTCGGCACCTGCGAGAAATCAACCTTGATGTTCGGATATTTCTCCGTGAAGCGATCCATGATCTCCTGTGCGGCGTCCACCCAGTCGGAACTCATCAAGGAGACGGTGAGCGTTACCTTCTCGCCAGTCGAGGCCGATGAGGCCGACCCGGAAGATCCCGACTTGCTGCCGCATCCGTAAATCAGCACGCTTAGCATGACCAGCGCTAGTGCTGCGGCCATCCTCTTCCTGCTTCGCAATTTCATGAAACCAATCCCCCCTTGGTTGATGTAGGTGCAGTATAGCATGGCGGCGCAAGGAGCCGTAAGGTCACAAAATTCATAAAGCGTTTCAAATCTTCACACATTTGAATACGTTTTCATTCCTCCGGCCAATCTATGTTATATTGATAAACATAGAGAGATCGGTGAATGAGCGGAGGATACCGGTATGCCCGTTTATTCGTTCTTACGCAATGCCAGCATCCGATTGAAGCTTATCTTTGCCTTCTATTGCGCCATCCTGTTCATTTCCGCCGTCCTGGGCTATTTTTCATACGAAATTAACGTCAATAACGTCGTCCACAAGGTAAGCGTCGCCAACGAGGCCACCGTCTCCCAAATCGACAGCAACATCGATTTTCTGCAGCGGGAGATTGACGATATCTCCATGCAGCTTGAGCTGCAAAACGTCGTTCAAGCTTTTCTGAACAATCCTTCCGATTCTCTCGTCAGCGACAAGTCGCTCGTCTTTACCATGAATCTGATCGCTACGAAAAGCTACATCAACCTGATGATTCTCTACAGCTTGAATGACGACCGGATTCCTTACCATAAGAGCAATGACGGCAGCAACGGCATTTATCCGTTCTCCACCTTCTCCCAAAGCCGGGTGTACCGCGAAATTTATGAGCAGCAGGGCAAGCCCAGCTGGTTCCTGGCGGACGACGCTCCCATCATTCAGAACAACAAGTTTCCCAAGATCGCCATCGGACGAATGGTGCGGGATCTGAACGACTACCGCAATATCGGCGTGCTGATCATGGGCGTGAACGAGAAATATGTCCGCAGACTCTATGAAGATAATCTGAATACGAGCGAAGGCAGCATTGCCATTGTCGATCGCGGCGGACGCATTCTGTCGCAAGGCGGTCCCGCCTTCTATCCTGTGCAGGAGCAGTCTTCGTACCGGTTTATCCGTGAAGCTTCCTTACGCAGCTCCGGCAGTCTGGTCGAAAAAATCGGCGGCAAGTCCATGCTTGTTAATTACAGCAGCAACAATGAGAACGGCTGGTTCATCTATTACGCCGTACCAACGCATTCCTTGACCAAGGAAGTCAACAGTGTGCGAAAATTGACCATCTACCTTGTCGTGGGCTGTCTGCTGGCGCTTCTGCCCTTAATGCTGCTGTTCTCTTCCTTGCTGTCTGCGCGTATAAAAAATTTGTTGAAGTCGATGCGAAAGTTTCAAGCCGGCCATTTCGACGAACGCGTTCCCATCACCAATCACGACGAGATCGGACAGCTCGGCGTCGGGTTTAACAAAATGGTTGCCAACATCAAACAATTGATCGAGCGGGTCTACGTGCTGCAAATTCGCGAGCGCGAAGCGGAACTGGATGCGCTGCAGGCCCAGATCAATCCGCACTTCCTGTACAACACCTTGGACATTATTTTCTGGAAATCGCAAGCGTCCGGCGACAAGGAAATTGCCGAGATGGTATTCTCGTTGTCCAAGTTTTTCCGGTTGAGCCTGAATCGGGGAGAGGGGATGACGACGGTGGGACGAGAGAAGGAGCTGATCGAGCATTACCTTCTGCTTCAAAGAAAACGATTCAAAAGCAAGCTCGATTATGAGATTGATATAGACGAGGCCGTACTTCCCAGCGCGATTCCGAAGCTCATCCTGCAGCCGTTCGTGGAGAACGCCATTCTGCACGGATTAGAAAAGCAGAAGGAGGGCGGGCGGTTGCGGGTGACAAGTCGCAAACGGGAGCAACGAATTCGCTTCGTCATCGAGGATAATGGCGTCGGGATGGACAAACGGACGCTTTTGAAGGTGCTGTCTCCTGCAAGCGGCGATGCAATCCAGCAATCCCCCGCTTCGACGGAAGGGTACGCGATCCGCAATATTAGCGAGCGGCTGCGGCTGATTTACGGACAGGATTACGATCTGCGTTTCGTCAGCAGGCCCGGTCAAGGCACGCAAGTCGTCATCGAGGTGCCGTTCGACAACTCCGAAGAAAGGAAGGAACGCCCATGATCAAGCTTCTGATTGCAGACGATGAGGAAGAGATTCGCAAAGGCATTCGCCACATGATCGATTGGCAGACCAATGGCGTCGAAGTGTGCGGAGAAGCGGGCGACGGTTCGCAGGCGCTCATGTCCATCGATCGCATGCGTCCCGATATCGTACTGATGGATATCCGGATGCCCGAGATGAGCGGGCTGGAAGTGGCGGAAGCAGTCCATCAACGCAAATATCCGACCAAGTCCATCATTCTGAGCGGTTATGACGACTTCTCCTTCGCCCGCCAGGCGCTGAAATCCGGCGTATCGGATTATTTGCTCAAGCCCTGCCTTCCGGAAGAGATTTTGCGCACCGTGCTTAAGGTCAAGGGAGAAATCGAACAGTCATGGTCGGAGAAGCGGCAACAGTTATCCCTGCAGGCCAAACTCGACGAGAGCTTGCCCTTGCTGCGCGAGAAACAGATGATGGCCTGGCTTCGGTCGGAGCCGGAAGATGCTTCGCCGGATCACTCAGAGCTGTTCGACTTCTTCCGTCCCGGCTGCCGCGCCATGGCGGTGCTCATTCGTATCGACGACGAGGAATATGTCGCTTCCCTGCCGCTCCATCCGGGGACAGACGACAGCGCGGCGCGCCTGCCCGCCATTCGCGCAGCCGTTGATGATCTGCTTCCCGAAGTTCAGCATGGAGAAATTGTTGACGATCGAACGGATCTGATCCTGCTTGCGGCGCTGCTGCCTGGCCAAGAGGAAATATGGCTTCGCAGGCTGGCCGAACTGCAGGACCAGCTTCGCCGCACGGCCGGCTTCTCCGTAACGATCGGCGTCGGCCGATTGTATGACCAGACCCAAGGCTTCCGGCATTCCTACAAGGATGCCTTGCTGGCCGCCCAGGGGCGCTTCCTGGCCGGCCCCGGTTCATTCCTCCATCCCGTCGAACCGGCCGACGACAGCCCCCAGTCTCCGGCCTATCCGTCTGCCGAAGCGAAAACGATTCTGAACGCCGTCAAGGCCGGTCATACGAGTTCGCTGGGGAAACAAGTCGATGCCTATTTCAACGCGCTTCAACCCGACCACGGCGCACAGGAACGCGTTTCGCGCTGCTGCATCGCGCTGCTCATGTCCTTGCGGGAGCTGTGCGTCGAGCTTCGCTTGGATCCGGAACCGATCGACGGTCTTCGCTTGGCTTCCATCGACCGCGTCCTGCGAATGCAGACGCTGCAGCAAATGAAGGATGCGGTCATGCAGGCCGTAACCGCCATATCCGCCAAGATCAGCGGCAAACGGGGCGGCAGCAAAGTCGTCGAGCTGGCCGTGGAATATATCCATGAACACTATGACCGGGAGTTGACGCTGGAGCTGCTGTCCAGCCGGTTGTTCGTCAACCCCAACTACTTCTGCCAGTTGTTCAAGCAGCACATGGAGGTCAATTTTGTCGATTACCTTCACCGGATTCGGATCGAGAAAGCCTGCCAACTGCTGCGGACTTTTCCCTATAAAACTTACGAGGTAGCCTCCAAGGTCGGTTACGTTAACGAGAAGTATTTCAGCCGCATCTTCAAGCAACGGACAGGAATGACCCCGACCCAATACCGGGACAGCACGGGGTAGCCTGGCCGGTATTTGCCGAGGCTGGCATTCAAGCAACGATGATGCGGTCAGCATCAATGCGGCGGGACGGCCCAACGTAAAGAAGTGTCGCCCGGACCCCATCAGGTCTGGACGACACTCCCGCAACTCGCGACGACCTTTTGCGTCACACGTTGGCGAACAGCGCGGCGCCGATCGCCCCGGCGGGTACGCCGAGTTCGGGCGGTACGATCCGCACCTTGTCCCCCACGGAAGGAATCGTATGCCGACGCATCGCCTCTTCCATCGGGCCCAGCAGCGGCGCACCGATCTTCGAGGCACCGCCTCCGAGTATGATGAGCTCAGGGTTCGTCATATGAATAATGCTGGCCAGCCCGACGCCGAGCGCACGTCCCGCATCGCGCAGCACTTGCGCCGCCAGCGCATCGCCGCCAGCCGCCGCTGCCGCAACCTCGCGCGACGTGACGCGCGAGACGTCCCCGCCTGCCTGCTCCAGTATCGCGCGACCGGCCGCCGGGTTCGCTGCAGCGGCAGCGGCTCCCGCCTTGCCGATCGCCGTTCCCGACGCGTACAGCTCCAGGCAGCCTACGTTGCCGCAACCGCACTGGGGGCCGTTCCAGTCGATCGTGATATGCCCGATCTCGCCCGCGCTGGCCGACAAGCCGCGCACGAGGCGCCCGTCGCTAATAATGCCGCCGCCGACACCGGTCGAGACGGTGACGAACACGCAGTGCCGCGTCCCGCGCCCCGCTCCTGCCTTCCACTCCCCGTACGCCGCGGCGTTCGCGTCATTTTCGACCGTAGCCTTCATTCCCAGCTCACGCGCCAGCGTCCGCCCGAGAGGCACGTTCGTCCATCCCAGGTTCACCGCCATCAACACAGTCCCGTCAGCAGGATCCAAAGTTCCGGCAGTCGCGACGCCGAGCGTCTTGACCTGCCTTCCGCTGGCGTCGGCAAGACGCCGCACCATCTCCGCCATCCGCGCCACCACGCGTTCCGCGCCTTCCTCCGCCCGTGTCGGCTGCTCCTCGGAAGCCAAGACGGCGCCATTCTCATCTACGATGACCGCCAGCATCTTGGTGCCGCCCAAGTCGATGCCCGCATAGGCCGTTTCCATTGACATTTCTCTCAACGCTCCCTTATACACGCATTCAGACGGTCGATCTGCGAAGCAAGCCGAAGGACCCCAGCGCAAACAGCGCAGTCAGAATCAGCAGCCATGGCGTCAGATCGTTCAAGGTGTGAACATTCGCTTCCACCCACCGTCCAATCTCGTCCCATCGATCATAATAGGAAATGAGCAGCGGCGTAAAGCCAAAAATCAAAAAAGCGGCGAGAGAAAACACATACATGCCGGTCTTGCCGAACCTGCGATAGATGCTGGCGATGAAGAAACCGGAGCAGAACATGAGCAGCAGCAATGTGAAATGCGTGCATGCCTGCAGCAGCAACGATCCCTCATGCGCAAAGGGCAGATGGAAAAAATGCAGCCCGACGCCCCATCCGGCGAACCAGGAATTTTCTGTTTCGGACAACAGCATCAGCAACACGGTCGAACCCGCGCCCAAGCCTATAAACGTAGCCAGCGTTCCCGTAAAATAATCTTTCCTGCGAACGCCCATTCCGATCGCAAAAGAGAACGTCTGCGGCACAATAATGATGCCCAATACAAACAGGTAGATATAGAGCGACGAAACGCCGCCCGTGTATATCCCTTCCTCCTCATTAATCGTCCCGCCGATAAACAGATTGACAGCAAAGCTGATCAGGCAGATCAACCATGGCAGGACGAGCCAGGAAAACTTGTCGCGCATATGCATTTTGATGACGCTAACCGTTCTGTTCATCAATCATTCGCCGCCTTTCGCTTGCGTCTTCTCGGTTGTAAAATGGACGATCAACTGCTGCATGGACACCGGCGCAATTTCCAGGTTCAGCAACTCCGCCTGCCTTCGCGCGTCTGCGTCCAGGCCGCCCATCAGCGTGGCCGAAGCCAGCGAGCCGAACGTATCGCGATGGATCGCGCGGCGACCTGCAATGAATTGTTCCACTTTGGCGGTCTTTCCGGCTACGGAATAAGCACGTCCGCGCAGCGCATCCGCGTCTTCGTTCAGCAGCAGCTTGCCGCTGTCGATCACCAGAACATGCTCCAGCATGGCGCTCACCTCGTCGATCAGATGGGTCGACAGGATGACCGTGCGCGGGTATTCCGTGTAATCCTGCATCAACCGGTCGTAGAAGAGCGTGCGCGCCACCGCGTCGAGGCCGAGATAAGGCTCGTCGAAAATCGTCAGCGGCGCTCGGCTTGCCAGCCCGATAATGATGCCGACGGAAGAGAGCATGCCGCGGGACAGCTTCTTCATCTTCCGCTTGATCGGCAGTTTGAAGTCCTCCACGAGGGAAGCGGCAAACCCGGGGTCCCAGTTCGGGTAAAGGATCGCCGCGGTAGCCAGCACGTCTTCGATACGGAAGTTTTCCGGATATTTCTGGCTTTCCTTAATGAAGCACATCCGGCTCAGCACCCGGTTGTTCTCGTAAGGTTCTTCTCCGAACACCTTCAATTCGCCGCTCGTTGGAAACAGCTGGGCCGTGATCATGTTCATAATCGTCGTTTTGCCGGCGCCGTTGCGTCCGAGCAGACCGTAGACCCGGTTCTCCTCAAGCGTGAAGCTGATGTGGTCCACCGCGTTGAATTTCCCGTAGGATTTGGTTAAATTGTGCACCTGCAGTACTTGGCTCATCGCGCTGTCTCTCCCTTCCGAATCATGTCGGTCAATTGCTCCGTCGTAATGCCGAGCTTCTCCGCTTCCCGGATCATGGACACTACGTACTGCTCATAAAATTGTTCCTTCCGCTTCTCCCGAAGCACTTCGCGCGCCCCTGTCTTCACGAACATGCCCACTCCTCTTTTCTTGTACAGAATGCCTTCATCCACGAGCAGATTCACGCCTTTGGCCGCCGTTGCCGGATTGATGCGGTACAAGGCCGCGAATTGATTGGTGGACGGCACCTGCGATTCCTCCGGCAAATCACCTTCGATGATGTCGTCTTCGATCTTCTCGGCGATCTGCATGAAGATCGGACGGCTGTCGTCCATAGAAGGATTCACACGTTCACCACCTAACCGGTTAATTACTTATGTAACTAACCATACAAGGTCGTTTTTGCAATGTCAAGCGAAAAAAGGGAAATGATACGTCAATACCTTCATAATCGTCACCGGCCTTCGCGGACGAGTTAACTTTCGCGCTGCCCGATTCGTCTAAAGATTATTCAACGGAAAGGAGAATGCCCTATGAGAACAAGAAAAGTGACCCGCAGAGGAGTCCTATTCATAGCAGGCATCGTCCTGCTCATCGTATTGACTGGATGTACGAATGACGGCAACCGGGCGGCCGATTCCGAAGCTCCCGGCGCATCGAATCCCGCGCAGACGCCTTCCGCTTCTCCATCCAGTCCGGCTGCTACGAGCCCGGCTTCATCCGGGAACTCCGGCAATCCTTCGGCGACGGCTCCGGGTCAGCAGATGGATCAGAGAACCGGTCTCGTGACGGCCCTGCGATTGGCGGATCCGAAGACAGGCTGGGCAGGCGGCAACGGCTGGATTGCCCGGACGGACGATGGAGGAGCGAGCTGGCAGGTGCAATACCGCGGAACAGGGCATGTCATGCAAATTTTCGCATTGAGTGCCCGTGAAGCCTGGGCTTCGATCGAAACGGATGGCGGACAAACGATGCAGCTCGTGCGGACGACCGACGGCGGCGCGCATTGGGCGGATGCGGGGACGGCCCCCGGCGGCGCGTTCTTTCATTTCGTGTCCGCCTCCGAAGCGTTCGGCGGCAATGCCCGTACGACCGACGGCGGCGCGACGTGGCACAAGCTGAATATCCCGGATGGGACGATCGGAAATGCGTACTTCCATGACGCGAATAACGGATGGGCGGTCACGGGCGGCGAAGGAAGGTTTGCCGTGCGCAGAACGACGGATGGCGGTCAATCCTGGACTACCGTGCTCGATAAAGCTTCTGAGGTGCCTCCGCACGATGCGATCATTCGCTCGGCAGGCAAGAACGATGCATGGGTGGAATTGATCGGAGATTCCGGCATGACGCAGACTTCTTATTCGCTGCTTCACACTTCGGATGGAGGCCGCAATTGGCAGGCAGTCCTAGCGAACGGCGGAGCCGGATCGGGCCCGGCGCCCGGATTCGCGATGGATGAGGACAAGGTCCCGCGCAATAACGGAAATTCGCCGGGCATGCTCTACGTGGTGAGCCCGAAGATTGCCTTCATGGGCGGACAATGTCAGGCTTGCGACAAGCCGAACACGATCGGCAAGACGGTCGATGGCGGCCAATCCTGGGTCAACCTGACTGGGGAGTACCCCGGATACGGCTCGCAGTTGATTGCGGCAGCGGATGCCGACCACGTCTGGTGGATCAACACGGACCGAGCGGAACCGTCCAAAATGTACGTCACCTCGGACGGCGGGAAGTTGTGGAAGCTCATCCATACATTCGACAACCCGTCGATTGAGCTTGAATAGATTTACAAATTCATCCACAACGAATATAATGAGTGCATATCGAATCGATGTCGCGAAGCACGCGCACATTTCTCCATCCTGGCAGCAGGGGTGGTCGAAGTGGCGCGTGTTTTTTGTGTTTTTCGGCAAGGCTCGATATGCTATAATAAGGAGGAAAACGATGATGGAATTTGAACAAACGTCAACCGATCGAACCGCATCCCCTCGGCTAAATCCGAAGAACGACTTCCTTTTCAAGCGGCTTTTCAGCGAAGAGGAAGGCAAGCCGCTGCTCATCAGCTTGTTGAATGCCATACTTCGTCGCGAAGGGAATAAGCTCATTACGGACATCTCAATCCGAGAGGAAACCCGTTTGAGCCGTGACCTGGTCAATGATAAGGAAGCGGTTCTCGATATTATGTGCGAGATCGACTATGGCCAGGAACAGGTCAATGTGGAAATGCAAATCCGCCGCTACGAGCGGATGGATCATCGAAGCCTTTACTACCTGGCGAAGATGATAGCCGATTCGATCAGGCTGGGCCAGCCCTACTCCGAGATGAAGCGAACGATCGGCATTAACATTTTGGACCATCGCTATCTTCCTCTCGATCCCTTTCACAACACTTTTCACCTTTATGAGGATAGCCGCCGCGATTTTCGATTGACCGATGCGCTCGAAATGCACTTCATTGAATGCCCGAAATTCAGGGATACTGTATTCGACATCCACGATCCGCTGCATCGTTGGTTAAGATTTCTGGATCACGGTACGACGCCAGAACAATTGAAGGAGCTGATGGAAATGGATGATGTTATTCGCGAAGCGGAGGCCCGGTTAAGCTACTTGGCCAGCGACGAGGAGACGCGCAGACTGTACTTCATTCGGGAGAGGGCGCTTCATGACCGGGCCAGTTGGCTGGAGGACTTGGAGAATGCCAAGAAGAAGGCGATGCAGGAAGGCAAGGAACTCGGGATCAGGCAAGGGATTGCGGAGGGTATAGAACGTGGTATAGAACAAGGTATAGAGCAAGGTATAGAGCAAGGTATAGAGCAAGGCATTGAACGAGGAATCGAACAGAGCTTGATGCGAACAGCTTTGAAGATGCTAGAGGAAGGACTTGATTTAGCCTTGATTTACCGTATAACAGGGTTGAACGAGCAGCAGGTGGAGCATATTCGCCAACTGGAGACTTGAATTTGATGGCGATATGGCGCCATTGCAATGCGCCGGTTAACGTCCGGCGCATTGCGGCGTTTCGTATGAGCAGCATTCGAATTCCAACTCGTTCGATCAGAATAACGGATACTTCTGCCTGAGGTCCTCTCGATGCAGCACGTTCGAATCCTCGCGTATATAGTGGCACACATAAGACCGCCGCCAGCGGTTCTTGCTGCGGTTCTTGTTGGAGGAATGGATCAGCAGCTCGCTGAAGAACAGAATGTCTCCCTTCTCCATCACGACGGGAATTTGCTTGCTGGTGTCTACCCCTTCGGTCTCCTCCGTCCAATGTTCATGCTCTTCGAGATTTTTCACCGCACCGTGCGGCAATAAGCCCAGCTTGTGCGTGCCCGGCATGACCCACAGGCAGCCGTTCTCTTCATCGATCAGATCCTCCATCGCCGTCCAAGCCGCGATCATCGTCATCGGATCGTTCTTGATGTAGTAATAGTCCTGGTGCGAAGCTTGCCCGGGAGAGCCAGGTTCTTTGTAGAAGTACATGCTTTGCACGCAAACGGCTTCTTTGCCCATGAATTGCGCCAGCGCCCCTCTGACGAGATCGTGCTTCATGAGCTGTCTGGAGAAGCTGTCGTGCTTGTGCGGGTTGAACAGGCGCAGCGAATATTTCTTCGCTTCTTCGACCGCTGCCCATTCCGGCATCGGACGTTGATCACGAATGTCATAGATGTGTCTGTTAAAGGCATCGATCAGATCCCCGCTCATGCCCTTCCGATGCAGGAAGTATCCGTTCTCCCGAAAAAATTCGACTTGTTCCTCCGTCAGTGGCGTTGCAGGGGCTGTGTAAGTTCGCTCCACTCCTCATTCTCCTCGCCTCTCTGGATTCGTTGCTTGTTTCCAGCATACGGAGAACGGCAGCAACCTACAATAGCTATAATTAGCGATTGTGTATCTGCAATTGATTATATATGATAGTGCCAACGGAATGCCCACATGGAGGTCGAAGATGAAGAACGCTTTGTCCCACATCCCTATAGAAACGTTGCAGTCGGCCGTGGCCGGTTCTGTCGTATATCCGCCAGGCGGCAAATTCGGTCCCAGGGTCCAGCAGGACATTCAATTGGTTCTGCTCTACACGGGGGACATGCGCGTGACGATCGACGACCGGGAACTCCATGTGCTTCCCGGCCATGTCGCGCTGCTCAAACCTGGTCATGAAGAGATGTTTACCTTCTCCCGCATGGAGGAAACCTGGCATCGGTGGATTTCCGTACATGTCGAGCCGTTTAGCCTGGAACTGCAGGACGACTTGTACCGTTTGCCCGCATGCCTGCCCATCTCGGAGCCCCTGAATCGACTCACCGATCTGATGCTCATCCTTCGGCAGCAGGCCAATCCTGCCGACCAGGTCATGCGAAGCTTAGGGTTAGCCGCGCTCCAGCTGTACCCTGTCGAAACACAAAAGGCGCTCCTCATGCAAGAGAAGCACCCTGCTTTGTACAAGTCGCAATCATGGATTCACGAGCATTACGCGGACGACCTGTCTCTTAAGGATATCGCCGGGCAAGCCGACGTTTCCCCGGAACATCTCGTTCGTCTCTACCGGCGATATGAACGGATAACGCCTATCCAATACCTGTGGCGTATTCGAATCCAGCGTGCCACTGAGCTATTGACGAGCACCGGGCTCACCGTGACCGAGATCGCCCACCTGAGCGGCTTCAAAACTTCACACCATCTCGCTCGACTGCTCAAGCAAGCGACCGGGAAGACCGCATCGGAAATCCGCCGGTCGGTATGGGGCAGCTTCATTACCCGCTGAATGCCACCACCTTACGCGGCAACGGTCGACTCCCGCTTCGGCAGGAAGTGTATGGCCAGCGCGCCGACACCCTGCATGGCGACCTTAACCAGAATCTGTCCGGCGATCGCATAACCAACCAAGCTCCAAGGCAGGAAGCCCGCCCCGAGCGGCGACAGGCCGATCACGACGAAGATCGCACTATCGATGACGCCGCCGACGATCCCGCTGTACAAGACGCGCAGGGACAGCGACAACCGCAACCGCGTGTAGATTTCCGTATCTGCCGTCTCGGAACAGAGAAACGTGACCGCCGACGCAGCCGTAATCCAGAGCGTATCTCCGAGCGCGTAAGAGCTCGCGGCCGACAGCAGCATCGCCGTACCGATCGCCGCATACGTGCGCGGACGGCCGATCGCCCGCTGCACCAGGTCGCGGAGGATGAACGTTGCGCCGATCAAGAAAGAGCCCGCGGGGATGATCAGTTTCCCCCACACGACCGGATCCAGGCCCGCCGTCACCACGTTCGCCAGCACGATGGCCAGCAAGTAGAGCGCAATCAGCGCCATTTTCATCATGAAGTCCCCTCTCCTGTTCCCATTCCTTATCGGTTATCCACTTTCTCCGGATACAAATCATGATTCATCAGACGGTGCGCCGCCATCTCTTCGTACTTCGTGCCGGGACGCCCCCAATTGCAGTACGGGTCGATGGAGATGCCGCCTCGCGGCGTGAACTTGCCCCACACTTCGATATAACGAGGTTCCATCAGGGCGATCAGGTCGTTCATGATGATGTTCATGCAGTCCTCGTGGAAATCGCCGTGGTTGCGGAAGCTGAACAAGTACAACTTAAGAGACTTGCTCTCCACCATGAGGATGTCCGGAATGTAGGAGATGTAAATCGTCGCGAAATCGGGCTGGCCGGTAATCGGACACAGGCTGGTGAACTCGGGGCAGTTGAATTTGACGAAATAATCGCGGCCCGGATGCTTGTTGTCGAACGTCTCCAGCAAACCCGGCGCGTAATCGAACGGATACTGGGTGCCTTGGCTGCCCAAGTGCGTAATGTGAGCTGTCTCTTGGGCGGAGCGCCCGGATTGGAACATGAAAAAATCTCCTCCTTGTCGCTGCGGCTGTCTGGAGCCGCCGGCGTGAACAAGAACGAGATTCGCATGAACATCGACAAGCAGACGATCCAAGGCGCCGTCTGCCCTCCGCTTGCGCACGCCTCCGGTCGTTGACTTCGTCAACTGCCCGGGCATGCGCACGACAGAGAGCGAATCGGCTGCGCCGGATCGCTGATCTTAGTTTTTTATCGAGGGAGTTCGCGAACCTCTCCCGGGCGAGCCCTGAAGGCATTCCCGGATTTCTTGTTCTGTTGTCATCCGTTAGAATACCACAACATGCAGCGCTTTGGCTAGTTATGCCGGCGCGCCTTATTCTCCCAATCGAGCTGGGCTTGGAAACGATGCCGCTTCAGCTCCTCCGGAGATAGCGCGGGCAGGCTGACCGCGGTTGATACGAGCACCAGTCTGGATTCGGGATTCCAGCCGACCTTCGCGCCGAACGTCTCCAGCACGAGCCGTGCCGGGACATAGGTTCGTCCGTTCCGGATGCGGGCCGGCGCTTCCAGCTTCTTCTCTTCACCATTGATGAGGACCGAATCGGAATCGACGGTCAGCTCGATCCAAGTGCCGTCCTTGCCGGCTGTTACTTTCCTTGCGACAGGATCCCATGCGATTAGGGCTCCCAATTTCTCCAGCAGCTCCCGAAACGGAACGAGCGTATAGTCATCCTCGGTGATCGGCTCATCCTGCAATCGCAGCAGCTCGTTATCCCAAACGACCGCCGCGGCATAATCGATCTTCCCGGCCGGCGCCGACTGTACCAGCCAGTCGCCCGCGAGGGGAAACGGCTCTTCGATCGGTCGATTCAAGAAATCAAGCCATTCGCCCGTATTGGCATCCAGAACAGGATGAAGGCCGTCGTCGAAAAATGCAATCTCCGGCTTGAGTCTTAGTTTGTAAGCAAGCTTGCCGTCCGCATACTCGGTCGTGAGATCGTACATGGACAGCAGCCTTGTCTTCGCCAAATCGCCGGAGTAGGCAGGCTTGATTTTCTCCGCGAACGGAGGATTCTCCCACTGGTATTCCTTCGGAAATTTGCCGTCAGGCGTCATGAGATATTCAGAATGGAGCGCATAGACAAGCCTCGGACGATCCGGGTCTATCAGCGCTTGCCACTTGAGGAAGGGTTGGATGGTATTGTAAAAGATTTCACCCGCTGCAGAAACGTCGATCCATGCTGCCTCGCCTGCCGTATTCGGACTGTAGGCACGCGCTTCCCACTTTACGTAAAACGAATCGATTTCTCCCGTCATGCGATCCACCTTTACGACAACGCTATCCTGGCTATCGCGGATGCCGTCATGCGATCGGGCGAAGCGAATGTTGGGGAATCGTTTAACTTCGAACCTCGTTTCTCTCCCTGCAACGGGATACGGATCGAACATCCAGTCATCGTCAAGCTGCCAGTCTTGCTGTTCGACGAACTTGGCCGCGATCGCTTGAGCTTCTTCGACTGTAAAGGCCATGAGGCTTTCGTCATTGGGATCGTCGCCGGGCTGCCCCCTGAAAGTCGATTTAAAGCTGGCCGAATACCTCAACAACTTCCCGTCAATCGCACTCAGAGCAATTTCGCCAACATGCAGAGGCAAACCATATTCGTCCTTCGCATCCGATGCAAAGGCGATGTCCCATTTGTCGCCATCCAGCTTGGCGGAAGGCTTCGCGCCCTCTGGGATGAGATGAAGCGCATAGGCGCGATCGATGACTTGCGCGGTGCTGCCGATCGGGGCATCCATCGCCGCTTCCGCCCGCACAGGCACAGGATGGACGGTCATGATCCCGCCCACACCAAGCGATGCGGCCAGCAGCAGCTTTACCGTTCGTTTGATCATCGGTTTCCACGCTCTCTTCGTCCGTTAAAAATAGTTGCTGCATGGTGTAACGTATTGAAACTGATGAAGTTGCGCGATTGCAAGGAAGACGAGTAAAAAATTTGAAGCGAAAAACGAAAGTATAAGAACCGACAATAGAACCGCAGATGGACTAAATCGACATAATCGCTTATAATCAGACCTGAATCGAGTTGGGGAATTTACCCATTCAGCGCATTATGGAAAGCGTTTACTTCTGCTTGCCGACCCGGTTACTCTACCTTATCCTGGAGGTCGTTATGCCACTCATCGCCTATGAACAGCTTATCGGCAAGCGCGTCATGCATCCGATCATGGACCGCAACGGCGTATTGCTCATCCCTAACGGTGCCGTGCTTACCCGCGATCATATCGATCGATTGGACAGCTTCAGCATCGATATTGACGATATCAAGGTCGAACCGGTATCCGAATCCTCCATGCAGGCAGTGCAAGCCGAATCCGGCGCGTTGGTCAGAAGGACGGAAGCCCGGCTGCAAGATATCGAGCATTACGTACATACCAACGGCACCGTGCCGATCGCCGAATTGGAAGAGCAGGTGTTGCCCGTCATCAAGGAAGCCGCGAGCAAGCGCAACCTTTTCCAATTGTTCACGGACCTCAAGTCGATGGCGGATTTCCGTTACAAGCAAAGCATCGGCGTTGTCGTCATGTCCGCCATGCTGGGCAAGTGGCTGCGCCTGGACGAGCAGGAACTGGCGCTGCTGGCGACCGCGGCCAGCTTGTACGATATCGGCTCGGTCAAGCTTCCATCCTATTTGCTAAACAAGCCGGAACGGTTCTCGCACGGCGAGACGGAGATCATGAAAGAGCATGCCAGATTGGGCTATGATCTGCTGCGGGAATCGGACGTCGATCCCCGCGTTGCGCTTGTCGCCTTGCAGCATCATGAACGCGAAGACGGCAGCGGCTACCCGAACGGGCTGAAGGGCAGCGAGATCGATCCGCTCAGCAAAATCATCGCGCTCGCGGACATCTACGTCGCCATGACTTCCGAGCGGCCGCACCGTCCGGCGTTCGCCTTCTATGAAGTCATTCAGGAGATACATCGACAGATCGTGCAAGGCCGCTTCGATTCCGCGATCGGCCTCACCTTCCTCAACCAGCTGATGTCCGCGCAGATCGGCAGCGACGTCATCTTGTCCGACGACCGGCGCGGCAAGATCCTGCTTGTCAATCAGAACTATCCGACCAGCCCATTCATTGTCGTGGACGGCGAATATATCGACCTCAGCAAGTCGGATTCGCTGAAAATCAAAGAAATCGTCGGCTAGCGCAAACGCCGCGGACTCGGTTCACGAGTTCGCGGCGTTTGCGGTTGGCGTGCAGGAATGGCGTTAGTCCAGCTCGTAATCGAGCAGCCCGAGCGGCAGCGGAGCCGGACGCTCGCATGTGCTTTGCATGACGTAGTGCTTGCCTTGCGCGGAGGCGTCATGGAACCCGTGCATCGCCTCCAATACGTGGAATGCCATTGCCCCGTTCGCACGATGCTTGCGGCCGGTCATGATCGCCTTGGCCATGTCGGCTGCGCCGATCCCGCGGCTGTTCTCGGCGTTGCCGTGCGTCAGCGGAATCTCCTTCCACTCTTGCGAGCCTGCGCGTTTGACGACGACAGGCCCGCCGAACGTATTCGGATCCGGTACGATCAGCGTGCCATGGCTGCCGTAGACTTCAATGCGCGGCAGCTGCGAGCCGCCCTTGACGTCGAAGCTCGTGAGCAGCGTGCCGACTTGCCCGCCCACGAAGTCGATGACGCCGGCAATATGCGTAGGCGTCTCCACCTTCAACACTTGCCCGTATTTCGGCTTGCTCGTAATCGTGCGCTCCGGATAGGAGATGCGCGCCGAACCGGTCACGCGGGCGATCGGCCCCAGCAGCGTAACCATAGCCGTCAAATAATACGGACCCATATCGAACATCGGGCCGCCGCCGACCTGGTAGAAAAATTCGGGCGCCGGATGCCAGCTCTCCGGCCCGCCGCTCATCATGAACGCGGTCGCGCCGATCGGGGTGCCGATCCAGCCGTCCTCGATCAGCTTCACGCAAGTTTGAATGCCGCCGCCCAGGAACGTATCGGGCGCGCATCCGACGCGCAGTCCTTTGCGCTCGGCCAGCTCGAGCAGTTGCTTGCCTTCCTCGCGCGTGACGGACACCGGCTTCTCGGAGTAAGCGTGCTTGCCTGCCTCCAGAGCTTTCATGCTGACAGGGGCATGCGCCTGCGGGACGGTCAGATTGATGACCATCTGGACCTCCGGATCGGCGAGCAATTCGTCTACCGAGCAGCCGCGCACGCCATGCTCAGCCGCCTTCTCTTTCGCGCGTGCCACGTCGATATCGGCACAAGCAACGACTTCCATCGACTCGTACTTCTGCCCGTTCTGAAAATAAATGCCGCTGATATTGCCGGTTCCGATAATGCCTACTTTAAGCTTCTCCATTGCGATCCTGTCCCCTTTACGCATGCCTAGTATAGTGAAGAATCCTTGTTACAGCTGATTGTCCGCCATGCCCGTATACGCCTGCCCGCGCGCTCCCGCTTCGCGAGCAAGCTGCTTGCCCTTGGCGGCCCAGAGGAAGCCTCTGCGCATCAATTCCGTCACCTGAGGCATCTCTACGATGTTCGCCTGATGGCCAAGGGAATTGTAATACACCCGGCCGATCCCCCAGCGCTTCGTCCATACGACCGGCATGTCAACTGGCTTGTTCAGCGAGTGCGGGCCCGGTACGGTCGGAAACCGCGTCGTCGCGAGCACCTCAACCGCGGGATCGACATGCAGGTAATACTGCTCGCTTTTCACGTCGAAATCTTCAATCCCTTCCACGAGCGCGCTGGATTGACTGACGATGTTCACGACATATTCGACGCCGTCATTGCCGGGATGCGCCACCCACTGGCCGCCCGTCATGAATTGCCAGTCTACGTTCTCGCGGAAAGCGTCGCACATGCCGCCATGACAGCCGGCCAGTCCGACCCCGCCTTGTACCGCGGCAGACACATTGTTGACCAGCGCCTGCTCAATGCGGTCCATCGTCCATACCGGCACGATCAGATCGAGGGACTGCAGATTCTCCGCATCCTCGAAGGCTTGCAGCGAGTCGGACACCTCGACTACAAACTGCTCGCGTTCCAGCACATCCTTGAAAATAGCTGCCACTTCCTTCGGCTGATGACCGTTCCAGCCGCCCCATACGATTAACGCCTTAGACAATTTGCTTCCTCCCTATCTCGTCATGATTCCGCCGTCTTGCGCGCGGCAAGATTGCCGAATGACCAACTTTGGCTCCAGCCATTCCGCCGCCATTCCAAGCTCGGATGCCTGACTGGCCGCAGTCAATTGTTCCAGCAGCCGGACTGCGGCCAGCCGCCCCATCTCGAAGAATGGAACGTGTACGGTCGTAAGCGACGGCTCGCTCAGACGCGCGGCATCGGAGTCGTCATATGCGACGATCGGCAAGTCTTCCGGCAGCGTGCAGCCGCGGTCTCGCAGCCCTTTCATCAATCCGATCGCCATCCGGTCGTTGGCCACGAACAAGGCATCGATCTTGCAGGCGGCAAGATCGGCGTAGATGGATGCGGCGGCTGCGTGGCCGCTCGTCCAGCTGTAGTTTCCGGAATACAGAAGCGAATCATCCGCCTCAATCCCCGCTTCCGCCAGCGCCTTGCGGTAACCGATCAGCCGGTCCGAGCTGTTGGAATATTGCGGCGATCCGTTCAGGAACCCGATCCGTCGATGTCCCTGGGCGATCAAATGGCGAACCGCCAAGTACGCTCCCTGGACATGATCCGCGGCGACTGTCCCGATCCGGATATCGGCAAAATGCTGGTCCATCACGCAGCAGGGCAATCCCGCTTCGGCCACTTGACGAATGCCCGCCGTCTCCGTGGGCAGCGAGCTGGCTCCGAGCACGATGCAGGCATCGACGCGCAGCGTCCGGTACAGCGACAGATAATCGTATACTTCCGCCGGATTCCGGAAGAGCAGCAGCAAGCCATAGCCTCTCTCATGCACCGCTTGCCCGATCCCGCTTAATATTTCCGAAAAATAGTACGTCGAGAACAGATGCACTTTCGGCACATGCGGCAGGATCACGCCCAGGTTGCCGCTGCGGCCGCGCGCGAAGCTGGATGCGACGGCACTCGGCTGATACCCGAGCCGTTCCGCTGCCGACAATACTTTCGCCCGCGTCGCCTCCTTGATCGGACCTACGCCGTTGAGTACCCGCGACACGGTCGCTTCGGAAACGCCGGCGAGCTCGGCCACCTCCTTGCGTGTTGTCACCGAATCACCCATTTCCCATTATGTACGCGCGTACATTATCTCACCGACCTTCTCTCAAGTCAACCTGAGAATATAAGTAAAAACGACTTCGTCGTCCCCTTCGGGACAGAGAATGTCGTTTTTATCGAAGATCATTCAGAAATGAATAGGCGTGAAATTTATAAATTCTGAATGATCGAAAAAAGGACATGCTCCCGGGCGTTCGAGGGAACATGTCCATATAGGACTAATGACTATGCCGGGCGGATATCAAACGAACAACCCGCGCGATGCCGATCAATGCGATTTTTGCGCTGCCATTACTTTGCTATGGGACGGCAGGAACAGCATCGACAGCAGATTGGCGATCGCGATGATCCCGAGCAGAATAAAGATCGCGTGCATGCCTGCCGCAAGATCGGTTACCGGCGGCGCATCGCTGGTCACATAACGATTGAAAATCGTACCGAACACCGCCACGCCGACCGTTTGCCCAAGCGACCGCATGAGCGAATTCGATCCGTTGGCGACGCCGCGCATTTCCCAGCCCACGACCGATTGCACGATAACGGTCTGCGGCGTCGATACGAAGCCCATGCCGAATCCGAAGACGATCATCACGCCGACCCATGCCGCATAAGCGGACGATACGTCCAAGGCGACCAACCAGCCGCAACCGGCGAGCACGACGACGGATCCGAATATGACCGATGCTTTGATTCCGACGCGGTACATGATTCTTCCGACAATGACCGAAGCCAGCGGCCAGGCCAGCGACATCGGCATGACGGTGTAGCCCGAGCTCGTCGCCGTATGTCCGAGCACCGACTGGATCCACATCGGGGCATAGATCGTCATGCCCGTCGTAATGCTGAAGGCGAGAAATCCGCTGATATTCACCACGTTCAGCACCCGGATCTTGAAAATGGACAGCGGCATCATCGGCTCGGCGGCGCGCGATTCAATCCATAGGAACAGCAGCAGGAACAGGGCGGCTGCCGCGAACAGCCCGATGATGGCCGCCGAATCCCAGGCATAGTCCACGCCTCCGCTGAGCAGCGCATACATAAGAACGGAGAGGGCGATGGTAAACGACGCCGCGCCGAGATAATCGATTTTCTTCGATTTCCGTTCGAAGCTCTCGTGCAGGAACGGTACGACGAGCATCAGCGCGATGGCGCCGATCGGCACGTTGATATAGAAAATCCACCGCCAATCGATATGATCGACGAAGTAACCGCCGACGAGCGGGCCGAGCAAGCCCGCCACGGACCAGACCGAACCGAACACGCCCATCATCCGGGCGCGCTTCTCGCCGGGGAAGATGTCGCCGACGATCGTGAAGCATACCGGGTTAAGCGCGCCCGCGCCAATCCCTTGCACGGCCCGGAACAGCACGAGCGCAGTCATTGACGTCGCCATCCCGCACAGGATCGAACCGAGCACGAACAGCACAACGCCGATGACGAACACCTTTTTCCGTCCGAACAAGTCCGTCAGCTTGCCGAAGATCGGCGTCGTGACGCAAGTCGTGAGCGTGTAAATCGAGAAAACCCAGCTGATCAGGCTTATGCCGTGCAGCTCTTCGGTAATTTTGGGCATGGCCGTCGCCACGACGGTAACGTCGAGCGCACCGATGAACAGCGCGGCCAGGAGGCCTGCTGTCACCATCCTTACATTGGTTGGTCTGGACACAGGGAATAATGCCTTCTTTCGTTATGATCGCGAAACGATAAACATAAGCAACCATTAAGTATGTTTATCATTATCGAGACGATCGGTAAGGTTGTCAACTACTTCAACTGTTCCGTGTCTCCTCCTCCCGCAAACCGGTACCGCTCGATCAAGTCCGCCTTCAATCGCCACAGTTTGTCGCTAAGCGATACACGGTACGTCTCGGGATTCAGCTTGCGCAAGTATTCCGGCCAGAATAATCGCAGTTGACGCTCATGATGGGCGCGAATGTCAGCTAGCTTGGGCAGCGCATAGACCAGGTCGCCCTGCGAGAAGACGGGCTGCAGCAGCCGCTGCGCCTCGTAATCGTCCAGGTGCTTAGACAAATACGGATGGACGGGGTCGAAGACGCGAATCCGCTCCCCCGCGCGCACATCCGTCTCCTCCATCAAGGCCAGGTAGTCCGCTTCCGCCTTGCCGGTCTTGCGACTGATCAGGCGATACGGCTCTTTGTACCCCGGATTGGTCACTTTCGCAGGATTGGCCGACAGCTTGATGACCGGCTCGAAGCGCCCGTCTTTCCCGGCGGCCGTCAGCTTATACACCCCGCCGAGCGCCGGCTGATCGGCTGCCGTAATAAGCTGCGTACCTACGCCCCAGACGTCGATTCTGGCGCCCTGCGCCTTGAGGTTGAAAATGATATGCTCGTCCAGATCGCCGGAGGCGACGATCTTCACGTTGGACAGCCCGGCGTCGTCCAGCATGGCGCGCGATTGTTGGGACAAGTACGCGAGGTCGCCGCTGTCCAGCCGGATCGCATTCAATTTGTGACCTTGTGCTTCGAGCATCCGCGCGATCGCGATCGCGTTCGGCACTCCGCTGCGCAGCGTATCGTAGGTGTCCACCAGCAGCGTCACCTGGCCCGGCAGCGCCTCGGCATATGCCCGGAATGCCTCCGCTTCCGATTCGTGCGCTTGCACCCAAGCATGCGAATGCGTCCCTTGCACCGGAATGCCGAACCGCATGCCTGCCCGCATGTTGGAGGTCGCGTGGAATCCGGCGATATAGGCTGCCCTCGCCCCCCAGATGGCGGCGTCTGCCTCCTGCGCACGACGCGTGCCGAATTCCAGCAAGATATCCTCCTGTGCGACTTGTTTGATGCGCGAAGCTTTCGTCGCAATCAGCGTCTGGAAGTTCATGAAGTTGAGCATCGCCGTCTCGATCAGCTGCGCTTCGAACACCCGGGCTTCCACGCGGGTCAGCGGCTCGTTCGGGAAGACAAGCGTACCTTCCGGGACGCAATCGAGATCGCCTGTGAATCTGAAGCGGCGCAGCTCTTCTAGGAAAGCTTCCGGATATCTTTCCTCCTGCGTGCGCAAGTAGGCGATCTCTTCTTCGCCGAATTTTAACGCCTTGATGTAATGGACTATCCGTTCCAGGCCTGCGAAGACGGCATAGCCGTTGCCGAACGGCAGCTTGCGGAAATACGCTTCGAATACGGCTCTTTGATTCAACGTGCCCTGCGCCCAATGCGCGTACATCATGTTGATCTGGTATTTGTCCGTATGCAGGGTTAATTCACCATCGTCTTGGTTCACGATGCCATCCCTCCCGTTGCTTACAGAATGCGCCAGACGGCGGGATTCATACGCGCAGCCGCCTACAGCATATATCGGCATTTCGGAAGATTCGTGAAGGGGTGAATCCAACTGCCGGCATCCAATCGACAGTTGAATTCACCCCTTGCGAAGGCTTCTGTTATTAGCTTTGGCGCACCATGCTGCGATGCAGGAAATCGACGAGGTGCACGGATTGCATTCGGTCTTCGATGCCTTCCTTAGCGATGCCGGCTTTCATCTGCAGCAGGCAGCCCGGATTGCTGGTCAGCATGACGGAGGCGGCAGTCCCCTTGGCGTGAACCATCTTATGGTCCAGGATGTCGCCGGACATCTCGGGCTGCGTCAAGTTGTAGATGCCTGCCGATCCGCAGCATCGGTCCGATTCGGGCATCTCGATATAGGTCGCGCCTTCCACTTGCCGCATCAGCTTGCGCGGCGCATCGGACGAACGCATGACGTTGCGCAGGTGGCAGGAATCCTGATAAGTGATCGTGACCTGACGGTCTGCCGTTCTTGCTGTTTCTGTTTCTGTTTCGGTTGCCGTTGCCGTTCCCGTATTCATTGCCGCAGTTCCTTGTCGCACGCTGAACTTGGGCAATCTTCCGTGTTCGACAAGCAGTTGGCTAATATCGATCACCCGCTTGGCGAACCATGCGGCGTCATCCTTCCACTCGAGGTCGTCGTGCATCAGATGATCGTACTCGATCAACAGCGCGCCGCAGCCGCCGGCATTGGAGACGATCCAGTCGACGCCCGCGTCGCGGAACGCCTTCAAGTTGCGCTTCGCGAGTGCCTTCGCTTGCATCGTCTCCCCGCTATGCGCATGCAAGGCGCCGCAGCAAGTCTGCTGGTCCGGAATGACGACTTCGAAGCCGGCTTCCGTCAGCAGCTCCGCCGTATGGACATTCGTATCCGTGAACAGGATATCCATGATGCATCCGCGGAACAGGCCGACCTTGGCGATCTTCTCGCCGTTCGCAGGTAAGTGTTGTCCGACGCGGCCGACGACTCCTTGACCGGAGGCATCGGGCATGATCGCTTCCATGCGGGCCAGGTGTTCCGGCAGCAGCTTGAGCGCGCCCATGCCTCGGGCCAGTGCTCGCAGCCCGCTGCGCTGATACAGCTTGAGCGCTCCGCCCAGGATGCGCATGCGCCTGGGATGCGGGAATAGGCCTTCGAACGCGATCCGGCGCACTGCCTTTACCCACCAGCGGTGATCGTCGCGATGCACTTCGACAGCATCTCGCGCTTGTTCGATCAGTCGGCCGTATTTGACGTCTGCCGGACAGGCCGGCTCGCATGCGCGGCAGCCGAGGCAATGGTCCATCTGCGTGGCAAACGCCTGGTCAGGCGCGAGGATGCCGTCTGCCGCCGCCTTCATCAAAGCGATGCGGCCGCGAGGCGATTCCGCTTCGACGCCGGTCTCGCGGAATGTCGGGCAGGCGGGCAGACAGAAGCCGCAGCGCATGCAGTTCGTCAATTGATCGTAATCCAGCGTGAGACGCAGTCGCTCGGCCAGAGGATTGAGCTTGACGTCCCGGGCGAGCGCGGGCGCTCCGGTCTGCGCGCCGTGTGCGCTTGCGTATGGATATCCAGACTCGCCTACGGTTGCGCCGTTCGCCAAGCCAGTCACAATTTGTTTCGCCGTTTGCGACTGCAAGGTTTCCTGTTCCGGATTCAGAAGTTTAGCCATGCTGCAATACCACCCTCTTGCGCGCGGATTTGGCGAACACTTTGCCCGGATTGAGCAGCCCGTGCGGATCGAACGCCGCCTTGACGCCTTTCATCATGTCGATGCCGGCTTCCCCGACCTTCCACTCGAGGTACGGAGCCTTGACCGTGCCGACGCCATGCTCGCCCGTAATCGTACCCCCCAGACGGATCGCCGCTTCGAAAATTTCCGCGAACGCTTCCTCCACCCGGTGCACCTCATCCTGATCGCGGGCATCGGTCGTCGCGGTCGGATGCAAGTTGCCGTCGCCCGCATGGCCGAACGTACAGATCGTCACGTTATGCTTCTGCGCGATCCGATTGATCTCCATGACCATGTCGGCGAGCTTCGAGCGAGGCACCGTCGCGTCTTCGAGAATCGTCGTCGGCCGCAGCCGGGCCAGCGCCGTGAATGCGCTGCGGCGCGCCGTCAACAGCTTGAGCGCCTCCTCGGGCGTCGCCGCGATCTCGGTCCGCTCCGCCGTTTCGCTGCGGCAGATGTCGGCGATGACGGCGATATCCCGCTCGACCGCTTCCGGGTCGCCATCCTGCTCGATCAGCAGAATCGCCTCCATGTCGTGCGGCAGCCCCAGCTTCGCAAAATCATCCACGACGCGGATCGTCGGCCGATCGAGAATTTCCAGCGTGGCGGGAATGATGCGGTTCTCGATGATCTTGGAGACGGTGCGCGCGGCGCCGTACAGGTCCTTGTACATGGCGAGCATCGTCTTCTTCGCCTTCGGCGGAGGCACGAGCTTCAGCGTCGCCTCGGTGATGATCGCGAGCGTGCCTTCCGAGCCGACGAGCAGCTTGGTCAGATCGTAGCCGGCCACGTCCTTCATCAGCTTGCCGCCGGTGCGGATGATTCGGCCGTCGGCCAGCACCGCTTCCAGACCGAGCACATAATCTTTGGTCGTGCCGTATTTCAGCCCTCGCAACCCGCCGGAATTCTCCGCGATATTGCCGCCGATCGTCGAGATCGCCATGCTGCTCGGGTCCGGCGGATAGAACAGACCGAGCGATTCCACGTGAGTCGCGAACTGTTTTGTATTCAAGCCAGGCTGGACCGTGGCAGTCAGGTTCTCCAGATCCACTTCGAGGATGCGGCTCATCCGGTGCATGACCATGACGACGCCGCCTTGCAGCGGTACGGTGCCGCCGCACAGATTCGTGCCGGAGCCCCGACTGACGAGCGGGATCTTGTGGGCGTGCAGCACCTTCATGACGCCGGACACTTGCTCCGTCGATTCGGGATAGACGACCGCGTCCGGCAGCGATTGCAGCATCGGCGTCCCGTCATAGGAATGCGTTACGCAGGATTCGGGATCGTCCTTGACGCCTCCCACGCCGAGGACGGCTTCGAGTTCTTTCTTCACGGTATCGTTCAGCAAGCGGATTCCACCTTCTTCGTCGATCCTATGACCTTTCGTGATCATCCTGCCATGTGCACACTATTGATCAGGTCATCTGATGACTTTATTTGCGTAAAGTATATCATATTCGAATTGAAACAGGTACAATAATTTGTAATGTTTGTAGTGTTTCGTGCTGCGGCAATTGCGATGGCTATCGGGGCCCATATGACGCTTGGGCTTTTCGCAACATTCAGCTTGTTTCATATGCTGCACTACTTGCAATGACTATCGGGAGCTGCATTTCGTGCAGTTGATGAAACGAATCCGTCGGCGGGGAATCATACAAATGCATTTTCTACATCTCTTTTGGCCTTATGGTACTCTTCGGATTCCATTTGGAAAAATGAACTTCACGATTTGCAGTTGATTGCTTCAAATCGGCTGAATAACGCATAAAGAGATGTACATTTTGCAGTTGATCATGTAGTTACGCATGAACTGGCAGGAGGGATATCGTGGAGAACGCGAACAAGCGGCCGCTCAAAAGCAGCGAATGGGTGCTCAGCGAACTGCGGCAGGAAATTGAGAGCGGGGTGCGGAAGCCGGGGGACAAGCTGGCTTCCGTCGTCGAGTTATCCGAGCGTTTCGGCGTCGGGCGATCTACCGTGCGCGAAGCGCTGAGCGCGCTTAAAGCGATGGGCTGGCTCGATATCCGCCAAGGCGGCGGAACGTATGTCAAAGCCGTCGTCACCGATGCGCCGGGAGAGGCTGCACTGTCCGATTGGATCGCGAACGCGCAATCGCTGCTGCAGCTCATCGAAGTGCGCCGGGTGCTGGAGACCGGCAACGCATCGCTTGCAGCGCGCAACCGGACCGAAGCCGACGCTGACGCATTGCGAACCGCCATCGGCCGCATGGAGCAGGTGCTGTCCGACGAGATCGCAGGCGAGCAAGCCGATACGGCTTTCCATTTGCTGCTTGCCGAATCCACCCACAACCCGCTGTTGATCGATCTGACCCGTTCCTTGTCGGACAGGCTGCAGACCAGCATGCGGGATACGCGGACCCTCTGGTTCTATGCCGACCGCCGGTCCGCCGAAGCGCTGCTGCACGAACACGCAGGCATCGCGGAGGCAGTCGCCGCGCGCGAAGAACGGTTAGCCGCGGAACGCATGGAGCAACACCTGTCCAAGGTGGAATCGGTGCTGCGAGAACGGCTGTCCGACATACGCGGGAATGCCGGTGAACCCGGCACTCCGTAAGGCTTCCTGAATCGACGGGCGTTAGGTACTTTTGGCTCCCAACTCCACGCGTTCAGATAGCTTCGGCGGGCGTTAGGTACTTTCAGTTCCAATCTCCGCGCTCCTATCTAGCTTCAACGGACGCTAGGTACTCTAAGCTCCCAACTCCGCGCGTTCAAGGTAGTCCCGGCGCTTCTGCCCTCCTTATGGAGCCAGCTTGGGCCCAACCCGGGCACGGGTGAGCTGCTCAAAAGCGTAGGCGATGCGCAATAGCGCCGGCTCGCTGTAAGCCCGCCCGGCAAAAGTCACGCCGACGGGCATGCCGTCGCGGCGGCGGCCGGCGGGAACGATGATCGCCGGATAGCCGGAGACGGCTGGAGAATCCGTAACACCCGGGCAGAACAAGGCATCCAAACGGTGCTCGTCCATAAGCCGGTCGATACCTTCCTCGCGGGACCCGCGCCAATCGCGCAACCGATCACGGATGTATTCGGACTCCGTCAGCTTGCCGGAAGTTTCATACTCCGCCTGCAATAACAGCTTCTGCCCGTACTTGAGCGCGCGCTCCGGATGCTTGTTGTTGAACGCGATCACGTCGTGCAGCGTCTTTACCGGCGCATGCGGTCCAAGCGACGCCAAATAACGGTTCAACGCAGACTTGAATTCGCTGATCAGTACGGTTGAATGATCCGCGATATGCGGCAGGTTCGCCCCTTCCACGACGACCGCCCCCGCGTCGCGCAGCGTCTGGATCGCCTGCTCCAGCAATTCCTTCTCCGCCTTGCGGAAGTCGTTCCAGTAGCCCCGATTGATCCCGATTCTTGCGCCGCGAAGCCCGTCCGCATCCAGAAATACAGTGTAGTCCGCATGCGTCCGCCCGCCCGACGGCAGCGTTGCGGCATCCGCCGGATCGACGCCAACCATCGCACCGAACAGCACAGCCGCATCCTCCACCGTACGCGCCATCGGTCCGGCTGTGTCCTGCGTATAGGTAATGGGCACAATGCCCGAGCGGCTGATCGAGCCGAGCGTCGGCTTGATGCCGACAAGGCAGTTGAAGTACGCGGGATGCAGAATCGAACCGGACGTCTCCGTACCGACCGAGACCGCGCAAAGATTGGCGGCGACCGCGACGGCCGATCCGGAACTGGAGCCGCCGGTCTGGATTCGGCCGGGCCCGTACGGATTCAGCACCTGGCCGCCGCGGGAGCTGTAGCCGGCAGGCATGCCCGCCGTCATGAAGTTGGCCCACTCCGTCATATTCGTTTTGCCTAGTACAATTGCCCCTGCATCCCGCAGCAGCTTCACGAGGCGAGCATCTTCCGGCGCGAACGAATCGGCAAGCGCCAGCGATCCCGCGCTCGTGTGCATGTTGTCGCCGGTATTAATATTGTCCTTCAGCAGCACCGGAATGCCATGCAGCAAGCCTCTCGACTCGCCGGCCGCCCTCTCCGCGTCCCGATGCTCCGCAATCGCAACCGCATCGGGATTGAGCTCCAGCACCGCATTGAGTTTCATACCCGATTGATCGTAACGGGCGATCCGTTCCATATACTGAATCACGAGCTGGCGAGCGGTCAGCTCTCCAGCCTCCATGGCAGCTTGCATGCCGCGAATCGTCGCCTCTTCCAAATTGAACGACATGGTTACACTCCTTCTTCGTCAGCCTCGTCATACGATACCGATCATTCGCCAAATTCATTCTTAACTGTCACCTGATCCATTCCCCGAGCCTTCCCCTCCGTTCCGCTGCCTTTATCGTTTTGTTTGCCCGCCCTGCGCACGAGCGCGATGACCCACAAGCCGGCGATGAAGGAGCCAAGACCGAGCACGAACGTCCACGGCAACATTGTGCTCCATTGCGTTGTCTGTGTGAACGGGAGCGCGATCAGCATAGACGCACCGAATCCGAACACCGCCTGCCATGTCCGCAACGCAGAATGCGCTAGCCCGGCGTGCCTCTCTTCCGATAACGACTGCTCCCGAATCCCGATGCATATCCCGTATAACATCATCATTTCCACGAGCGCAATTCCCGCCATCATGAGCAGTTCGTAGAAATCCAGCGCTTGCGGTTCAAGCAAATTCAAGATCGGCAGCCCCCCGACCAATCGCGGCAGCGATTCGAGCAGCAGCGCGCCGGCAGCCAGCCAGCCCGCAATGAACTTCCCGTTGCGCGGCCTCACACCGGCAAGCCCGATCATAATGAGCAAGTAACCGAGCGCGTCCGGTAAAATATCGAAGCTTTGAATGCGAAAATCGATCAACTCCAGCGCAAGCCCCCAAGCGATGCGGGAATAGGCCGGCCTCATGCGCGCTCCCTCCTCTTGCCCTGAACGTATGCGCGCACTTGCGCCTCCGTCATTTGCGGTTTATAGGAAGCAAATACGCTATAGTCCCACATTTGCTCGTTACGTTCTTGGAACGACATTCTCATCATCAGTTGGAACACGTCCATGCCATGTGCCGGATGACCGTCCAATCGGAATTGATACTTGAGGGACAAGGACAGATGAGCATCGAGTTCAGTTGGAAGTTCAAGCTGCTCGCTGCCGCCCGAAACTTGCCATTCGAAGGCATCTCCCAATACAGGCAGCCAAGCGGAGTCGATATTCGTCAAGGTGACCGGACGGTCGATCATGATGGACCCGAAGCCGTTGCCGTCCGAGGAACTACCCCCGGATTGGAAAGAGAAGGGACGTTCCAACGCGTCCGAGTCCGCGATCGTTCCCGCTTCCGCATTTCGATCTTCGTTTCCATCCGCGCTTGCAGCCGCATCCGATTTCCCGCCATCCTCCGTCTCTGCATGCGCGTGCGCCGCTTCCCTGTACAGCCGGATTTCCCCCACATTCTTCCGTTCGGACGTTCCATCGCTGTAATAAACCATAACTTCCCGGATGATAAGCGGCTCTTCCTTCGCCTCGTCCGTCTGCCCCTGCTGCAAGTCGATGATCGCCATTACCTCTTGGACTCGCTGGTACCGCATTTCATTCCCGCCGGAAGATACCTGGAACCTTACCCAAGGCAAGCCGTCGATCGTCACCCCGACGATGCGGCGCGGATCGCTTCGATTCGCTACATACAACAATTCGAATGAGCCTCCGCCATCCGTCGCCTCGATATAGTGTTGCAGAAATCCCGCTTCCGGCAGTTGGTTGTGACGATAAACGATCGCATTGCCGATCCAACTGGCGAAGACCATTGCCGCGGCGACCGCGTACACGATCCCCGCTTTCATGCGCGCGTTCATTGTCCACTCCCTCTCGCATTGTTGCTATACGAAATAATTCTATACTGGCACCTGAACCTCTTTCAGTGTATTCGAATATTATTGCGATCGGCAATCTTAGTTGGAAATGAATCGTATGGACAAGCAGGCATGAATCGCAAATCGCATACTGCAAGCAGATGCGCGGTCGTCGGAAATGGCATCGGGGAAGGGGCCTGGCGCGTCGCAGGCGGGGCGATGGCATCGTACATAGAGGGAACAGAAAGTTAGGGCGTAACGATTGCCGCCGTTTGCCTGCCCGAGTTTGCCCGGGCAACACGTTATTCAAGAGGTCACTAATACCGGACCCTGATAACGCTAATCGCAGCCGTTTATCGCCACGCCCTTACCGGATGGTCTTCATTCTCGACTTAGTTCCGCAATTCCGCAACGATGTCCGGCGGCGTCTGTCCGGTGACGCCCGCCACGAGGTTCCGTGCCGCCGCCATCGCCATATCGGCCCGCGTCTTGTGCGTCGCCGATCCGATATGCGGCACCGTGACCGCGTTAGGCAACGTGAGAAGCGGATTCGCCGGATCGATCGGCTCTTTCTCGAACACGTCGAGGCCGGCGGCGTAGATCGTTCCGTCCCGCAGCGCTTCGATCAACGCCTGCTCGTCCACCGTCTGCCCGCGCGACGCGTTGACGAACACCGCTGTCCGCTTCATCATGGCAAAATGCTCCCGGCGAATCATCCGCTCCGTCTGCGGCGTAAGCGGCGTCATGAGCACGATGAAATCGGCTTCGCGCAGCAAATTCTCCAGCTGCAAATGGCGTGCATCGTACGACTGCTCCGCCTCCGGCCTGCGGCTGCGATTCGAATACACAATGTTCATGTCGAAGCCGAACTTTGCCCTCTTCGCGACTGCTTCCCCGATCCGACCCATGCCGATAATGCCGAGCGTCGCATGGTGGACGTCGATGCCGAAAGCAGCTTCTCCCTTGAGATGAGGGTCCCACTCCCCGGCCTTCACGCGGCGATCCAGCTCCGCCACCCTCCTGGCGGCGGTCAGCATCAGCGCAAGCACGAGATCGGCCACCGTATCGTCGAGGACGTACGGCGTATTCGTCCCGGCCACACCGCGTTCCTTCATCGCCGCCGTATCGAAATTGTTATAGCCCACCGAGCAATTCGCCACGATCTTAAGTGCCGGCGCATGCGCCAGCAGATCGGCGTCGATCCGCACGCCCGATTGCAGCATTCCTTCCACGTTCCGCACCAGCTCGTACAAGGTCGTCTGGTCCAATTTCTGCCCCATCGGAAACTCGACGATCTCGCAATGCTCCGCTATGTAGGCCCGAGCCCGCGGCTCCAGATTGTGCGGGATCAATACCTTCGGTCTGTTCATGCTGACTGCCTCCTATTCGCTTCTGTAAATCTCCGTGCCGAGCGTCAATAAGTTCCTTTAATTCGCGGTGACGCAATGATTCCGTAATCGACGACATCCACCCTAAGTTTACCTTTGCATCAAGCGATTGTCGACCGCGCTCTTCATTTCTTGGGCGATCCTATGAGATACTATTGGGACAAGGAACCTGTGAAGAAAGGAAGGACTGAATCGATGAAAATGAACCGTTTGGGCACGTCGGACATCATGGTGAGCGAGATCGGACTGGGCTGCATGTCGCTGGGCACGGAGGAAACGAAGGCGGTATCGATGATTCATCGGGCGCTGGATCGCGGCGTGAATCTGCTGGATACGGCCGATCTGTACGATGCGGGCCGCAACGAAGAATTGGTGGGGCTGGCCGTTCAAGGTCGGCGAGACAAGGTCGTCATCGCGACCAAAGTCGGCAATCGCCGCATTCCGGGACAAGAAGGATGGGTGTGGGATGCTTCGAAGAAGTACATTTTGGCGGCCGTTCACGACAGTCTGCGCAGACTGAAGACCGATTATATCGACCTGTACCAATTGCACGGTGGAACGCTGGACGATCCTATCGATGAGACGATAGAGGCGTTCGAGGAATTGAAACGGCAAGGGCTGATCCGGCATTACGGCATCTCTTCCATCCGTCCGAATGTCGTGCGGGAATACGCCAAGCGCTCCGGAATCGTCAGCGTTATGAACCAGATCAGCATCCTGGATCGACGTGCGGAAGAAGAGATTCTGCCGGTCGCACTGGCCCGCGGCATCGGCGTCATTGCGCGCGGTCCTGTGGCCGGCGGACTTCTGTCGGAGAACAAACCCGTGGAACGCGACTACTTGGACTACCGCGCCGAAGAAATCCGCCAATTACGCGCAGAGCTTCAGCCGCTGATCCGTCCAGGGAGAAGCCTGTCGCAGCTTGCGATCCGCTTCTCGCTGTCCGAGCCGGCCGTCGCCGTTGCCATCCCCGGCGCCAGCTCACCGGAGCAACTCTCGCATAATCTTGCGGCCGCCGACATCCCGCCGTTGACTGACGACGAACTTGCCGTCATTCGCCGTATCAGCCGGGCTAATCGATATTCGGCGCACAGATAAGCATGGCGGCGGCAGGAGTTCGCAGGTTCCCCGGGAAACTCCTATTGCTCTCCATGCCGATTGTCCGCCCTGCCGCGCCCACTCGTTCAAGGCGATTCAAGGACCGAGCAGCGGAACGTAAACACGCCGGTCATCTGCCTTTGCAATTGCAAGGCATGCAAGCGCATGCGGTAGACGGTTAACGGGTTTCCCTTGCTGTCCTGAATATCCTGCAATGATTCCACTTCGGCCCTATACTGCATCGGATCGAACGCCATGGCGACTTTGCCCCGTTCTCCCTTCCATATCACTTGGCCGTCGTCCGCGCAAGGCTCGTGCAGGCTGATGAATCGCTGCTCCAGAAATTCCGGCTGGTCCGAGAACGAGAACGCATCCGTCAATGCCAGACATGCCGTCATATCCTGCCCTGTACCATGGCTCCAGTGAAAGGCGCGCTCGTATCGGGTCAGCGTTGCGTCGTCGTAAGCTCGCGTAAGGTCCAACGAGAAATGCAAATCGCCGCCTTCGTTTCTGTAGCGAATCACTTCCGCCCTGCGCTTCCAGCCGGCATGCTGCGGACATCCGTTGATTACCGGTACGGAATGGCCTTCCGACGATGTGTGCAGCAGATGGTATCGGTCGGAACCGAAATAGTCCCGCGTATAGACGCCCATGCCCAAGTCGACCAATAGGCTTTCTCCCCCCGCATGAAGGATGAAATGTCCGAGATCGTTATGGTTGTGCGGCTCAGCGTTGTGTCCGCCCTTGGCGAAGAAGGCGATCGTCTTGTCCGCGACACGGCGGCGGTCCGCCACGCATCCGATGTGGGGAAAATAGAACGTTCCGTCCTCGAGAGGCTTGCGCAGCAGAGCGGGATCGGTCCAGAACAAGTTTCTCGTCAATGCGGGCCAGCGGTAACAATGGTCGGCATGCAACGAAGGCAACCCGGGCATCTCCGGCACCGCGGTCTTGAGCCGGGATACGAGCCGGGATACGAGGCCGGTGTTCAACTCGCAATGACTGACCGCATCCGAATAATTCAAGAAGACCGTTCCCGACAATTGAATCTTGCAAGGGAATTCGGCGATCTGCCGGAGCTTGTCGCCGGCCAGCATGTCCAGTTCCCCGGCCGTAAATTGATAGAGCATGTCGCTGAAATAAACGTAATAGCCGAACCCGTACTGCCAATACGAGATGCCTTCCGCGCAAGCGCCGTCATCACCGTAACCTTCGAGAAAACTTCCCATGCAGCGAATGACCCGTTCGACGATGCCGCTCAGCCGTTCCCGGTCATCCTCCAGCAAGAGGGCGGACATGCCAACCGCGCCGGCGCAGACAGACGCCCAATTGGATACGCTCGATTCCCAATCGAAATGAACCGGATCGTGGAAGAGCGGCCGGAACACGCGCCGCTCGATTTCGCGGCGGACCCGGTAATGGATCCACCGGTTCAGGCGGTCGCCCAGCAAGAACAACGCCTCTGCCAGCGCATGCGACGTTTCCGCCGCGAACAGGTCCACCGTCTGTTCGGGCGGCACCCGGTCGGCCTCGCATGCTTCAAGCCCTCCCGGAAGGCATGCCGGCAAACACCAAGTGTACTCGTTGCAGATTTCCCAGATTAAGTTTTCCAAATCCCGAACGTATTCGTCCGAACGATCCACGACCAGAACCAGCGTCAAGGCAACCAGCCGGCCGCGGCGCTCGAAATACGGCCTTTCGAACTCCACCCGCGTGCCTGCCGATTCAAACGTATGGAACTGCGCGAAGGTCAGATCCGGGATCGGCGCCGTCGACGCACGACGCGCCTCCTCCCTCGCCTCCTGCAGAATCGGTTGCAGATGCGGCGATTGGCGCAATTCGGCCATTCGCGTATCCGTAATCGGTTCTCCGTAAGGAAACTGCGGCCGACGCTGCGGGGCGGAGAGGATCGCCTTGCGAATCGCGGGAAAACTGAACATGTGCCTCCTCCTCCCCTATCGAGTTGTCTTCGCCCCTGCAAACGGAGCGCCCGGGCCGTCGTTGATTATCCACCCCGTGCCTTGATCCGTCTCTGTTACTGCATATATCCCTTGCTCCGCCAGTTTGTTCATATGCGCATATACCGGGTAAGCGAAATCGACGGGAAACGCATATTCGGGATAAACCGGCGTCAATTCCGCCAGCAGCGCCTTCATCGTCCAGACTGCCGAAGAATGTGCCAGAATGCCGAGCAGCACTTGCTCGAAGCGAGCCACGAATTGATCGCTATCGTCCAGGAATCGCGCAATGCCGCTGCCTTTCAGAACGCCGAAATGGCAAGTGCACATGTAATCGAGCGGAAGCGACCGCAGCAGCCGGATCGAACCCAAATACGCGTCGACGTTCAAATAAGTCGGAGGCGCGATCAGCTCCCCGGTGCAGGCGACGGTCCCGTGCCGCAGCACGGAGTCCCCGATGAACGCCAGCTTGCCTGCGGCATCGTACAAGGAGACATGGCCCTGCGTGTGGCCGGGTGTATGCAGGACGGACAAGGCCCGGTCCGGGCCGTACGGAACCGTCTCTCCCCCCGTCAATCCCAGATGAACGGCAGGCAGTCGATCCGGCAGCATGCCCCGCAGTGCGTCCATCACTTCAGGCTCGTAGGCGATGCCGTGATCGCGGCGAAATTGATCGTAGCGGTCGTACAGAAGTGCGTCCGGGTGCTCGACGAGCGCCCTATCCTGCTCATGGCAGTAAAATCGCGCATGGGCCGCAGTCTCGGCAACGGCCTCATTGCCGCCGATATGGTCGGCATCGGCATGGGTGAGGATCACCGTATCGACGTCCGCCAACCGCAAGCCGTGCCGGCGCAAATCCGGCTCGATCGCCAGCTCCGGCGAAGATGCCAATCCGGTATCGATCAGCAGATGCCGACGATCCCCGTGCACGGAATACAGAAACAAGTCTCTCGACCCGAGGTCGACATGATGCTGCAGAATGCCGGGTACGACTTCCATTCCATTCGCCTCCCTAATACAATCTGGATGTCAATCCGCCATCGACGAACAACGTGCTGCCCGACACGAAGCCTGCATCGACGGAAGCGAGATAAGCGACCATCTCCGCCACGTCCTGCGGCAGCCCGATGCGCCGAACGGCGTGCAGTTGTTTCGTCTCGCGATCGACCCGCTCCGGGTCCGGCTGCGCGGCCAGGAAGCGGTCCCATATCGGAGTCGCGATAAAGCCGGGACATACGGAGTTGACGCGGATGCCTTGCGGACCCAGTTCCTGCGCGAAACTTCTGGTCATGGCGTTGACTCCGCCTTTGGCCGCGGCGTATGCGGAGATGCCGGGAATGGTGGAAGCCGCGTGTACAGATGAAATGTTGACGATGCTGGCATTGCTTGAACGTCGCAGCAGGGGAAGCGCGTATTTGCACATCAGGAAGACGCCCTTCAGATCGGTGCCGATCACGAAATCGAAGTCTTCTTCGCTCGTGTCGTCCAGCGACTTGAACAGTTCCACGCCGGCATTGTTGCATAAGTGGTCCAGCCGACCTTCCTTGCTTCCGATATGATTCATTAACGCTTGCACGCTATCGGTGCGGGACACGTCCGCGTACACCCATGCGGCTTTGCCGCCCTGCTCCCGAATGCTTGCGGCCGCCTCCTCCCCCGTATCGCGCGTATGCGAAGCGATATACACGGCGGCGCCGTGACCGGCGAGCGATCCGGCGATGCCTCGGCCGATGCCGGTACCGGCGCCGGTCACGACTGCGACCATGCCTGACAATTTGCCCATGGTACGATTCCTCCTTACCGAGGTGGATTGTGAGCTTGCCGTTACTGAACGGTGATGGTCAATGTCCAACGGCGCGATGCGTAAGCTTCCACCTGTCGTACCCGCCCAAGCTTCTTCGCGATCGACACGTCGTCTAGGAATCCCGTCGCCGGCTCGAACGCGAAGTTGTACTCCCCCCAGAACGCCCCATAGTTGGCCCAGACCGCCAAATAGGGCACATCCTCCGGCGCGAATCTGTACATCAGCTTCCCGCCTTGCGGGGTCACGACGCCTGCGTATCCTTGCGTCAACTCCCGCTCGAACCAATATTTCTCGGCGGCCCGGTCCAGCTTCGGTTCCGTCTCGTCCAGCATGACGGTCGCGCCGTCCTTGCTTGCCGCGGGATAGCTCAAGCGATCGTTCATGCGGCCGAGACGCCCCATGTGCGAATAATAATAAATCACGGAATCGAGACCCGGTTCGGTGATCAGCCGGGTGCCGGGCTCCACGTCGAGCAGGAAATGAGCGGCCCACAAATAGGAAATCGGAAATGGCGTCGGATTGGTCAGTTCATATTCGATGATCAAATCTTGCCCTTCCAGCCGGCATGTTTTGTCCAGTCTGTAAGGAACCTGGACGCCGTACACCCGCATCCGAACGTCGCGATCGCCGATCTCGCATTGCCAGGGGAGTGGCCAGACTTCGCCATGATCCGGGTAACTGGCATGCTCCCAAGGCCGGTCCGGGCACAGGCAGGGCAGGATCGTGGGAAACATCTCGTCCCAGCCCATCCGGTCTCCGCCCCCCCAATCCATGCCGTATCGCAGGGGGTGCCACGGACGATCGTTGCGATAAACCCATTCCTTCCCCGATTGCTTGTTGCGCAAGGAGACGATTTTGCTGCCGCGGGAAGGTACCGCTTCGACTCGCAAAAATTCGTTCTCGCCCACGACAGAGCAGTAGCCGTTGACTCTGGATTCGCGCCATATCGCGGGCAATCCCGGCTCCCCGCTTCTGTTCGCATTTCCTTGTACGTTCCGATTCGCGTTCATGTCCGGCCGCTCTCCTCTCCGATTATTTCGCTGCCGAATAGCCGCCGTCGACAAACAACGTCTGTCCCGTCACGTAACCGGCGGCCTCCGAGCATAGATACAGCACGGCCTCCGCGATTTCCGCCGGCTCGGCGAGCCGGCGCTGCGGAATTTGGCCTTCGATGTCCTCCTGCCGGATATAGCCTTGCTTCATGGCGTGCCGATTCAAGTCCGTCCATACATATCCCGGCGCGACCGCATTCACCCGTATGCCCAACTCCGCCCATTCTGCCGCGAGCACGCGGGTCATCGAGGATACGCCGGCTTTGGCGACGCAATATGGCAGCCGCCGCGGCAAGCCGAACTTCTCGGCGACGGAGGAGATGCTGACGATCGCGCCGCCGCCCTGCGCGGCCATGAAACGGCCGGCTTCGCGAGCGCAGCGGAACGGTCCGTCCAGGTTGACCGCGATCATCCGGTCCCACTCTTCGTCCGTCAGCTCCAGCGATGCCTTGTTCAACTGCACGCCGGCATTGTTGACCAGGATGTCCAGCCGGCCATGCGCTTGGTGAATTCCTTGCATCAACTCGCGGACACTGGCTGAATCCGCTACGTCAACGTGCCGTACTTCCACCGCCGCCCCAGACAACGAAGCCGCGCGGGAAGCGCAAGCTTCGGCCGCTTCCAGCCGGTAATCGGCGATAACCGCGACGGCGCCTGCCGCGGCGAGCCGCCGCACGACCGCTTCACCGATGCCCTGGGCGCCGCCGGTCACGACCGCCACTTTGCCGCGCATCTCCATCAGCATCCGCTCCTATCTTCTGTATTCGCTTATCGCTTCTTCCCGCCATTCGATGCCGAGCCCCGCAGCGTTCGGCGCCTCCGCAAAGCCGTCCTTCACGCATAAGCCACGATTCGTGAGCAGGTGGAAGTTCATGACGCCCGACGATTCCGGGATGAATTCCACACCGATCGTCGAAGGCATGGCGGCGGCCAGATGGATATGGATTTCCGGAAACCAGTGCGGCAGCATCGTCTTGTTGTAGGCAAGCGCCAGATGCCCGATCTTCAGCCATTCCGAAATGCCGCCCGCGACCGTCGCATCGTGCCGCAATACGTCCACGGCGCTGCGCTGCAGCAGCTCCCGAAACGTCCATCGCCCGCTCTCCTCTTCTCCCGCGGCAATCGGAATGAGACTCGACCGAGCCAACTGCTCCAGCGCAAGCGTATCGTCGGGCATGAACGGATCCTCGATGAAGGCGATCGGATAGGACGATAATCGGTTCACCCAAGCCAGTGCCGCCTTGGCATCGGGCAGCAGCCCGCCGAAATCCAGCATGAGCGGGATCCATTCTCCGAGACCCCGCCTCGCCGCGGCGATCCGTTCCATATCCGCCTCGATCGGCAATCGGCCGACCATCATCTTGGCCTCTTGATAGCCTTGCTCCCGATACGCCGCGTATTCGCTTTCCACGTCGGCAAGACTCGTCCCGTCGCGGTAATAGCCGCCTGCCGCAATCGCCGGCACATGGGGGCTCGAGCCGCCAAGCAGCCGCCACAAGGGCATGCCTGCCGCCTTGCCCTTCAAGTCCCACAACGCGATGTCCACCGCGCTGATCGCCCGCATCAGCAAGCCTTTGCGGCCCAAATACCGCGTGCTCCCGTACATTTCCTGCCATAGCGATTCCGTGGCGAGCGGATCTTGGCCTGCCAGCACAGGCGCAAGGTGATGCCGAATGCTCTCCGCGACCAGCCCGCCGCGAGCCAGGCCGTATCCGCAGCCTTCCAACCCTTCGTCCGTGCGGATGCGCACAAGAACGAAATCCCGCTCCGCGATCGTCCTATTCGACACGGAGATCGGCTGCGGAAGCGGTATCGCCACTTGGAACGCTTCCAGTTCCGTTATGATCATGCGTCAGCCGCTCCATTTCCGTTCATCTCATATGCAAGCCGCCGTTGACGTCGATCGTCGCCCCCGTCAGATGCGAGCTGTCCCGGTCTGCCAGGAACAGGACGGCGTGCGCGACGTCCTCCGCTTCGCCCAGGCGGCGGTTCGGCGTCGACGCCGTCAACTTTCCCATCAGCTCCGGGGGGAAATCGGCGATCATCGCCGTCCTGGCCGGCCCCGGCGCGACGCAATTGACGGTGATCCCGCTTGGGGACAACGCATGAGCCATCGCCTTGGTCAACGACACGACGCCGCCTTTGGCAGCCGCATAAGCCGCCGAGACGATGCTTCCCCCGGTGAAGGCGGCGATCGAGCTGAAGTTGACGATTCGGCCGAAGCCCTGCCGCTTCATCAGCGGAATGACGGCCTGCGACGGCAGGAACGTGCCTTTCAGGTTGACGTCGACGATCCGGTCCCACAGCTCGGGATCCGTCTCTTCGATCGTGACGACAGGGCAGATGCCGGCTGCATTGATCAACACGTCCACGCGCCGCCTCTCATCCGCGATGCCGCGGATCCAGTCCTGCACCTGCCGCGCATCCGTCACGTCAACCGCGCTTGCGTGAATGCGAGGCTGATGCGCCATATCTCGGATCGTTGCGTTTCTGCCGCATACATATACGTTCGCGCCGGACGCGGCGAATCGTTCGGCCAGGAGGCTGCCGATGCCGCCTCCGCCGCCCGTGATCGCCACCGTTTGCCCGTCGAAATGCCACTGTGCCACCGCCTTCGCCCCTTTACGCTCTATTTTCGCTGCGCCAAATAATCGTGGATCACTTCGCCGAACGGCAGCGTGAAATCGGCGACCCAATAGAAGCCTTCCAGCATCTCGACGACCGGCAGCCGGTACAGCGGCGCTTGCGCGTTCGGCCGCAATTCCACCGTCGCCGCACCTTCCCAGCATTCGTGAACCTCGACGTCCTGGAACGTACGGGCGGTCAATTGCTTGATCGCGGGAGTTCCGTCGATGTGCGGCACGATCTTCAGATTGATGTTCCGGGTGAAGGGGATACGGGCAACCAACTGCTCGAAGCTGGATCTACGCTGCTTATAGCCCATCGTCCCGGTAATGACGTCGATGCCGTTGCGCTCCACCTTGCCGACGATCAAGTCGCCGACGAACGCCAGGCTGGGGTTGCCGAATTTTTTGGGCTGCCCGTAGATTTCCCTGCCGGCCGCCACCGCGCCGTCGTGTCCGAGATACAAGTACGGCGAATAGGCGCCGGCGATATCCGTTCCCTTCAGACGCACTTCGACCTGCAGCGCGAATTCGTAATAATCGCCGAACCATTCGGCGTCGTTCATGTGATAGAAATGGGCGATCGCGTAATCGCTCACTCTCTCCAGTTCGTCCGGAATGACGGACTTGATCCGGTCCGGGTCCGTACGGTAAATGACCGTCAATATTTCCGTCCGGCGGAACCGGATCGGAAATTTCGGCACGAGCGGATTGTCCGCCGGCGTCGAGAATACGTCCTCCCATTGCGTCATGCGCAGCTTCTCCTCTTGTGGCTTGATGGCACTCTCCGACCTGTCGATTGTCGATAAGCATGCCCGTCCAACCCTCGATTCGTCAGCGGTCGACCCGGGAGCGCAGCGGCTCCCCGCGAAGCCCGCGCGCGACTTCCTCGGCCGCCTGCCGCTGAAGCGCCAGGAAGGCTTCGTCGGAATAATAGGCGGCGTGCGGGGTCATCAGCAGGTTCTGGCACCGTCTGAGCGGATGGCCGGACGGCAGCGGCTCCTCCTCGAACACGTCCAGAGCGGCGCCGGCGATGACGTTCCCCGAGAGCGCGCGGGCCAGCGCTTCGTTGTCGACCAGCTGTCCCCTGGAGCAATTGACGAGGAAGGCCGTCGGCTTCATCCGCCCCAGGCTTCGCTCGTCGACGATATGTCGCGTCTGCGGCGTCAGCGGAACGTGCAGGGAGACGATATCCGCTTGCTCCCACAACGCTTCCAACCCATCGAATCGCATTACGTTCGCTTGCGAGAGCAACGGATGCGAGGCGGGCAAATACGGATCGTACACCCGGATGCGGAAGCCGAATGGCAGCAGCCTCCGGACGACGCGCTCTCCGATGCGGCCCATGCCGACCAGCCCGACGATCGATTGCTCCGGCTTCGGCAGCGGGCGCGCGTGCATCTCGGCTTGCCACAGCCCGTTCTCTACGGACCGGTGCAGGGGCAGCAGCTTGCGCGACAGCGCCAGCACGAAGGCCGCCGTATGGTCGGCCACCTCATCGAGGCAATAGTCAGGCACGTTGCACACGGGAATGCCGGCCGCCGACGCCGCCGCCACGTCGACGTTGTCTGTCCCGATCCCGTAGCGTACGATGATCCGACAGCGCTGCAGCCCTTCGATCACCTTGCGCGTGATCGGCGCGAATTGCACGAGCAGAGCGTCCGCATCGGCGGCAGCCGCGAGCACTTCCTCCTCGGTCCGGCATTGATGGCGCTCGATCCGCGCCCCCGTCTCCCGCAGCGTTTCCCGCTCGGGATCGTCGCTCCGGAAGTTGCTGTCGGCGATCACCACTTTCCTATTCATCGCTGCCACCGCCTGCGTCCGCCCCGGCAGCATCGAGTGGCTCCGCTTCGCCCTGCAGCCAAGCCAGCGTTTCCCGAATGCCGTGATAATGCCGGGTTTGATATTCCTCCAGCAGTTCCCGCGTCGTCCGGTCGGCGAGCGCGATGCGCGATCTCGCCCGACCATCCCATTCCAGATCGAAAGCGGGCCGTCTTCCGCTCAAGTACAGCCAACTCGGCAAGCTGCCGGCGGTGCATTCATACCGGAGCTGAAGCCGGTAGCGCTCTCCCAGCGAGAACCCGTGCGAATACGGTTCCAGCAGCGTCCGGCATGCATCGGCATAGGCGCTATCGCGCATGGCCGATTTCGAAGCCAGGAAAGCGTCGCCGCATATGCTCGCAAGCGAATGAAACGAGAACACCCCGTGCGGCGCGGCTTGCTTCACGAACGCCATCAGCGCGCGCGTCTCCGGTTCGGAGCCCGGCGCTTCCCCGCGATACGTGCTGACATGGGGATTTGCCGTATTCTGGCCATAATCCGTGCCGATCGTATCCCAGTCGGCGGGAAAATTCCGGTTAATGTCCACGCCGTTGAAATTGGTGCGCAGATAAGTCGGGTCGCCTTGTACCTGCAGTTCGCGCATATCGAGGTTGACCGCGGGCAAAATCGCAAGTCCCGCGCGCTGCAGCAAGCCGGAATCCTCCTTCAGGATGCGCTCGGCCGCGGGCAGGATCAGTTCCGGACCGGACTCGCCCGCATGCACGAGGCCAACCAGGGCGATGCAGTTGCGGACGTTGCCGGCGAACAGCCCCCGGATGCCGCGCCCCCGCATCGTTTGGCCGAAGCTCTTCAGGGAGACCAGCTCCGGATATTCCGCGGCCAGTCTCTCCATGTATTCCGTTGTTTTCGCGAGGGGCCACCAGATTTGCTCATCCCTCACGCGCACGGGCACCGGTCCCGTCGGAACGTCCCCCGGTCCGCCCGATACCCAATACGCATAGACAGCGCCAAGACGGGCCGTCTCGTCGGTATACGTATACATTCTGCCGTCCGCCGCCGGCAATTGCCCTTCATAGATCACCTTCGCATCTTCCGCGCCGATCCCGTCGAAGTACTCCCGATAGTCCCGTCCGAATAGGAAATCCGGCTCTTCCTTGCGATAAATGCGTACGGTCAGCGGTTTCCGATTCTCCGGATCGGCCAAATACGCGGGCGTCGCCTTGCCGAAATACAGGCGCACCTTGCCGTCTTCCTGCTTGACCCGCAAATCGAACAGCAGCTTGCGCGGCACAAAACTTCACTCCTTCAACGATCCGATCATGACGCCTTTGACGAAATACTTCTGCAAGAAAGGGTAGACGATCAGAATCGGCACGGTAGACACGATAATGACCGCGTATTTGATCAACTGCTTCGCCATCATGCCGTCCATCTCTTCGTTGCTGATCATGGTGAAGTCCAGCTTGTTCTGCACCAGAATTTCCCGCAGAAACAGCTGCAGCGGGTACATCGTCCGGTCCCTCAGGAAGATGCTCGCGTTAAACCAGGAATTCCATTCGGACACCGCGTAGAACAGCCCGATAACCGCCACGACCGCCCAAGACAGCGGCAGCACGATCCGCAGGAAGACCGTCGCGTCGTGGGCGCCGTCGATTTTGGCCGACTCGATCAGCTCGCCGGGAATGTTCTGGAAGAACGTCCGCATGACGATCAGATTGTAGGCGGAGACGGCGTTGGGCAGGATAACCGCCCATAACGTGTTCACCATGCCGAGCGATTTGACGACCAGAAACAACGGGATGAGCCCGCCGCTGAAAAACATCGTGACAACAACCATGATCATGAGGATCTTGTTCCACATGAGCCCTTTCCTTGACAGCGTGTAAGCCCCGAGCGCGGTGCTTGCCAGGCTGAACGCCGTGCCGGCCAGTACATAGAGGAACGTGTTTTTGAATCCGTTCCAAATATTCGGATTGCGAAACACCAGCTCATAGCCGTCCAGCGTGAAACCGACCGGATAAAGCAGGATGCCGCGCTCGGCGGATACGCGCACCGGATCGCTGAACGAAGCAAACAACACGTACAGCAGCGGATACAACGTCACGACCATCAGAGCGATCATGAACAATACGTTGCAGCCGTCGAACAATTTGCCGCCAATCCCCGTTTTCATTTTCATGGCTGTCCTCACCACAGGCTCGTTTCGTTCGTTTTTTGGCTGATCTTGTTGGCGATGAAGAGAAGGGCGAAATTAATGAGCGAATTGAACAAGCCGATCGCGGCGCTGTAGCTGTAATCCGCCTGTTCGAGACCGCGCCGGTACACGTATGTCGCGATGACATCCGCCGTATCGTAAACGAGCGGGTTGTACAGCAGCAGCACCTTCTCCCATCCGACGGACAGCAATCTGCCCATTTGCAAGATCAACAGGATGACGATCACCGGCGCGATCGCCGGAATCGTGATGTGACAGGCTTTCTTCAGCCTGCCGGCCCCGTCCATGTCCGCAGCTTCATACAGATGCGGATTCACCGTCGACAAGGCGGCCAAATAAATGATCGTGCCCCAGCCGAGCTCCGTCCAGATGGACGAACCGACATAGATCGTCCGGAACCAGCCGGGATCGGTCGTCAGCGTCGAGCGTTCGCCGCCGAACAGAACGATCAGGTTATTGATCAACCCGTTCGAATTGGTCATGTCGATGACGATCCCGCTAATGACCACGACAGAGATGAAATGCGGCAAGTACGTAATCGACTGGACGAATCTCTTCAACACGTTGCCCCGCAGCTCGTTGATCAGCAGCGCGAGCAGAATCGGTGCCGGAAATCCGAACACGAGACTGTAGAAGCTGAGTAGGAACGTGTTCTTCATCAGCCGCCAGAAATACGGTCCGTTGATGAAATCATCGAAGTGGCGCAGTCCAACCCACGGGCTGCCCGCGATGCCCGTGCCGGGATTGTAGTCTTTGAACGCGATGATCGCGCCGTACATCGGCAGGTAGTGAAAGACGACATAATAAGCAGCCAAGGGGACGACCATCAGATACAAATATTTATGCTTCGACCAATCCTTCACCAGCGATGCCAGCATCCTGCTTCTCCTTCCCGGACAAGGGCGGCAAGGGGAATGACGGACGCCATCCCCCCGACCCGCGTTGCCCGCTTACCTGAGCTTCAATCTTTCCAGCGCCGCGTTGTAGTTCTCGATGACGCTGCCGATGCCGAACGCTTCGATCTTCTTCACGTAGTCGTCGAATTTGTCCAGCGGCTCCACGCCCATGATGAACTTCAAGTACATCTCGTCGCTGTAGGTATTCACGTCGGTCATGATTTTCGTATTCTCGGCCTGTTCTTCGGCGGTAAAGCTGAGGCCCGGAGGCAGCGCCAGCGCAATGTCGGCCTGCGCCCCCCACAAATCCCAAGCTTCATGCTGCAGCGGCAGCTGGTACTGCATCAGATTCATGCGGTTGTCGATCCGCTGCTTCAGGACGTTGGGGGTATACAGGAAGCCCATTTTCGAGATGTCCTTCGTATACGCCTCGGTAAACTCCGGTTCTCCGTTCACGATCGTGTAGGACTCACCTTCGATCCCCCAGTTCGTCAGCATCTTGCCTTCGTCCGAGTACAAGTAATCCAGAAACTTGACCGTTTCCTCCGGGTGCTTGTTCTTGGTCGTGATGTACTTCGCGTTCTGCATCCGCACGCCCCAGCCGGAGTCGGCCCGGATATGCAGCTTCTGGCCTTTCTCCAGCACCGGCAGCGGCGCAACCGCGAATTCGTAAGCAGCGGGAAGATCCGGCTGGATGGCGCCGTACCAGTACAGATGCATCGGCGCCGCCGCGAATTTGCCGTTCTGCAGCATCGGCAGGATGTTGTCCGTATACTCGTGCGTCGCGAAGTCCTTATGCAGCAAGCCTTCCTTGTACCATAGGTTCAGCGTTTCCAGGTATTGCTTGTAATTGGGCTGGATATTTGCGTATCGTACGGCTCCATCCGCGACGTAAAATCCTTTGGCGGGCACGTCGTACGCGCTGGCCAGGAAGTGGGCGGCTTCGCTCATGTCCGACCAGCCAAGCGGCGCTTCCAGCTCCGGAAATTTGTCCTTGAGCGCTTTAAGCGTATCGTGCCATTCGTCCACTGTTTCCGGGATGCCGAGTCCGGCCTGGTCCAGCAAATCCTTGCGGACGAGCGGTCCGGCATACGGCATGCCTTTGCCCCGCGCGACATCGTTGCTGATGCGCGCCCCGAATCCGATGAATTGACCTTCGTCGTTTCTCATCAGCTTGCCGACATCCGGATCCGCATCCAGGATCTTCTTCAGATTCGGCGCGTACTGGTCGATCAGTTCTTTGGGATCGATCAGCAATCCGTCCTTGACGGCTTGCCCCGCCCCGCCCTTGTATTCGTCGAAGTAACCCATGACGATGTCCGGCAAATCCTGGGTGGCGACCATCAGGTTGAACTGTTCCTTCTCCTGCCCTGCCGGCGGATGAATGAACTTCAGATTGACGCCGGTCCGCTTCATCAGTTCCTTGGCGACCGGGCTTTCCCCGACGTTGGCGTAATGGTCGAGCTGTCCGCCCTCCACCGCCATCCAGATCGTGAGCGTGATCGGTTCTTTGTTCACTTCGCCGCCGCTTGCCGCCGAGGGGCTCGAGCCGGACGAAGAAGCTTCGCCGCTTCCGGCCGGCGAATCGGTTGAAGATTTGCTGCATCCCGCCATCATGACGATGAACGCCAATATAAGGACAGGTATCAGCTTGACTGGCTTTGCGACTGTTCTCATCTTGCAACTGGCCTCCCTTGGTTGGATGATCCCTGGTAACGAGCGCTCGTTATGAAACCAGTGTAGGAGAAGTCGCCGCCGGCTGTATACGCTTACTTTTTGCGGATGCGGCAATTTTTATTTCCCCCGTCGTGGCGGTGCCGGGCCGGTCGTGGCGCAGTTTTTGCGGGACGTTCAAAATTTAAATTTGCAAACAATAGAATGGGCCTAGCGTGAAGGGAAGCAACACAGTCTTGTATGAAATACCATACAAAGTGCTCACGAGAGCGGCATGGAGCTGCTGTATTGTACGAAAATCCGTACAATACAGCGAATGAAACGATGCGAAATGCTTTACATGTATGAAAAATACGTACAAAATCCCTAAAAAGTCATCGCGAATGCAGTCACGTGTATGGAAAATCATACAAACCGTTACTATGGCCACGATTAACGCTCCCTCAGACCAGCGGCTGCACCTAAGTCGTAACGATTCCAGGTGCAACAGAAACAATTAATATCTGAAAAAAAAACGCTACCCCTTGAATTTGCCAGGGGTAACGCCCGCATTCTTCTTGAACAGCCTTGTAAACGTGCCCGGATTCGTGTAGCCAACGAGCGCCGCCAGCTCCTTGACGCTCAAATCCTGCTGCGCCATATGCTCCCGCGCCTTCTGCATCCGGACTTTCTGAATGTACTCCAGCACGCCTTCGCCCGTCTGGCTCTTGAAAAACTTGGACAAGTAAGGCAGGCTCACCTGCAGTTGGTCGGCGATCATCGATACGCTCAAGTCCGGATTGCCGTACTGCGCTTCGATCAACGCAATCGCGTCGTCCTTCAAGCTGTTGGCGTTGACTTGATTCTTGTACGCCACATAAGCTTCGATTTCATCGAGAATTTCACAGATTTCTTTCTCCAGCTGCGGCAACGTTCGGCAAGAGACGAGCCGCCCGATCGGGTCCAGCTTGTTAAGGAAATCTTTCTCCACGATCAGGTTGTACTCGCTGACTGTCGCAATGACCGTATTGATCAATCCGAACATGTTGCACTTGACAATATCGATAGGCACATGCGCGCGGTCGATCGTATGCCCGACCAGTTCACGTATAAGCTGCTTGGCGCCCTGGAAATCGCCGGCCTTCACGTAACTCGAGAATTGCTGCTCCCAGGACTTGAAGAAGTCCCGGCTCGTCGCCTCCCGCGTCCGGTTCCGAATGTCCTCGCAATGGATGATGCTCTCGCTGCCGAAGAGCAGCTTATATTCGATCGCGTCGATCGCTTCCTGGTATCCGGCTTTGATATTGTCCAGCGAGCGATGGGAACTGCTGATCGATATCGAGCAGGAAACACCGAATTTGCCAGCGATGAACCGCTGCGCTTGCTCGGCAATCATGAGCAGTTCCTTCTTCTGCCTGGCATTGTCGGTATGATGGAAATTGACCAGGCATACGACGAACGGCTCGACCTCGACGACGAATCCGGTATGGTATTGCCGCACGATGTCCAAGGCGATATTCTTCGTAATGAAGACGATCAGCTCTTCTTCTCGCCCGTTTGCCATTTCCTCCAGGTGAAACAGCATGACGGCGAACTCGTCTGATTTGAAATGCTGCTTGTAGGAATCCGTCATATCTTCCGCGGAAATATGGCCGCTGCTCTTGCCCTGGATGAGACGGATGAGAAAATAGTCGCGCAGCGCGTTCTGCTGCTGGTCGACCTTCTTCTCCATATGCGCGTTCTCTGCCACGATGCTGGACACCGTTTCTTCGATATACTTGTATTCGTTGGTCCTGGAGGCCGGGACCGTCCCGGACTTGCCGCCGATCACCCGCAGCAGTTGGACGATCGGACGATAGTTTTTCCTGGAGAAGAAGTATACGAGAGACCCGCCCATGAGCAACACGAATACGAAAATGACGATCGTCAGCTTGCGGATGTCCGAAGCTTTGTGCATGAACAGCTCATGCGGGACGAGAGAGACGTATTTCCAATCTGCGACGGCAGAAGGAATCGAATAGGCAACCATGTCCTGACCGGCGTACCGAAGCCGCACCGCTTCGCGTTCATTGAGCTGTTCATAGGCGATAGGCTTGTCATATTGGCCGGGATCGGAAGAGAACATCAGCCGATCCTCGGCATTCATGATCAGAATCGTATCCTTGCGGTCCCAATCGCCCATGTTCAGATGGAATACGATCGCCCCCATGGCGTCTTCCGGATCGATCGAAGCGTACGGCACAAGCGGCTTGGCGAATACGATATCGTCTCCGACCTTGCTGTAGGATTTGGACGGAGGCCGCAAGAGAAGCGACCGCCACCTGTCCTCGCCGATGTTGTCTTGCTTGTAGTACCGGTCATGATAGATCTCGGGGCTGAACACGCCGTTCGAAGCCAATATCCGATCCGACTGATGCAGATAAATATAGAATCGGCTGATGAATTCATCAGCCAGCATATAAGTTTTGAACTCGTTGCGGAGCCAATATTTGTTGTAGCTGTATATCGGGTCGTCCTCGTTCGTGACGTGCAGCAGCCCTTTGATTCTCGGATCCAGCTCGATCTTGACGGCCAACTGCTCGATATCCCGCAGCTTGCTGTCGACGCTCTGCTGAATCTGCTTCAAGATGGCGTCGTCCGCCCTGCCGATTTCGCTCTCGATGATGCCGAGGGACTTGAAATAGATAATGCCACCGAACAGCACGGGAAGGAATAGGATCAATATATATGGCAGCACGAAATAGAGCAGGAACGTCTGTCTTCGTCGAAAGAACTTTCGGATGCCGGACAATCGGATCGCCTCCCGTTCGATCGATGGGCACGCATCAATCAGTCAGGCTCCATTCGTCTGATCGTTACTTTCCTGTCGCCGCGGCCCGCTTCCAGGTGCAGTTCAAGCAATCCGTCATGTCTTCGCGAGCAGGGCACGATGTCCACGCCTTCGGTTACCGTATACGCATAAGCGGGATTCATGCAAACGAGGACGGTGTATGCGCTATCCATGTCGTTCGGCCTGTGCGTCCATGCCAGCTCTGCTCGCGAATAATCCTCGTTGAAGCGCCGGGTTCCCATCCAGACATCGAAGCCGGCCGTGACCCGTCCCATCCGGAAGTAGGCGGCATGCCAATTGAGCACTGGCGAGGATAACCCCCCGAATTGATGCCACCCGGCTCCTCGACCGGATTCCACGATGAAATGCTCGAAGCAGTGATAGGTTTCGGCAGCTTCCCTCTTCCATAAGTCTAACGCGGTGACGGCAATTCGCCAAGCGTCTTCCGCTTGACCGCAGTCCAGCATCGTTTTCCAGTAGAACCATTGATGCGCCATCCACACCGTGCCGTTCCAGTACCCTTCGTTGGAGTAATACGGCGCGCTTTGATCCACGGCCGTGAGCCCGATCGGGCTCCACAGCTTCCGGGGATCGCGCAGATGCCGCAGAAGCTTCTCGCCCCGAACCGGGTTGCACGCGCCCGCGACGAGCGGATACGTACCGTCAAGGCCTCTGTTGAAGTTGTCGCCGTTCTCGTGGCGAACGATCCCGACGGGGTTGCCGGTGTCATCGTGCGCCACGTAACCGTAATATCCTGTCTCTTCGTCCCAGGCATGCCGGTTCACCGCCGCGCCGAATGCCGCGATGTCCGCTTCGTACGCCGCGATGTCTGCCTCATGACCGCCCAGCTCCCGCGCCGCGAATACGAGTATTTTGGCAATCCGGATCGCTTGGCTCGTCGTGATGACCGGTGCAACGATTGACTGAAGTCGTTGGCGATGAACGTGCACCTGCGGAGGATAATCGTCCCACCCGCCGGAATTGTAGAAATAGTCCCACGTCTTGAGCAGGTTCGATTGCAGCACGCCCGTCGTGGAGCCGGCCGCTTGTCCGCTGTAGAATAAATAATACTGCCGCAGCCGCGGATAGAAGAAAGCGAGCTGCTCCTTGTCCTGCGACTTGTTCCACAGTTCCTGGTACAAGTAATGCTGCACCGGCACCATGCTGCCGTGATGGATGAAAGCTGTCTGATCGTCCCCGGGCTCGGTGACGTAAGCGTTCAGGCAATCGGCAGCCCGGGCCGGGTCCAGCTCCGCCAAGCCAAGCCCGATAAACCCGGCGTCCCATGTGTACAAGGAATCCCACCATCGGCCGGGCGTGTAGTGCTTGATATAGGTTCGTTTCGTGTACACGGGAAATACGACGTTGGTCAGCAAGGTCGCCGCCATCAGCCGCTGGCTGAACCGGTACGATTCGCCGGATGGGAGCAACCCGCCTGCAGCGAGCTCAGCTCGCTTGGCCTGCACGGCCGCCTCGAGCTCGCTCTCGCGGAGAGTCATGCCTGCGAGCTGGTCTATCACCTCATCGGGCGTTCCGCAGACAACTATGCCGTAAAGCACGCGCGTACTATCGGGACCGATCACGATGGGCCGCTGGAACACGTTCGTGAAATGCCCTTCCCGTCCATCCCGCCATTCCCCCCAAGCGTCGTCCCGCAATACGTCGTGGACGTGATCGTGCGCCTTGAACCGCATGAACCGGTCCAGCTCGGAAGCATAATATTGGCGCACCTCGCTCTGCGCGCCGTCCCATAGCAGACCGTATGCCATATCCACTCCTTCATACTGCAAGATCAAGCTGTCCGGTACGGGACCTGGCCGCAGATTGGGAACCGTCCCCGTCGGCAGCGGTTCGAACCGGACTTCGCGGGCGCATGCGTATTCCGCCAGCGCGAAGCCGTCCAGCTCCAGCGCGCCGCCGCCCGTCGATTCAATTGTCAGTGCATGCGTTCCTTCTTCCACCTCGCCGATCCTGAAGCTTTGCAGTCGAATCTTCCCGTCGCCCGTTAACGTCGCCGTTTCCTGCAGCAGCCCCTTCATCCGAAGCGTCACGGCATGGCCCGCTTCCATCCGGTAACGGAGCAGCAGAATGGCGTCCCGCATAGGCTCTTTGACCGGCACGCGATAGCTGACCCGATCCCCCTCGTCCTGCCCGAATCCAGTCGCTAGCCCTGAACCGCGGGTAAAATGCTGAATTCTGGCTTCACCTCTGGCATATCCGTCGTAGACGAGTCTATCGGACGGCCGCTGCCTCGCGAATGATAGCTCCTCATAGTCCAACGCATCGACCCAGACCGAGCGCGGCGGCACATGCGCTTCCGTCGCCTGCAGCACCGGACCGTGCGCGCGAAGCTGGGGATAATGGATCGAAGCCATGTAGTGAAGTACGATATTGTACGGAATGTCCGTCCGGTTTATGCACTCCGCGCGGACGAGCCTTGCCCGATCGGACAGGGCCGTAAAGGAAATGTCCGCGTACACCCGATCCTTCCATTCCAGTTCGTGGCGGTGGCTGTAATAGGACAAGTCCGGCAGCGCTTCCCACGGATGATAGCCGGATTCCCACAGCGCGTTCGGCACGTCGATTTTCCTGCGGTACAATCCCGGGAATACGCCAAGGTCGAACCGCACGCCCCTGGAACGATCCGGAATATGCGAGATGCCGATGTATTTCTTGGTATACGGCCCCCAGTCGGAAAGCCTCAAATCATGACTGCCGATGTATTCATTCATGCGAGCACCCTCTTCGAACCTATGATATCTTAAGTATAGCGACCGCATGCAGGCATTATATATATACGGAATCGTTAAATATCTATTCGATTGTGTTGCGGGGAAGCCTTGACCGGAACGCCTGGACACGCAATCCGCGCTTCATGGGGAAAGGAATGGCGGTAACATGGGAAAAACGATGATCCACGAATCGGTCGATTATCTCGCGCAGTGGCTGCCCTTGAAAGTTTGGGAAATCGTCCATGAATCCACTCCCCGATGCCCGGACGGCTGGAACGTGTGGCATGATCACGATGAGGCGGAATTTCTGGCCATTCTGGAAGGATCGATGATCGTGGAGACCGCGCGCGAGCAATATGAGTTGTCCCCCGGTTCTGTCCTGGTGCTGGGTTCATGCGAACCTCACCGGACTTACAAGATTTCCTACGTTCGCTACATCGTGCTGCAATTGAATCTGCAATCGATGCTGGATGTATCGCCGGGACTCTATTCCCCCATTCTGTCCGAGCGGCCGCACCCGCTAAGCCGTCATAATGCGATCTATGAAAACGGAACGGTAAGGAGGGAATCGTTCGCACTTATAGGGACGATCCTGGAGGAAACTACGCGGCGTCTGAACGGATTCGAACTGGCTGTGAGCGGCTGCGTACGCTTGCTGCTGATGCAGATCGTAAGGCACGGCTCCCAGGAAACGGAAAACTTGCAGCATCGCATGAAAAACGTGCTGGATTACATCGAGCACCATCTCGCCGAGCCTTTGCGAATTCGGGACATGCTGCCGCTTGTCAATGTCAGCTACCATCATTTCATGAAATCATTCAAGCATTACGTCGGCATGAGCTTCATCGATTACGTGCATGCAAGGCGCATTCGGGAAGCCGAAAAGCTGTTGCTGATCGAAAATTGGAATAATGAAATCATTGGGCGGTCGTGCGGTTTTACGACACCCGCCCAATTTTACAACGTCTTCAAACGCATCAACGGATGTTCTCCGCGGGAATTCCGCCGAAGCATGACCTGCAACGCTTCTTTGGACATGCCGTGACGCGCTGACCTAGCGCCGATCGAACGGTTCGCCGACGTCGCTTCCCGTCGAAAGCACCTTCACCTTCACACGGATATTCAAGTCCATTCCCGCGAACTGGTCAGGCCAGTCGCCGCGCAGCTTCTTCCAGATCCGCGGATGTTCGCGGGACAGCTTCAGGCCGATGCCGAGAATGTCGGCTTTCCGTTCCTGAAGCTGTTCGACGGTATCGTCGAACCGGGCCGCCAGTTTGCTCTCGGCCCGCCGAACGAACCGGTCGATATCCGCTTCGGTAATCGCCTGTCCGCAAGTCAATTCCCCCAGATAGACTTCCAATTGAACCGAAATATTGAATCGAACGTTGCTCTCGTTAATTGCGGGACGGAGCTTGACGGACGACTTGGTGATCATAAGGGAGTCAGACTTGCCGGGCTTGCCCGGACAAGGAAGATCAAGATTGCCCTGCTTGTAGCGGTTGGTCAGAATTAAATAATACGGCGTGTCAGCTGCCGGAACTATCCCCGTCATGACACCCTCCGGGAATCGGATGACGGCCATGCCGGTAATGGCTGCGGCGGATTCGCCGGACTCCTGGAACGCGTAGTAAGGCACGGCCGATAGAGGGACCTCGGATTTCGACCGAATGATCAAGTCGGTCAGGGAAACTTCGTCCGTCTTGCCGACGTACCGGGAGGAAATCGATTCGATGCTTCGCAGCTGCTGCCCGATTGTGCCTTCTATGAACGGCTTCAGTCGCAAATAATCCTGCGCTTTGCCGCCCGTGACGAGCACGGACACCGACCCTCTCGGCTCGTTCCTGCGGGAGAAGAAGTCCAAATACTGCCCGATGTTGCGCGTTCGGGCCAATTCGTCGCTGATCAGCAGCGCGGACATGTGGCTCCATTGCGGCTTCCTGCCCAACTTGAGCATGATATCCCCGGTCGCTCCCAGAATCGTTGTCGAGGTTGTGCTGACGTTAATGTAAGAAGATTGGGCATTGCTCTGTTGGCTCTGTTCTCCTTGCGAGCCCGGTTTGTAAATTTGCACGGTCAACTCGACCGCGCCGTCGTCCGCCAGATCGATGGCCGCGGCTTGCACGAAGCCGAGCTCAGTCAATTCCATGGCACTCCAGCAGCCGGCCAGCGGAAGAATCGCGAGTGACAGCAGCAGGATTGCGGCAAGCCGCATCATGGCGCCCCCTCATCCCGTCCTCCGCTGCGCGACGGACCGATCCGGTGCAGCCTGCGGTTGCGCGGCGACTGGAGAAGCGTTCGAATCGGAAGACGCACGAAAATATCGCGCATATCCCGCCATTTGAACGGAGCCAGCGATGACAAATACGGCTCTCCCAACGAGCGGAGGCTGGTCAGATGGAGCAGAATAAGGATGAAAGACAGCATCAGCCCATACCCTCCGAGCGTGCCGGCCGCCACCATCAAAGGGAACCTGAGGACGCGCAGGGCCATCGCCAGGTCGTAGTGGGGAATGGCGAATGAAGCGATGCCGGTCAGTGCGACGACAATAACCATGATCGGGGAGGCCATCTTGGCCGAAATCGCCGCTTGCCCGATGACAAGCGCGCCCACGATGCTGACGGCGGGACCGACCGGTCTGGGCAGCCGGATTCCGGCCTCGCGGAGCAGCTCGAACGTGATCTCCATCATGAGGGCTTCGAGGAACGCCGGGAACGGGATGCCCTCTCTCGAGTTGAGGATGGCGATCAGAAGCACGCTCGGAATCAACTCGGGATGGAACGTCGACAGCGCGATATAGATGCTGGGCAGCGTCAGCGCAATGACGAAGGCCAGCATCCGGATTTGCCGAATCATGATCGAGTACCAGGTGCGTACGTAATAGTCTTCGCTCGTACCGAAGAAGTCCACCAAATAAGTGGGACAAATGAGAATCATCGGGGAATTGTCGACCAGCACCAATATTTTGCCGTCCATCAAGGCAGCAGTCGCCGTATCGGTTCGTTCCGTATATCGAAACTGCGGAAACGGCGACCATACCCGATCCTCGATCCAATTCTCAACGAATGAAGTATCCATGATTTCTTGCGGGGGGATACCCGCGATACGGCGCCGAAATTCCGCCAGCATGTCCGGATTGACGGTCTCTTCCAGATAGACGTAAGCGACTTTCGACTTCAGCACTTCTCCCGCCGCCAGGTATTCAATCTTCAATCGCGATGTCCGAACACGTTGGCGCAGCATGCCCAGATTCATGCCCAGCAGTTCGACGGTGCCTTCGCGCGGCCCCTGCACCGCCGGCTCGTTGACCGGTTCGGTAACCTGCCGCTTGCTGAAGCTTGGGGCTTTGAAGCCGACCGCACAATCCCATCCGGCGACGAACAACACCACGCAGCCCTGCCACACCTGCATTTCGGCATCGTTCAAGCGTCGGACGATCGACGACGGATGCGCCGCCGGTCCATGCCCCTCGAAATGGCGAATGATCCTCTCTGCGGGCATCGTGCCGAGATCGGCGCCTTCGATGTCGATCATGTCCCGGATCGTCGAGCGGATGACGGCGTTCCGGCTCTCTTCGATCAAGGAATCGCAATAAAGCACAAAGGCGGCCGCGTCCAGTTCTTCTCCGAGTCCGACCCGGTCAATTACAATATCCTGGCAGCGGTCGAATTGCTGCATCGCCCAATCCAGATTGCCTTCAAGATCGCGCGAGATTTCGCATTCTTGCCTTTGTTCGGATTGCCTGCCGCTCATGATCTCCCCTCCTTGCCCGCATGCCGATTTTTAGCCCATGTGGCCACCGTCAAGGCCAAGATAACCGAACAACCGACCGCGACAACCATGAAAGGCCATATGACATACACCTGCGTATAGAAATCGGCAGGATTGTCGAACATGGTCAGCGACAGAAAGATGCAGATCAGCATGAGCGGGAACACGGACAACCGCTTGTCCGACAAGCCGAGACATTCCGCCACGAGAACGTTGAGAATGTACAGGTAGACCGTCGCCTTCAAATACGAACCGAGAATCATGGCGATGCCGATCACCGATTCGATGCGCTGAACGATCTCGGCGATCTGAATTTCGCTAGCCAGCCTGTAGAGCGAGTACTGGAAGCTGCCTGCTGCCGGTCCGAACGCGAGAATCGTGCACAAAACAGACAGCGTCAGCATCGCGCCGGCAATCGTGTAGGCTCCGAGCAGCTTCCTGACGATGTTCCCGGGGCCCGCGGCATTAACGTAAGGAAGAAGCACGCAGAACAGCAGCACTTCGCCGAAAGGAAATCCGGCCGCGACGAGAAAAGCGTGCAGCAACGGTTTGACGCTCTGTGGAGCTAACGGCATCAGAAATTCAGGGTGATAACCGGGGGTCGCCAGCAACAAGACCGCCAGGGAAACCGCGAGCATGATACCTGCCAGCAGCACGAACATTCTGGCCATCACTTCAAGTCCCGCCCGGACGGTAAGCGCAGATACGATCAGGCTGGAGGCGCTGAATACGTAAGACGGCGTTTCCTTCATCATGACGCCGGTAAAGAAGTTCGCGATGCCCGCGACGATCGCCGGAATGGCGAACAACAGCAAGCCGATGAGAATGAGGGCGACCGCGACTGCCAGCGGGCGGCCGACCGTCCTGCGGGCATGACGGTAAAAGGACGCTTCGCCTTGCATGCGACGATGCATGAAGATGAGGCAACCAAGCACGGCCCAACCGAACAAGCAGGCGGCAATTATGGACATCCATGCATGATGCCGGGCGATCGCAGTCAACGGATTCGGGATATAGACGATTCCCGAACCGACGACGGTCGAGATGATCAAGGCCGCCAGTTGACTGTCCGAAATCGTTTCTTTGTTCATACGACCCCTTTCAGCATGCCGACGATGCGCTTGGAAGGTGGTCCGAACATCAGGCGCAGCAGGTCGGACCAACCAGGCCAATCTGTTTGCAGCACGAAAACAACGATCAGATAAGTCAGCGGCACCAGCAACACGGCCATGCCGAATTTGTCTTTGGCGCTCATTCGCCGAAATTCGCCACGCTGGACGCCGACCGCGAAGGCGAACAGCAGGAGTACGACCGCAAGTCTCTCTGCCATTGGCAGTCCCCCGAAATCATCCCTTTCCTGTATATTTTCCCCGGACATTGCAACAAATTATGCAAGAGCGAGCCGCGCAGCTGCGGGTAGGCCAAGTAAATCAAGCCACTCTGCAGCAAAATGGTATTTTCATTTGACACTTACGCATCATTTGAAGAACATAAAAAAAACCACCTTCAGGAAGGCGGTTGTCGGTTTCAAGATAAACATTGGTTTGCTGCATCGGTATGCCAAGCGAATATTAACCGCCCTCGTGCCGACTTTCGCTGGTCGATCCTCGTACGATCAGCTCGGGCAGCAGGACAAACCGCTGTTTGCTCGTCGCCTCGCCGCTGATGCTTTTGGAAATCAAATCGACGACTTGTTTGCCCAATTCCTGAATCGGTTGGGCGATCGTCGTGAGCGGCGGATCGATGATCGTGGCCAGAATCGTATTGTCGAAGCCGACGACGGACAGATCGCGGGGCACGTTCATTCCGCGTTCGCGAGCAGCCTGAATGACGCCGATCGCGAGCAGGTCGTTGCAGGCGAAGATCGCTCTGGGCGCATTCGGTTCATCCAGCAAAATGCCTGCGGTCGCTTTCCCATCCTGCACGTGGAAGGCGCTAACCCGCACCCATCGGTCGTCCAGCGCAAAGCCCGCCTCTTCCATCGCTTGACGGCATCCGCGCACCCTTTCCCTGCTGCTCATAACTTCCATGCTCTCCGCGATGACGGCAATTTGACGATGCCCCAATTCTATCAGATGATTCGCCGCCAAATAACCGCCCAAATAGTCGTCTACGAGCACCGCGTCCACCGCCAGTGAAGGCATGTCGCGCGCGATGACGGCGATCGTCTGATTCTGCTGCAGCAGCTTTTTCACGATCGCGTTGTTGTGCGCGCCTGTCGCCATGATGATGCCGTCGGCGCCCTTCTGCTTGAGTAGCCCGATGTAACGTTCTTCCTTCTCCACGTTGTTGTCCGTATTGCAGATGACCAAGTTGAAGCCGAGCTCCTGCGCCCTGTCTTCCACGCTTCTGGCAATCTCCGCGAAGAAGGGGTTCGCCAGATCCGGAATCAGCAATCCGATCGTATACGTCCGCTTCTTCGTGAGCGCAGACGCGACGACGCTTGGCTGGTAATTCATCTCCTGCATAATATCCATGATGCGTTTGCGCGTCTTATCGCTGATCCTGCCGTTCTGGTTCATCACTTTCGATACGGTAGCGATCGAGACATTCGCCGCTTTGGCGATGTCGTAGATGGTGGCCATACGTCTCCTCCGAATTTCGACACAAGTTTGGCTCTTATTATAACATAATTAGCCAAACCTGGCTTTACAGAACTTCTTATTCACGTTGATCCCCGCGCCCAGCCCAGTACCTCGAACTTGCGAAGCGCCGCCTGCTTGACGGCTTCCATCGGCTGCTGGAACAAGCGAATGCGGTCGAATTCGCTCGGATTGTTCTCCATCTCTTGCCTCATCGTACGGCCGAACGCCATGCGAAGCGCCGTTCCGATATTGACCTTCGCGATTCGCGTTGCCGCAAGCCTGCGCAAATCCTCGTCGCGCACGCCCGTAGAACCATGCAGCACGAGGGGCGTCCGCACCCTGGCTTCGATCCGCTCAAGCAGGTCGTAATCGATGTTCGCGCCTTGCTCCTCCATGCGATGGACCGTGCCAATGGATACGGCCACGGCGTCGATGCCTGTTTCTGCCACGAACCGTTTCACTTCATCCGGATCGGAATATTCATGCTTCATATTCATCGAAGGATCGCTGTAGCCGACCGAACCGATCTCGGCTTCCGTCGTGATCCCCTGCTTGGCTGCCAACTCGACCACTTCCCGCGTCAACCGGATGTTCTCTTCCAGCGGCAGCTGCGACCCGTCGAACATGACCGACGTGTACCCATGCGCGATCGCCATCGCCGCGTAATCAAGGGACTTGCCGTGGTCCAAGTGAACAACGACGGGCACTTTGGCATCCCGCGCGATCTGAACGAGCAGAGGCGCCAAGTATGGGATCGGCATATGCTGCACGGCCCCCGGGTTCGTAGCCAGAATGACGGGAGCGTCCAGCTCCTCTGCCGCCCGGACCGCGGCAATCGCGTCCTCGTAGCCGAATACGTTGAAAGCCGGGATGGCATGATTCGCCTCCGCCGCCTCCTGCAACAGCTCTTTCATGCGCACAAGCATCGAATGATTCCCCCTTATCAGTTGCGGCGGTTACGCAGGGTAACCGCTTACCCGAAAGTATAACAACTTTCTTCCAGCTTGAACAGAGGGAGTTTACAGTCGGGATTGCGTTGGTGCGTTACGGTTGGTCGAGCTTGTAGTAACCACCAGGAACGAACTCCAGCAAATCAGGGTTGTCCTGCGGCTCGCGCCGCAGGAC
>JAEWAQ010000079.1 GCA_023391635.1 Bacillota bacterium | reverse complement strand
CCATTATGACGAAGCAGGCAATATTGTGCAAAAGACGGATGCGGCGGGAAACACGACTCTATATGCGTATGACGCCAATGGGCGATTGACGGAAGAAAGTTTGCCGGGCGGTCCTGTGATTCGCACGTCTTATGATCGCGATGGTTTGGTATCGACGGTAGAGATCGGACAAGGGCACACGACGTCGTATGAATATGACAACAATGGCCAACTCATAGAGATTCGGAATGCCTCAGGCGGCGTTATCCATCTGCAACGCGACGCGTTTGGCCGCGTGACCCGCTCGTCGGATGTGCTTGATCGAACGACTGACTATGCTTACGATTCCGCGGGATATTTGATATCCACGACGGATCCCGCTGGACGCACAACGCTGATTGAGCGAGACGCAATCGGCCGAGTTACGAGTGTCAAGGATGCGCGTGGTCGTATGACTTCATATACATATGGCGTGTTCGGGCCTGACTCCATGACGAATATTCGCGGGACGGTCACGTATGAGTACAATGACCAGGGGCGCGTCATTGCCGTATCCGACGACCAACACCGGACGACGCATTTGACTTACGATTCGATGGGACGTGTCGTCAAGGCGGTCGATCCGCTGGGGCGAGAGCGTGAATATGCGTATGATGCATCGGGTCGGAGTCTGACGGAGACGATGCCGGACGGCAGCAAGGTCGAGAATACTTATAATGAATTGGGCCTGTTGGAAAGGACGGTTTTTCCCGACGGGAACGAGATCCAGTACGTGTATGATGAGGCTAATCGCGTGACGACAATCACGAACCGCGATGGCAGTACGACGGAAGTTGCCTATGCGGCAAACGGTAAACCGTCCAAGATTACAGATACGCTTGGCCATTCGCTTGAATATTCATACGATGGGCAAGGCCGGGTGGTGGAAATGCTAGATGCGCGTAAGAGTATAACGCAATTATCTTATGATGCGCTTGGTCGCCTGGTTGACGTTACAGATGCGCTAGGCGGCAAGACAAATTATAGCTACGATGCCGCAGGAAGACTTCTGTCGATGGCCGATGCTGCTGGCGGCATCTATTCCTATGCGTATGATGCGTTGGATCGGATCATCCGTACGGTCAATCCGGAGAATCATCTCCAAACGTGGGAATATGATAACGTTGAGGGAAAGACCGTCTATACGGATGCGGCAGGCAGCGAATACGTATTCGAGTACGACGAACGGGATTTGCCTGTACGCGTGACTGATCCCCTGGGGCGAACAATTGAAATCGCATATAACCAATCAGGGCTCCGCAATCGCATAAAAGACGCGCTCGGCAACGTCGCGAAATATTCGTATGATGCGATTGGGCGGCTCGAATCTGCAACAGACGCCTTAGGCAATACGACATCCTACGAATACGATAGCATGGATCGGATTGTGAAATCCGTTAATCCGCTCAATCAAGCTACTTCTCTCAGCTATGATGTAATGGGCAATCTGGTCGCGCTTCAGAACCATCGTGGAGAAATAACGAAATTCGAATATGATGCAATGGGCAGGACGACGACCATAACCGATGCTTACGGTGACATGAGATTGTTCACGTATGATGCGCTTGGTCAACTGTCGGCAATGAAAGACATGCTTGGTCACGAGACATACTGGAGCTACGACGCAGCAGGACAGCTTGAGAGCGAAACAGCGGCTGATGGCGGCGTTACTCGGTATGAATATGATGCGCTAGGCCGTATATCGATGACGATCGACCCATTGGATCGGAAGACCAAGTATCAATACGATCAACTGGGACGCCTGACGAGTATGCAGGATGCGCTGGGCCAACAACGCCTATTTACTTATGACAAACTCGGCAACTTGCTGGAAGCGCAGTCACCTTCCGGTTTCCAAACGAAGTTTACTTACAATGCATGGGGACTTCCAATCACACGAACAGATGCGCTGGGCCATGAGGAAAACTACGAATACGACGCGGTTGGCCAAATGGTCAAGAAAGCTGATGCGCTTGGCGGAGAGACAAGTTACACGTATGACGGTCTTGGCCGTATGGTAAGCGTGACAAGCGCGCTAGGAACAGATACGATGTTTGCCTATGATGCGTTAGGCCGAATGACATCCGTGACGGATGCACTCGGACATTCCCGTCAATTGAAATATGACAAGCTTGGCCGGATGGTTGAATTAGCTGATCGTCGCGGCAAAGCGACAAAGGTTGAATATGATGACGAAAATAACCGTCGCAGCATTACAGCACTGGACGCTACGGTTACCATTGAACAATATGATGCGCTTGACCGACTTGTTTCCATTACGGACCCGCTAGGACATGCAACGAAACTGGAATATGACGCTGCGGGAAACATGACCGCCATGATCGATGCACTGAGCGGTGTATCGCGATGGGCGTACGACCCGTTCGGTCGTGTTGTTGCATCTGTCGATCCAAACGGCAATCAAGCCGACTACAGCTATGATCTTGCAGGCAATATGACCAGGAAGACCGATGCGCTCGGCAACGCTCAGGAGTATGTTTATGATGGCTTGAATAGGCTGTCGGGAATTCGTCTTCCCGGCGGTGGAATGGTGAACAATTCCTATAGCCCGGAAGGGGTCTTGATCCGGCAGACTCAACCGGAAGGCGGAGTATATACTTGGGAAGCGGATGAGTTGGGCCAAGTCATTCGTGCTGCCGACCCGCTCGGGCGAACCCAGGAATGGCAATATGACGCGCTTGGCCGGGTGGTGCAGTATACGGATTCGGCGGGCGGCGAATCAAGCTACATTTACGACCTTGCAGGCAGACTTACGGAAGCGACGGATCCCGCCGGCTCGCGCTATCAATATAGCTATGACGATTTGGGCCAACTGGCAGAATCTATTGATCCGCTAGGGGCTGTCAATCATTATGTGTATGATGAGGAAGGCAACCTGATCTCCTTTACGGATGCGCTTGGTCACTCGTCTGCCTATGATTACGATGATCTTGGCAGAATGGTGCGTGCCGTCGACCCGGCCAACGCAGAAAGCACATGGCGCTACGACGCGAATGGCAATCTGATCGCATCGACTAACGCGCTTGGGGAAACAACTCACTACGTCTACGATGAACTGGATCGAATGATCAAGCAGACATCTCCGCTGGGACGGGATGCCAGGATCGATTACGATGCAGCAGGCAACGTAACTGCAGTTATTGACCCAAGGGGTAAGCGCACGACTTATGAATACGATGCGGTCAATCAGCTTACCTCCGTCATCGACGCACTTGGCGGAACTACCCAATACGCTTATAATGCGCGTGGCCAGCTTGATCAATTGACGGATGCGAACGGAAATAGACGTTCCTGGAATTACAGTTTGGATGGGCTCGTTACAGCCGAAACGAACGCACTCGGTCAATCCACCTTTTACGATTACGACTCTGCTGGACAAATGATACGAATGACCGATCCGAACGGTCAGAGCACGCAGTTCGGCTATACACTCAAAGGCGAATTGGCTAGCCAAACGATGCCGGACGATACATGGTCGTATCAGTATGATGCAGCGGGCCGGCTAACCAATATTTCATCTTTATCTGGCAGCGAACGATTTGAATATGACGCAGTTGGTCGGTTGACTGCTCAATTCCGCGGCGGCTTGGACAAGTGGATTCGCTATACGTATGATCCGAATGGCAACATGACATCCCTTCTGAATAGCGAAGATCGGATGACGACGTACGAATACGATAGTCGCAATCTTATGACAAGCGTAACGGATCCGGAAGGGCGCAGGACGTCGTTCGAATACGACGCTCTTGGCCGTGAAAGAACGCGCAAATTTCCGAATGACTCACAAACGAGGATGACGTACGATCAAGACGGTCTGCTAACCCGTATCGCGAGTACAAATAGCAGCGGCACAATTTCTTCGTATGATTATGATTACGATACGGCAGGGAATCGCGTAAGCGAAACGGAGGCGGATGGGTCATCCTGGACGTATGCTTATGACGAATTAAACCGCTTGGTGGATGCGAAGTATTCGCAGCCTGTTGCAAGTCAAACAACAGCTGAGCGTATGGTGGGCAGCGCGGCGTCAATCCGGCAGCCGATGCCAAAGACGCCATCGATTCAGGTTTCTCCTCCAGGCGGGAATGGCAATGGAAATGGTAATGGTAACGGTAACGGTAATGGCGACGGCAACGGGAACGGTAACGGTAACGGAAATGGTAACGGAAACGGTAACGAAAACGGAAACGGTAATGATGACGGAAACGGTAACGGTAACGGCAACGGCAACGGCAACGGCAATGGTAACGGCAACGGCAAAGGAAATGGAAATGGCAATAGCAAAGGCAACGATCAAGGAAACGGAGGCGGCAAAATCGAAGCACTCCTATTGCCTTGCTTGCCCCAAAATACGGGAGACGGCAATATTAACGACAGCAATATAAACGAAAGCAATATTATCGAAAGCGAAGAAGATATTGTAACTACGAGCGAATCTATCGCTCCAGCACTGAGCCAAGCTAGTCCAAAGATGCTCATTGATCGGACTCCATCGTATCTATCGGCACGTTATTCACATGCACAATATACGTATGATGCAGTTGGGAACCGTTTAAGTGCCACATACGACGGAAATACAACAGACTATTTGTATGATGAGGCCGATCGGCTCGTTCAGGCTGGCGACATTCAATACTGGTACGATCTGAACGGGAACCAAGTCGGTATGACAGACCCAGCCGGTGATGTCATCTATCAATATAACGCTATGAACTTGTTAACGTCCGTGGAGTACGAAGATGGTCGGCATGTTAAGTATGCCTATGATGCATTCGGGCGGAAAGTTTACCGTGAGCAGCGTACCTTTAACGATCTTAAGCCGGGTTCGAAACAAGAAGTATCCAACCAATCTGCTCACAGTTCGTCAGAGGGCAACCTCCAGGGAGACACCCCAGTAGATAGTCAAGAACCCGATAATCATTATGCAGAAGCTAATGACAAAGCCAACGGCCTTGGAAATGGCAATGGCAAAGTCAACGGCAATAATAATGGCAACGGGAACGGGAATAGGAATGGGAATGGCAAAGTCAACGGCAACAATAATGGCAACGGGAACGGTAATGGTAACGGGAACGGAAAAGGCAATGGCAATGAAAATTCAAACGTAACGGTCGCGGATTGCAATAACGCCAATACTGGAAATGGAAACGCAAATGGTAAAGGAAACGGCAACGCATACGGAAATGGCAACGGGAACGGGAATGGCAACGGAAATGGGAATGGCAATGGCAATGGTAATGGTAATGGTAATGGTAATGGTAATGCTTACGCCTACGGGCACTACAAAAATAAAAACACGCATGAGCCAAATCCGAATGCATTGGCAAATGGCCAAGGGAAGAAGATCGGGCTGCTCGACAAATCGGAAGGCACACCGGGAGACGGGAGTGATCCGGAGGTGTTCCCTGGCAAGCCGGACATCGAGCAAACGACATATATGTATCAAGGCTTGTCCACTATGCTGCACAAAGAGTATAGCGACAAAGGATCGCCGTATTCCGAATACGTGTACGGTCCGAACGCGGATATTGTTTCCCGTAAAATGTTCGGTCTTCATGGACTGATTAACCCGGCCAAAGAACCAAACCTGGATACGAATGGCGGGTTGATGTACTACCACTATAATGGACGGCATACAGTCAGCGAACTGACGAACCGCCATGGCGACGTCATAGAGAGCTACCGGTATGACCCTTTCGGCGGTATATTCCAGGGAGTGACTGCTCCTTACAATACGGCCGCGTTTGCTGGACAGCATTACGATGATATAGCAGGCTTGATGGACATGGACGCCCGCTGGTACGACGCTTCCATCGGTCGGTTCCTGACCGAGGACACCTGGCGTGGTAGCCTCACCGAGCCGTATACGCTGAATCGTTATGCTTACGTCGGCAACAACCCCGTCAACATGTGGGATCCGACCGGACATACGCCGGAAGATACTTTCTGGGAGCAATACTCCGACACGAGTTACAGCTATGATGCCACGTATTATATTTTGAAAAGCACATCCTATTCATCGCAAAGTTTGGTGAGCACGTATAGAAGTTCGGATTTAAAAACCTATTACGAAGATTGGATACAAACCCGTTACGATTACTATGATGTATTGCATGTGTGGGGATCTATGACGTGGGATATCGACCCGGAGACCGGCGAGGAAATCAACCGTTCGCAGACGAACGACAGCAGTTGGAGCACCTACGACGAGAGTACCTTGTTATCATGGACTAATTCGATATCCGCCGCGCAGATCGCGAATCAGAATCAGGCTGAGTTGGTAAAGTACGGAGAACCTCCAGCCCATGCAACGCCTGTATTTACGGTCGGCAGGACGAATGGTCAAATTACATCTGCAGAAATGCTCATTAGCAAAGAACAATTCACTTCATTCTCAAATGCACAGCAACAAATTATTGCAGAGTCAGTATACTCTCTAACAGAAAGCATGATCGTTAGTGAAGAGCCGATTCTTGTAGCATCTCTGACTGACGACATATACAAAGCCGCGGTCGAAGGCGTGGAGCTTACAAAGCATTTCTCGATTGGGGTTTGGAGCGGAGTTAAAGGAAGCGTTCTGGATACTTGGGAATTAATCCGACATCCGTTTAAGACAGCTGAAACCATCAAGATAATGGGCGAATTGTATGTAGCTTATCGCATTACAGGTAACGAGGACTTTCTATTGCCAATTGTTTTACCGTTAGAAGAGGCGTTTTTGGATGAAATTGACCGTTGGAATCAGGGCGACCAATACGACAGAGCGGAACAAGCAGGCGAATATGTCGGAGGCGGTTTAGTTGCTGTAGCAGCAAGCAGGGGGATCGGTGCAGTATTAAAAGAAGTGCGGCTCACGCAAAAGCTGATCAACAACGAAGCGAGTTTAAACGAAGTTGACCAGATTCTGGACGCGACCGATTCAGGGAAGTTAAAGCAGCAAGTGGAAGATATCTATCTAAAGAATATTGCAGAATGCAACTGCTTTGTTGCAGGGACCAAGGTTCTCACAGACGAAGGGGAGAAGAGTATCGAGGAAATCGAGGTAGGGGACAAGGTTCTAGCCAAAGACGATGAGACAGGTGAGATGGCTTACAAGGAAGTCGAATGGCTCTTCCAACGTGATGTCGAGGAGACGTATAATATTACTGTTGGTGGCGAAATCATAACGACAACTGACGAACATCCGTTTTGGATTGTCGGCAAAGGTTGGGTGAAGTCCAAAGACCTTGTGGTGGGAGATGTCCTGACGACTTCTAATGGCAAGGAATTAGCTATCGAGAAGATTGAGGTTAAGAAGGAACATAAGACCGTTTACAACTTTATGGTTAAGGATTTCCATACCTATTTTGTATCTAACCTTGGAATTTGGACGCATAATGCATGTAAACCAATAAACTTACCATCTTACAAGAGCATTGATATTGATATGGACCATATAGTATCTGGTCATACAAAAGGTGGTTCTCGTGCAACGCAGAGTAAAATCAAAGATTTGTTCCCTGATAATATGAGCAATTCTCAAATTGAAAAAGCTGTTCGGGATGCTTACAGTAATTCAAGTAAGTTACAAACTCAAGGAGACCGTGTTCTTGTCAGAGGGCAATCAAATGGTCTTACTATTGAGATGTGGGTTAACACAAGTACAAAAATGATTGAGACGGCTTATCCGGTATTTAAGTAGGAGGTGGGAAGTTGGCTAGTGTTGTGATTGATGAATCTACACTTGAAATAAGTAATCGGAAATCAATTACAGGTGAAGTTTATTTCCAATTTGGGGATTCATTTTTTCCTGATTCTAATTGGAACGATTTTGTTGTGGTTATTTTGACATGGTGGAATAAATCCATAAAAATACTAGAAACCTCATCTGTTGGAACATCACAGGATTTCAATTTCATGGATGGTCCATTCTATGTGCGTGGAGTAAAGAAAGATAACTCGCATATCACATTAAGTTTTATTCGAAGAAATACGGCTAGTTTGGAGGTAATTGCATCACTAGACACGGAAATTGATTCTTTGAAAAAATCAATTGCAAGGGCTTCAAGAAAAGTTCTTGAAGAAGTGGGTGCTAAAAACTGGATAACGGATGATATTAAAGAGTTAAAAAAGCAAATATAATAACAGATTATTCGATGCATGACCTTGGGGCGACATTCCTCAAGGTCTTTCTTTTACCCTCACCCAGTGCCGAATGAATCGGGGGGCTTGAGCATGATAAGCTTCGATCACGTTGGCCGAATAGAGGATCTTGCGCAGCTCTTGTGAATTGGAAGAATGCCATAAGCCAGTCCAGTTGGAACGCCAGGAGCGAGTGATGTGTGGATAATTCTCGCCTCGCACAGCTTCGAATCCGCCCAGCAGCTGCAGCCGCCTGTTCATAGACAGCCTTGTAGATCGGCTTGAGTGCCGCTGCTGTCCGAGAGGGCTCCAAACTGATGCACAGCATGGATTTGAGCTACAAGAAACGTTTTCGATCATAGAATCGTACAAATCAACAAGGTTTCGTATATCGTCATTCTCCATACTGCACTGCTATACTCGACGTAACCGAATACAAGAAGGAGGCCGTCCATGAGCCAAGCTTATTCAAGTATTCTGAAGCATCCGGAATTGATCAGCTTCTGGGATTTCCAGGAGGAGGCCGGCCAGGACGCGGTCGCGAAGGGACCGTACCCGTACCGTCTTACGAAGATGGGAGGGCCGATTGAACGCTTGGAGGGCGGACCGTTCGGGGGATATGCCGCGCATGTGAAATTCGGCCAATGGTGGAATTTGCCGAGAGATTCGTGCCCGGAGCTGAATTTCCATGGGACAGACGCCAAGCTAACGATAATCGCATGGTTGAAGCGGGAAAGCCGCGAGAGCAAAGGATGCGAAGCGATTGCAGGGATGTGGAACGAGACGGAGAGCAAGCGCCAATATTGCCTATTCCTGAACTTGAGGATTTGGGACAGTGCCGATCAGGTATGCGGACACGTCTCGTCTGTCGGGGGACCTACGCCGGGCTATCCATATTGCATGACGTCCGCGATTGGCGCCACTCCTGTCTCGAAGGACGAATGGCACTGCGTGGCATTTACGTATGATGGACAGTATGCCAAGGTCTATTTGGACGGTGTTCTGGACGAACGGGAGAACTATAATCCTTACCCGTACGATACCGGCTTATTCGACGGCGGCGAGAACGGAGCGGACTTCACGGTGGCTGCCGTGCACCGCTCGGGCGAGATGGGCAACTTCTACGCAGGCGCGATCGGAGGATTGGCGATTTTCCGGGAGATTCTCTCCCCGGAAGAGCTTGCGGAGCTAGGCAAGCTATAGCTTGCCGCGATAGACGCCTGATGGAGGATAGCCCATCAGCTTCTTGAACATACGGTTGAAGTGGGAATGGTCGCTGTAGCCCAAATAATCCGACGCTTCTCCGATCGTGATTTGGCTGGTCGTCAATAAATTCACGGCGGTCTGCATTCTTAGATGATGAATGTAGGCGATCGGCGTCAGCCCCGTTACTTCCTTGTAGGTCTGGGTAATGTAATTGGGCGAGCGTCCGGTAAGCTCCGCCAACTGCGCAATGCTGACCGCCTCGCGATAGTGGCGGATGAGGAAATCTTGGATCTCTTTCACCAGCTTTAATTTGACAGGGGAGTATATCGTCATCTCTGCTTCGCGCCCCATGTGGCCGAGCATTTCCAGCAGAATGCCCTGACAGATCATGAGATAATGGGGAAGCCGTCCCATCCATTGGTGGATCAGCACGGCAAAGCGCTGACTTATGTAGTCCAAGTGGCGAGTGCGAATTTTATAATAACGGTGGGCGGGTTGAACCGGAAATTGTTCGGGTTGCAGGTTATGAAAATGCGCGGAGTACTTCTGATGGGGCCCCCGCGGATGATTGACGCCCGAGCGCACCGCTCCTCTGGGAATGAACAGAAGATCTCCCTTGTCCAGTTCGACATCTATGCCTTCAATAGTATAGGTTAAACAGCCCTTCGTAACGAGAATGAAAATATCGTAGGGAGTCGGCTGTTCTTCGACGCGCCAGTTGGCCACCATATCGTCCATGAACACAGAGTGCAATTGCAGCATGAGCAGTCACCTCACAGATCGGCATGATGGCCGGTTAGCGATGAGTATTCGGACAGATTATATCACATTGCGAACGAATGAGTGGAAATGACAGACTTATCACAATCTCGGAGGTTGGCATATGGCCCTGTATCCTGTCGCCATGGAGGGAGATATTCCTCCCGGATCCCATGTCGTAGTGGAGGTCGAAGGACGATCGATCGGCATATACAACGTGAAAGGCGAATATTACGCCATCCATAACTACTGTCCTCATCAAGGCGCGGAAATTTGCAAAGGTCCGGTCTGCGGGACGAGTTTGGAATCGGAAGTTTACGAGTACATTTACGGACGCGATCAGGAGATCGTGCGCTGTCCTTGGCACGGCTGGGAATTCGATATTGCCACGGGTAAATCCCTGTTCAGCGACAAGGTGCGCGTTCGCAGCTATTCGGTCGTTAGAAACGAGGGCCAACTTTTCGTTACGATCGGCAAATGAGAGAGGAGATTGAGCGATGACTCAGAATCAAGGCGAAGAACGATTGGCGATTATCGACTGCGATGTCCACAATGGCTTCCGGTCTCATAACGATCTGTTTCCGTATTTGGAGGATACCTGGAAGAGCCAGGCGACACTGCGCGGCGGCGGGCTCCCCTACGCATCGCCGATCGGCAACAAGCGCAAGGATGCCAACCCTCCGAGCGGCCTTCCCGTGGGCGCGGACCCCGATTACATGATCGAACAACTGATCGAGCCCTTCGGTATGGAATACGTTCTGCTATGCTCGGCCGCATAATCGCCGTATCCGCCTTTGCGGATGCCGATTATGCGGCCGCGTTGTGCAGAGCCTATAACGATTATTTGATTGCCGAATGGCTTCCGAAGAGCCCCAAGTTCAAAGGCTTGCTGTGCGTTGCGACGCAGGATCCGCTGCAGGCCGCCAGGGAGATCGACCGGATTGCCCCCCATCCCGATATCGTGGGGGTCGCGATTGTCGGGGGCTCCAGAATGCCGTACGGACAGCGGTTTTTCCACCCGATCTATGAAGCTTGCCAGCGTAACGGAATGCCGCTTGTCATTCATCCCGGGGCGGAAGGGTCCGGTGTCTTCAACCCGCCGACGGCTGTCGGATACGTATCGAATTACTTGGAGTGGCACACTTGCCTGCCTCAGACGTATATGGCTCATTTGGTCAGCTTTGTTTGCGAAGGCGTGTTCGAGAAATTCCCCGAGTTCAAGGTGGTGCTTAGCGAAGGCGGAGTCACCTGGCTGCCGCCGCTGCTGTGGCGTCTGGACAAGAACTTCAAGGCGCTGCGCTCGTCGACGCCCTGGCTGAAACGGCTGCCCAGCGAATACGTGCGCGACCATTGCTTCATGACGACGCAGCCGATCGAGGAGCCGGACAATCCGAAGCACTTGAAGATGATGTTCGAAATGTTCGATGCGGAGAATATGCTGCTGTTCTCCAGCGACTATCCGCATTGGGACTTCGATGATCCGACGAAGATATTGAAGCAGTTCCCGCTGGAGACAAGAAGAAAAATATTAAGCGAAAATGCGAGAGCTTTATTCAAGCTAGCTTAGCATGCCAGGCTAAATAATGAGATAGAGAAGGGCGCATGCATGCTTCTCTATCTTTTTCTATCTGTAAGGGGGAACGGTATGCGATTGATTATCTTAGGACATCTTGGAGCCGGCGGCGGCTTAATGATCATATGCCGGATGCCTCCTATGCGCTGCGCGGAATCGTTCTGTTTCACCGTCCTGCAACGCCTCCCGCGCACCGACTACATCCGCTCCGGCGCTTGCATGCCCAGCAGCTCCAGACCGCGTTTCAACACTTTGGCTGCCGCCGCGGCCACAGCGAGCTTGCTGTAGGTTTCTTCCGCGCCCGGCCCGATGATTTTGCCTTCATTATAGAAGCGATTGAAATCTTTTGTCAGTTCCAGCAAATAACGCGCCACGACGGAAGGTTCATTCTCGCGGATGGCTTGGCGTATTGCGTCTTCGAATGCCGACACGGCCTTCACGCATGACCAGGCGCCCGAAGAAGTGAGGAAATGGCCATCGATCCGCATTCCCCGGTTCTGTAAATCGGCGAACTCGCCCTTACGAAGCAAGCTGGCGATTCTCGCGTGCGTGTATTGCAAGTACGGCCCCGTTTCCCCCTCGAAGCTGAGCGCATCCTCCAAGGTGAAATCGACGGACAGCAGCCGGCGGTTTTTCAAATCTCCGAACACGATCGCGCCTACGCCCACTGCTTCGGCCGTTTCTCGTTTGTTCTCCAACTCCGGGTTTTTCCTTTCGATAATGTCCAGCGCCTTCGCCGCGGCTTCGTCCAGCACCTCGTCCAGGAACACGACTTTGCCTTTGCGCGTGGACATCTTTTTGCCCTCATATTTCATGAGCCCAAAGGCAACGTGGCGGCAATCCGCGTGCACCTCTTCGCCCATCCGGCCGAGAACGGCGAACACTTGTTGAAAATGAAGCGTCTGCTCCGCTCCGACTACGTAGAGGATGCGATCGGCGCCCAGTTGATGTTTGCGGAAGATGGCGGTGGCGAGATCGCGGGTCGGGTAGATCGTCGTCCCGTCCGATTTCAGAATGAGACATGGCGGCATGCCGAGATCGTCCAGCCGTACGACCTGGGCCCCGTTGCTTTCCTCCAGCAATCCGAGCTCCGACAGCCGTTCCACGACCGCTCCCATCTTGTCATTGTAGAAGCTTTCGCCCTGCACCAGGTCGAATTGAATGCCCAACCGCGCGTACACGCGGTCGAATTCCTTCATGCTCTCCGACACGAAGAACCGCCACAACGCATGCGTCTCGGCGTCGCCCGTCTCCAGCTTGCGGAACCATTCACGCGACTCGTCCTCGAGGCCCGGGTCGCGCTCGGCTTCTTCGTGGAACTTCACGTACAGGCGCAAGCTTTCCCGGATCGGATCGGCTTCGATCTTGACGCGGTCGCCCCAGCGCCGATAGGCCGCGATCAGCTTGCCGAACTGCGTGCCCCAGTCGCCCAGATGATTGACCTTGGTCACCCGGTAACCGGCCGCCCGATACAAGTTCGCCAGCGCATTGCCGATCATCGTCGAGCGCAGGTGGCCGATGCCGAACGGCTTGGCGATGTTGGGCGAGGACATGTCGATGACGACATGACGGCCAGCGCCGTCTTGCAGATAACCGTAGCCGTCCGCCATGACGGCATCAAGCATCGGCTTGCTCCAATGTGCGGAATCGAATTTCAGGTTCAGATAACCGCCGGCAGTCGTGGCATGGATGCCGTCGTCTGGGCATGCGTTTACTGCATTCGCCAATTGCAGAGCGATGGCCGCCGGCGCTTGACGCTGGAGCTTGGACAAGGTGAAGCAAGGGAATGAGACATCTCCCATTTCCGCGCGGGGCGGAATTTCGAGCAGGACCGCGACCTCCGCTTCGTCCATCGGGAGAAGGGGGGCGAGCATGCGTGCGGCGAGTTGGATGAGCATGGCGTTGACCTCCTTTAATGTGCTGTAACGGACTTCGTGCGTCGGGTTTTCAACCGCATGTTGCCGTAACGGACACAGCGGACCTTATTGTGGCTGATTCCAACTGCGCGGCGCTGTAACGGACACAGATGCACTTATTTGACACGTCGCTGTCTGTTTTGATCGCATTTCGTGGAAATAACGTCTCGTGTGTCCGTTACATTCGCGGGCAGGCTGATTGAGTCCGGATAAGCGCGCTCATGTCCGTTACGGGCCGCATTGTGCGACAACAACGCAAAAATCCCCCGTCTCATCAAAGAGACGGAGGTTCAGTCCGCGGTACCACTCTTCTGGCATTCCCGCGCGCGGGAATCCACTCTGCATTGGATAACGGCCGTCTGACTGACCGGATTTCCCTACGTACAGGAGACAAATCCGGCAGCGACTTGACCGGCCATTCCCACGTACGGGGAATTCGGCAGCGGTGCAACCGGATATGCCTTAGCGCGATCGGAATATCCGGCAGCCTGCGCAACAACCGGATATTCTCCCCGCGTCCTTCAGTTCGGGAAATCGACTCCCGGGTCCGCTTCCCCAATCGGCCGCGCCGGCTCCCACCCTCCCGGCTCTCTGCATGACGGCGATGATCGGGTACTCTCCCGTTCCTAGTCGATTGAATATTTGATCAACAGTATACCAACCGCCGCAGCAGACCGCAAGGGCAGTTGGCGATCTTGCGTGTGGGGATTGATTGGTGAGATTGAAGCGGATTTCGGAGATCGGACGGATCGATCTGCATAATATGGATCACATCGTCACACTTTACTTGGAGATCAAGCTGGACAAATTGACTCCCCGACCCGGATTTTCCAAATCGATTTGTGCGAATTCTACAACTACCCTCCGTTATTTTCTCGAATCTCCGCGAATACAGACCGCCCACTCCCGATTATGCTTAGTGCCATTATGGAAATTTACAGGGGGAATGAGACATGCGGATCGGCATTCCGAAGGAAATCAAGAACAACGAACGGCGGGTGGCCGTCACGCCTGCAGGCGTGCAATCGCTGGTGAAGGCAGGCCATCACGTGCTCCTGGAGAAGGAAGCCGGGCTGGGCAGCGGGTTCCCGGACGTCTCTTATGCGGAAGCCGGCGCGGTTATAGCGTCTTCCGCGGCCGATGTATGGGATCGGGCGGAAATGATCGTGAAGGTGAAAGAGCCGCTGCCGTCCGAATACGGATATTTCCGCGATGATTTGATCGTATTCGCCTACCTGCATCTGGCCGCGGAGCCCGCGCTTGCGAAAGCACTTACGGATCGCGGTGTAACGGCGATCGCTTACGAGACGGTCGAAGTAAACCGCACGTTGCCCCTCTTGACGCCGATGAGCGAAATCGCCGGGCGGATGGCCGCCCAGATCGGTGCACAATTTCTGGAGAAGCCTTATGGCGGCAAAGGCATCCTGCTCAGCGGTGTGCCCGGCGTAAGGCGCGGTAAAGTCGCCATTATCGGAGGCGGCGTGGTTGGTGCTGGCGCCGCCCGCATCGCCGCGGGGCTCGGCGCGGACGTGACGGTGATCGACCTGAGCGCCGAACGGCTGCGATATTTGGACGACGTGTTCGGAACGCAGATTCATACGTTGATGTCGAGCCCGGCGAATATCGCGGAGGCGGTCGCCGAAGCCGACCTCGTCATCGGCGCCGTGTTGATTCCAGGCGCGAAAGCGCCGAAGCTCGTCACGGAGGATATGGTCGCGTCCATGGGCCCAGGGTCCGTCGTGATCGATGTCGCGATCGACCAGGGCGGCATTTTCGACACCGTGGACAAGATCACGACGCACGACAACCCTACATATGTCAAGCACGATGTCGTCCATTACGCGGTGGCCAACATGCCGGGCGCGGTTCCGAGGACGTCGACGCTCGCCCTGACGAACGTTACGTTGCCGTATGTGCTGCAGATCGCGAACAAGGAAGCGGTCCAGGCCATTCTGGAGAGTACTGCGCTGAAGGGCGGCGTCAACACGATGGGAGGGCATATTGTTTGCGCGGCGGTCGCGGCAAGTCTTGGAACGCCGGTCCTGCCGGTGGACGAATGGATCGGTGCGAACGGGCGAATCATTTGAATGGATCATTTCGGCGGTCTATTTCCGGCTGCGCAGACGAATGGATGATATAGAGGCATGTTCAAAACAAGGGAAGAGGATGGACAAGCACTTCAACGGATTCAGGCTTATGTTTCAGGAGGGTGCTTAACATCCTTCTCCTTCCGAATGGATTCGCGGAATGAATGATGATTTTTTGCGGATAGATTTGATTTGCGACCATAAAGAGGACGACATTGTATCCCGTCATCAACGGCGAGTTTAAATCATAATCGAGCGAGAGAATGCGAACCTTTTCGGTTTTCAAATAATGGATGGCTTGCTCAGCGGTCCGCGCCAGTTTAAATCCAGGCGGATTTGGCCGGAGATCATCCAGAAAAACATCGATCATTCAATACCCCCTTCGGGTTGGACGAACCGTTCTGAGGCCTACGAAATAGTCTATTCTGCAGTTTGCAGTATGTACCTGTCAGTGTTACGCCCAACGCGGACGGACCCGATTTGCCATATTAAATGCAGTAAAGAAATAAGCAATTGTACGATTTCAAGAACACCAAACCAAGCCCTTTTGTTGAACGTGTGACGGGCGAATCATTTGTATTGATCGATGGATCGGTATATAGTAGAAACAATTCAAGGAGGGGGATCCTATGCCGGACAAGACTCGCATCTCAGCCGAGTTGCGAATCGCGCGCGAGGGCGGGGCACAGGATCTCACCTTTGCGGGCGAACTGTATCGCCTTCCCACCGGATCCGGCTGGGCGATTACGAGCGAAGACATGACGTTCGTCGTGCGTACAGACGAAGTCCGCCTGACGCGCCGGGGACAGACCACGCAGGAGCAACGGTTCCGCGTCGGACACGCTTTGCCGGGCACGTTCGGCACCGAGTTCGGCACACTGCCGGCGGAAGCGCTGACGCATCAGCTGCGCTGCGACTTGACCGCGGCCGGCGGTACGGTAGAATGGGAATACGACATGCGTATGGCGGACCAGGAGCTTGGCCTATGCGCAATTACGTTGCATATTCGGGAGGAACAAACAGAATGAACGTGTTAGCCAAACTTCAGACCGTCATGGGCAATGCCTTGTCCGATGCGGCGATCGGCGCGGGACTCGTGGAAAGCCGCGACGAATTGCCGCCCATCGTGCTGGAGGTCCCCAAGGACAAGTCCCACGGCGACCTCGCCACGAATCTGGCGATGCAGCTGACGAAGATCGCGAGGCGCAACCCTCGCCAGATCGCGGAGCTGATCCTGGAGCATCTCGACAAGAGTCGCGCCTGGATCGAATCGGCGGAGATCGCGGGCCCCGGGTTTATCAATTTCCGGCTGGACAAGCGGTTTCTGTACCCGGTCATCGGCGACGTGCGCGCGCAGCAATCCCGTTACGGCCGGATCGAGGCCGGCCATGGCCAGCGCATCCAGGTCGAATTCGTCAGCGCCAATCCGACGGGCAGCCTGCACCTGGGGCATGCGCGTGGCGCGGCCGTCGGCGATGCGCTGTGCAACCTGTTCGAATACGCCGGTTATGAGGTTACTCGCGAATATTACATTAACGATGCCGGCAACCAGGTCGCCAATCTTGCCAAATCCATCGAGGCCCGCTACCTGCAGGCGCTCGGCCAGGATGCCGAGATGCCGGAGGACGGCTATCACGGCGAGGACATTGTCGGCTTCGCCCTGGAGCTCGCGGAGCGCGAAGGCGACAAGCTGCTGACGCTGCCGGACGAGGAACGACTCGCTTACTTCCGCAGCTACGGGCTGGAGCGGGAATTGGACAAGCTGAAGCGGGATCTTGCGCGGTTCGGCGTCCGCTTCGACAATTGGTACAGCGAAACTTCGCTTTATGAGACCGGCAAAGTGACGGTCGCCTTGCAAGCGCTCCGGGACAAGAACCAAGTCTATGAGGAAGAAGGCGCAGTCTGGCTGAATACGATGCCGTTCGGAGACGACAAGAACCGCGTACTCGTCAAGAACGACGGCTCGTACACGTATTTGACGCCCGACATCGCCTATCATATGGATAAATACGAACGCGGATACGATCGGATGATCAACATCTGGGGCGCGGATCATCACGGGTACATCCCGCGGATGAAGGCTGCGATGGCGGCGCTCGGCAACGACCCGGACAAGCTGACCGTATTGATCGCCCAGATGGTCAGCCTGTTCCAGAACGGCGAGAAGGTCAAGATGTCCAAGCGCACCGGCAAAGCGGTCACGATGGAAGACTTGATGGACGAAGTCGGCGTCGACGCGATCCGCTACTTCTTCACGATGCGCAGCATGGACTCCCATCTGGACTTCGACATGGATCTGGCGGTTTCGACCTCCAACGAGAATCCCGTGTACTACGTGCAGTATGCGCATGCGCGGATTTGCAGCATTTTCCGACAGGCCGACGAACAGGGGATTCGCTTGCTTCCGTGGGAAGAAGCGCCGCTGCACCGCCTGGCGTCCGAGCAGGAATTCGACCTGCTGCGCAAGATAGGCGAATTGCCCGACGCGATCGCGGATGCGGCAAGAGTCTACGCTCCTCATGCGATCATCCGCTACGTATACGAGGTAGCCTCCATGTTCCACAGCTATTACCGTGCGGAGCGCGTCATCACCGAGGATGCGGAGCAGACCCAGGCCAGACTGCAACTGCTTGAGGCGTTGCGCATCGTGCTCTTCAACTGCTTGAAGATTGTCGGCGTATCGGCGCCCGAAAAGATGTAGCTGCGACGACGAATGAAATGAAAGGTTGACCGAACGCGGAAATTCAGAACATTTTGTCGGCGTATCGAAGCATCCGGAGAACATCCAGTTCCCGGACCGACCGGGACGATTTCGCCCCGGCCCCCTTCAACGGAAGGCCCGAGCGCTTGACGATATCCTGAATTTGGGCAACCGTCAACTGGGGCCGATACGCGAGCAGCAAGGCGACGGCGCCGGTCACGTGGGAGGTCGCCATCGAGGTGCCGCTCATTTCGCGGTACTTGCCGCCCAGCCAGGCGGACACGATCTTGTCTCCGGGGGCGTAAATATCGATGCCGGCGCTGCGGTTGGTGAACGGAGCGACGCGGCCTTGCTTGTTCGTAGCGCCGACGGCGATCGTGTCGTCGTACTTCGCCGGATAATCGATGTCTTTGCTGCGGCCGTCGTTGCCGGAGGACGCGATGACGACTACGCCGGAATGACTGGCATTCGTGACAGCTTGCAGCAGGGCGCTGCTGCGGTTCTGCATGCCGAAGCTCATGTTGACGAGGTGCATATGATTGCGGACGCACCAATCGATGCCGAGAATGATGTCGGATACGAACGCGGAGCCGTTGCTGTCGAAAGCTTTGACCGGATGGATCGAGGCGCGCGGCGCGACGCCGATCATCCCGTTCAGCCGGTTGGCCGCCGCGATCGTGCCGGCGATGTGCGTGCCGTGCCCGTTATCGTCGTAGGGCGGCACGGTGCGATAGATCAGGTTGATGCCCCGTTCGACAGAGTCTCTGAGATCGGGATGCCGGTAATCGACTCCCGTGTCGATGACGCCGATGCGAACGCCGAGTCCTGTCGATTTTCCCCAGGCTTGCGGCGCCCGAATATGGCGCACGCTCCATGGGATGCCGTCGATCAGCGCGCTGGATCCCCGGGACAGGGCGTGGATCCGAACTCGGGCATCGTGCTCGCAGCGGACGTTATCCATCCAAGAGCGCGGGAGGGATTCCGGCACGATCGGGCAGGAGATGCCGTGAATGAGACCGAGATTTCGGATGCCCTTGGGCATGTAGGCGCGCTTCTTGCGGGCTCGCCATGCCTGAAGGAATTGGCGATATTCGCTCGCGCCCCGGAACCGGAGGATCGACCGCCGCCCGCCGGGAGCCCCCGATTCGAGAGAGAAGTGCAGCCAATCGAGAAACCTGCCAGCATCCATGTCGCTCTCCCCCTGTCGAAAGTGCTCCCCTATTGTATGTGGACATTGATCGAAGAGCATGGGATGAGGCCTTTTTTGCAGGGAAATAGGCTTTCCCCCGTGTCAAATTGCTCCGCCGGGCATAGGATGGATGGAGAGTTTCCCGGCGAGACTCTCGGCAATGCCGGTTCCTCCGCCGCGGAGCGGCCGGAGGGATACAGTCGAAAAGCGAAGATGTTGTCTGCCAAGACGCGTCTTCGCTTTTTCGCCATTGGCGAAGTCCCCTTTTTTGTTTGCAATTTTGCGGAAAATAAGGTTTACTATAGTTTGACACCGAAGCATGCGCGTTGAATTGTTTACATACAGAGAGGATGGGAACTCACTTGAGCGCCGAATACGTGTTGAAATTGAGCTCCGAGAAGATCCGGGAGATGCCGATGGTCGATCTCGCCTTCGAGGTGCTGAAAGCGGCCAATACCCCTTTCTACTATCGCGATTTGATGAACGAGATTGCGAAGCTGCGGGGCTTCTCCGAGGGCCAGATCAATGAAGTCATCGCCCAGTTGTATACCGAGATCAACATTGACGGGCGATTCGCCTGCGTAGGCAGCAATGTGTGGGGGCTGAAGCGTTGGTATCCGGTCGAGCGCGACAGCGACGGCTCCGTTGCGGCCGGCGCCAAGCGTCCCCGGATCATCAACGACGACGACGATGACGACGAAGACATGTTCAGCGAGGACGAAGAGGAAACCTTCGTATCCGACGACGAGAACTTCGACTTGTTCGACGAAGACCGCGAAGAGCTGTTCGAAGAAGGGGAAGAAGGCGCCGAAGTCGACGAAGAAGTGGATCTTGATGACGAAGACGCGGCCGAATTGGACGAAGAAGATCTCGGCGATGAAGAAGTCGACGAGGACGAAGCGGACGAAGACCTGGATGGCGGCGACGACGAATTCGAAGAGGAAGATGACGACGACCGGTAAGTGGCAGGCCCCCGAACCGGGGGCTTTTTTTTCGCCTCGCGACCCGAATCGGTTTGTCCTTGACACTGCCCAGGCAAGACGGTAAACTTATGCTTGGGCTTTAGAAGAGCTGTTGTCCATATGAGGATTGGAATCGAAAGTGCCCCCAGTCTATGGGTGACACTTTTTTGTTTTTTTACTTGAAAAATGCCGAAGCGGCATGCAGCGGGAGGTTTCCAGACAGCGTGACCAAATACATTTTCGTAACGGGCGGCGTCGTATCTTCACTTGGCAAGGGCATCACTGCGGCATCGCTCGGCCGCCTCCTGAAAAATCGCGGTTTGAAGGTGACCATTCAGAAGTTCGACCCGTACATCAACGTCGACCCGGGCACGATGAGCCCGTATCAGCACGGGGAAGTTTTCGTGACCGACGACGGTGCCGAGACGGACCTCGACCTCGGGCACTACGAGCGGTTCATCGACATCAATCTGACGAAGAACAGCAGCGTCACGACCGGCAAGATCTATTCGTCGGTCATCGGCAAGGAACGCCGCGGCGAATATCTCGGCGGCACGGTGCAAGTCATACCGCACATCACGAACGAGATCAAGGAACGCGTATTCCGCGCGGGTCGCGAAGCCGGTTCGGACGTCGTCATTACCGAGATCGGCGGCACGGTCGGAGATATCGAGAGCTTGCCGTTCCTGGAGGCGATCCGCCAGATCAAGAGCGATATCGGCCGTGAGAACGTCATGTACATTCACGTGACGCTGATTCCCTACATCAAGGCGGCTGGCGAAGTGAAGACGAAGCCGACCCAGCACAGCGTCAAGGAATTGCGCAGCATCGGCATTCAACCGCACGTGATCGTATGCCGGACCGAGCACCCGCTGTCGGACGATCTGAAACGGAAAATCGGCCTGTTCTGCGACATCGACGCCAGCGGCGTCATCGAGTGTCTCGATGCGCAGACGCTGTATGACGTGCCGTTGATGCTGCGGGCGCAAGGATTGGACGACTACGTCGTACAGCATCTCCGCCTGGAGACGGGCGCGCCCGAGATGTCCGAATGGGAAGCGCTCGTGCAACGCGTGAAGTCGTTGACGGAGACGACGGAGATCGCGATCGTCGGCAAGTACGTCGCTCTCCACGATGCATACCTGTCCATCGCCGAATCGCTCGGGCATGCCGGCATTCATGCCGGCACCAAAGTGAAGATTCGCTGGGTCAACGCAGAGGAAGTGACGGCGGGCAATGTCGGCGAATTGCTGGACGGCGTCCGCGGCATACTCGTGCCCGGCGGCTTCGGCGATCGCGGGATCGAAGGCAAAGTGAACGCAATCCGCTACGCGCGGGAGCACCGCGTTCCGTTCTTCGGCATCTGCCTGGGCATGCAGGTGGCGGTCGTCGAATATGCGCGCAACGTGTGCGGCATGGATGAAGCCAACAGCTCCGAAATTCATCCCGCGACGCCGTACCCGGTTATCGATCTTCTGCCCGAGCAGAAGGATATCGAGGACCTGGGCGGGACGATGCGTCTGGGCTTGTATCCCTGCAAGCTGGCCCACGGCAGCTTGGCGGAAGCTTGCTACGGCGAAGAATTGGTGTACGAGCGCCATCGTCATCGCTACGAGTTCAATAACGAATATCGCGAACTTATCGAAGCGGCCGGCTTGCGCATATCCGGGACATCCCCGGACGGTCGGTTGGTCGAGATGGTCGAGCTTCCGGACCACCCATGGTTTCTGGCGGTGCAATTCCATCCCGAATTCACGTCCAGGCCGAATCGTCCTCAGCCGCTGTTCCGGGATTTCGTCAAAGCCGCTTTTGCCCGATAATCGGACACGCGGCAGGGCTGCGAACCTTGGCATTTGCCAAGGTTTTATTTTTTTAGCCGGATAATGACTGGAAAAGGAAGGAATCGGCAGCCCGTAGCGCGAATAATAGAAGAGATGCGGCAAAATCGGACTGTAGGTTCAGCGATGGAGGTAGGTCATGGATAAGAAGAAGCTATTGATCGTAGATGACCAAGTCGGAATACGGATCCTGCTCCTCGAAGTGTTTTCAACGGAAGGCTATGAGACGTTCCAGGCCGCCAACGGCCGGACAGCGCTGGAGATCGTCAAAGCCCATTCGCCCGATCTCGTGCTGCTTGACATGAAGATTCCCGGCATGGACGGCCTCGAGATTCTGAAGAAGATCAAAGAACTGAACCGGGAGATCAAAGTGATCATGATGACGGCGTATGGCGAGCTGGACATGATCAAGGAAGCGACGGATCTCGGCGCCCTGATGCACTTCACCAAGCCGTTCGACATCGACGAGATGCGCATGGCCGTCAACCTGCAGATGGGAGGAGGCCCCTCGTCCCGCATCGCTACAGGTTCATAGAAGAACGTTGCAAGTATCTTCGATGAAAACGACATTCTCCGTTCCACGGAACGCCGAAGTCGTTTTTACTTGCGTACGGGTTGTGTTATAATGACGCAGTATGAGGTTTGGACAGCACTGAATTTGATATTGCCAGGAGGAGTTTTCTATGCCACTCGTGTCCATGAATGAGTTTCTGCCTAAGGCCAAGGCAGGCAAGTTCGCCGTCGGCCAGTTCAACATGAATAATCTGGAATTCGCCCAAGCGATTACGGATGCCGCCATCGAAGAGAAGTCGCCGTTCATCTTCGGCGTAAGCGAAGGCGCTCTGAAGTATATGGGAATGGAATATACGGTCGCCATCGCGCAAGCGGCCGCTCAGAAGTCCGGCTTGCCGATCGCGCTGCACTTGGATCACGGCAGCTCTTTCGAAGTCGCCATGGCTTGCATCCGCGCCGGATTCTCTTCCGTCATGTTCGACGGCTCTCATCATTCATATGAAGATAACATCCGGCTGACGAAGGAAGTCGTGCGCGCCGCGCATGCGATGGGCGTGTCCGTCGAAGGCGAGCTCGGCACGATCGGCGGCGTTGAGGACGATATCAGCGTGGATGAGGCGAATGCCGCATTGGCCAAGCCGGAAGAAGCGATTCGTTTCTATGAAGAGACAGGCGTCGACTGCCTGGCCATTGCCGTAGGCACGGCTCACGGCATGTACAAAGGCGAAGTCAAGATCCACTACGATATCATCAAGGAAGTCGTGGCCAAGATCCCGGTTCCCGTCGTGCTTCATGGCGGCTCCGGCGTGCCGGACGAGATGATCCGCGAGGCGATTCAGGCAGGCGTCGGCAAGATCAACGTGAACACGGAGAACCAAGTAGCTTGTACGGAAGCCATTCGCGAAGTCCTCGGCAAAGATGCGAAAGTATACGACCCGCGCAAATATTTGACCCCCGCACGCAACGCGATGAAAGAAGTCGTCAAAGAGAAAATCCGTTTGTTCGGCAGCAGCAACCAAGCGTAAGGATATGCACCGGGTTCCGTCCGGGCTTGCCCAGTGGACGGCCGTCAACATAGACAGCGTTCGGTTACGTGACGGGAAAACGTCTTGCGGCGTTTTCCCGTTCCTGCAACGATTCGGATAAGCAGGCCGGCGGTCCGGAACAACACGAGGAGGACCCTGCATTCATGGAGAGATTAATGATTCGGGGCGGTCGTCCGCTGCGTGGAACCGTCGGCATCAGCGGCGCGAAGAACAGCGCGATCGCGCTGATCCCCGCGGCCATCCTGGCGGAATCGGAAGTGCGTCTTGATAACTTACCGCAATTGACCGACGTAGCGGTGTACGCGGAGCTGCTGGAAGAACTCGGCTGCAAAGTCGACTGGACCGAGGACATGATGTCGATCGATCCGTCCTCGATTCGATCGGTGCCCATGCCCAACGGCCGAGTCAAGCTGCTGCGCGCCTCTTATTATCTTATGGGAGCGCTGCTCGGGCGCTTCGGCGAGGCGGTGATCGGGTTGCCGGGCGGCTGCAACTTCGAGCCCCGGCCGATCGATCAGCATATCAAGGGGTTCGAGGCGCTGGGCGCGGAAGTATCCAATGAATTCGGCGCCATCCGCATTCGGGCGAAGGAACTGCGCGGCGCCAAGATCTACCTGGATGTCGTTAGCGTCGGCGCGACGATCAACATCATGCTGGCCGCATCGCGGGCTACCGGTTCCACGGTCATCGAGAATGCCGCGAAGGAACCGGAAATCATCGATGTCGCCACGCTGCTCAATTCCATGGGAGCGAAGATCAAAGGGGCCGGCACGGAGACGATCCGCATCGAAGGCGTCAGCGAGCTGCACGGCTGCAGGCATTCGATCATTCCCGACCGGATTCAGGCAGGCACTTATATGATCGCGGCCGCCGCGACCCGCGGCGACGTACTTATCGATAATATTATTCCGAAGCATCTGGAAGCAGTGACTGCAAAACTCCAAGAGATGGGCGTTCACGTCTACGAAATGGACGAATCGATCCGCGTTGTCGGCCAGCCCCGCTATGAATCCGTCGACGTCAAGGCGCTTGTGTACCCGGGATTCGCTACCGATCTGCAATCGCCGATGACCAGCCTGCTTACCCAGGCTGCAGGCGTAGGCATTCTGTCCGATTATGTGTACAGCAATCGCTTCAAGCATGTGCCGGAATTGATGCGAATGGGTGCGCAAATTCGGGTGGAAGGCCGTTCGGCGATCATCGAAGGCGGGCGTCTGAATGCCGCGAAGGTGCGCGCTGCGGATCTGCGGGCAGGCGCATCGCTAGTCGTCGCCGGGCTGACGGTGCCAGAAGGCACGACGGAAATATCGGGCGTCGAATATATCGACCGCGGATACGAGAAGCTTGTTGCGCAGTTGAGCAATCTGGGCGCGGAAGTGTGGCGGCAAGGGTAAATTTTGCAAGATTAAGAGAGGGATCCATTGTGAACGAATTCCAAATGTCAGATTTGGAAGAACTCAAACTGACAGAGCTGTACAAGCTGGCGAAGGAACACCAGATCGCCGCGTACGGCCAGATGAAGAAGAAGGAGCTCATTATCGCGATCCTGCGCGCGCAGGCAGAGCGAAGCGGCCATATGTTCATGGAGGGAATCCTTGACGTATTGCCGGACGGTTTCGGATTTTTGCGGCCGCTCAAATATGAGTCCAGCAATGACGACATCTATATCTCGGCTTCGCAGATTCGCAAGTTCGATCTGAGAACCGGCGATCTCGTATCCGGCAAATGCCGGGCTCCCAAGGAGAATGAGCGCTACTTCGGCTTGTTGCAGGTGAACGCTGTAAACGGCGATCCGCCGGAGACGGCGTCGGAACGGCTCCATTTTCCCGCATTGACGCCTTTGTATCCACAGGACATGCTCGTTCTCGAAACATCTCCCACCCGATTGTCCACCCGCATCATCGACCTGTTGTCACCCGTAGGACTCGGCCAACGCGGCCTGATCGTCGCTCCTCCCAAGGCAGGCAAGACGCTGCTCCTGAAGGAAATCGCCAACAGCATTTCGACCAATCGACCGGATATCGAGCTGTTCGTTCTGCTGGTCGACGAACGTCCGGAGGAAGTAACGGACATGCAGCGATCGGTCAAGGGCGAAGTCGTCGCTTCCACTTTCGACGAGAAGCCGGAGAACCATATTAAAGTTGCCGAGTTGGTGCTGGAGCGAGCGCTGAGACTGGTGGAGTCGAAGAAGGACGTTGTCATTCTGATGGACAGCCTCACGCGGCTCGCCCGGGCTTACAATTTGGTCGTACCGCCTTCCGGACGCACGCTGTCCGGCGGGATCGATCCGGCTTCCTTTCATCGGCCCAAGCGCTTCTTCGGAGCTGCGCGGAACGTGGAGGAAGGCGGCAGCCTGACGATTCTGGCGACGGCACTGATCGAGACGGGTTCGCGGATGGACGACATCATCTACGAAGAATTCAAGGGTACGGGCAATATGGAACTGCACTTGGATCGCAAGCTGGCGGAGCGCCGCATCTTCCCTGCGCTCGATATCCGCCGCTCGGGCACGCGCCGCGAGGAACTGCTGCTCGGCAAGGAAGCGCTGGAGAAGCTGTGGGCGATCCGTAAGAGCATGAACGATTCGCAAGAGTATGTGGAGCAATTCCTGAAGAAGCTGGGCAATACGAAGACGAATCAGGAATTTCTGGACATGCTCGATACGACCGGCATTTCCCCGCCTGCCGGAAGCAATGGGAGCGCGGGCAGTGCCAGCCGCAGCAGCAGCAGCGGTAGCAGCAGTGCAAGCAGCGTCGGCCGCAGGCCGCCCCGGGGCACTTCCTCCTGACGACGGGCGATTCTGCCGAAGGAGAAAGGAGCGCAAGGCGGATGTATCTGGTATACGCAGACGAACAAGGGCAAGTGTACGATCACCCCGAGCTTCACGCAGTCGCGCGCAGCGGGAATGATCTGGTCGAATTGCTGGAGGACGAGTTGATCCCGCTGCCGGCCGGCGCCACGCTGGTGGGGCTGCCGAATACAAGGGCCATCGGGATGGATCCGAAGACCGGCGAGATGCAGGCGTTGCCCGGCGGCAGCCAAGCGGTCGGCGCACTGCTGCCGCAAGGGTTCACGAGATTGTACGTGCCTGGATATATGAAGCAGGATAAGTCGCAATTGTTTCCGCTATTCGGATATACGGCAGTCGTGTGGAAGAACGATAGCTTCTACGTGGCCGCCGATCCGACCGACGATCCGCAGCCGTGGAATCCCGAAAATTGCGATCGCAGGGAGCTCGAAGTGCAAGTGGATCGGCTCCTGAAGGCCCATCCGAACAACGAGCTCTATCGCCATCTCTCCCATTGCGCACTGGAATACGAATGTCTGACCGCCTCCAATACGTTCTTGCAACGGTTGGAAGGCGCGGTTCCCGTATCGTTCTCCTGCAATGCGGGCTGCTTCGGCTGCATTTCCGAGCAACCGGATGACAGCGGCTTTCCCGCCCCTCAGACTCGGCTGAAGTTCAAGCCGTCCGTAGACGACCTGGTCGACATCATGCTCGAGCATCTTCGCGCGCCGGAGGCGATCATCAGCTTCGGCCAAGGCTGCGAAGGGGAGCCGTCCACGCAGGCGAAGACGATCATCGAAGCGATCAAGCGGGTGCGCGAGCAGACCGCCAGCGGCTATATCAATATCAATACGAATGCGGGCTTGACGGACCATCTGCGCGCCATTACCGATGCGGGCCTGGACCTGATGCGCGTCAGCACGATCAGCGCGCTCGACGATCATTACAATGCGTATTACAAGCCGCGCGGTTATACGCTGAAGAACGTCGAGAAGTCGCTGCGCTATGCAACGGATAAGGGTGTCTATACCTCGATCAACTATTTGGTATTTCCCGGCGTGACCGACCGCGAAGAGGAGATCGAGGCGATGATCGGTTTCGCCCGGCGGACGGGCCTCAAGCTGATCCAGATGCGCAACCTCAACATCGATCCGGATGCGTATCTGTCGCTGATTCCTGCGGCACAAGGGGAAATTTACGGGATGAAGACATTGCTGGATATTTATCGCGACGAGCTTCCGGACGTGGTCATCGGTTCTTACACGCACGTGCCGCCTAAGTCGCAGCAAGCCTAATGCGAATCGCCGTAAAATCGTGATTGATAACTGCGTAGCTAACATGATATACTGCTCTATGTGTCCATTACTCTGGATCCGCATGTTGGTCCAGGGCGAGAAAGTAGGTGAACCCCTTGAAAGATAACATCCATCCGCAATATCATGTGACGACGGCTACTTGCGCTTGCGGCAACACGTTCGAAACGGGTTCGATTCGTTCGAATATCCGGGTCGAAGTTTGCTCGAACTGCCATCCGTTCTTCACAGGCAAGCAGAAGTTTCTGGATGCCGGCGGACGCGTTGATAAATTCAAGAAAAAATACGGTCTGTAAAATGGCTGCATAGAGAACGACCTCCCTCCGCATCCTAGCGGGTAAAGGGAGGTTTTTTTCATGAACTTCAAACACAAGCGAGCGGCAGCGACATTCCGGTTCGTACCCGTGCTTCTGTTGGCCGCTACGATCGCCTTGTTCTCGGGATGCGCCGGCAACAATGCGGCTAATACGGGCAATGGCACGAAGACGCAAAGTTACGGCAGCGACGGCTATCTCGGCACATCCAATGCCAATCCTCATCTGTCGGGGCCCCATATGGCAGTGAGCGACGCGAACGCTGCCGACCAGATGCGCAGGTCCATCAGCGATTTGCGGGGAGTCGTCGGCGCGAACATTTCCTTTAATGGCCCGGACGCTTATGTCACGCTGAAGGTCAGCCCAGGCCTCGAAGCCAGGGAAGTGCCGACCGTTGAACGCGAAGCGGCGGCGATCCTTCGGTTCAATTTCCCCCGCTATACGATTCATGTCCGTTCGCTTAGGTAGGAGCTGGGAACCATTCCCTTCTATTGCACTTCGGACGGCAATTCGCTATACTTAATTTTGCCGTGCTAGACGGGGAGGTAGCGGTGCCCTGTAGCTCGCAATCCGCTCCAGCGAGGTCGAATCCCTGTTTGAGGTCTTGGGATGCAGGAATCGGCAAGTCCAGCGCCGTGTTGACGGTGGGGTCCTCTGCGAGGAACGGCCATGAACCCGGTCAGGTCCGGAAGGAAGCAGCCGTAAGTGGTGACGTTCTTGTGTTGGAGGAGTGCCCTGCCTGAGCGGACTGACTTGTGCGACTGGGTTCCAACGATCGAGAACAGGTGCACGGTTCTATTTCATAAAGTATTGTAGCAAGCACCTTGGCGTTAGCATGAATGCGCCGGGTGCTTTTTGCATATGACTCCGGACCTGAGGTGACAGGCTAAGTGGAGGCAAATCGGGAACTGTTCAAACGGTTGTTTGCCGAGCGTCTATTGGCGGCGAGCAATTTCGGCGTCATCATGGTAAATGCGGCTTATTGCATTGTGGAGATCAGCGAATCGGTTTGCTCCATGTTCGACGTGCGTCGCAAAGCCTGGATCGGCCGGTCGGCGGAGGAATGGATCGCGGAGACGGGATGGCGTTCCCGTCCTTTCGACAGAAGCTTGCTGAAGGGGAGAACTTTCAACAGCCGCATGGCGGAATGGGGAGAGGGAGAGCGGCGGCGATTTCTGCTGTTGGACGGGGATATCTTGCAAGAGAACGGCTCCGGAACGATTATGGGCGCTTATGTGCTGTTTGAGGACGTCTCCCGCGTAAAGCTATTGGAGGAACAGGTGCGCAGGTCCGACCAATTGAAGACGATCGGCCAGGTCGCAGCGGGAACCGCACATGAGATCCGCAATCCGCTGACCGCCATACGCGGCTTCATGCAGCTGCTCGAGAGGTCGCTGTCCGACCGGCAGATGGTTAAGGAAGGCGAGTTTGTCCAGGTGATGATGTCGGAGCTCGATCGGATCAATGTGCTGGTGGATGAATTTTTGCTGCTCAGCAAGCCGCGGACGTTCAAGCTTGTCTCCACGAGAGCGGCATCTGTTTTGAAGGAAATTATGCCGGTGATCCGGAGCGAGGCGCATCTCCATGGGGTTGTCGTTCAATATGAGCCTTGCCCGGCGGCGTGCTCCATACAAGTCGACAAAGAGCAGCTAAAGCAAGTTTTCCTGAACTTGGCGAAGAACGCGATCGAGGCGATGACGGGCGGAGGGACGCTGATGATTCGCGAGTTGATCGACCTGGACAAGCCGGACCAAGTTTCGATCGTTATACAGGACACAGGTCCGGGCATTCCCCAAGAGGTCATGGCACGCATCTTCGAACCGTTCTATACGACGAAGCAGCAGGGAACGGGGCTCGGCTTGTCCATTTGCCAGAGGATCGTTCACGATCTTGGCGGGCATCTCGAAGCCGCCTCGGGTCCGGACGGGTCGCATTTCACGGTCAGGCTGCCGTCGATCGGACTGGGGCATTCCATAGGGGGAGAAATGTCCGGTTGACGGTGGAGCAGCCCCGCGCAATGATGTATAATGGTTGAAATGGCTAAACGACGGGAGCGACGAGCGATGGCCCATCTGGCTTTATACCGGGCCTGGCGCCCGCAGGCATTCGGGGATATGGTCGGGCAGCAGCATATCGTGCAGACGCTGCAGAATGCGATTCGGGAGAACCGTCTCTCCCATGCCTATCTTTTCAGCGGACCCAGGGGAACCGGCAAGACGAGCGCGGCGAAGATTTTGGCCAAAGCCGTCAATTGTGAACATGGTCCCTCGCCCGAGCCTTGCAATGAATGCCCGGTGTGCAAGCGCATTACCGCCGGCGCCGTCATGGATGTGGTGGAGATCGATGCCGCCTCCAACCGCGGCGTCGAGGAGATTCGCGATATCCGCGACAAGGTCAAGTATGCGCCCACGGAAGTGCGGCGCAAGGTGTATATTATCGATGAAGTGCACATGCTTACGACGGAAGCGTTCAACGCGCTCTTGAAGACGCTGGAAGAGCCGCCGGAGCATGTCATGTTCGTGCTCGCGACGACGGAATCGCACAAGCTGCCGCCTACCATCATTTCGCGGTGTCAGCGGTTCGAGTTTCGCCGGGTTTCCTTGCAGGAACAGGCCGGACTGCTGCGGGAAATTTGCGAACAGGAAGGTTTTCAGGCGGAGGACAAGGCGCTGGAATATATCGCCCGCTTGTCCGATGGAGGCATGCGGGACGCCATCAGCCTGCTCGACCAGATCGCCTCGTTCACCGGCGGCAATGTCAGCCTGGACCAAGCGATCGATGCCACGGGCGGATTGCCGTCCGAGCAGTTCGCAAGGCTTGCGGCTGCGGTGAGAGATGGCGACGTGCCGGCCGTGCTGCAAGAGATTGACGAAATGATGGTGGCCGGCAAAAGCGCGGACAAGTGTCTTGAACAGCTGATGTATTATTTTCGCGATATGCTGCTTGCGTTGTTGGCACCCGATACGGCGGGAGCATCGGGGCGCGTCGCAAGCCCTGCCGACCTCCGTGATCTGGCGTCCGGATTTACGCGCGAGCGGCTGTTCGGCATGATCGACCTGCTGAACCGTTACCAGACGGAGATGAAATACGCTTCGCATCCGCAGACGATGTTCGAGATTGCCATGATCAAGCTGTGTACAGCTGAGGCTGCGAGCAGCGCGGTTGCCGGCAATGCGGCGGCCTCATCGGCGGCTGGTGTCTCCGTTGCCGGGGGAGCGGCCGGGACTTCCGACATGGCGCAACTCAGGGCGAAGCTGGCGGATTTGGAGCGCAAGCTGGAGGAGGCTGTGAAGAGCGGCGGCATTGCCGGATCGGGCGGCGGAGCGGCTGCTGTTTCATCGGCGTCTGGCGGCGGCTCGGCGGGAGGCAGGGGGCGAACCGGGTCAGCGATCAGGCAGGCTGCGTCCGGCGGTGCCGTGTTGCGCTCAAACGTCAAGCTGGACCGCTTCTTACCGGCGAAGGACGAGCAGCAGACTAAGGAATTGCTGGCCAAGTGGCCGCAAGTGCTGCAGCGGGTGAAAGAAGAGAAAGTGACGGTGCACGCTTGGCTGTTCGACGGCGAACCGGCCGTTTGGGCCGACGATACGGTGCTCGTCGCCTTCAAAAATTCGCTGCATCGCGAGACGACCGAGAAGCCGGCGAATCGGGCGGTCATCGAAGGCGTGATGGCTGCCGTTCTGGGACGGCAAGCGCAATTGGCGACGACGATGCTGAAGGATTGGCAGGAGGCGCTCGCTTCAGATGCCGGTTCGGTCCGGCAGGAAGCGGCGGCCCTGGAAGTGCTTGAGCTTGTTCCCGAAGGCGAGCCGGCGCGGGAGCCGGTCGTGGATGAAGCGCTGCGCCTGTTCGGCGAAGATTTGGTCGAGATCAAAGACGATTAGGGAGGATGGGGTTCCATGAACAACATGAACCAAATGATGAAGCAAGTGAAGAAGATGCAGGAGCAAATGATGAAAGCGCAAGAGGAACTGGGCAATAAGACGGTGGAAGGCTCGGCGGGCGGCGGTGTTATTACGGTAACGGTCAATGGCCATAAGAAGCTGACCGATATCGTCATCAAGCCGGAAGCCGTAGATCCCGACGATGTGGAGATGCTGCAGGACCTGGTGCTCGCGGCGGTCAATGACGCGATGACCAAGGCGGATGAACTGGCCAACCAGGATATGGGCAAGTTCACCGGCGGCATGAAGATTCCCGGCTTGTTCTAATCGCGGCGCGCGCAAGATGTGAGAGGAGCTAACTATACTTGTTCTATCCGGAACCGATCGCGAAGCTGATCGACGCTTTCTCCCGCTTGCCGGGAATCGGCCCCAAGACGGCGGCCCGGCTTGCTTTCTTCGTTCTTCGCATGAAGGAGGAGGAAGTGATCGATTTCGCCAAAGCGCTCGTGAGTGTCAAACGCAATTTAACCTACTGTTCCGTATGCTGCAACATTACCGATACGGACCCTTGCCGGATTTGCTCGGACAAGACGAGGGACGTCTCGGTCATATGCGCCGTGCAGGAGCCCAAGGACGTCGTAGCGATGGAGCGGACACGCGAATTTTCCGGCCATTATCATGTGCTGCATGGCGCGATCTCCCCGATCGAGGGCATCGGCCCGGACGATATCCGGATTGCCGAATTGGTCAAACGTCTCGGCGACGATCGGGTGCAGGAGCTCATTCTGGCGACGAATCCGAACATCGAAGGCGAAGCGACCGCGATGTACTTGTCCCGGCTCGTCAAGCCTTTCGGCATCAAGGTGACGCGTATCGCGCACGGTTTGCCGGTCGGCGGCGACCTGGAATACGCGGACGAGGTGACGCTGTCCAAGGCGCTCGAAGGACGCAGAGAGCTGTTTTAGACAGATGCATAGTTTGTGCGAATTTCCTTTGATCCACGACAGCCTGCGCATAGCGCAGGTTTTTTGTTCTAATCCTGCTCACGAGATTGTACACATGGTAATAGGTTGTCTACCGAGTGTCGAATCGGGTGACGGGAGGGGATTCATCATGGCACGGAAACAGGAAGATAAGTTCGCCAGCATGCACAAACCGGATGAGCGGGAGGTGGCGGACGATGTAAGGAAGGCTGAACGCGAGCTTCAGACCGCATTGTGGCAATTCAACGAAGCGCTCGGTCAGGATCATGTGGATTATGCGATTTACTCGCTTGAGGCGGCCGAGAAGAAGCTGGACATGCTGCTTCGCAGAGCGAAGAGGATTCTGGGGAGTCCGAGGCGCGACGAGGAGAGCCGGGTGAATATCGGATGAAAACGTTCTGGCTCATTATGTTGGGCTCGTCTTCGCTCTTGTTGGCGTTCGTTCTGTTGAAGCAAAGACTTCCCAAAGGATGGCTGACCCGATTCGGCGTGCATCTGGTCTTGTCGGCGATGGCCATTTACGCCCTGAATTATTCGGGCTGGATTACCGGCATGCATATTCCGCTCAATCCAGCCACGATCGGGACCGTCACGCTGCTGGGGTTGCCCGGCATTGCGTTGATCGCAGGCATTCAGTGGACATTGCTGGCGTAGCCGCGTTAGATCGAACCGCCGTTTCGCTTGATTCGGTCGATGATCTTGAGCTTCGAATCGTTCAGATGCGTATAGATGACGTTCCGCATCGTTTCGTTGTCGCCGCTTCTGACGGCATCGATAATCGCATAGTGCTGCTTGTGGGCGGATTCGACCATCTCTTTGGATATCAGGTCGGATTTCGCCGCCAGATAGCGATAGTTCATCAGGTTTCTGTATATGACGATATTGTTTCGGTTCTTGCCCATTTTCATAAACTCCAGATGAAAAGCCAGATTGGAGTCGGCGTGCTGATGAGAATCGAATGCCGATTGTTGCATGGCATCGAAAGTGTGCTGCAATATCTTTTCCATCCGGGCCAGGGCTTCATCGATTTCTTGGCGGGACAATTTCGGCAAGTTTTCAATGACCCAATTTTCCAGCATGAGCCGCGTATCCATAATATCGAGCATGCTGCTCTCGTCGATCGCGCTTACGAACGTGCCGACTTTGGAGACGGTTTTGACCAATCCCTCCATCTCCAGTCTGTATATCGCTTCACGGATCGGGGTGCGGCTCACGCCCAGTTGTTCGGCTAAAGCTGGGATAGATAATTTCTCATTCGGCCGGAATGTTCTGCGAATGATTTGATCTTTAAGAATGTTGTAGGTTTTATCCCATAAGTTCGAGTTGTCGATCTTCGGCAAGTTCACTTGGGGTTCTTCCTTTGCAATGAAGTGGCGGACAACGCCGCTCTTAACAGTATAGTACATGGAGATGTTTGGCTTGTAAATGATGTATACAACATTTTTCAAAGCAGTCTCGGGCTCAATTTGTATTGACAACGGGAAAGACGGCCGATACACTATCGATAAATGATGTATACAACATTTATTATTCAAGATGGAATGTGGCATAAAGATGCAGTTCAGACAACAAAATTCATTTCACCGAAGGAGCAACCAGCATGATCAAACCAGAAGGAATCATTCCCGCGATGATTACGCCGTTCCTTGCCAATCAGCAAATCGACGAAGGAGGATTGCGCTCGCTTGTGCAGCGTTTCATCGCGCAAGGCGTTCACGGCTTGTTCTGCCTGGGAACGAACGGGGAATTCTTCACTCTGACGTACGAGGAGAAATTGCGGGTCGCGGAAATCGTGGTGGAAGAAGCCGCCGGCAGAGTTCCCGTCTACGTCGGGACGGGCGGCATCAGCACCGAAGGGACCATCCGGTTGACACGGCAGATGGAGGCAATCGGGGCGGACGCGGTATCGATTATTACCCCCTATTTCTTGACGTTTACGCAGGAAGAATTGAAAATGCATTTTCAGCTCGTTGCGGCATCGACTGCTTTGCCTGTCATGTTATACAATATGCCGAATCAGACAAACAATCCTTTGCTGCCGGCTACAGTGGCCGAGCTGGCGAAGACTCCGAACATTGTCGGCATTAAGGACAGCAGCGGCAGATTCGATGTCATTTTGCAATATCTGGATTCGGTCGACAGTCATTTCTCCGTCATGGCCGGTACGGATTCGCTTATTCTTCCGACCTTGATGGCAGGCGGTCGGGGGGCGGTTGCAGCCACTGCCAATTTTGTTCCGGAAGTTGTCGTCGCCATCTATGAGAAATGGAAGAGCGGACAGATCGATGAGGCGGAGAAAGCGCAAAATCTGCTCCGTCCGATCCGGCATGCTTTCCGGCTGGGCACCCTGCCTTCCGCGTTGAAGGCTGCGATGAATATGCTGGGGCTGCCGGCAGGTCCTTCGCGCTTGCCGGTCGGCGATCTTGGAGAGAACCAGCAGCGCGAAATTCAAGCGATGATCCGTCAGTACGTCGATTTGGGCGTGTACGTGGACGGACGCGAAGAGATGCACAACGACAGATTGTTAAAAAATGACATATAGGTTCTAGGCTTATCCCTAAATGGAGAGGATGACCGGCGTGCACAGTTATCGTTATCAGACGGCCGGGCAAATCGTATCGGGCCGCCGCTCGCTGGAGCGATTGTCGGATCATATGGAGACGCTCCCCCGGTTCCGCAAGGCGCTCGTACTGTCCCAGCCTTCCATCAGCAGGTCGGGCTACCTGGAGCTTGTCGTCCGGCAATTGCAAGAGGCGGGCATTGCGTGCGACTGCTGCCTGGACATCAAGCCCGAGCCCGCGATAGACAATATCGATGATGTCTATGCACAATATGGTGAAGAGGGCTATGATCTGGTCGTCGGAATCGGCGGCGGAAGCGTGCTCGACGCGGCCAAAATATTGTCCGTCATGCCGAACAACGCGATGCCTGTCCGTGAAATGATCGGCGTTGACAAGATCGCCCGCCCGGGCGTTCCGACCGTTCTCATTCCGACAACGTCCGGAACGGGATCGGAAGTGACGCCCAACGCGATCGTCACGCTTCCCGAGCAAGAGCTGAAAATCGGCATCGTCAGCCGTCACTTGCTTCCGAGGCTCGTCGTGATCGATCCGCTTATTACAGTCGGCTTGCCGCAACCGATTACCGCAGCGACAGGGATGGATGCGTTTACGCACGCATTCGAATCGTTCATCTCCAATAAGGCGAACCCGTTTAGCGACATGTTCGCTTTGGAAGCGATTCGCAAAATTAGCGGAAGCATCGAAGCGGCCTATCATGAGGGCGATAACGTCCAAGCGCGCGAAGATATGCTCCTGGGCTCCATGTACGGCGGAATGGCGTTGAGCTGCGCGGGGACGGCGGCCGTTCATGCGTTGGCCTACCCGCTCGGCGGCAAATTCAACATTCCTCACGGCGTAGCCAATGCGATGCTGCTGCCTCACGTTACGGCGTTCAATCTCGATGCGATCGCGCATCGCATGATGCAAGCGGCATCCGCCATGGGACTCGACCCGTCGGGCCGAAATTCCGACGCGCAGGCGGCAGAGCAAGTGATGAAACAAATCGACCATTGGACACGTTCAATTCACATTCCGCAAAACTTGCGATCGTACGGCGTGCTGGAAGAGCATCTTCCATCGTTGTCGGTGGCGGCCTCGCAAGTCACCCGGCTCATGGACAACAACCCCAAGAAGATGACGCCGGACCATATCGAAGCGATCTATCGCAAGCTGCTGCAACGATCATAAGACTCGGGAATGTAGGGGCGAACGATGAGCATTGCGATCATTGCATCGCGCTGCAGAACATTCGCAGCGTTAGGCATGCCGACACGTTCCTGGCGGTTTCGGGAGGGAAAACCAGGGAAATTACAGGTCTCGGCTTGGAGCCGAACGCACAGACCGCGCTGCGGCTGGCGCCGGAAGTCGACCCCCTCCAGTTAAGAGGAATATAAACCGGACCGATGAATGGCGTCGCTGCTTCGGCGGCACGCCGTTCTCAAAGTCGTTGACGAGGCGTGAGGGGATGTGATACATTATAACTCGCGCTTCATTGACGACTGGGCGATTCGACCTTGATCGGCAAATTTTCCAACAATATGATCTTGCATTTGATGGAGCGTCTGTGATATATTATTCTGGTCGCCGCTTGGCGGCTGAAATGATTGGCGAAGCCTTATGGCGGAGTCGGAATTGCCCTTTGAAAACTGAACATCGAGCGTAATACGGAACAGTCCTTCATAAGGAGAGAGTTTGCTCCGCAAACTCCCTACCTAGTGGATGACAAACCAGTTTCAACATGAGCCATCATGGCTCTCAGATAGGATTTACCTTATCGGAGAGTTTGATCCTGGCTCAGGACGAACGCTGGCGGCGTGCCTAATACATGCAAGTCGAGCGGATCTCGAATGCAGCTTGCTGCATTCGAGGTTAGCGGCGAACGGGT
>JAEWAQ010000053.1 GCA_023391635.1 Bacillota bacterium | reverse complement strand
CCGTTCCGCAACCCGGCAAAACCCGGTTGGAGCACCGCAACCTCGCCTGCACTGTTCCACAACCCGACAAAACCCGGTTCGAGCGTCGCAAACATTCGTTAATCGACCGCATCCTCCGCTGCCTGATCCGATTCCCGCTGAGCTTGCTTGCGATGGGCAATCCGGCTTGACGCCGCTGCCGCGATCGCCCCTACGATGTCGTCCAGGAACGTATGGACGTTCCCGGAGCTCTTGTCGTTCAGCTTCTTCAGAATGCCCGGCTTGAACTTGTCGATATAGCCGAAGTTGGTGAAGCCGATGCTGCCGTACACGTTCACGATGCTGAGCGCCAGCACCTCGTCGCAGCCGTATAAGCCTTCGTCGTACTTGATCATATCCTGGAGCGGCGGAAGCAAGCTGCCCGATTCCGCCAGCAGATCGAGCTGAATGCCGGTCAAAACCGCGTTCTGCACCTCCCGCTTGGATAGCACCGCCTCCACGTTCACGACGCATTCTTCCAGCGTCAATTCCGGAAAATAGTCTTTCTGAAGCAGCATCACCAGTTGCCCGATCTGCTCCTTGCTGACGCCGCGCTGGGCGAGCCAATCTTCCGTCGCTTGCGCGACTTCTTTGCTGTTCAGCCGGTACGATCCCGGTTTAGACATCCGCAACCCTTCTTTCTGCCGCATTGGACGTTCGGACAAACATTCATACTTTAAATGGCAAGCTCGTATACATAGTACTACAAAAAGGGCGAAGGCGGAACTTGAGCGGCTTGCGAGCCGGGGCATACCGCCCAACGGGCCCGATCGGAGGAAATGAAGATGGTTCGTAAATGGGGCAGACGCTTCGGCAATCGCAAGTGGGCAGCGGCCCTTCTGTTGCTTCCGTTGTTGTCCGCATGCGCATCGTCGGGAGGAGGCTCAGGCCCGGATGCGTCCGCCGCGGTCGATCCGCCTCCGGCACCGATAGAGGAAGCGATGCTGGCCGCAAGCGGCGGTGAGGGCCTGGAGGCGAGGCCGACGATCGCTCAGCCTTCCACGATTCAGGAAGTGCCGGAGCATGCCGTCACGGTTTATTTGCAGGATCAACAGGGTTACTTGGCGCCTATGACACTGCGTCTGGACGAAGAAGCTCCGGAGGCGACCGAATCCGCGCAAGCCGCCGCTGAAACAGCGCTCGCCTGGCTGACTCGCAGCGCGGATCGGGAAAACCAATTGCCGGAAGGCTTCACCGCCGTGCTGCCGGAGTCGGTCAAGTCGGTATCGGTCAAGCTCGATTCGGATACGGGCACGGCCGCGATCGAGTTCGCTGACCCGCTGCCCGACTTGCCTGCCTCGCAGGAACGCCAGCTGCTCGAAGCGATCGTATGGACGATGACGGAGCTGCCCGGCATCGACAAGGTGACGCTGACGTCCGGCGGTAAGCCGGTCCGTTCGTTGCCGGCATCCGGGCTTCCGGCGCCAGAGGTGTTGACGCGCGGCATCGGCGTCAACGTCGAACAGGCACAGGGCGTGCAGCCGTCCAGGTCGATGGGCGTAACGCTGTATTTCTCGGCCAGCACGCCGGACGGAGACGGCTACTTCGTTCCCGTCACGCGATTGATCGAACGTACCGACGACCGGATGAAAGCCGCGATGAACGAGTTGATCAAAGGGCCGGCGAAGACGTCCGCGCTCCAGCCCGTTCTCATGCCCGGCATTACGGTGGACCAATTGGCGCCGCAAGCGGGATCGGTCAACGTTTCCCTGCTGGACGAAGGCTGGTCTCCCGCGAATGCCGTTCCGTCCTCCATGATGCAGGCGATCGTGCTGACGATGACGGAAGTATCGGGCACGCCAAGCGTGAAAATGGCCATTAACGGCGACGATTCGTTTGAGGATTCGGATCAGCGCAGCTACGATCGGCCAGTGAACCGCCCTGTCGTGGTAAACATGTTGAAGCGCTGACGGATGATTTTCCTGCCCGCTTTTGATAGAATCAGGAAGTATGCAAGCTAAAGACGAGGCAGCGGGCTTCGGCAGGAGGATCATGACAATGAGAACAGACGGTCGGCAACCGGATGAATTGCGTCCATTCCGCGTGACGCTTCATCCGAGCAAATATGCGGAGGGCTCCGTGCTGATCGAAGCCGGCGACACGAAAGTGTTGTGCACGGCATCGATCGAGGAACGGGTCCCTCCGTTCATGAAAGGCCAGGGCAAAGGCTGGGTGACGGCGGAGTATGCGATGCTGCCGCGGGCGACGAACACCCGCAACCAGCGGGAATCGACGCGCGGCAAGCCCGGCGGGCGCACGATGGAAATCCAGAGACTGATCGGACGCGCGCTGCGTTCGGTCGTGCAATTGGACGCACTCGGAGAGCGGACCGTCACGATCGACTGCGACGTGCTGCAAGCGGACGGCGGCACGCGGACGACTTCGATCACCGGCGGTTTCCTTGCGCTTGCGCTCGCGGTTCACAAGCTGTCCGCCACGACGAACTTCGCCCGTTATCCGCTGACCGACTTTCTGGCATCCGTCAGCGTCGGCGTCATTCGGGAGCAAGTCGTGCTGGACCTGAACTACGAGGAAGATTCGAATGCCAAGGTAGATATGAACGTCGTCATGACCGGCGGCGGCATGTTTGTGGAAGTGCAGGGAACGGGAGAAGAGTCGCCATTCTCGCGCGCGGAATTGGACGGGATGCTCGGACTGGCGGAATCGGGCATTCGCAGCTTGATCGATTGGCAGCGCAGCACGCTCGGCGAAGCCGGCGCTCGCATCGGGGAATCGAAGCGATGATCGGGCCGGGAAACTTCAACACCCTGATCGTTGCTACCCGCAATCGCGGCAAAACCGCGGAGTTCCGGGAAGCTTTCTCCGCCTTCGGCATGGAAGTTCGCGACTTGAACGATGTCGAGGGCTCGCCGCACGTGGAGGAGACAGGGACAACCTTCGCGGAGAACGCGCTGCTTAAGGCGCGGTCGGCAGCGGAGCACCTCGGCCTGCCCGTGCTCGCGGACGATTCCGGCCTGTGCGTCGACGTCCTGGGAGGCGCTCCCGGCGTTTATTCCGCCCGTTATGCCGGCGAACAGGCATCGGATGCCGACAATAACGCCAAGCTGCTCAGGGAGTTGGCCGCCTTGCCGGCTGGCCTCCTTGATGCGCCCGCGACAGTCGGACAGACGGACACGTACGGAGCGGCGCGGTTCGTCAGCGCGCTCGTCCTCTATGTGCCCGGAACCGGCGAACGGCTGGAAGCCGAAGGCGCGGTGGAAGGCCGTATTTTGAAGGCGCCGAGGGGAGCAGGCGGGTTCGGTTACGACCCGCTGTTCTGGCTGCCGGAATTCGGCCGCAGCATGGCGGAACTTACGGCAGCCGAGAAGAATGCGATCAGCCACCGCGGACGCGCGCTGCGGGAGTTGCTGCAGCAGATCGGCTAACGGTCGATAACCGAAGATACAATCGATGAGCGCCGCTCTCCGTGCCGGAGAGCGGCGCTTGCGCATAACCGTGGCATATCCGATCCGCCCGGGAGGAATCCTAAGCTTGATCTCAAACGGGAGGAGCTGTTGAAGTTGTGGAATGTCGCATCGGCTTCTTTTCGGGGGATGAGGGAACTGGACAATCAGAAGGTCGCTGAAGTGGAAGTCCATCCGGCTGAGCCGGGCGCATCCGCTTTGCTTGTCCATTTTCGCAAAGGTCCCAAAGGCTACCAGCTCGTCCGCGTGCTGAAGAATGACGCCGACACGGCCGCGGATTGGTTCGACAACGACATGCACGCCGCTTTCCAGGACGTCACGGCGCGGTTATTCGCCGGGCCTAGCCATGGCGGCGGAGACGACCGCGGTACGTTCGCCGGGCAAGTGCTCGGAACGGGCGATATCAGGGCCCAATTGGATTTGCATTGGCGCGATTGAAGGGAGGTGAGTCTGCCATGCCCGATCGGTTCAAGAAGAACAAAGGCAATCAAATCCGCCGCAAGGGCGAGGAATACGTGGAGGAAGTGCTGCGTAAAAACGTTCGGCATCCCGCGCAGAACAATCCGTCGGAGAACGCGCAGCGCTAAGGCAGTGTCAATACCGGCGTGAAGGAGCGATGCGGACAATCGGACCATCGCTCCTTCACGCGTCCTCCAGCAGCTTGCGTTCTAGCAATTTCGAGTCCGTCAGCCGGATTCGCTTGTCGCGGATTTCGATGAGCCCCTCATCCTGCAGCTCTTGCAGCACCTTCGATACCGTCTCCCGGACGGCTCCGACCATATCGGCCATCTGTTGGTGGGTAATTTTCACGGGAATTCGGTTATCGCCGTATTCTTGGGTCAGAAACAACAGCCGCTTGATAATGCGCGTACGGACGTTCAGGAACGTCAGATCGTAGATTTGCTGATTGGCCCGCCGCAGCCGCTCCATCGTGTAATCGATCAGATGGAAGGCGAGACGCCGGTCTTGTTCGATCAGGATTTGGAAATCCGTGCGGCGCAGCGCGTACAGCCGGGTTTGCATGAGCGTCTCTGCCGTAGCTGAGCGGACGAGTCCCGGCTTCATCAAAGCCATTTCGCCGAAATACTCGCCTTCCCGAAGGAACGCGAGCGTAATTTTTTTCGACTTGTCGAACGTATAGATGATAACCGCGCCTGACCCGACGAAGAAGATCTCGTCTCCTACGTCGCCTTCCAGGAAAATGATCTCGCCCTTGCGGCATTTTCTCTCCGTCATCAAGGGGACGATGCGCTCCACGAGCGCCGGATCGATTTCCCGGAAGAACGGAATGTCCGCGCGTAGCTTCGAACCAACGATAGGCATGCCTACCCTCCTGTACTCGCTTAGTTGCGTACGGCGTTCACGCTTTCGATCCGGAATGCGGGATGCGCCATCAGGTCGAACCGATCCCCGGTCGCATGCAGCCGGATGACGGGCCGGGCCGGATTGGCTGCGTGGATCCGGACAACCGTGCCTTCCAGATGGCCGGTGAGCGTGACGACGGTTCCGACCGGATAAGGCTCATATACGTTCAGGAATGCCCGAACGACTCCGTATTCGTACGATGTATCAATTTTCGACATGGCGAACTCAATTCCTTCATGCGGCAGCCGATCGGTCAAAGATTGATTAAGGAAATCGTCGATATCGCAGGCGAGCGCGCAAATTTGCGAAGCTTCCCGGATTTCTCCGCCGGCAAGGCCTTGGGGAAACCCCCTGCCGTCGATCCGCTCATGGTGCTGCAGTACGATCTGCAGGGCACAGGCGGGGAAGCCGGGGATTTTGCGCAGCAGATCGTAGCCGATCATCGGATGGTGAAGCGCGAGCTTATCATCGAGCGGTATGGCAAGCCCGATATCGTGAAGCAGGCTGCCGATGACGACGTCGCGAAGCTCATCTTCCCGATAGCCCAGCTGCTTGGAGATGGCTAGCGAAAGGATGCTGACATTGAGGCTGTGGGCGATAATCGCTTCCTGATCGCAAACCAAGTCGTCTGCTTGAATGGTGACGGAAGACGCATCCGGAATGGCGCCGGCAATTTGATCCCCCCAATCGAACAGCGGGCCGGCGGGAAAAGGCTCTTGGCGGCGGACGGATTGCATGCAGCGGTCGAGCAAATCGGCCGCAGCCGCCCGCAGATTCCGTTTCCAATCTCCCGCGGCTGCGCCGCAACGATGGTCCAACGGTTCGACGAACACGTAATGCTGCCCCAGGCGCTTGATGCCGTCGATCAAGCGGCCGTTAAGCCGCATTCCTTGCTTGAGAAGCAGGCGGCCGTCAGGTGCGTACAGCCCTTTGCTCAGCATGTCTCCCTCTACGAGCTCGCTGACAGATATCAAAAGCATGTTCTCATCTCTCTCCATAGTCCGTTCGTCGGATATTGTGTCTTTGTTGAGCATAAGGTACCATTTCGCTACGGTTTGTTTCTGTAACCCAGGTTACAAACTTGGACAAATCCAGGCCGGATCGGAGATAGGAATCCCGGCAATCGATAAAAAGATGATTTCCCCCTTGAGCCGGGGCGGCTCCCTGTGTTAGAATAATCAAGCTGCGTCCCGGTAGCTCAGCTGGATAGAGCAACGGCCTTCTAAGCCGTCGGTCGGGGGTTCGAATCCCTTCCGGGACGCCATTTACAGTGTCCAATGGACGATGAAGTCGTTTTTACTTGATTGATTTTCCATCGATTGCTATGCTATGATACTTCTGTTTCGCCATTCGCATGCGGGTGTAGTTCAATGGTAGAACGCCAGCTTCCCAAGCTTGAGGCGAGGGTTCGATTCCCTTCACCCGCTCCATCGTGCACTTATCAGACCGGTCATTCCTGCGGGAGTAGCCGGTCTTGTTGTTAACGGCCGCGCAAGTGGCAGAAGCCCTGTCCGGGAGGGGATTGCGCAGGTGACCGAACGCACCAACGACAACTTGGTTTTATTTCCGAAGACGCTCGACTATTATCAGATCCAGTTGACCCAGATGCTGGAGTCGGAGCGCTACGCGGAAGCGAAGGCGCTGCTTCTGTTCCTGCTGCAATGCGGAGGGGAAGCGGAACGCCACCATACCGAATGGCAGGCGCTGCTGGGCTGGCTGAATGCAGCCTTTCCGGGGGCGACCGCGGACGGATTCCCGGCGCTGCCGGACGGAGACAAGGAGGACGAATGGACCGAGGAGGAATGGGCCCGCGAGCGAGCGGAAGATCGATCGTCGCAAGACCCGGCCTACGTTCCGCGCCTGCTCCGTTCGTTGTCCGAGACGGACGACCCGGAGCAGCAACTGCTGATCATCGGTCAACTGATGCACTTGAAGCATCCCGACGTCGAACCGGCTTTGCGGGAATGGCTGATGGAGGCCGAACGTCATCCGACCTTGCAGTTCAAGGCGTTGCAGGCGCTCTGCAAGCAGGAGGCGACGGGCGTCGCAACCGTTCGGAGAGACGGCCAGCCGCTCGAGTTGGAGATTGACGGAATTCCGCTCTCCTATTCCGAATTTCCGCCGGCTGTGCATACGATCGCTTGGCAGGTACGCCAAGCCGCGGAGGTGTCCGATCCGACGCTGGCTTATTTCGCCGAAGAGATGTGGAAGGAGTGCGTGCAAGCGGCGTACGGGACCCCGATATACGGGACGATGGTCGCGGGCGATGCAGGTTCCGCGGATGTTTGGGCGGCGGCGCTGCACCAGATTTTGCTGGAAAAGCTGCACGATCGCTTCCAGGACGACGAGATCCGCGAGCACTACGGCATTACCGACGAGCTCAGGTTTCGATATGAGCAAGCGCTGCGCTGGCTGCGGCAATACGCGGTAGAACCCGGCCCGGGATAAGGGGCGGCAAGATCCGAGTCTTGCTATAGACCGGATGGTTGTATATAATGGAATGGTTTATGTGAAGGGATGCCGTCTTGGAACGGTAAGACGCCTTACGGAGGGGAACGTTACGATGAATGCGAATTGGGAAAAAATAGAGAAGAACGTCGGCGTGCTTGACGTTGAGATCGAGGTGGAACAGGTCGCTTCCGCGCTCGACAAGGCGTTCAAGAAAGTCGCCGCCAAGGCGAACGTGCCGGGCTTTCGCAAAGGCAAAGTGCCGCGCAACATTTTCGAGGCGCGCTTCGGCGTCGAGAGCCTTTACCAGGATGCGATCGATATTTTGCTTCCGCAAGCTTATACCGCAGCCGTAGAACAGACGGGCATCGAGCCGGTCGACCGTCCGGAAGTGGACGTGGAGCAATTCGCCAAGGGCAAGCCGTTCAAGTTCAAAGCGAAGGTGACCGTCAAACCGGAAGTGGCGCTCGGCGATTACAAAGGCATCGAGGTGCCTGCAGCGGACGCCGAAGTGACGGACGAAGAAGTGAATCAGGAATTGGAGCGCCTGCAGCAGCGTCATGCGGAACTGGTCGTCGTCGACGAAGGCCCTGCGCTGGCGGGAGATACGGCGATCATCGATTTCGAAGGCTTCCTGGACGGCGTGCCGTTCGAAGGCGGCAAGGGCGAGCGCTATTCGCTCGAACTCGGTTCGAATTCGTTCATTCCCGGCTTTGAAGACCAAGTCGTCGGACTCAACATCGCCGAAGAGAAGGATATCAACGTCACGTTCCCGGAGAACTACCAAGCCGAGAATCTGGCGGGCAAGCCGGTCGTGTTCAAGGTCAAGCTGCACGAGATCAAACGCAAAAGCTTGCCGGAGCTCGACGACGAATTTGCCAAGGATGTCAGCGAGTTCGATACGCTGGAGGAATACAAACAGGATTTGGCGGCAAAGCTGAAGGAACGGAAGGTCAAGGATGAGGAAGCTGCGCGCGAGACGGCGGTTATCGACAAGGCGGCGGAAGCAGCCGAAGTCGACGTGCCGGAGGTTATGGTCGACAATGAAGTCGAGCAGATGCTGCGCGATTTCGAGAGCCGCCTTCGTTCGCAAGGCTTGAACCTCGAAATGTACAGCCAGTTCAGCGGCCAGAGCAAGGAAGATCTCCAGGAACAGATGAAGGGCGACGCAGTGAAGCGCGTCCGTAACAACCTGGTGCTTGAGGCGATCGCCAAAGCCGAGAACCTGGACGTATCGGAAGAGGATGTCAGCGAGGAATTGGACAAGCTTGCCGCGATGTACAATCGCCCGGCCGAGGAGCTTCGCGGAATATTCTCCTCGAACGGCTATATGGACACCTTGACCTCGGACCTGAAGGTCCGCAAGGCGGTCAAGTTCCTGGTAGACAACAGCAAGACGGCCTAAGCGCCGCTTCATAGCTACCGCCCGCGATAAGGCACGTGCATCATGCGTGCCTTATTTTATACACGGCGCACGGGACGGATTGTCCGCTTGGCGGATGTGGCGCAAGGCGTTCCGTCCGCATGACATTCGACCGCGAACGTGTTAGAATATTACCGAAGAATCGAGTCCACTAAGAAAAGAGGTTGGCCCGTATGAGTTTGGTGCCTATGGTCGTGGAACAAACCAATCGCGGCGAGCGATCGTACGATATCTACTCCCGCTTGCTCAAGGATCGGATCATCTTTCTGGGCAGCGCCATTGACGACGACGTCGCCAATCTCGTGATCGCTCAACTGCTGTTTTTGGCCGCGGAAGATCCGGAGAAGGATATCTCCTTGTATATTAACTCACCCGGCGGTTCGGTGACGGCCGGCATGGGGATTTATGACACGATGCAGTTCATCAAGCCCGACGTCTCCACGATCTGCTGCGGCATGGCCGCCAGCATGGGATCGTTGCTGCTTACGGCAGGCGCGAAGGGCAAGCGGTTCGGACTTCCGAACAGCGAGATCATGATTCATCAGCCGCTCGGCGGCGTCAGAGGCCAGGCGTCCGATATTAAGATTCACGCGGATTGGATCGTCAAGACGAAGGAGAAGCTGAACCGCATTTATGTGGATCGTACGGGTCAACCTTACGAGAAGATCGAACGCGACACCGACCGAGACAATTTCATGAGCGCGGAGGAAGCTTTGGCTTACGGCTTGATCGACCAGGTGATCACCGCGCCGATTCCGGGTTAAAAGGAGGGTTTATATGTTTAAATTCAGCGAAGAGAAAGGCCAGCTCAAATGCTCGTTCTGCGGCAAGTCCCAGGAACAGGTGCGCAAGCTGGTTGCCGGACCCGGCGTCTATATATGCGACGAATGCATCGAGCTCTGCACGGAGATCGTGGAGGAAGAGCTGGGGCATGAAGAAGAGCTGGACCTGAAGGACATTCCGAAGCCGAAAGACATCAGAGGCATTCTCGACCAGTACGTCATCGGCCAGGAGCAGGCGAAGAAATCGTTGGCCGTAGCGGTCTACAACCACTACAAGCGGATCAACGCCCAAGGTGCGAAGTCCGAAGACGTCGAATTGCAGAAGAGCAACATTATGCTGATCGGACCGACCGGCTCCGGAAAGACGCTGCTGGCGCAGACGATGGCGAAAATTCTGAACGTTCCGTTCGCGATCGCCGATGCGACTTCCTTGACGGAAGCCGGCTACGTCGGCGAAGACGTCGAGAACATCCTGCTCAAGCTGATCCAGGCCGCCGATTACGACGTGGAGAAAGCCGAGCGCGGCATTATCTACATCGACGAGATCGACAAGGTCGCCCGCAAATCTGAGAATCCTTCGATCACGCGGGACGTATCCGGCGAAGGCGTGCAGCAGGCGCTGCTCAAAATTCTCGAAGGCACGGTCGCATCGGTGCCGCCGCAAGGCGGTCGCAAGCATCCGCATCAGGAATTCATCCAGATCGACACGACGAACATCCTGTTCATCTGCGGCGGCGCGTTTGATGGGCTGGAACAGATCATCAAGCGGCGGATCGGCAAGAAAGTGATCGGTTTCAGCACGTCGGCGGAAGCGCATAAGGAATTGAAGCCGGGCGAATACCTGTCGCAAGCGCAGCCGGAAGATCTGCTCAAGTTCGGGCTCATTCCGGAATTCGTCGGAAGGCTTCCCGTCATATCGACGCTGGAGCCGCTGGACGAGGCGGCGCTGGTGCGGATTTTGTCCGAACCGAAGAACGCCTTGGTGAAACAGTACCAGAAGCTGCTCGAGCTGGATAACGTCAATCTGGAATTCGACAACGGCGCGCTGGAGGAAATTGCCCGCGAAGCGATCAAGCGCAATACGGGCGCGCGGGGACTCCGGGCGATCATCGAAGGCATCATGCTCGACGTGATGTACGAAGTGCCTTCGCGTGACGATGTCGTCCATTGCGTCGTCACCGAGAAAGCCGTCAAGGAGAAGATGGTGCCGGAGCTTCAAACGAAGAAAGGCAAGAAAAAAGAAGAGAGCGCGTAAGCGCGATATGGCTGCCACCTCGTCCTACGGCGAGGTGGTATTAGCATATAATCGGGGAGAGAGACGGAACATGTACAAGCGAACGGATACCGTTCCCGTCCGGGTGGGCGACCTGACGATCGGCGGGAACAATCAGGTCATTCTGCAGAGCATGTGCACGACGAAGACGGCGGACGTCGCTGCGACGGTTGCGGAAATCAAGCGGTTAGAGGAAGCCGGCTGCCAATTGGTGCGGGTGACGGTCAACAACAAGGAAGCGGCGGCCGCGATCAAGGACATCAAGCGCCAGATCAACATTCCGCTCGTGTCGGACATTCATTTCGATTACCGGCTTGCGCTGATGGCCATCGAGAACGGCATCGATAAGGTGCGGATTAATCCGGGGAATATCGGCCGCCGGGAGAAAGTCGAAGCCGTCGTCAAAGCTTGCAAGGAACGCGGCATTCCGATTCGGATCGGCGTCAACGCCGGTTCGCTCGAGAACCATCTGCTCGAGAAGTACGGCTATCCGACACCGGAAGCGATGGTCGAGAGCGCATTGTTCCATATCGGAATACTGGAAGAACTCGATTTTCACGACATTATCGTATCCCTGAAGGCTTCCGACGTGCCGATGGCAATCGCGGCCTATACGCAGGCTGCCGAAGTGATCCGTTATCCTCTTCATCTGGGCATAACCGAGGCAGGTACGTTGTTCTCGGGCACGATCAAGAGCGCGGCGGGACTCGGCGTGCTGCTGAACGCCGGCATCGGCAACACGATGCGCATATCTTTGAGCGCAGATCCGGTAGAGGAAATCAAGGCCGCACGCGAGCTGCTTAAGGTGTTCGGTCTGATCACCGACGCGCCGACATTGATTTCCTGCCCGACCTGCGGACGGCTCGATATCGATCTGTTCTCGGTGGCCAATGAAGTGGAAGAGTACTTGTCTCATTTGAAAGTGCCGATCAAAGTTAGCGTGCTTGGCTGCGCGGTCAACGGCCCCGGCGAAGCGCGGGAAGCCGACATCGGAATCGCGGGTGCGCGCGGCGAAGGCATGCTGTTCCGTTACGGGGAGATGATCCGCAAAGTGCCGGAAGCCGACTTGGTATCCGAGCTGAAGCGGGAAATCGATCAGATCGCCGCGGCATACGCCGAGACTGGCGTCATTCCGGGGAGGAAGCATTGAGCGGGTCGGCGGCGGGATGGCGGTATCGGCTGAGATGGCTGCTGAGCGCCTTGGCGCTGGTTGCGTTGTTGTCAGCCTGCGGGAACGGAAAGAACGGTTCGGCAAATCCGGAATATTCGGATGAACCTTCCCATATCCACACGGCCGCGAACGGCGACCTCCGGGAAGAAACGGCGGCTTTGTCGGCGATGCCCGGATTTCTGAATGGACAATCGAGCGAAGTTCTTCTTGCCTATCGGGCCGCTGCGGCGATCCGGGATACGTTGCAATGGATTCCGTGCTACTGCGGTTGCGGCGAAAGCGCGGGACATAAGAGCAACCTGAACTGTTTTATCCATGAGGTGAAGCCGGACGGAAGCGTCGTCTGGGACGATCACGGCACCCGCTGCGGCGTCTGTGTCGACATCGTGCTGAAGAGCGCGCAGATGAAAGCCGAGGGCAAGTCGGATACGGATATTCGCGGGGCAATTGACGCATCCTATCGTAACGGATATGCGGCGCCTACCGATACTTCGCTTCCTCCGCAAGTATGAATGACTATATCTTCCGGTATTCGGGCAATACTAGTACGTATAGCCCGGTTACCGGATTTTTGTTGTTTGGGGAGGAAACGATGTATGAGCTTAAGCATGATCTTGATGTTGATCCAAGTGTTCTTTGCCGTGATCATCGGCGTCTACTTCTGGAATTTGCTGCGCAATCAGAAGTCGAACCGCAGCGCGGTCGACCGCGAGTCCCGCAAGGAGATGGACAAGCTGCGCAAGCTTCGCTCGATTACGCTGACGAAGCCGCTGGCCGAGAAGACGAGGCCAGCCACTATGGGCGATCTGGTCGGCCAGAAGGAAGGCATCCGCGCGCTGAAGGCGGCGCTGTGCAGCAGCAACCCTCAGCACGTGCTCGTATACGGGCCGCCCGGCGTCGGCAAAACCGCTGCCGCCCGCGTCATTCTGGAGGAAGCCAAGAAAAATCCGATGTCTCCGTTCCGCCAGGACGCCAAGTTCACGGAGATCGATGCGACGACGGCGCGGTTTGACGAAAGGGGCATCGCCGACCCGCTCATCGGTTCGGTCCACGATCCGATCTACCAAGGAGCCGGGGCGATGGGCGTGGCCGGCATTCCGCAGCCGAAGCCGGGGGCGGTCACCAAGGCGCATGGCGGCATCCTGTTCATCGACGAGATCGGCGAGTTGCATCCGATTCAGATGAACAAGCTGCTCAAGGTGCTGGAGGACCGCAAAGTGTTTCTCGAGAGCGCCTACTACCACGCGGAAGACCCGAATATACCGGCATATATTCACGACATCTTCCAGAACGGCCTGCCTGCCGATTTCCGCTTGGTCGGCGCGACTACGCGTTCGCCCGGCGAGATCTCGCCGGCGATCCGCAGCCGCTGTATGGAAGTTTACTTCCGGCCGCTGCTGCCCGGCGAGATTTCCCAGATCGCGGAAAACGCGATTCGCAAAATCGGCTTCGAACCGTTGCCGGAGGCGGTCGACGTCGTGAAACGCTATGCGACGAACGGCCGGGAAGCCGTCAACATCATTCAACTCGCGGCAGGTCTCGCCTTGTCGGAGAATCGCACGATGCTAAGCGCGGCCGACGTGGAGTGGGTCGTGAACAGCAGCCAGCTGCCGCCGCGCCCGGACCGCAAAATTCCGGCCGAGCCGCAGATCGGCTTGGTCAATGGGCTGGCTGTATACGGGCCGAGTATGGGCGCCTTGCTGGAAATCGAAGTGACGGCAACGCCGGCGTCGGAGCCCGGACACGGACAGTTCATGATCACCGGCGTCGTGGACGAGGAAGAACTCGGCGGAGGTCAGCGCACGCTCAGGCGCAAAAGCATGGCCAAAGGATCGGTCGACAACGTGGCGACGGTTATTCGGCGATACGGCTTGCATCCCGAGCATTACGACTTGCACATCAATTTCCCGGGCGGCACGCCCGTTGACGGGCCGTCCGCCGGCGTGGCGATGGCGGTCGCGATTGCCTCGGCCATCGCGAAGGAACCGGTCGACAACAAGTTAGCGATGACAGGCGAAATCAGCATTCACGGGCGGGTGAAGCCGGTCGGCGGCGTCATCGCGAAGGTGGAAGCCGCCTTCCAGTCCGGGGCGGAGACGGTGCTGATTCCGAAGGAGAACTGGCAGGAAATCTTCGCGGGACTTAGCGGGGTGAAGGTCATTCCGGTGGAGCACATGGCGGAAGTGTTCGGGCATGTGTTCGGCAGCCGGCTGACGGTGGAGACACCGCTGTCCGCAGTCGTACCGGACGCGGCACTCGCGGCAGAACCTTATTCGGCGGCCCCGGCCGTCTCGGTTCTTCATGCGGACCGTGCGAGCACGGAGCCCGCCGCCGCGTCGGCGCCCAAGCCCGAAGCCGCTGCGAACCGCCGAGACCATCCGCTGCCGCCCGCGGCGGGCATTCCCGCGCAAGGGTAGGACAGGCTGAATCGATCGCACATGGCGCACAGGCGGCGCAGGAGCCAACGGCTTCTGCGCCGCCTGTTTTTGCTGCCTGCTCGTTGGCCGCCGGCGAGCAGGCCTTTTCATGTCGATGGTTCAACCTTATAATGAGAAGGATTACTTATGGAGGTGTTTCTATTGCGACAAATCACTTGTTTCGGATATGTCATCGTAGGGCATGGAGAACCAAACAAATGGTAGATTAGCGCGGATGCCAAACAATACGTATGCCTTAAGCCTGGCCATGCGAATACGTGAGCGACGCGTGCCGCGCCGTCTGCCGGAGAGGCGGACAGGTGTTCATGATTATACGCGCGTCCAATGTTTATACAGTTATGGAAGTTGTTGTGGCGTTCGCGAACAGCACGATGTTTACGACGTACGCCGTTTATTATGTTGCAGCGCTCGGTTTGAACCCGCTTGAGCTGCTGATCGTCGGAACGGTGCTGGAATTATCCGTGCTGCTGTTCGAAGGCATCACGGGGGTTGTCGCCGATACGTACGGCAGGCGGAGATCGGTCATTATCGGCATGTTTGTGGTCGCTGCCGGGTTTATGCTGCAAGGCGCGCTGCCTTGGTTCGGCCCGGCGGTTCCGGTCTTTGTCATGTTGCTGCTGGCGCAGATCGTCTGGGGCGTCGGCCATACCTTCATCAGCGGCGCGGACATGGCCTGGATCGTCGACGAGGTTGGCGAGAAGAAGGTCGGCAGTCTGTTGATCCGGACGAAGCGGGTTGCGCTGGTCGGCACGCTGCTGGGAATTGGCGCAAGCGTTTTGCTGTCGGCGGCCGGCCCGAATTTGCCTTATGCGGCCGGCGGGTGTCTGATGCTCGGACTTGGCGTCTTCTTGCTGGTCTTCATGAAGGAGACGGCCTTCGTCCGTCCGGCGCGGGAGCCGGATGCTTCCCACTGGCAGCGTATCGGGACGACATGGTTGACCGGGGCAAGAGCCGTGCGCGGACAGCCGCTGCTGCTGCTCATTCTCGTTGTTACTTTGTTCAGCGGCGCCGGTTCCGAAGGATATGACCGGCTGTGGGAAGCGCATCTGATGAGCGAGATTGGCTTCCCGGCGAACATCTCGCTGTCGATGGCGGCGTGGTTCGGCCTGATTTCGGCGGCGACGACGCTGCTTGGCTTGCTCGCCATTCATATAGTCGAGCGGCTGCTGGATATGAGCAGCCGCCGTGCGGTCATGGCGGCGATGTTTGCTCTGACCGCCGGGCGTATCGCCGCTATCCTCGTATTTGCCCTGTCGCCGAATTTTACATGGGCGATCGTCTCGGCGCTGGCGCTTGGCATTATCCGCACCATTAGCGCGCCGATCTACGATACGTGGCTCAATCTGAATATCGAGAGTAAGAGCCGCGCGACCGTACTTTCGATGTTCAGCCAATCGGATGCGCTGGGCCAGACGGGAGGCGGCCCGTTCGTCGGCTGGATCGGAAGCCGATGGTCGATTCGGGCGTCGCTCGTCACGGCGGCGCTGCTGCTGACGCCGATATTGGGTGTGTTCGCCCGAGCGCTGCGGCGCGGCCGGCGCTGAATCGGGACGGGGCGGCAGCCGCTTCGCCGTCATGCTTAAAGGAGACGACTCTTGTTCCGAAAGGGAACAGGGAGTCGTCTTTTCTTTGCGGAAGGCATGCAGGGGAGAGGAGTTCATGGCAGGTCAACCTTCCTACTCTTACGTGTACGAAGTACTGAATTTCGCAAGCGATTGCCCGGATGCGGGATTGTGACGATTTTGCGGCGGGCAATCACATTTGGTACAATGACGACAAGCCAGTAACCGATTCGTAAGGAGGTGCCGGACATGGGTTCGGGCAAAACAAAAAGCCGTTCCATCCCCTTGCTGCCCCTGCGCGGGCTGCTCGTCTATCCCAGCATGGTGCTTCATCTGGATGTAGGCCGCGAGAAATCGGTCAAGGCGCTGGAACGCTGCATGATCGACGATCATATCATCCTGCTTTGTTCCCAATCGGAAGTCGGTATCGAGGAGCCGACGCAGGAAGACATCTATCGGATCGGCACGATCGCGAAAGTACGCCAAATGCTCAAGCTGCCGAACGGAACGATCCGCGTGTTGGTGGAAGGAATCGCGCGCGCGGAGATCGAACAATACTTGCCGAATGATCTGTTTTACGAAGTGCTGGCGCGGGAACTGCCGGAGACCGGGGAAGACGATCCGGAGCTGGGCGCCTTGATGCGGTCCGTGTTGACTCAATTCGAGCATTATATCAACTTGTCCAAGAAGGCGACGCCGGAGACGTTCGCCGCTGTTGCCGATATAGATCAAGCCGGAAGATTGGCTGATGTCATTACCAGTCACTTGACGCTCAAGATCAAGGACAAGCAAGAAATATTGGAGACGGCGGACGTACCGACCCGCTTGGAGAAGCTGCTCGATCTGCTTCACAATGAGCGCGAAGTGCTGGAGCTCGAGCGCAAGATCAGCCAGCGCGTCAAGAAGCAGATGGAGAAGACGCAGAAGGAATATTACTTGCGCGAGCAGATGAAGGCGATCCAGAAGGAACTCGGCGAGAAGGAAGGCCGGGCGGGCGAGGCGGAGGAACTGCGCAGCCAGGCCGGAGAAGTCGAACTCCCCGAGAAGATCGCCGCCCGCGTCGCCAAAGAAATCGAACGACTAGAGAAGATGCCGCCCGCTTCAGCAGAAGGAGCGGTCATCCGGACGTATATCGAATGGCTGCTGGCGCTTCCTTGGTCGAAGACGACGGAAGACCATCTGGATATCGATGAGGCGCAGCGGATATTGGATGAGGAGCACTACGGACTGGAGAAGCCGAAGGAGCGGGTGCTCGAATACTTGGCCGTCCAGAAACTGGTCAAGAAGCTGAAAGGCCCGATCCTCTGCTTCGTCGGCCCGCCCGGCGTCGGGAAGACGTCACTCGCCCGTTCGATCGCGAAATCGCTCGGTCGGGAGTTCGTGCGGATCTCGCTCGGCGGCGTACGCGACGAAGCCGAAATCCGCGGTCATCGCCGAACGTATGTCGGCGCGATGCCCGGCCGCATCTTGCAAGGCATGCGCAATGCGGGGACGCGCAACCCTGTCTTTCTGCTCGATGAGATCGACAAGATGGCGATGGATTTCCGCGGCGATCCGGCTTCTGCTCTGCTCGAGGTGCTCGACCCGGAGCAGAACGCCACGTTCAGCGATCATTACGTGGAAGTTCCATTCGACTTGTCCAATGTGTTGTTCGTGACGACGGCGAACGTCGTTCATCACATACCGCGTCCGTTGCTCGACCGAATGGAATTGTTGACAGTGCCCGGATATACGGAGCTGGAGAAGCAGCAAATCGCCCAGCAGCATCTGCTTCCGAAGCAGAAGCGCGAGCACGGGCTGACGGAAGATCAGTTGGAAATGGCGCCTGAGGCGCTCTTGACCTTGATTCGCGAATACACCCGAGAATCGGGCGTTCGGAATATGGAGCAGTTGCTCGCTGCTGTCTGCCGCAAGGCTGCCAAAGCGATCGTCTCCGATCCGGCATCGGCCCCGATCGTCGTGGATGTTCCCCGGCTGAAGGAATATCTCGGACCTCCGAAATTCCGTTACGGCATGGCGGAGGAGGAAGACCAAGTCGGCGCCGTGACGGGACTGGCCTGGACGGAAGTCGGCGGCGACACGCTGGTGATCGAAGTGACGGTCATGCCGGGAAGCGGCAAGCTGACCTTGACCGGCAAGCTCGGCGATGTCATGAAGGAATCGGCGCAGGCGGCTTTCAGCTACATCCGTAGCCGGGCGACGGCGCTTGGAATCGCGTCGGATTTCCATGAGAAGAACGATATTCATATTCACATCCCGGAAGGCGCAATTCCGAAGGACGGCCCATCCGCCGGCATTACGATGGCGACGGCGCTCGTCTCCGCCTTGACCGGTCGTCCGGTGTCCCGCGAGGTAGCCATGACCGGCGAGATCACGCTGCGCGGGAGGGTGCTGCCGATCGGCGGGCTGAAGGAGAAGTCGCTCGCCGCGCATCGTGCCGGCATCCGCAAAGTGCTGATCCCGCGCGACAACGAGCGGGATTTGCGGGATGTGCCGGAGAGCGTGAGCCAAGCCGTGACCTTCGTGCCCGTGGCCCATATGGATGAAGTGTTGGCGCATGCGCTGACCGAACCGATTCCGATTCACCGGGATTCCGCCGGGCAAGGTACCGCCGAGGTGGCGGACAACGCGAAGCGGAAGCCGTCCCTGCCGCCTGCCTCGGAGTCCGAAGTCGAGGACGGTCCGACCTTGGGCACGCATTGACGAAAAAGCCTGCAAATCGCCAGTCGGAAGGACGTAGGAAAGCCATGATCATCAGAACAAGCGATTTTGTCATTAGCGCGGCCGGCGAGAGCCAATTTCCGGCGGACGGTCTGCCGGAAGTGGCGCTGGCCGGCCGCTCCAATGTCGGCAAGTCGTCCTTGATCAACCGGATGCTGCTCAGGCGCAATTTGGCCCGCACCAGTTCGCAGCCCGGCAAGACCCAGACGCTGAACTATTATTTGATTAACGAGGTATTGTACTTCGTCGATTTCCCCGGTTACGGATACGCCCGCGTATCCAAGTCCCAACGGGAAGCATGGGGCAGGCTCGCCGAACGCTATTTGCGCGATCGCCAGCCGCTCAAGCTTGTCCTGCAACTCGTCGATTTGCGTCATCCCCCCACTGCCGACGACTGCAGCATGTTCGAATGGCTGTCCCACTACGGAATTCCGATGTGCGTCGTGGCGACGAAGGCGGACAAGCTGTCCCGCAGCCAAATTCCGAAGCATGCGAAGATCGTGCGCCAAACGCTGGGCATGCCGGGACACTTCCCGCTCGTCGTCTTCTCGTCGGAAACGGGGCAAGGGCGGGATGAATTATGGAGCCTGATTGAGCAATCCGTAGAAAAGACGAGTGAATCCCCTTCCGAACCCTGCAAAGTACCGCAGGAAACCGAGGATTAAGCGTAAAAGTTCAGCCGGAAGCCGGGAGGAATCGCTTTTTACGCAGTTTTTGCGGGAAAATCAAGGCTGAGGCGCGAGAAACGGCTTGCAGATTCGCTTATAATAATATTAAGAAATACGGTAACACAACCTGGCATCACAATGGGAATTGAGGAGATTTTATGGCTCATCGGGTAGCCACGGAATATGTCAATGTCAATCTGACAGTACCTGAAGCCGATATGCCGCGTTTAATCGGACTTTGCGAATCCCAGCAGTTGAAGCTGCAAGTATTCGTGCTCGAGAACGGCAACCAGGATTTCGCCATCGAAGACGGCGCGAGCGGCGAATCCGTCCGCATGACGTTCGAACGCTCGAATGGCGATTATCGGTGCCGCTTGACATGCCGGGTCGTTCAGCCCAAGCTGACCAACGCGCTGCGCAGAATGGTCCAGATTTACCGGGGCGATGCCGTCGTCAATCGGATTTACGCCGGATTCACGATGGTTTACCATTATCGCCGGGGTTCGGTCGTCCGTATCGCGGAATGCAAGGACGGCGCCGTTCGTACCGTCTTCGAGCACCGCGACTCGGTTGGTTTGCTGGAAGCGCAATTCAACCTGCGCTCCGTCGAAGAAGAGATCGCCCACCTGAAGCAATCTGTCAACGAACTGCTGGACCGACGCAATTCGCTTATCGATTCTTCCGCAACAGACGAAATCGACGAGAGGCTGAAATTGCACAGCCGGTTGTTGTTCGCTCTGGAAGCTTGAATGCTAGCCAAAACAGCGGCTTTCCTGTCGTTTAAGGACAGGGAAGCCGCTGTTTTGGTTTGCATGCTGTCCAGCGGCGCGGTCATTCCCAATTGCTGCCCGCAAGTACTTTAACAGCATTCCAGGAGAAGTCCCCTTGGGGAAGTGAAGGGCGTGCAGCGCCATACACGAAGAAAGAGAAGAAAGACGGTTTCACAGAAGCTGTCCGACTGGAGCTTCGGAAAAATCCGCAAACAGCTCGCCTATCTACAAGAAACTATGTCCGCTTTTGCAGCTACAAAGAACATCGGGATGTACTTGCAAAAGTGTTCTTGCCGAACCATACTGATGAAGAAAATCAAAGAAATTCAGGAAGCCACAAAAAAAATAAAAAAGGTGTGACAAGGATTGGCCAATCGAATGACATCGTTCAGCATTATCGGGGGTTCAAGTTTTCGCGCCCAGTATTATTTGAGAGTCGCCCAGATGCTTCCCGATCAATTCCGCGTCAGCGGGATGGTCGTCAGGGATGCCGCCAAAGGCCAGGAGTTGGAACGGAAGTGGAAGATTGCCGCTTATCGGACGATTGAGGAGCTATTGCAGAAGGAATATCCTGATTTTGTTGTCGTGAGTACGAGCAAGCCTGTTCTGCCCGGATATCTCTTGCAGTTGGCGGAACTGAATATCCCTGCATTGGCGGAAACGCCCCCCGCTCCGGATCTGGACGGCTTGCTGCTGCTTCATGACAAGCTGACGGAGAAAGGGGCCAGAGTGCAGGTTGCCGAACAATACCACCTGCATCCGATGAATGCGGCGCGGCATGCCGTGATACAGTCGGGACGACTGGGCCATATTACGCAGGCTACCGTGTCGATCTCGCAAACCTATCATGCCGTCAGTCTCATCAGAAAGATGCTCGGAATCGGTTTCGAGAATGCCAGGATTCGCGGAATGAAATTCCGTTCGCCTATGGTCGCAGGTCCAGATCGCAGCGGCCCGCCCAAGGAAGAACGCATCGTTGTATCGGAACGAGACTTGGCCTGGATCGATTTCGGGGATAAGCTGGGCATCTATGATTTCACGGTTAACCAGCATCGCTCCTGGATTCGCTCCTGCCATCTGTCCGTCAGAGGAGATCGCGGCGAGCTGTTCGATCACCGCCTTGAAGCGTTGGCAGACTTCGCTACCCCGCTGCACCTGGATTTGAAGCGTATCAATAAAGGGGAAGAGGAGAATGTCGGAGGCTACTACCTCGAAGGCATTATGGTCGGAGAGCATTGGGTATACCGCAATCCGTTCATCCCCGCGCGGTTGTACGATGATGAAATCGCCGTGGCGACCTGCTTGCGGAAGATGGCGGAGTACGCCGCGGGCGGTCCCGGTTTTTACGGATTGCCCGAAGCTTCGCAGGACCACTATTTGGGTATGATGATTGAACAGGCTATCGCTACAGGTGAATCGGTAACAACCGTCCGCCAGCCGTGGGCAGACATGTAGGGTGAGCATAGAAGAGCCGGTTGGGTGATGCCGAACGGTTTTTTCTATCCAGGTGAGCGCGAGAACAACTCAACAGACGGGTTTATGTCGGGAAAGCGGCGGAAGAAGTTAATGAAGGGTCGGTTTTTGATGACAATATATTAAAAACCTAAAAAACAGTTGCAATTCGGGCGGATTGATGTTATTTTTATTCTCGTTGACAACACAATAGGAACCAGGATTCACTCAGGAACGGATTGCGATTGTGGGCAAACTCCCTCGAGAAGTGAATGACGTAGGTCCTAGCGGATGAAATCAGCTTCACATTTTATTCCTAGGAAGGGGGAACCGGAAGATGGAGTATTCAACTTTCGGACGGCATGTTGCAGTAGACACTTGGGGCGTCAACTTTGATACGTTGAACAACGCCGAACTTCTCCAATCGCACATGGTAGAAGCGGCTGAAGCCTGCGGTGCCACCGTTCTGTCGGTGCAAGCACGTCAATTCGAGCCTCAGGGCGCAACGGTTCTGGTTCTGCTGTCGGAGAGCCATCTCTCCATTCACACCTATCCCGAGAAGGGATTTGCCGCTATCGACTGCTATACGTGCGGCGAGACGGTCGACCCGCAAGCGGCGATCGATTATTTGGTAGAAGTGCTGAAGCCGGAGCGCACTTATGCGAAGAAGCTCGTACGCGGCATCGGCGAGATGCAAGTCGAAGAGCCGGTCATGCAACAGACCCAGCTCGCTTAACCGACTTCAATAATGACGAATCGAAGACCATGGGGACATTGCCGCCTCATGGTCTTTCTATATCGCGATAGCGGCATCCCTGCGCATGATGTCGCGCTCGCGCATGGAATAACGGGACGGCACGACGACGAGACTAATGGAATGGGATCACCGTCATAAACTTTTCGAATTTGCGGTATCAGCCGGCTTGTCGATCTATGGTATAATGAAACTTGTATTTTGTTGGACGCAGCGCGCAATTCGCGGAATTGCGTGTTTGCCCTTCGAGGAAAGGAAGTGATTGCACGTGCACCTCATTGTCGTCGGATTGAATTATCGCACCGCTCCCGTGGCGATACGGGAACGCTTCGCGCTCGGCGAAGTCGATGCTCCCCGCGCGCTGCAATCGCTCCAGGGCACGACGAGCATACTCGAAGGCGTCATCGTGGCGACCTGCAACCGAACGGAAGTATACGCAGTCGTGGATCGTCTGCATTTATGCGGCCATTATATCCGTAATTTCATGGAAAATTGGTTCCAGGTACCGAGACAGGAATTCAATCATCACCTTTACATGTATGAAGATAACCGCGCGGTCGAGCATCTGTTCCGGGTGACGTGCGGACTCGACTCGATGGTTGTCGGCGAAACGCAGATTTTGGGTCAAGTCCGCAGCGCGTTCTTGCTTGCGCAGGAACGGCAGGCGACCGGAACGATTTTCAATCAGTTGTTCAAACAAGCGATCACAGTAGCCAAGCGCGCGCATGCCGAGACGGGCATCGCGGACAATGCCGTTTCCGTCAGCTATGCGGCAGTGGAATTGGGCAGACGGATCTTCGGGAGATTCGACGAGAAGACGGTCATGATCGTCGGCGCTGGCAAGATGAGCGAGCTCACGGCCCGTCATTTGCATGCCAATGGAGCGGCTCGGATTTACGTCGCAGGGCGGACCGTGGAGCGGGCGCGGGACTTGGCTGGCAAATTTGCCGGCACCGCGCTCACGATGGAAGAAGCGATGGAACGGCTGCACGAGACGGACATCGTCATCAGCAGCACTGGCGCAGATGGCTTCGTGCTTCGCCGCGGCATGCTGGAATCCGCCATGGCGCGCCGCAGGAAGAAGCCGATTTTCCTGATTGATATTGCCGTGCCTCGAGACATCGAGCCGGCTTGCGGCAGCATCCCGAACGTATTCCTATACGACATTGACGACCTGGAAGGCATCGTGGAAGGCAATATGGCCAGCCGCCGGGAGGCGGCAGCTGTCGTGGAGAAGATGATCGAGACCGAACAACAGGTTTACCGGGAATGGTATGCGACGCTCGGTGTAAGCCCCTTGATCCGCGCACTTCAGGATAAAGCCGCGGCGATCCAGGAGTCGACCTTCGAAAGCATGCTCCGGAAGCTGCCTGAGCTGGATGAGCGGCAGCGCAAAGTGATTCGCAAGCTGACCAAGAGCATGGTGGGTCAGATGATCCACGATCCGATTCTGCGCATGAAAGAGATGGCGGCAGAGAAGAAGAGCGAAGAAGCTATGGAAATGTTCATTCAGCTGTTCGCCTTGGGCGAAGAGGTTGCGAAACGGCGCGAAGAAGAAGGCGAGGAACGCAAATCGCGCATGGAGAAGCCGGCAACGACCGGATCGGCGAGAGAGCGGGAAACGCTGCTATCCCGTCTGGCTGGCTCGCTGCCTTAACCGTCAGGCCGGCATCCGGCCGAGAACGGATGCCAGGACGTTCGATAGAGGGGAGGCGTTGCCCCCGTGTTAACGCAGGATTGGCTGACCGACGCTGTATTGTACATCTATGCCCTGAGTCTGCTTTTCTTCGCCTCGGACGCCGCATCAGGCAATCTGCGGGCAAGGAGAACCGGCACGGGGCTGCTTGTTTTTGTATGGGTTCTGCAAACCGTCTTTCTTCTGTCGATGCTGATTCCGCATTTCCGCATGGCGGATCTGTCGACAAGGGACTTCCTGTTTTTCGTGTCGTGGCTGCTCGTGATGATCTCCTTTCTGCTGGGCAGGGTCATGCGCGCGGAATTGCTCGTGTTCTTCGTCAATGTCGCCGGTTTCGCCGTGTTGGCTTTGAATTTGCTGCAACGTGAGCGGCACGGGGCCGAATTGACCGGGTTCGAGGCGGCTAACCGACTGCTTGTCTTGCACATCAGCCTGATGATTCTGGCGTTCGCTATTTTGACGATCGCAGCGATCATGGGCGGGATGTACATCTTTTTGCACAATCGATTGAAACGTAAGCGCTGGTCGCCTTCGATGAGCAGGCTGCCGAGCCTGGAATTGATCGACCGCTATGCGTTCCGGGCGGGGGTGATCGGCGTGCCGCTGCTGTTTTTGTCCTTGTCCACCGGGACGGCCGCTCTGCTCACGAACGGACATACGGGGTTGTTGTGGGATGCGAAGGCGATTTTTTCATTCGCGGCGGGAGCGGTCTATATCGTCTATATGATCCGCAGGGCGGCATCGAGGGATGACGGCAAGCGCTTGGCCTATTGGAATTTGCTTGGCTATGCGGTATTGGCTGCAGCGTTCTGCGTCAATTCGCTGTCGGCGTTTCAGCCCTGGTAGCGGTGAGAGTTTGCTCCACAAGCTCCCTATTAGCGGTGAGAGTTTGCTCCGCAAACTCCCTATTACAGGAGTGGATTTGATTGGCGGTCTGGTATCCGGTTATGCTGAATATGGAAGGCAAGCGCTGTCTCGTATGCGGCGGAGGCAAAGTGGCCGAGCGCAAAATCAGCGGATTGCTCGAGACAGGCGCGGACGTGCGCGTCGTCAGCCCGTCGGCGACAAGCGGCCTGCGTACGCTGGCGGAACAAGGGCGGCTGGTCTGGCGGCGGCAGGAAGCCGGACCAGCGGACATCGCGGACGCCGACTTCGTGTTCGCGGCTACGGACGATGCGGCGGCGAACCGTCGGCTGGCCGCAGCTGCAGCAATGACGGGTGTGCCCGTCAATCTGGCGGATGACGGAGAGACAGGGGACTTCCTGCTGCCTGCGGTCGTGCGCAGAGGTCGGTTCGTGCTGACTGCAAGCACGTCGGGCGCCAGCCCAGCGCTCGCTTCCCGCGTCGCCCGTGAGCTGGCGGACAAGTATGGGCCGGAATACGAGGCTTATGCGGACGCGCTGCGGGAAATTCGCCGGATCGTCCAGTCGCTCGTGCCGGATGCGGCCGAGCGGCGCAGGCTGCTGAGCGCGGCGGCAGATGATGCGTTTTTGCGACACGAATTGCCCGATAAGGACGGACTCGGGGATCCGCGGCAATGGATCGATAAGTTAAGACGCCGTACCCGTTCGTCGGCAGATGGAGAGGAGCCGTTGTAATGCGCACCATTATAGTGGGGACCAGGCAGAGCGCCTTGGCGCTTACGCAGACGAATCAGACGATCGAACGGCTGCGCAAGCTTGCGGCTGCGGCAGGCATACCCTGTCAGTTCGAAGTGAAGAAGATCGTGACCCGGGGGGACCGGATATTGGACGTAACGCTGTCCAAGGTCGGAGGCAAAGGGTTGTTCGTCAAGGAGATCGAGCAAGCGCTGCTGGACGGGGAGATCGATCTGGCCGTGCACAGCATGAAGGATATGCCGTTTGAGCTGCCGGAAGGCCTGACGTTCGGCGCGATTCCGGAGCGCGAAGACCCGCGCGACTGCCTGATCGGCCGAAGCGCGCGCAGCTTGGAGGAACTTCCGCAAGGAGCGCGCGTCGGCACGAGCAGCCTGAGGCGCAGCGCGCAGCTGCAGGCAGCCAGGCCTGATCTTGTCATCGAATCGATACGCGGCAATATCGATACGCGGTTGCGGAAGCTCGAGGAGGAGAACTTCGACGCTATCCTGCTTGCCGCGGCCGGTTTGCACCGGATGGGCTGGAAAGACCGCATCACCTCCTACTTGCCGGCAGATTTATGCGTACCGGCGGTTGGACAAGGAGCGCTCGCGGTCGAATGCCGGGCGAATGATGCCGAGGTGCTGAGCTTGCTGGCGTTGTTGAACGATCCGCTGACGGCTGGGTGCGTGGCGGCGGAGCGCAAGCTGCTCGGCCTCTTGAATGGTGGCTGCCAGGTGCCGATCGGCGCTTACGCACATGTCCCGGAAGGCGTGGATTCGGGAGCGGAGCTGACGATGACGGGCATGGTTGCTTCAGCGGATGGCACGCGGGTGCTGAAGGAGACGGCGACAGGCACAGATCCTGACCTGATCGGGACGCAGGTCGCCCAGGCGCTGCTTGACCGCGGGGCGGGAGCGATATTGGCGGAAGCGAGGGCGTAGCGGATGTCCAAGGGGAAAGTCTATTTGGTGGGCGCCGGACCGGGTCATCCGAAGCTGATCACCGTGAAGGGCCTGGAAGTGCTGCAGCGGTCCGACTGCATCGTCTACGATCGGCTGGCCGGTCCGCATCTGCTCGCCAAGGCCAAGCCGGGTGCAAAGAAGATTTACGTAGGCAAGCGGACGGACCGCCATACGATGAAGCAAGAGGACATCAATCAATTGCTGGTCGATCTGGCGCTGCAGGGCAAAGTCGTCACGCGGCTCAAAGGCGGAGACCCAACCGTATTCGGCCGCGTCGGGGAAGAAGCGGAACTGCTACGTCAGCACAACATTCCTTACGAGATTATTCCAGGCATCACGTCGGCGATCGCCGTGCCGGCGTATGCCGGCATCCCGGTCACGCACCGGGACTTGGCCTCTTCCTTCTCCGTCATCACAGGACACGAAAGCCCGGATAAGCTGGACCATGCGATCCAATGGGACAAGGTCACGAACGCGACCGGCACGCTGGTGTTCTTGATGGGCGTATCCAAGATCGGGTACATCGCCGAACAGCTCATCGCGCACGGAAGACCGCCCGAAACCCCGATCGCTTTGATTCGCTGGGGAACGAGAGCCGAACAGGAGACGCTCGTCGGCACGCTCGCCGATATCGCCGTGCGGGTGGAGCGAGCGGATTTCAAACCGCCAGCCGTCATTGTCGTAGGGGAAGTCGTGCACCAGCGGGAGCGGCTTGCCTGGATGGAGAGCAAGCCGCTGTTCGGCTTGCGCGTGCTCGTCACGCGGGCGCGGGCGCAAGCCAGCGAATTGGCCGACCGGATCGAAGAGCTCGGCGGGGAACCGTACGAGTATCCGGTCATCGAGACGCGCATGCCGACGTCCGAGGATATCGATGCGGACGTGCGGAAGGCATTGCAGCCAGCCGAATCGTATGATTGGGTCATGCTGACGAGCGCGAACGGCGTCGAGTATTTCTTCCGCTGGCTCGATCGGTGCGGGACGGACATTCGGCGCTTCCATCGCGCGAGATTCGCGGCCGTCGGCCCGAAGACGGCGGAAGCGCTCGCTGCCCGCGGCATTCAGGCTGACGTGCAACCGGCCGTCTACACCGCCGAAGGTCTGTTGGACGAGCTTGTGGCGCAAGGCGCTATCCAGCCGGGCCAGATAGTGTTGCTGCCCAGAGGAGATCTCGCCCGCGATGTACTGCCGAAGGAGCTGGAGCGGCAAGGTGCGGCAGCGATCGAGATCGATATCTATGAGACGGTGCATGTCGGCGACGATGATGCGTTCTTGCTGGAATTGCTTGAGCAGGGGCGGATTCACGTCGTTACGTTCACCAGTTCTTCGACCGTTCGCGGATTGCTGGACGCACTTCGCCGCCTTGGGGCGGACGACCCGGCGGCACTGCTCGACAAAGCCGTCATTGCCTGCATCGGGCCGATCACGGCGAGTACGGCGCAGCAATGCGGGCTGCGGGTCGAAATCACGGCGCAGGCTTCGACGCTGGATAGCCTCGTGGAAGCTTTGGAGACGTATAGTCGTAATAATGAGTTGGACGGAGAGGAGATTGACCGATCATGACCTATCCCGCTACGAGGCATCGCAGGCTCCGCTCGTCGGCTGCCCTGCGCAGCATGGTCAGGGAAACCGCGCTGTCCGCCGACGATTTCATCTCGCCGATCTTTCTGGCTCGGGGCAGCGGGATCAAGCAGGAAATCCGTTCCATGCCCGGGGTATATAATTGGTCGCTTGATGCGATGGACGAGGAACTGTCGCAATTGGTGCGGCTGGGCATCAAGGCAGTGCTCGTATTCGGGGTGCCGGATGCAGCGGAGAAAGACGAGTTAGGGGCGTGCGCCTATGATCCTCAAGGGATCGTGCAGGAAGGGATTCGCCGCATCAAGCGCGATTATCCCGAATTGCTCGTCGTGGCGGATACTTGCCTGTGCGAGTTCACCGACCACGGCCATTGCGGTGTCGTCCATAACGAGAATGGCATCGCCGTCGTGGACAACGACGAATCGTTGAAGCTGCTCGTGAAGACGGCCGTGTCGCAGGCTGAAGCCGGCGCGGATATCATCGCGCCGTCTAACATGATGGACGGCTTCGTCGCCGCGATCCGTCAAGGACTGGACGAAGCCGGGTTTGCGAACGTGCCGATCATGTCCTACGCGGTGAAGTATGCTTCCGCCTATTACGGTCCGTTCCGGGACGCCGCGCAATCTGCTCCGCAATTCGGCGACCGCAGGTCGTACCAGATGGATCCGGCCAATCGCAGGGAAGCGTTGCGCGAGGCGCAGTCCGACGTCCTGGAAGGCGCCGATTTCCTCATGGTGAAGCCGGGCCTTGCCTATCTGGATATCGTACGCGAAGTTCGGGAGCGGTTCGATCTGCCGCTGGTCGTGTATAACGTTAGCGCGGAATACGCGATGGTCAAGGCGGCTGCGATGCAGGGCTGGATCAATGAACGCGGCATCGTGCTCGAAACGCTGCTCGGGATGAAGCGGGCCGGTGCGGATTTGATCATCACCTACCATGCCAAAGACGCGGTCAGATGGCTGAACGGGGAGTAGCGAGCCAACGAGGCGCGGCCAAACAGCTTCGCCATCCTCATGAAGAAGATGCCATTGATTCGAAGGTTCTAAGCGCCGAGTTACCCAGCGAAACCGGGTAAATCCGGCTGGCAGGGCCTCCGAGCGCAGAGTTACCCAGCGAAACCGGGTAATTCCGTCTG
>JAEWAQ010000037.1 GCA_023391635.1 Bacillota bacterium | reverse complement strand
TCATACAAGGGCAGTCTGCGTGTGTCAATGCGGTAAGCCTTATGATGATCGCAGCCCGGACAGCGAAAGCCGTTCGGCCACTTCGCCTGAAATAACGCAAAGGCGCAATCATCTTCGGAGCAGTCGATAATATCGATCCTAGGCATAGCCATCGCACCTCACACTCCGGAAAACGGGAATATGTGTTCTCATTATATAATGTGGTGGATTTTAATTCAATAACATGATAAGAGAATCGGAATGTTATTGGAGAAGGTTGGAGGCATAATTCAACATATAAGGAGGCATAAATCCGTGTGAAGCCGTTTGCCATCCTGGTGCCATCCTGAGCGAGGGGGATACCGGCGAATGGTAAGGGCTAGCGGATAGGTAGTTGGAGTGAAAGCGGCGACATTCGGAAAAAACACATTGACATTGTGGCGTATAGGCGCTAATATGAGTGTGATAGCGGTCCTATCAAAGATGGGAACGTTCCCAGAAGCAAAGGCTTCAAAACTTTCGATCTACAGCAAGGTGTTGTAGCAGCCATTTTGCTTTTTGTTTTCACCATTTTGGGAACGTTCCCAAAACAACAGTAAAATCCATTTCAATACATGGGATTGACAACAATCGCTTTTTCAATCCTTTTCATAGTAAAATGGGAACGTTCCCAAAACTATTGGGAAACTTCTCGTCGAAAGAGGTCATGCCAGCTATGGGACCGACAATTCATGATGTGGCCAGATTGGCCAATACGTCCAAAAGCACTGTTTCCCGGTATCTAAACGGGCAGAAGGTCAAGAAAGAGACGCAGGATGCGCTGGAAAAGGCGATCCGCGAGTTGAATTTCCACCGCAATGCGAATGCTCGGCGTCTTGTCATGGACAAGACGAATACAATCGGCGTAGTGGTTGATAATATTTCAAACATCTTCTATTCAGGGATCATCCGCGGAATCGAGCAAGTTGCGGGTAAAAAAGGATATAGCTGCATTTTCTACAGTTGGACTTCGAATTATGAAAAGGAAATTTCGTTCTTGAACCTGCTGTACGAGGGACAGCTCGACGGCATCATTTTGGTCAGCTTCCAGAAGCGCGATATCGAGGATTTGCTGGCGATCAAATTGGCCGAGTATCCGGTCGTCATTGTGGGCGATCATGGAGAGATGGATGGGGTGTTCTCGGTCGACGTCGATAACTCCGCCGGCGTAGCCGACATGGTTCGGTACTTGCACCAATTGGGCCATAAGGAGATCGCCTATATCGCCGGACCGGATCACGCCGCTGCCAACAAATACCGGCTGAAAGGCTATCGGTTGGCGATGGAGGAGCAGGGGCTGGCAACGAAGCAGGACTGGATCGTCCAGTCCGACTGGAGCAACCAAGGCGGTTACCTGTCCATGAAGAAGCTGCTGAAAACGCCGGGATTCACCGCCGTCGTCGCTTCCAACGACGAGACGGCGATCGGGGCGATGCGGGCGTTGCAGGAACACGGCGTGCTCGTGCCCAAGCAGTTGTCGATCGTCGGTTTTGACGATATCACTTTGTCGGAATGGATATTTCCTTCGCTTACGACCGTGCGGCAGCCGTTTTTGGAGATCGGCATGAAGGCGGCAGAGGGCTTGTTCCACAAAATCGAAGATGACGATTCGGCCGATCCGCAGTGGTCGCGTCATCATCTGCTCAAGCCGCAGCTTGTCATACGCGATTCGTGCGGGAAACTTACGTGAAAGGATTGAGGCTGTTGAACATCAAGGTTAACAAATCGATATTCGGCTACCTGTTCATATCGCCGTTCTTTATCGGTTACGCCCTCGTCGGCCTTGTTCCCATTTTGTACACCTTCTACTTAAGCTTCATGAAATGGGACGGCTTCTCCGATCCGGTGTACGTCGGCCTTGCAAATTATGAACGGCTGCTCCACGACAGCTTCTTCTACCAGACGATCGGCAACACGCTGATCATCTGGGTGTTCTCGATCGTGCCACAGCTCATTCTGGCGCTCTTCCTGGCGCTCGTGCTGAATGAGAAATTCATACGGGGCAAGCACTTCTTCCGTGCCGTCTACTTCTTCCCGCACCTGATCACGCCGGTCACGCTGGGCGTCCTGTTCAGCCTGATGTTCGACTGGCAGACGGGCAGCATCAACAAAATCCTGATGGAAATCGGCATTCTTCAAGACCCCTATAACTGGTTCAACAATCCGTGGTGGGCGCGCGGCATCGCGGCAGCGGTCATCTGCTGGCAATACTTTGGCTTCAACATGATCATCTTCGTGGCCGGCCTGCAGTCGATCCCGGGCGAAGTGTACGAGGCCGCGGCAGTGGACGGCGCGTCGAAGAAGCAGATCGCCTGGCGGATTACGCTCCCGCTTCTGTGGCCGGTGTTCCTGTTCGTGTTCATCACGTCCGTCATCGGCGGGCTGCAGCTGTTCGACGCGCCGCTCATGCTCGGCGACGGGCCGGGCAACACGGCGAGAACTATGATCATGTATTTGTACCAGACGGCGTTCAAGGCGTTCGACTACAGCTACGGCGCGACGATCGCGTACGGCGTGTTCGCCGTCATCATGTTCTTCACGGCAATCACCGCACGGGCGTCCAGGCTGAAGAGATAGGAGGTAGCGGTCATGAAAGTCAACATCGTCACCCGTACGCTGCTGTACGTTTTTCTGATCGCGGTCGCTGCCACTTGTCTGGTCCCTTTCTATAGTATGTTCATCACGGCGACGCATACGAACTCCGACATCGCTCGCAAGCTGCTGCTCGTGCCGGGTGACCAACTGGCGGACAATTATGCAAGGTTGATCGGTACGGTCAATATTTGGCGCGGTCTCGCCAACACCGTGTTCATCGCGGTAACGGCAACGCTGCTCAACGTGTACACGGCATCGCTGGTCGGTTACGGCTTCTCCAAGTTCAGCTTCCGTTTCAAGAACGGGCTGTTCCTGGCGATGCTCGCCACGATGATGATTCCCGGACAGCTTGGCATCATCGGCTTCTATAAGCTGATGGAGACGCTGCACCTGCTGAACACGTACTGGCCGCTGATCATCTCCGCCTTGAGCAACGCGTTCGGCGTCTTTATGATCCGACAGTACGTCGACGCATCCGTGCCGACCGAACTGATCGAATCGGGACGCATCGACGGATATGGGGAGTTGAAAATTTTCCATCGCCTCATTCTGCCGCTGATCGGTCCGGTGCTGGCAACTTACGCCATCTTCGCCTTCATCGGCAAGTGGAACGACTTCCTGACGCCGATGATCATTCTGTTCGACAACAACCTGCAGACGCTGCCCGTCATGATCGCGAGCGTCAAGTCGCAATTCACTTCTGACTTCGGCGCGCAATACGTCGGCATCATCATTTCCGTCGTTCCGATCCTCGTCTTCTTCTCGCTCATGTCCAAGCGGATCATCGATGGCGTGGCCGCCGGAGCGGTCAAGGGCTGAGGGCAGCGGTGAATTCAAGCCATCCTCGCTTGGGTGAAATCGACTCGTGAAAGAGGTGATGCGGCACATTACACAATCGGGGGCCATGGTATACGTTAACCGACTGAATGATGGAACTGCGAGCTTAGCAACATCTAAATCCGAAATGAAGGGGCGATCTGATTTGAAAGCACATGCAAGGTTTCCGTTGATCGTGGCGGTCGTTATGATTCTGACACTGGTTCTCGCGGCATGCGGAGGCAAGAACAATAACGCTGCTTCGCCTTCTCCAACCGGCAGCAACGCGGCATCGCCGTCCGGTTCGGCTTCTCCGGGCGCATCGGCACCCGCCGAGTTGAAGGGTAATCTGGTTATTTGGACGTTCTTCGATCAAGTGAAAGACATGGCGGCCAAGTTCCATGAGAAAAACCCAGGCGTGAACGTGGACGTGCAGATGTTCCCCGGGGATCAATATCAGACGAAACTGCTGGCGGCGCTGCAATCCGGTCAGAACGTGCCTGATATATTCGATTTGGAAAGAGGATACATCGGCAAGTTCATCGACTCGAAGTTTCTGACGGACCTGTCCAGCATGGGCGGCGACGATCTGGTGAAAGATTACATCCCTTACGTGCAGGGGCTGGGACGGAGTGCGGACGGCAAAGTACGCGCGATTTCCGATCATTCCTCGCCGGGCGGCTTCTGGTACATCCGCGAGAATGCGAAGAAGTACCTGGGCACCGACGATCCGGATGAAATCAGCGCAATGGTGGACAGCTGGGATAAGATTATCGAGCTTGGACAGAAAATCTCCAAAGACAACGGCGGCAAGGTGCACCTGATTCAGAATGCCGGCGATCTGTTCGACATTATGGCTTACAACACGGAGCCGTGGGTGAAGGACGGCGCGCTGTACATCGACCCGAAGTGGCAGGAAACGTATGAGACGCAGAAGAAAATTCGCGCAAACGACGTCGACGCCAAGCTCGGCTTCATGTCCGGCGGCTGGGGCAACGCGCTCAACGACGGCAGCGTGATTCTCACCTCCATGCCGGCTTGGGCGGGGTTCATGGTCGACAACAAAGATGACAAGGCTAAAGGCAAGTACGGCGTGGCCAAGACTCCGATCGGCTTCTATGTGGGCGGCACCTATCGGGGCATCTATGAGAAGTCGCCGAACAAGGACCTGGCCTACGAGTTCATCAAGTATATCGCCAGCCCGGAATGGCAGGAATACAACCTGGGCAAGACCGGCAATATGCCGGGCAACGCGACCGTTTACGAGAGCAACCTGGATACGTTCAAATCGGATTTCTTCGGCGACCAACCGATCCTGAAAGCTTATTACGATACGGTCAAGGCGATGCCCGCGATTTCGCCGGACAAATACAGCGAGGAAATTCGGAGCAAGTGGGGCAAAGTGGCCGGAGAAGGCATTACGAACAACAAGAGCTATGACGATGTCGTAGCGGCGTTCAAGAAGGAAGTCAAAAATACGTTCCCGGAATTGAAGATCGACTAATACCGCGATTGGACCGCACGACGGAACGCGCCTGCCCGCAAGCCGCGGCGGTGCGTTCCGTCGCTGCGCAACCGGCAACTGCGATGGGAAGGAGTGCCATGCATGGACAGCATACGACAATACGTGAACGCGATTCGGATCATCGACGGACACGAGCATTTGGCGACTCCGCAAATTCGGCTGCGGGAAAACCACGATTTTTTCTCGCTACTGCATTACCTGGAATCGGATTTGATTACGGCAGGCATGAGGCGCGGCGACTTGACCCGGCGCCATGAGGCAAGCGACGAAGAGAAGGCGCGGCTGTTTCTGCAGTATTGGAACTTGACGAAGAATACGACCTATGCCCGATCGTTCAAGACGGCCATGGAAGATCTGTATGGCATGCAAGAATGGTCCGTGGAGGGCATCTTGCAAACGAATGACAAAGTGCTCGCGGCGACACGCAACCCGGATTGGTACGAGCATGTGCTCGCGGAACGTTCGGGCATCGATCTCGCGTTTACGCTAATACAGACGACCAAGCTGGGATTCGATCGGTTTCGCCCGATCATGTTTCTCGATTTCACCTTCAATTTGCGAACGTCGAAGGACATCCGGGCAGTGGAGCGAGCAGCGGGAGGATCGCCGGAAGGCGATTTCCGTTCGTATCTGGACACGGTGGATGCCTTATTGCATAAATACGCACAAGAGGGCATGCCGGCGACGAAGCTGGGACACGCCTATTGGAGGACGCTGCAATGCGGAAATCCGGATGCGATGGATGCGGCGTCGGTATACGATCGCTTGAATGCACTGGCGGATGGCGAGGAGATGACGATTGAGAAGACGCGCCCGCTGCAGGACTATTTGATTCGGCACGTGATCGAACGTTCGGCGGCGCGCGGCTTGCCGATCCAGATTCATACCGGCCACCACGAGACGAGCGTATCGGGAGACGGCAACGTCATCACGAACTCGAACGTCGAAGGGCTCATTCCGCTGCTGCTCGCCTATCCGGAGGCGAAGTTCGTGCTCTTGCATGCGGGACTGCCCTATCACCAGACGTACTTGAGCATCGCCAAAAATTTCCCGAACGTCTATGCCGATTTTACGTGGGTGTACATCATTTCGCCGACGGCGGCCAAGCAGATCCTGCATCAAATCGTGGAAATGGTGCCGATGAACAAAATCCAGGGCTTTGGCGGGGACTACAATTATATCGAAGGAACTTACGCCCATCAGAAGCTGGCGCGGCGTCTCGTCGGCGAGACGTTGTCGGAGAAGGTGGCGGAAGGCGCATTGTCGGAAGAGGAAGCTTGCGAATTCGCCGAGCGGATCTTCCGGACGAACTTGATCGAGCTTTATAAGCTGGATGGCCTTTGAAGGAGTTCGGACCCGGATTGTGGAAATGGGTATGTAATTCGAGCAGGCGACTGAGGCGGAGGGGTACGGATGGCGGCGGTGGCGGGAATCGATATCGGAACGACGTCGGTCGGCTTGACGATCATGGATGCCGAGGACGGTCTGGTGCGCCGCAGCTTATCTTACGCGCACGAAGCCGCGCTGGCTTCCGAGCGTCCGTGGGAGCGAATGCAGGATCCCGCGCGCATCTTCGCGCTTGTGCAGCGGATGATCCGGGAATGCGGGGACGATTGGCGGCAAGTGGAAGCGATCGGACTGTCGTGTCAGATGCACGGCATCGTCTATGTGGATGACCGCGGCGAAGCCGTCAGCCCGCTGTATACATGGCAGGATGGACGCGGCTCGCTGCCGGCGGAAGACGGCCGGTCCTATGCGGATCGCTTGCAGACGGTTACCGGATATCCGCTGGCTGGCGGGTACGGCGTCGTGACGATGTATCACCAGGTTGAGAATGGAGAAGTGCCGCGATCGGCTGTTCATTTGTGCACGATCGGCGATTATGTCAGCATGCAGTTGTGCGGGAAGGCGAAGCCGGTTGTTGATGCGACGAACGCTGCGGGCATCGGAATGTATGATGATGCTGGTGGCGTCTTCGATCGCTTCGCGGCGGAGAAGGCCGGTCTCCCGTCAGGGTTGTTCCCGGCAGTTGCGCAGGACGGAGTCGTGCTGGGCCGAACGCCGGACGGCAAGGCGGTCGTCTGCGCGATCGGAGACAACCAGGCCAGCTTCCTGGGCGCGGTTCCTTCACTGGACGGGCATGTGCTCGTCAACATCGGGACCGGATCGCAGTTGTCCGTCTATTCCCGGGAGCTCGCATCGCCGGGCGGAGGCTGGGAGTGCCGTCCGTTTCCCGGCGGCGGTTATTTGCTCGCGTATGCAGCTCTCGGCGGAGGCAAAAGCTACGCGTTGCTGGAGCGGTTCTACCGCGAAGTCGTGCGAGTATTCGCAGCGACGAACGTAGAGGAGCCGCAAGCAGGCGCGTTGTATGCGCGGATGAACGGGCTCGCGCTCGATGCGCTGACGCGCGGGCTGGCGCTGCCGCAAGTCGATGCCCGTTTCTTCGGCAGCCGGGAGAAGCCGCATGTGCAGCTGCGGCTGCCGGTCGAGCCAGTACCGCAAACTGGGCGAGAACAACAGGAACAGCGGACGACGCATTTACAGCAAGTGTACGGGTCGATACGCGACATCGACGAGGACGATTGGACGGTCGGGCAGCTGACGGCAGGCTGGCTGAACGGAATTCTGGACGAATTGCTCGGAGCCATGGAACGGATTCCCGGGGAACTGGCGGATGCGATCCATACTGTCGTCGGTTCGGGCAACGGCATTCGGGCAAATCCGGCCATGCAGCTGCTGCTGCGCGAGAAGAGCAGAAAGCCTCTGCTGCTGCCGGAAGCGCGAGAGGAAGCGGCATTCGGCGCCGCCGTCCACGCGGCGGTAGCCGTGGGCATACATACCGACCATGCGTCCGCGCTGCGGTGCATGCATCAACGAACGAACGCGGGGAGCTGACGAAGATGAAGGACAAGACGCTGTACATGATCGGCAACGCCCACCTGGACCTGGTGTGGCTGTGGCAGTGGCAGGAAGGGTTTCAGGAGGCGAAGGCGACGTTCCGTTCGGCTCTCGACCGGATGAACGAATATGACGATTTCATCTTCACATCGAGCTCTGCGGCCATGTATGAATGGATCGAGAATAACGAACCGCGGATGTTCGAGGAGATTCGGCAGCGCGTGAAGGAAGGGCGCTGGCACATCGTCGGCGGCTGGTGGATCCAGCCGGACTGCAACATTCCGGGAGGCGAATCCTTCGTCCGCCAAGGGCTGTACGGACAGCGCTATTTCCGCGAGAAATTCGGCGTGACCGCCAAAGTCGGCTACAACGTGGACAGCTTCGGCCATCATGGCAATTTGCCGCAGATTTTGAAGAAGAGCGGGATGGACTACTACGTCATGATGCGGCCGATGCCCGGCGAAAAAGGACTGCCGAGCCGGCTGTTCTGGTGGCAGTCGGACGACGGCTCGCGCGTGCTGACGTTCCGCATTATGTTCGAATATTTGTCTTGGGGCAAGGAATTGGGCAACCATGTGCGGCGCACGCTCGGAGAGTTCAAGGAGCCTCTGAACGACCTGATGCTGTTCTACGGCGTCGGCAATCACGGGGGCGGGCCGACGAAGGAAAATATCGAAAGCATCCTCCGGTTGAACGGGGATCCGGATGTGCCGAAGCTGACGTTCGCGACGCCGGACCAGTATTTCCATGATATGGAACAGAAAGATCTTGCGTATCCGGTCGTCCACGATGATCTCCAGCACCATGCGAGCGGCTGCTATGCAGCCCATTCGGGCATCAAGCAGTGGAACCGTCAAGCCGAGAACCGCTTGATTACCGCCGAGAAATGGTCAGCCCTCGCGAACTGGATCACCGGGCAACCATACCCGAAAGAAGCGTTCGGACGGGCATGGAAGAACGTGCTGTTCAACCAGTTCCACGACATTCTCGCAGGCACGAGCCTGGAACCGGCATACGAGGATGCCCGATATCTGTTCGGAGAAGCGATGGCGATTGCCGAGCGGGCTTTGAACGACGCGGTGCAATCGCTGTCCTGGAACGTCGGCATTCCGCAGGACGAGAGCATGCGGCCGATCGTCGCGTTCAATCCGCACGGCTGGCCGAGCTGGGTGAACGTGGAGCTGGAAGTCGGCGGCTTGACGGAGAAGTCCGTGCTGCTCGACGACAAGGGTCAACCGGTACCGTTCCAAACGGTGAAGTCGCTGGCGGCGGCGCGCGGCCGATTCCGGCTCAGCTTCATGGCGGACTTGCCGGCGATGGGTTATCGCGTCTATCAGTTGGTGAAGGAGTCCGAATCGTTGACGCCGGCATCAGGCACGTCCGTGCAGGCGAGCGACCTGGTTATGGAGAACGACCGTTTCCGACTGGCGCTCGACCGCGATACCGGGTGGATCGTCAGCTTGCGGGACAAGGCGGTCGGCCATGAAGTGTTCCGGGGCGATGCGGCAAAGCCGGTCGTGCTCGAAGACGCGTCCGATACGTGGAGCCACGATGTGCTCCACTTCAATCAGGCGGTCGGGGTGTTCCGCGCCGTAAGGGTATCCCGGATCGAGCACGGCCCGGTCAAGTCGGTTATCCGTGTTGTGAGCGAATACGGCAGTTCGCGGCTCGTGCAGGATTTCGCCATATATCCGGGACGCGATCAGATCGACGTGGCGGTCACCGTGGATTGGCGCGAGAAATTCAAGATGCTGAAGCTCGTCTTTCCCGTGAACACCGTCTTCAGCAGGACGACATACGAGATTCCGTACGGTACGATCGAGCGGGAGCATAACGGCGAGGAAGAGCCGGGGCAGAGCTGGATCGATTGCACGGGCCTGATCGCGGAGAGCAACCGGATTTACGGCATCAGCCTGCTGAACGACGCCAAATACAGCTACAGCATGTCAGGCAGGGAGATGGCGTTGACGGTGCTGCGCAGCCCGATCTATGCGCATCATGTGCCGTACGAGCCGGATCCGCATGGGGAATACGCGTTCATCGACCAAGGCATTCAGCGATTCTCCTATTCGCTGCTGCCGCACGAAGGAACGTGGGAGAATGCGGGCACGGTGCATCGCGCAGCAGAACTCAATGCGAAGCCCGTGGCGGTGATCGAGTCGTATCATGAAGGGCCGCTGCCACTTGTGGATTCGTTCGTTGAAGTCGACCGGGACAACGTGGTCGTGGCTGCGCTCAAGCAGGCGGAAGACGACGATGCGCTGATCGTTCGCTGCTATGAGACAAACAAGACGGAGACGACGGCGGAAATCCGGTTGCCCAAATGGGCGCGCACGATCCGGGCGACGTTTCGGCCAGGCGAGATCAAGACGTTCCGCGTACCGAAGGATGGCGGGCAACCGATCGTAGAAACGAATTTGCTGGAATGGGAAGTTTGAGAGGGGGAGAGGAGTTTGTTGTTCGGGACGAAGCTGGATGAGCGAGTGGAGGCTTGCGTGGTATCGGCAGCCGGACGGTCAACAATTGGTCTCGTTCAGGGGGGCGAATCGGCGGTTCGGTCGGGTGAAGATGTAGTCGGCAGCTACCGGGAGATGCGAACGGTTTATAAGGATGAAGAGGGGAAAACGAGTGTAGCCATTCGAGTTCGCGAGTATGGGGAGATGTCGCTCGTATGGGCGTCGGGCGTCCTCGAGAACGGCAATGCCTTCGGTTCCCAGCGCTGCTTCGATGCCGATGCCGGCATCGTTATAACAGTCGCGCCGCTGGAAGGCGTTAGCCGCTATATGGCCAACTATCAGCATAAGGATTGGTGGACAAGGCCGATCTTCGGTTCCGATCCCGCGGCGCTGCCTGCCCGTACGCAGTCCCTGCTCTGGCAGTCGGATTCGGCCGAAGGCTATCGGTTAGTGTTGCCCATATGCGGACCGAAGGTGCGGACGGAATTGTGCGGCTCGCAGACGGGAGGATGGCAATTTCGGTTAGCCTCCCGCTTGTCGGGCATGAACCGGATCGAGGAGACGCTTGTTTTCGCCGCAGGAGCAGACTCGGATCCGTACCGGCTGATGGATCGGCTTGTCGACGCGGCACTGGGCGTCCTGGAAGACCAGACGCAGCCCCGGGATCGGAAGCGCTATCCGGACATATTGGATCATGTCGGCTGGTGCAGTTGGGACGCCTTCTATCACAAGGTGGATGAAGCGGGATTGCTGGCGAAAGCGGAGGAGTTCGGCCGCATCGGGCTGCCGATCCGGTGGGTGATGATCGACGACGGCTGGTCCGCCGTAAACGAAGGCAAGCTGGCATCCTTCGATGCCGAACCGGCGAAATTCCCGCAAGGTCTTCGGCATACGATTGAGCAGCTGAAAGGGAAATTCGGCATCCGCTGGGTCGGCGTATGGCATACGATTGCCGGTTACTGGGGAGGCATCGACCCGGAGAGCGCGCTGGCTCGGCAATATGCCGCCTATCTGGCCGAGAATGCCAGGGGGAGCCTGCTCCCGGCGCCGGACGCGGGGCTCGGCTTCGGCTTCTGGCACTGCTGGCACGGTTATCTTGCGCGGCAAGGCGTCGATTTCGTCAAAGTCGACAGTCAGAGCGCGGTAACGAATTTCTGGAATGGGCTTCGAGCGGTCGGATCGGCGGCGTCGGCGGCGCATACGGCGCTCGAGGCGTCTGTGGCGCTGCATTATGATGGCGCGGTCATCAATTGCATGGGCATGGCCGCCGAGAACGTCTGGCATCGGCCGATGTCCGCCGTCTCGCGGAGCAGCGACGATTTCGTGCCCCAGGAGCCGCGCGGATTCGCCGAACATGCACTGCAGAATGCCTATAATTCTTTCTACCATGGGGCGTTTTACTGGGGAGACTGGGATATGTTCTGGTCGCGCAATCACGATAACGTCCAGAATGCGGTACTGCGTGCAGTCAGCGGCGGCCCGGTCTATATCAGCGACGCGCCGGATCGTACGGACCCGGCTGTCGTATGGCCGCTTATTTATCGGGACGGCACGATCATTCGCTGCGATCGTCCGGGCGTTCCGACGGAAGACTGCCTGCTGCGCGATCCGGTTGCGGAGCAGACGCCGCTCAAGCTATGGAATACAGCAGGCGGAGCGGGCATCGTCGCGGCGTTTCATATCGGCGCCGATGCGCGAGCGGTCAGCGGCACGGTCGGTCCGCGCGATGTTCCCGGTCTTGCAGAGACGCAGCGGTACGCCGTCTATGCGCATTTCTCCCGGCAAAGCCGGATCGTCTCGAAGGATGAGAATATTTCATTCTCGCTGGAGGAAGGGCGATATGAATTGTATACGATCGTGCCTGTGCAAGGACCGGTGACGCCGATCGGACTGGCGGACAAGTATGTATCGAGCCATGCGATTGCGACTGTTGAACAGGCGGGTGATACGGTCAAGATAGAGCTTCGCGAAGGCGGACCGTTCGTGTTCCAGGCGGACCGTGTACCGGTCGAAGTGCGCGTGCAAGGAAGCGCTGCAGGCTGGAAGCCGATCGGAGAAGGACTGTACGAGGTGGACGGCGCAGGGCAAGCAAACCGGGTAAGCGTTGAGGTCGTATTATCCGATTAGCAGGGATTGCGCGACATTTTCGTGCGGCGGGATGGTTCCACTCAGGTATCCGAACGGAGGACGGCAATCATGAATGAAAGTTTTGCAGCGTTCGAATGGCCTGATCTGGCGGATGTGAATGCAGCGGTGATCGGCGGCTCCTTCGCCGGCGTCGCTTGTGCAGTGGAATTGGCGAAGGCCGGCCGTCGCGTCATGCTGATCGAGCCGCGGACGTATCTGGGGCGGGAATGGAGCGCGACGCTGCGATATGGACTGGATGTGTCGACATCGCCCGTTCCGGATCAAAGGGAGACGGCAGGGGACGTGCCTGCCGTCGTTCGCCCGGACGTGGACAATGCGGCGCTGCCTCCATTGATTCGTTACGTGCTGGATCGAAGCGGCGGGGAAGCTGCGGCCGGCTCGCCTATTCCGATCTACCCGGACCGATTCAAGCGGGCATTGGAAGATCTGCTGGAGGAGCATGGCGTCGATTTGATCTACGCTACACTACCGGTAACTGTTCTTACGGTGAATGGACGGGTGGCGGGACTTGTCGTCGCGAACAAGGCGGGGCGGCAAATCGTTCGCTGCGGGCTGGTCGTCGATGCGACGGAAACGGCGCTCGTCGCGGCGTTATGCGGCGAAGACGTCAGCAGCGGCCTTGTGGCGGCGGCTGACGCCGAATACCGCCGAACGCTGGAATTCGTCGGCGTAGACGGCGAGGTCGGAGCGCTGGTTGAGGTGCCGAGATCGATTGGCTTAAGCGATCATCGCGTGCAGTTGCGACAAGGGTCTAGAGGCGCCGGGCACGTTCTGGCGGAATTCGGGCTTCTGCTGCCGAGCGCCAATCGGATGGAAGCGGACCGGGATCGCGAGCGGCAAGCGCGTCATGTCGGCATCTCGCTGGCCGCGCACCTGATCGGTAGCGAGCCGGCGTTCCGCAAGGCGGTGCTGGCCGGCGCTTCGCACGAACTGCATGGGCCGATCAGCGCCAGTGAGACTGCGGTCGCTGCTGATTGGGATCAATTCGCCGCTGACGGGACGATATGCGATCGTTACGCTTGCGCCGTACCTGGCGTTTATTCGCTGTTCATGCCGGATCATCGCGGTGGCGTATATCGATTGATTGATGCACCGACGGCTAGCCGAGTCGGCGCGGACTTGGCTGCGGCTATCGCAGACGGCATCGATCCTTGGCAGGATCGACATCCGCCGATATCCCCTTCGCTCAGGGAGAATGATCCGGGGGAGCATCCGCCGGTATCCCCCTCGCTCAGGGAAGGAGAAGAACCGGAACAACATCCACCGGAATTCCAATCGCTCAGGGAAGGAGAACCGGAACAACATTCGCCGGCATCCCCACCGATCAGAGAGGGCGAAGCATCGCTCAATACGCAGGAAGATCTGGTTCGCCGCGAGGTGGAGGTTCTTGTCGTCGGGGGCGGGTCCAGCGGGGCAAGCGCCGCGATCCAGGCTGCGACCGAAGGCCGGGAAACGCTGCTGCTTGATCTGAATCCCGGTTTGGGTGGAACGGGCACGTACGGCGGCGTCGACAGCTACTGGTTCGGCCGAAGGACGGGCTACATGACACGCATACAGGAAGCCGTCGCATCCGTGCACCAAATGCTCCGTTACAAAGGGCACAAGTGGAATATCGAAGCCAAATCGTACGCTTTGCTTAAAGAAGCAGAGCAAAGCGGAGCAGACGGACTGTTCAATGTCATTACTTACGATGCGATCAAGACCGGCAACCAGGTGCGCGGGGTCATCGCTGCCACGCGCTGGGGACCGCTCGCCGTCGAAGCGAAGGTCGTCATCGATGCGACCGGAGACGGCGATGTCGCCGCATTCGCGGGAGCTTCCTATGTATATGGCTCAGAGAAGGACCACACGGTCATGTGGTACTCGCTGGCGCAATTCGAGGAGCCGGCCAGAGTGCAAAACAATTTCACCAGCATGGTAGACATTGGCGGCGCGCGGGACTACACACGGGCAATTCTCGCGGGTAGAAGGCGCGGCTCGTCCGGCATTCATGACCATGGCATCTACATGGCGACCCGTGAAAGCCGGCACATTCGAGGCGATGCGGTGATGACGCTGGCGGATCAGTTGCTGCATCGCCGATGGCCGGATGTCGTAAATATCCATTTCAGTAATCATGACGTCAAGGGCGTCAGCGGCGCGGATTGGGTCAACATCGGCTTGATTCCTCCCAATCTGGAAATCGAAATGCCGTACGGCATGTTGCTGCCGCAAGGGCTGGACGGCATTCTCGTGGCCGGCAAAGCGATCTCGGCTACACACGACGCATTGCCTGCAATCCGGATGCAAGCCGACCTGGAGAACTTGGGCGCGATCGCCGCGATCGCCGCGTCCGAAGCGGTCCGGCAAGAGGTGCCGCCACGCCGCATTGACGTTCATGGGCTGCAAGCTCGGCTGACCCGGGATGGACTGTTGCCGGCAGGTACGGAAAGCCGTCAACTCGCTGCTCTCAAATATACAGACGAAGACTTGCAGTCTCTGGTCGACCGTATCGAGTTAGACCCGTTGTACGAATATGCCGACATGCGCATGAATGAGATTTACAGAGAGCGCCTGCCTTTCGTCGAAATCATATCCGCAGGGGCGCGCATCGTGCCCTTCCTGGAGAAAGCGCTGGCTGGTGCGACGGGTGTTCGACATATCCGGCTGGCGCAGGCGCTGGCGATGCTCGGATCGACTGCAGGCGTACCCGCGCTCATCGAGACGATCATGCGCGATCTACGAGGCGACTTGCTGCCGATCCGCACTGCGGACATCATGTACGTGCAACTGCCGCCCGACCACGGCGCGATGCCGGATGCCGCATACTTACTGTATTCGCTCGCTCAGGCGAAGGACCATCGAAGCCTGCCTGTCTGGACGAGAGTCGCCGAACTGATGCAGCAGGTCAAGGAAGAAGATTTCAAGGACTCGCTCAAGGGTATTTATTACTTCGTGGATGCTGTGTGCCAGGGAGCCGAGCGACTGGGAGACAGAGACGCAATCCCGGTTTTGGAGCGGATACATCGCAATCCCTCGTTGAACGGTCTGGCATGTCCAAGTGGGTATCAGCCTGATTATTTTCTCGAGCGGAGAGCGATGCTGGAACTTGCGCTTGCCAGGGCGCTAGCGCGATGCGGGAGCAGAGAAGGCTACGAAATCTTGATTCGTTACGTCGACGACGCCCGCTCATTGTTATCCAAACAAGCGCTGCTGGAGCTGTCCAGATTGAGCGAACACCATCCGCATGACCGCGAACGCGACCCGCAACGTTGGCTCAGATGGCTGGAGACGGAACGCCCGGAGCGCGAGACGAAGCCGTTGAACATGCAGTTCGATCGGATCGACAATAGCGAAGACATATTACGGGTGATCGTTCGACATTAAGCGTTGGCGTAAGACTGGTGACTGGCGAAGCTCGGACGGGGGGGCCGTCAATGCATCCGTCCGGTATGTATCGTGTAAGACTTCTCTTCGTGTGGATTTGGACGTTTCTCCTGTCTCGTGCTTCCTGAGCGAAAGGGATATCGGCGGATGGTGTTCGTGCATCGTGCTTCCTGAGCGAAGGGGATATCGGCGGATGTTCATCGAAACCGAGCGCTGTTATACGCATTTTTCGTTATCTTGATCTTCCTCCCCTGGATACGGTATGCTGGCACCAGTAACGAACAGCAACAGCGTACATAGGAGGGGACATGCCCGCATGGCGATCCAGTATCACGAATCCGAACGCATTTATCATCTGTTCTCGGAAGGCATGAGCTACGCAATTCAGATCGTGAACGGCTACCCGGTTCATCTCTACTGGGGCAAGCGGCTGCGAGACAATATGGACTGGAGCGGGATGCTGCAGCGGATAGAGCGCACCTCGTTCTGTCCGAACACCGTGCCGGAGGATCCGAGCATTTCGCTGGACACGCTGCCGCAGGAATATCCGCAATATGGCAGCAGCGATTTCCGTGAACCGGCGTATCAAGTGCAATTGGCGGATGGCTCCCGAATTACGGAACTGAGATACCGGAGTCACCGGATCTTGTCCGGCAAGCCGGGATTGCCCGGACTGCCCGCCGTCTATGCGGAGTCGGACGAAGAAGCCCAGACGCTGGAAATGACGCTGGCCGACGACCATAGCGGCTTAACCGTCACTTTACTCTATTCCGTGTATGAACGTCTCAACGTCGTCACCCGCTCGGCTCGGCTCTCCTTGCCGAAGGAAGGCGCATCGTCTTTGCGCATCCTTCGCGCGCTCAGTGCCAGCGTCGATTTCCCTGACCGCGACTACGAACTGCTGATCTTGTCCGGCGCTTGGACGCGGGAGCGGCATATTCAGCGCCGGCAATTGTTGCCGGGCGGGACGCGGATCGAGAGCCGCAGAGGGTCTAGCAGCCATAACATGAATCCGTTCGCGGCGCTTGTTCGCCCGCGGACGGACGAAGAGCAAGGCGATGCTTACGGCTTCAGCCTCGTCTACAGCGGCAGCTTCATGGCCCAGGCGGACGTCGATCAGTTCGACACGACCCGGGTATCGATCGGGATCAATCCGTTCGACTTCTCCTGGCTGCTCGAAGCGGGGCAATCGTTCCAGACGCCGGAAGCCGTCCTCGTCTACTCGCCGGAAGGACTCGGCGGCATGTCCCGGACGTATCACCGGCTCTACAGGACGCGGCTGTGCCGAGGCGTCCATCGCGACAAGCCTCGTCCGATCCTGGTCAACAATTGGGAAGCGACCTACTTTGATTTCAATGCCGACAAGATCGAAGCGATCGCCCGCGCGGGCGCGGACCTGGGCATCGAGCTGTTCGTGCTGGACGACGGCTGGTTCGGCCGGCGGGACAACGATCACAGTTCGCTTGGAGACTGGGTCGTAGACAAGAACAAGCTGCCGAACGGCCTGCGCGATGTTGCCGATCGGGTGAACCAGGCGGGGCTGCAGTTCGGCCTGTGGTTCGAGCCGGAGATGATCTCGCCGGATAGCGATCTATACCGGGCGCATCCCGACTGGTGTCTGCATGTGCAAGGCCGCAGAAGGACCGAGGGGCGCCATCAATTGATTCTCGACATGTCCCGTCAGGACGTGTGCGATTACTTGTTCGGCGCGCTAAGCGACATACTCGCGAACGCTCCGATCAGCTACGTGAAATGGGACATGAACCGCAACATGACGGAAATCGGGTCCGCCCTGCTGCCATCCGAGCGGCAGATGGAAACCGCCCATCGCTACATGCTTGGCTTATACGAGCTGCTGGAGCGCATCACGGCTAAATTTCCGCACATCCTGTTCGAAAGCTGCTCCGGCGGAGGCGGCCGGTTCGATCCCGGCATGCTGTATTACATGCCGCAAACGTGGACGAGCGACGATTCGGACGCGATCGAACGGCTCAAGATCCAGTACGGCACCAGCATCGTGTATCCGGTCAGTTCGATGGGCGCCCACGTGTCCGCGATTCCGAACCACCAAGTCTCCCGGCTGACCCCGCTGGATATCCGCGGCCATGTCGCGATGTCGGGCAACTTCGGTTACGAGCTGGATCTGACCAAATTCGACGAGCGCGAGAAGGATGTCGTAAGGCAACAGGTCGCGACCTACAAAGAACTGAGAACGCTCGTGCAAATTGGCGACCTGTACCGGCTTCTCAGTCCGTTCGAGGGCAATGAGACGGCGTGGATGTTCGTTTCCGAAGACCGACGGGAAGCGGTTGTCTTCTTCTTCCGCACGCTCGCCGTGCCGAACCCGCCGCTCGGCCGCCTGAAGCTGCAAGGACTCGACCCGGAACGCGACTATCGGATGGAAGGAGAATCCGGCTTGCTCGCGGGCGATCGGCTAATGCACTATGGCGTCAATCTTCCGCGGCTGGAAGGCGATTTTGTCAGTATGGTCATGAAGCTCACAGCGGAATAAGCAAGCTCCAAACAGGGAAAGGCTGATCTCGAAGCGATGCGGCGCATCGTGGAGGTCGGTCTTTTTCATTTATTTATGGCCGGGGAGCAAACTTTAACGCCAGTTGCCGGGTAGTTATTAACAGAACACGAAAAAGAGGTGAGCCGATTGGAGGAACGGTGGGTCCAGCAGGTGCTGCAAGGCGACCGCGGCGCGTTCCGCATGCTGTACGACGATTACTTCGACTATGCCATGCGAACGGCAATCGTTGTGACCAAACACAAGGAGCGGGCCAAGGATGCGGTGCAGGAGACGTTTCTTCGCGTGTACCGCAACATCTGGCAATATGACAAACGCAAACCGTTCAGACCGTGGTTTTATACCATTTTGCTGCGGGAATGTTATCGGGTGATGGAGCGGGAAAACAAAGTGATTCCGTTCGGCGAGCAGTTGGACCGGATTCCGGTAGAGCCGAAGCTGCCGGATATGTCGCTCGACATCTACGAGGCGCTGCAGACGTTGGATGACCTGTACCGGATTCCGCTCATTCTGAAATACTTGCACGACTACAGCGAGAAGGAAATCGCGCAGATGCTCGACGTGAATGTGAACACATTGAAATCGCGGTTATCAAAAGGCCGGGAGAAGCTCAAGAAAGGATTGGGAGGGGAACGCTATGGAACGGAAGCTTAAGGACCGGCTGCAGGAAGAGAGCCGTTACCCGGATGAAATGAAAGACGAGTTGTGGGCACGAATCGAAGCCAATCTGGACCATGAAGATATGGCGCCGCGCTCCGCGCGGCAGCACAATAATGGAAGGGAGATTACGATGAAACGAATTCGAATCACGACCGGCATTGCCGCCGCCGCGGTCGCCGCTGCCGTATTTCTGTCGATGCCGACAGGCACTGCGCTCATGAAGGACATCAAAACCTGGTTTGCGCCGGAAAAGAAAATCGAAATCAGCATCGAAGGCCAGACGGAAGAGACGAATCAGAAGCTGCATCAGGGTGGCCAAGTTCAAGAGGATCCGAATGGCGGCAGCGGGGAAGCGAAGAAGGAAGCGAGCGAATATGTCATCTATTACGATCAGGAGCGCTACAAGCTTGTAGAAGGACAGAATGAGGATATCATCACGACGAAGGAGCCGCTGCCGGACCGCTATCCCGACGTATCGCTGACGATCGCGCAATATCCGGAAGCAAGTCCGACCGATTTGCTCGCCGAATTGGAGCAGCAGGTCCAAAACAACTACGCAGATGTAAAGCCGGTGGAGCAAGTAACCGCACCCGTGTCCGGCTACCGGATTCACGCTTTGAACGGGCAGGAATGGAACAGCGAAGTGACGACGGTCTACGTCGTAAGCAACGGCAAGCAGGGAAGCTTCGTATTGACGGAGAAGTATTTCCTGGAAGCGGCGGAAGGACACGGTGCAAGATTCGAACAGATGCTGAAAGAATTTCAAGTCTTAGGCGGGGAATGAACAATTGGATGAATTTTGTTTGGGTAGGGAAGCGGCAGTTCGGCAGATTCCCTCTTCGGCCCACGGTTGACGTATAATAGTGGATAGACGAGGAGGGGTAGCCGCATGAGCAATTACGATGATCGTTCAGGAGAGCGAGCCGTTGATAACAAGACCAGATTTTCCGATCGGGTGGACACGTATGTGAAATACCGCCCGAGCTACCCGCGGGAATTGTTCGATTACTTGTACGGCGACGCGGGCTTCAGCCCGGATGCCGAAATCGCGGATATCGGAGCGGGCACCGGTATTTTCACGCGGTTGCTGCTGGAGCGGGGAAATCGCGTGACGGCGGTCGAGCCGAACCGCGAGATGCGGCAAGCGTTGGAGCAAGCGCTCGGCGCTTCCGTCAATCTGCGTGTTTTGCCAGGATCCGCCGAGGCGACGGGGCTGGCTGGCGGCAGTGTCGATTTCATCGTATCCGCCCAAGCGTTCCACTGGTTCGACCGCGACGCTGCGAAGACCGAATTTCGGCGCATCTTGCAACCGGGCGGGTTAGCTGCGCTGATCTGGAACACCAGGCCGACCTCGGGCACGCCGTTCCTGGAAGCCTATGAGCAACTGCTGCATCGCTACGGCACCGATTATGGACAAGTGAATCATCGCAACATTGCCGAAGATGATCTTGCGGCGTTCTTCCGGCCCGGCACGATGCGCAAAACCGTGTTTGCCAATCCGATCTCTTATGATTACAAGGGGCTCCTTGGCCGCATGCTGTCGTCCTCTTATATTCCCATAGTTGGCCATCCGAATCATGAGCCGCTCATGGCGGATTTTCGCGACCTGTTCGCCCGCAGCGAGCAGGACGGGCAGGTTGTCGTCGCCTATGAGACCGAGCTGTATATCGGCGGAGTGTAAAAAGCATCCCCTCCATTCCGCATAGAAGGTGTATAATTGTGGAAAGACAAGGAGGGATTGCTGAATGAATCTGCGCGGTCTTGCCTATCTGGCAATCAGGGTGCTCGCGATTTACGTCTTTATTCTGGGGATTCGTCAAGCAGTGACGTTGGCGAATGCGGCGATTCCCACGTATATGCAGATTACCGATTTGAAAATAGCGCAAGTGTACGTCATCATTGGCATCCCGACATTGCTGCTCTGGATCGTCGGGGTGCTGCTGTGGCGCTCGGCGGACAGATGGTCGAATCGTCTCGTTCCGGCCGCGAACGGCAGCCCGGAGCCTCTCGAACGCCATGCGGATATCGAAAGCTTCGTCCTGTCCGTCGTCGGCCTCGTGCTCGTCATCCTGGCGGCTGTGAATTTGATTCAAAGCGTGCTCTCTTTCATATGGATAACGAATCAGGAAGTGCATTTTGATCGGCAAGGCTACTATTTTCAATTCGCCGGGCATGCGGTTGAAATCGTAATGGGCGCGGTGCTGCTGTTGAAGTCGAACGGAATAGCCGCTCTGCTGCGCAAGATCAGGCAAGCCTGATACGGGAAGGAGTCATAACGATGAAGGCATTGATCAACATCGACTACACTTGCGATTTCGTCGCGACGGACGGGGCGTTGACCTGCGGGGCGCCTGGACAAGCCATTGAGGCGGAAATCGTGCGTCTGACCCGTACATTCACGGAAGCGGGCGACTACGTCGTCTTCGCGCTGGACGTGCATGAAGCCGGAGATCCGCTGCATCCGGAGACGAAGCTGTATCCTCCGCACAACATTCGCGGCACGGCAGGCCGCACGTTGTACGGGGAATTGGCAGCACTGCACGAGCAGATCCGGCATCTGCCGAACGTGCGCGTCATGGACAAGACGCGCTATTCCGCATTCGCCGGCACGGACCTCGACTTGCGGCTCCGCGAGCGCGGCATCTCCGAAGTTCATCTCGTCGGCGTCTGCACGGACATCTGCGTGCTGCACACGGCGGTCGACGCTTATAATTTGAACTATCGCATCGTGATTCATCAGCAGGCGGTCGCGAGCTTCGATCCGGACGGACACGCTTGGGCGCTGCGTCATTTTCGCGGCGGCCTTGGGGCCGAAGTGGTGTAGGGTGCGGTGGTCGGATCGTAAACGTGTGCCATTTGCAGAGCGGTGTTTGCGCCGAAGTGACCAATCCGGCTGCAGCGGTCGGATCATGCCCGCATATTCGCGCCGTGCAGCAGGCGGTATCGCTCCGGCGTGAGCCCTTCGGTCTTGCGAAACGTCGCAACGAAATGGCTCGCATCCCGGAAACCGACCGATGCGCCGATCTCTCCTACGGTCAGGTTGGCGCGCACGGGCAGCATTTCCTTTGCCTTGCGCAATCGGAGGCGGATCAGATAGGCGTAAGCCGTCTGCCCGAACAGCTGTCGGAACCGCTCGTTCAACTGCCGTTCCCCTATGCCGAGAATCGCCGCCATTTCCGCCAGCCCCAGATCCGGGTCGGGATATTCCTGTTCCAGCCACTCAAGCAGATCTTGCATCTTCTCCATTCTTCTCGTCATGGAAGGCCGATGATCGGTGCGTCCGGCCGTCTTCAGCAGCGTCAGAAACCGATACAGTTCCACGGACAGGTCCCAGCCGGACCGGTCGCTGCCTGCCTCCGCTTCCTGAAGCATATGCGTCCATTGCCGGACAATGCGCGTTTCCTCAGCATCCCACAGCACGCGTTCCGCATGCAAACTGAACATGAAGGCAATCCAGTCCGGCGCCGTCCCGCATTCCAATGTCACGTAAGCGGTTTGCCAAACGCCTGTCCGCGCATGATAACGATGGGGCACGTTCGGATGCACGAGAATGCCCGTACGCGGCGGCAGCTTCCATTTCATCCTCCCGATCCCGAACTCTCCCTCTCCTTCGAGCGTATGCAGCCAGTGGTAACAAGGGTAGCCCTGCGGCCTGTCGATCGGCTCTTGGTCGGCATTGATGCCGATCGTCTCCAGATAGATATGCATCAATGCGGCCGAAGCGGGCGCGACGACTCTGCGTGTCATGGGAAAACCTCCGTTTTCTTATATCTAATCACTTAAATATTATATCGAAACCTTGAGAAATCCGCCTTACAATTAGATTGAAATTATGCGGTTATTTTATGCGAAAATGAGGTGCATACGGATGATTAACGCGAAGAAGCCGAAAATCTGGTACGGCGGCGATTACAATCCGGATCAGTGGGAAAAGCCGGTGTGGGACGAGGATGTTCGCATGTTCAAGCTGTCGGGCATCGATGTGGCGACGCTGAACGTGTTCGCCTGGGCGCGCAACCAGCCGGATGAGGAGACTTTCGACTTCGGCTGGCTTGATGAAATGATGGACAAGCTGCATGCAGCTGGCATAGGCGTCTGCCTGGGTACGAGCACGGCTGCACACCCCGCCTGGATGGCGCGCCGTTATCCGGACGTGACGCGCGTCGACTTTGACGGGCGCAAGCGCAAGTTCGGCGGGCGGCACAATTCGTGCCCGAACAGCCCTAGCTACCGCCGATTTTCCGTGAAGATGGCCGGGAAGCTGGCAGAGCGATATGCCAAGCACCCTGCGCTGCTGATCTGGCACGTCTCCAACGAGTATGGAGGCTATTGCTATTGCGACAACTGCGCGGCGGCGTTCCGCGCGTGGCTGCAGCAGCGGTACGGCACGATCGCCCGGGTGAACGAAGTGTGGAACACGGCGTTCTGGGGACACACGTTCTACGATTGGGACGACATCGTGCCTCCGAGCGGCGTCAGCGAAGAATGGCGCGGCGCGGGCGGACGGACGAACACGAATTTCCAAGGCATCTCGCTTGACTACCGCAGATTCCAGTCGGACAGCCTGCTTGCTTGCTACGAGCTGGAATACGAGGCGCTGAGAAAGATTACCCCTGATATTCCGATTACGACGAATCTGATGGGGACGTACAAGGAACTGGATTACCACAAATGGGCCAAGAAGCTGGACGTCGTCTCCTGGGACAACTATCCGGCGGCGGATACTCCGTTCAGCTTGACGGCCATGCGGCACGATCTGATGCGCGGACTGAAAGCGGGACAGCCCTTCATGCTGATGGAGCAGACGCCGAGTCAGCAGAACTGGCAGCCGTACAATTCGTTGAAACGTCCCGGCGTCATGCGGCTGTGGAGTTATCAGGCGGTAGCGAGGGGCGCGGATACCGTTATGTTCTTCCAGTTGCGTCGTTCGATCGGCGCTTGCGAGAAGTACCACGGCGCGGTCATCGAGCATGTCGGCCATGAGCACGCGCGCGTCTTCCGCGAATGCGCGGCGCTCGGCGCCGAACTGGGGAAGATCGGGGATACGCTGCTGGACAGTCGGGTGCAGGCCAAGGTCGCGATACTGTTCGATTGGGACAACTGGTGGGCGATCGAGATGTCCAGCGGCCCGTCTATTGCGCTGCAATACGTGAATGAAGTTCACAAATATTACGAAGCGCTGTACCGCGCGCATATTGGCGCGGACGTCGTCGGCGTGGATGCGGACCTCAACGGCTATGATATCGTAATCGCGCCGGTGCTGTACATGGTCAAGCCGGGCGTTGCGGAGAAGCTGGAAGCGTTCGTGAGCCGAGGCGGCTCGCTGGTGACGACGTTCTTCAGCGGCATCGTCGACGAGAACGACCGCGTCGTCACCGGCGGCTACCCGGGCAAGCTCCGCAAGCTGCTCGGCATCTGGGCGGAGGAGATCGACGCATTGCTGCCGGGCAAGACGAACACAATGGTGCTGTCCGATGGCGAAGGCGCGGACGGCAATCTCGGCCTCAGCCGGAGCTCGTACGATTGCGGTATGCTGTGCGATCTGATCCATAGCGAAGGCGCGATCGTTGCAGCCGTGTACGGCGAGGACTTCTATGCAGGCATGCCGGTGTTGACGGTCAACCGCTTCGGCCAAGGACAAGCCTGGTACTTGGCGTCGAGCCCCGAGCAGCCATTCCTGAATGAGTGGCTGCCGCAAGTTTGCGCCTCGCATGGCGTGAAGTCTATGATCGCAAAGGCGCCGGAAGGCGTGGAAGTAACCTTGCGCGAGAAGGGCGGCGCCGAGTTCCTGTTCGTGCTGAACCATAACGCCGATCCGGTGACGGTGGAGCTCGGTGAGCGGGGCGGCGTCGACTTGCTCAGCGGGCGCGAGATGGCGGGAGCGGCGGAATTGGCAGGCCGCGATCTGTGGATCGTCCGGCGGTAGGATGATCGGTCGTGGGGATTATGGAGCGGTGACAGAATCATCGGACGATGTGAATATTGTGCGGCGGCAGGAATGCCGGGCATGGCAATCGTTGAGCGACAATAGATGGTCAGTCATGGCGATTTATGGAGTGAGGGTTGCTTCTTTCGGTCTTTCGGGGCTGAGGGGGCAACCCTTTGAATTTCGCGTCTGTTGAACTCCTGAGATGGACGATAGGAAATAGCAAGAGTTTCGCTTGACCCTGACATCGGCGTCATGGTTTACAATAGATCCAGGGTGCTGGCAGAAGGGAGGGAATGCGGATGAAAATCGGAGAACTGGCGGAACGTACCGGTGTCAGCATCCGGTCGCTGCGCTACTACGAACGGCAGGGCCTGCTGGCGCCGGTCCGCCGGGATAACGGCTACCGAGAATATTCGGCGCTGGCGGAAGAGCAGGTGCGCACGATTCGGCTGTATTTGAACCTGGGCCTCTCGACGGAGGAGATCGCCGGCTTCCTGCAGTGCGTGCTGAAGAACAAGGAAGCGTTCTGCGATGAAGTGCTGCCGGTTTACAGGCAGAAGCTTCAGGAGATCGACGATCAGATCCGATTGCTCTCAGGCATCAAGCAAAATCTGCAGGACCGGATCGCCTCCATTCTGCAAGAGCGCACCGAAACCAGGAGGGATTGATATGAGCGTGCAAGCAGTCAATGACGGCAATTTCGGGACGTCGATTCGGGAGCGGGGCGCGACATTGGTGGAATTCGGCGCGGTCTGGTGCCCGCCTTGCAAAGCGCTGCTGCCGATCATGGAGGAATTGGCCAACGAGCACGGCGAAGATTTGGCGGTGTTGAAGGTGGATTGCGACGAATCGCCGTTAACGGCAAGTCAATACGGCGTGATGTCGATGCCGACGGTGATCTTGTTTCATAACGGCGAACCGGTAGAGAAGCTGGTTGACCTACGCCCGAGAGCCGCTTATGAAAATGTGCTGGCGAAATATGCGGTGCAAGTGTAAGTCGTGTGCGAGAACCATGAGCTGCCGGAGACATCTGACAGCTCTTTGGCATGCCGCCGGTTTTCGATCGAAGTCGCCCCGCTGTTTCCTGTCGGAACAAATCGTGTTACGATGAGGGAGAACTGGATGAAGATCGATTCAGCTTGTGAAGTCACGTCGGCGAATGGATGGGAGGGGGAGCGAATGACGGGATTATTTCGGTTGAATGACGATCCGGCGCCGGATTCGCGTTCCCGACTGCAGCCTCGTGTGTATGCCTACTACTATAAGCAATGGCATGGGTTTCGGATGCCCGAGCATCACCGTCACGATTGGTCGGAAATTATGTATGTCATGAACGGCCATTGCCGGGTGGAGGTCGAATCGGCGGCTGTCGAACTGAAGAAAGGCGAGTTCATCGTCGTCGGCCATGGCGTTCCGCATCGGCTGCTGGTCGACCATTCCTGTCGCATGTTGAACCTGGAATTCGGCTTCGCGGCTTTCGCGGACAGCGGTAATTCGATCATCGGCTCGGCGGCGCAGGGGGAGCAGGATTTGCAAGATTTACTTGCCTCCCCGACCGCTTATCTGGTGCTGCGGGACGCGGACGAGGTGTATCATACCTTGAAAAGCCTCGTGCTGGAATTGGATAACCGGGGCAAGCAAGGAAGCCCGTTTGCGACGATCTTGCTGGCCGAGATGCTGATTCGAATCGCGAGACTGCGGGAAGAGGCGGACGGCGGCATCGTTCAGTCGGAGGAAAGGTATATTCGCGGCGTTCTCGACTTTCTCCGCCAAAACTATGATCGCGATATCCAGGTCGGCGACGCGGCGGCAGCGGTCAATTTGCATCCCGGGTATTTGCAGCGGATTTTCAAACGGTCGACGGGACGGACATTGATCGAAGAGTTGACCGCGATCCGGATCGACAAGGCGAAGATGCTGCTGAAGAGCACCGACATCCCCGTAACGGATATTTATGATTATGTGGGCGTGGGGAGCCGGCAATATTTTCATGCGCTGTTCAAGCGGCATACCGGGCTGACCCCTGTCGCGTATCGGGAATCGCCGGATAATGAGTTGTGGAACTTTGATCATTGAATTGCGCAAAGTGTAATGGGTAAAGTGAATATAACATTTGAGCGAGTGAAGCACACTCCGAGCGCGTCCGAGGACGGCGGGAGTGTGCTTTTTTCTCAAATACTGACGACGCGAGTTCAATTTATTCTTAGGCTTCAATTTTTCCTGTAGTAGAAGCAGGCAAATTAATTTTGGTTCGTTTTCAATTTCCCCCTGGGTTGAGTGCAATCGAGAAAATGTTAATTTACTACGTTCGGTAAAAGATCGATTTAGTGAAACGGTCAGGGGAAACGAGTTACTCAACGGCTTCGGATACAGGGGGAACGGGGGTGATATGTAACGAAGTTACTCTACGGCTTCGATTTCAGGGGAATCGGAGGGAGATAAATGTGAAGCGGATTTCGCACATATGCCGTCTATTAGGTTGGAGGTGATGTTCCCGTGAAGCCGGCCGGCTCGGAAACCAACGTGAACTTTTCGCAAGATCCCGCTCAAGCGCTCGAACAGCTCATGACAAGTTTCGGCGATATCGTTTTGCGCACCGCTTATTTCTATACTGGCGATCGGCACCTTGCGGAGGATATCAGCCAGGAAGTGTTTCTGCGCGCTTATCGGAACTGGAAGTCGTTCCGGGGGGACAGCGCCGTCCAAACCTGGTTGACCAAAATTGCCGTCAACGTCTGTAGAGACAAGATGGGCGTGCGGATGTTCTCTGAGCAGCCGACCGACCCGAGTCGGATAGACCGAGGCCGCACGATCAGCGTCGAAGAGGAGGCGCTTGAAAGACTGCGGAAGAGCGAAGTGCTGCAGTATTTGCTCCGCTTGTCCTTGCCTCACCAGGAAGCGCTATATCTGTATTATTACTTGGAGATGAGCACACGGGAGATCGCGGAGGCGACTTCGTCTCCCGAGGGAACTGTACGCAACCGATTGCACCGGGCACGCGAAGCGTTGGCCCGGGAGATGAAGAAGGAGGAAACGGCAGATGACGGATATGAAGTATAAATGGAATGGCCATCTTCGAAGAGAGATGGATGAGACGCTGTTTTCCAAAATAGAATTGAACGAAGAAATGAAGCGGAAAATTCGGCAGCAAGCGGCAGCGGAAAAAATGGAACGCCGTTTCTTCATACCGAGACGATGGTTGACAAGCGCGGCGGCTTTGGTCGCGGCAGTCGCGATCGTCGTCGCTTATCCGATGCTCCAACAGTCGAATGCACCGGCTCCCGAGGCAAGCGCGCCTGGGAACTTGCCGTCGGCAAATGAAGGATCCGTCGGTTCGGGGATCTCCGAACTGATCACGACTCCGCTGGGCTCCGTTGAAGAAGCGAAAGCTTCCTTCGGATCGGAACTTCTCGTGCCGAACGCTGCTCCGGAGGGTTTCACGCTATCGGAGATGGTCGCGGTGGGAATGAAAGATGAACCCGCCAGAGATGTGAACATCACGTATGTTTCGGGAGATAAGACGGTAACATTCTCCGCGAGCCGTCTTCCGGCCGCCTTTCCGACCGAGCTGTTCACGCCGACGAAAGTGGGCGGAGCGGACGGATTCATTTTCGAACAGCCCGAGCTCACCGAATTGTATTGGGTGAAGGATGGCATCCAATACGGTCTGATCGCGCAGCTTTCGGCCGAGGAGACGATGAAGATCGCCGAATCGGTCACACCTTAAGGCCGGTGAGCGGAAGAGAAAGCCGCGGAGCATGCTCCGCGGCTTCTCCTGTTCTACAAAGCCCCCGCATCGGAGCAGGTGCGGCGGACTTCTTCGTAGTCCGCATCGTCCACGAACGCGGTCAGCAGGATGTCCCGACCGGTCACCATGTTCCCGGGGCCCGGCGAGCTCATGCTGTATGCGCTGATGCTGGCCGCGGCCAGAATGCCGGCGTTCCGGTCGGGAAAATCCCCGTTCAAGGTGATGGAGGGCTAGAAAGGAGTGGATCATAAAATGACAAAGAATCAAGCATAAAATGAGAAAGGATCGAGCATGACATAGTTGTCCGAAGTCATCACGATCACAAAATGATAAATGCGGAGGCGTTTTCTGTTATTCAATCCGATTTTGAAAACGCCTACAATGTAAGTGAATATTATTCAAGAAAAGTGAGGGGAGACGTATGAACATGCGGAAAATTCCTTTACCGGATCCAGCATCGAACCGTACTTTAGAATCTAACGAACAGAAAGGGTGTAAACAATGAAAGCAAAGCGCATCCTGACGATGCTGCTGATTCTGACTATGACGCTGTCGGGTCTCGTTCTCCCCGTGTCTCCTGCACTGGGCAGCGATGCTGCGGAAGGCTGGGATCGCGATCTGAACTGGGCCGGGGGCTATTTGCCCAACAGCAGCGCGAGCCCGACAACGCCTCAAAGTTTAACAGGCAAATTCATTGGTTATGATTCCGATTTTACGAATTTATTTGAAGGCTTCATAGATCAACCGCTCCGAATTACGAGATCCCTTCAGGAGAATCCGGCTTATGCCCCTACCGGCAAGGAACCGAACTTTCGCACCTATACCGCCGCCGCATATACGGTTGACAGCACAAAGGTACATAGCGGGCTTCAACCCAAACCCGCAAAATTCGAGCGCAATCAATGGAACCATAGTTACAACCAATTGCAAGATGAGCTGGATAGCTTGGAGGCGATCTTCGGAGATCCGGACGAGAATCCCCATGCCTATGTGCACACCTTTCGGGTGGAGGTCATCGGTCAATCGGAGCTGGGTCGGGACATCCCCGCAATCGTTATCGGTAGCGATACGGCGAGGAACAGTCTGCTGATTGTGGGCGGACAGCAGGGCACCGACTGGGCGAATCCCCTGCTATTGATGAAGATGGCCGAATTCTGGCTTTGGAACAGCCGTCTGGCCGTCATCGACAACGAGAAGATGAGCGATTTCTGGTCTTTGAACCAGTTTGTCATCGTCCCTATGGCCAATCCTGACGGCATCATGCTGGGGCAGGAGGGGCTTGACTCTCTTACCGCCATCCAGCGGACGGAGTATGAGGCGGATCTGATGGCGAAGGCCGCCGACCTCAACGACTCAGCCCTCCGCATCCCCGGCATAAACGCCGACAGCGACTGGACGGCTCCCGCACCGAGCGATCCGGCCTATTTCACCTATTGGGACGGAAACCTCCATGGCGACTCTCTGATGGGTGACTTTTCCGGTACTACCGCAGAGGGCTCCGCGTTAATGGGACTCTAGGAGCAATATGATTTCAACCTAGCCCTGACGCTGACCGCCGCAGGCGAGACCGATACCGATATGACGGGTACCGGCAAGCGCGGCAAGCTTGTTACCTACGCAGGCGAGAATCGTTCCGATGACCGCCGTGCGCTGGCGCAATCCTTTGCCAATTAGGCTGCTGCAGAAATATAACGGCGGCATGGGCATCCTGCTGGGCGGCGTTCCCGGCGTTCAGAGAGGTCAAGTCGTCATTGTCGGCGGCGTCGTCGGCGCCAATGCGGCAAGAATGGCGGTAGGTCTCGGGGTGAAAGTGACGATTCTGGATATCATCGTGGATGTCGCCATCGATCAGGGCGGATCCATCGAAACGATTGACCGCATCACCACGCACGATGATCCCTGCTATGCGAAGCACGGCGTAATCCATTATTCCGTTGCGAACATGCCGGGTGCCGTACCGAGAACGTCGACCCAGGCGCTGGAATCGGCGACATTGCCCTATCTTGTTCGAATCGCCAATCAAGGAATCAAGCAAGCGTTGTCGAACGATTCGTCTTTGCTGGCGGGGCTTAACACGTATGCAGGGAAGATGACCTGCAAACCTGCAGCGGATTATTTGGGACTGGATTATACGGATCCGATAACGTTGATTTCATAACCGATGCATGACAAGGAGAGAAGGGGAAACAGCTTGGCATACTCGAACCTTATTTTGCGCATGGAACTTGAGCATCGGCAGATTCGCTTTGGAGAGGTAGCCGCAGCCATCGGCATGGCTGGCGGAGACGTCACTTCCATCGATGTCATTCATTCCGGAAAAGACAAGTCGATTCGCGATATCACCGTTGACGTGTCGGATGCGGAAGAATCCCGTATTGTAGATTCGCTTCGCCAGATAGAAGGTCTGCACATTGTGAATGTATCCGACCGGACCTTTCTGGCGCATCTGGGGGGCAAAATTCGCATTTCTCCCTCCATGCCCATCAAGAATCGGGATGACTTGTCTCGCGTATACACACCGGGAGTCGCCAAAGTTTGCATGGCGATCTCGGAGCAACCGGACAAAGCGTTCTCGCTGACCATCAAACGCAACACGGTTGCGGTCATATCCGACGGTTCCGCTGTTCTCGGCCTGGGAAATATCGGACCGTTGGCAGCAGCACCGGTGATGGAAGGAAAAGCGATGTTATTCAAGCAACTTGCGGGAGTAGACGCCTTCCCGATTTGCCTGAATTCGCAGGACACGGAAGAAATCGTTCGCACCATCAAGTCGATCAGTCCGATATTCGGCGGGATCAACCTGGAAGACATCAGCTCCCCACGCTGCTTTGAAATTGAACAACGGCTTGCCGGCGAACTGGATATCCCGGTTTTTCACGATGACCAGCACGGTACGGCAATTGTGGTCGTCGCAGGATTGCTGAATGCGCTCAAGGTTGTGCGAAAACGGATGGAGGAAGTTCGCGTTGTGGTGAACGGTATCGGCGCCGCGGGAGCCGCGATATGCAAAATGCTGTTGGCGGCGGGCGTTACGCGGCTTGTACCTGTTGACAAGAACGGCGCTATCGTTCGCGGCAAGAGCTACTCGCACCCGGTGTGGCACTGGCTGTCCGAACAGCCGCAAGTCGAAGACGGCGAAGTCACGCTGAAGGAGGCGATTTGCGGTGCCGATGTCTTCATCGGCGTATCCCGGGGAAAGCTGCTGACAAGCCGCGATGTCGAGAATATGGCTGATCGCAGCATCGTGTTTGCCATGGCCAACCCGGAGCCTGAAATTTCCCCGGAAGAAGCGCTTCCTCACGTGGGCATTTATGCAAGCGGACGCAGCGATTACCCGAATCAGATTAACAACGTATTGGTATTCCCGGGATTATTCCGGGGGCTGCTGGATTGCCGGGCCCGCAGCATCAACGAATCGATGAAGCTGGTCGCGGCACAGGCGATTGCATCCGTGGTGACGGAGGATGAACGGAATGAGCACTACATTATCCCCAGCATTTTCAATGAACAAGTGGTGAGCAAAATTCGCCAATCCGTTATCGAAACAGCGATTGCGACCGATGTGGCTCGAAGAATTCCGAAGGATTTCAGAGCGTAAGGCCGCTTAGCAAGGTCGGTTGGAAAATAATCGAAAGAGAAGCACACTTCAACGAGCGTCGTTTCAGATGTTCCCGGGGTGTGCTTTTCTGCTCAAGATTTCCGAATGATCTCAAACCCTGCGAGCTTCGACAGTTGTTCATCCGTCACTTCCAGCCGGAGCTCCGGCAAGTCAAGAGTGCGAGGCGGCGCGTCCAAGTCCAGGGGCATTAAACGCCCTTCGACCGCTCCATACGCTTGCACGGCGGCGAATGAGCCTTCGATGGCGAGCGTGCCGGCCGAGAACGGAATGCATACGAAGCGGCCGGATACGCTCAAATCCCGCCCGTCCTGGGAGATCAGCGCCCACTTGCCCGTAAATCGAACATAAGGCACCTGCTCATATCGAATGGCTGACGACCTGCCGTGTTCGCGAAGCGCGAGAGCGGTCAGCACGGAGTTCGTCGCTGTGCCAGCCACCGTCTCTCCTTCGTTCGGCGCTTCGATTCTCCCCCACGACACGATCCGAGGCTCACCCTTCAAGCTTCCGACCTCCGCTTCGAGCCATAAGGGCTTCCAGCCGCAAGTGCGGCGATGCCAGGCTTGAAGCGCAGCCCAGCGGTTCAAGTCCGAATCCGTTATCCGCTTGCCGTCGTTATCGAATTCGCCGAGCGTCAGCCCGTTCACGCCCACGACCGAGGTGTCCAGCAGAATGGAGCCGAGCGCGTCCCAGTAATAGCCGGTCGAAGTGTTGACGGGCAGTCCGCGTGATGCGGCCAGCGATGCCCACAGGCAGCGCTGGTTATGGCCTGTGATCTCATGGGCTGCGCTATCGCCCGCGTCGCCGAGATCGTCGAGATTGATCATGTCGGTAACGTCGCGGAGCAGGGGATGAACGCCGTAATAAATAATCGTAACTGTCGGATCGACGGATTTTGCGGCGTCGCAGGTGAGCTGGAGCAAGGAATGGGCCAGCCGCTCTCCCCGATAAGCCGGATTCCGCGGCACGCATGCGTCCGGACCGGGAAAGCCGTAACCGAAGTCCAGCTTCAGGGCGGCGGGCCGCCATCTGCGCATGATGCGCTGTGTACGGCTGACGATCAGCTGCCTCGTCCTTGCCGAGCTGGGATCGAGCAAATAATGATACCCGCCTTCACCGAGCGGGTTGCCGGACCAACGCCACTGGCGGGGAACTCCGTCCGGCCCGCATAGCAAATCTTCGGCGGTCAGGCCGGAAGCTTCGGGATCGTCCGTCCAGCCGAGGCTTTGCCAGAGCGCGATTTCGTAGCCCTGCCCACGAAGCGCTTCCAAGTCCGCTTCAAAATCCGGAAATCTCTCCAGGTTCGGTTCGCCGCTGCCGTTAAACGTTTCCCAGCTGTCGTCCATAATGACCATGTCTGCCAGCGTGCTGCGGGACACCCGCCGCGTGAAATGCTTCAAGTCGAAGCGGCCTTCCTTGAAATCGCCCCAGGTGCACAGAAATGAGCGCGCATGATGCGGGGATTTCGGCTCGAAAGGGCCGAAGGAAGCGTAAAGGCGGTCCAATGCCTCGTAACCGGAATCTCCCCATGCCAGACGGAGAGGCTCTGTCCATGTGCGCTCCCTCGGATCCGGAGGAGACCAGAGGTCTTCCCGGTAAGCGAATTGAAGGCTTGCGGTTGTCGACTGCAGCTGCAACGTTAACGGAGCGTCGGGAATTTCGCCGGGACCGAAAGCTATCCAGCCGTGCCTCCCTCCCATCGCCGCGGCGTATAACGGCCGCGGGAAAGCCGCCGCGTAAGGCGTTCCCATCGCATCGCCGAAGCTGCCAAGAGGCAGCTTCGCGTCGCCCAAATCCCAACAGCGGAAGAAGGAATGGGTCGGAGAAGAACCTGCTGCCGGAACGCAATAGCCTTCCGATGACCAATCCGGCCAGTACGTGCGGTCGAGGCGGGGCGCACGGAGCTGCTCTGTCCGGGTCAGCGGCCGGGTTCCGAACTGCATGGAGACGATTCGCGTGTCCGCCGTCCAGTTCGTCTGAAGACATGTGAACCGCAATCCCCATTCCGTTGCAGCACCATCAAGCGAACCGCTGCCGAATGTGCCGAAGTCCAGGGCGATTCGGAAGCCCGGGCCGATTGAGTCGAGCTCCACCGCTGACGCGGCGCCCTTCACATAGACCGTATCGCCGCTGCCCGACTCGATCTCGAATGCGGGCAGCAGGCTGCCGGACCAGATCACGCTGCGAGCAGCAGACGACCGCTCCGCGTGTTCGTTCGCATGTGGCTGCTCCGCCGTCAGCACGGCTTGATCTTTGTCGATCTCCCAAACCAATCTTTTTCCCTTCGCCGCAACGATAAGGGGTGAAAATTGCAGGTTCATCGCTTGTCACTCTCCCAGGTTCCTCATTCGTCTGAACTCATTATAAAAGCGAATCCAAGCGTCGGTATTTAGCCCAAACACGGAAAGAAGTATCCAAAATTACGAAAAGCTATGAAAAGACAGTAAAAGAGAAATTATTACAATGGGTTCGGCCGCCCAATCCTTTTATAATAATAAGATAGCTTGAGAGCTCAAACGAACGATTGAAACGGAGAGGATGGCCCTTGAATCACGATAAAACAACGTGTATCGCGCTGGTTGGCTGCGGGGGATTCGGCGAAGTTACGCACAGTTCCTATCTTCGCATCCCGAATGCCAAGATTGGCCTGCTCGTGGATGTGAACGAGGAAACCTGCCGCAGGGCGGCCGAATCGCTCGGTGTCGAGCATTGGAGCACGTCTTTCGAAGACGCGCTTGCGCCGCATATCGATCTGCTGGATATCAGTACGCCCAATCACTTTCATGCCGCGCAAGCGATTGCCGCGCTGAACGCCGGCAAGCACGTGCTGATCCAGAAGCCGCTTGCCCCATCGGTTGCGGAAGCGGAGCAAATCGTGCAAGCCGCCTATCGGAACGGGAAGCTGGCGGGGATGTACATGAGCTTCTTCGATAACCCGCTATTTTACGAGATCAAAGAAATCATCGACAGCGGACTGCTTGGCGAAGTTTCCGGCGTTCGCGCCCGGGCGGCGGCCAACAGCGAGGATTTCGTAAAGCCGGGCAATTGGCGCAATTCATTGGAGAAGACTGGCGGAGGCGCGTTGATTCAGATGGCGATCCACCCGCTCAACATGGTGCAATGGCTTGTCGGCCAGTCCGTGGAGAAGGTGATGGCGTTCAGCCATAACCGCCGTTCCCCGTTAATCGGCGGAGATGACGTGACGGTGGCGTCGTGTTATTTGTCGGGCGGGATTCTGGGTTCGGTAGAGGCTTCTTATTGCAGTTATCAATTTACGCTAAGCATCTACGGCTCGAAAGGATTTATTACGGTTACCGAGAATACCCGCGTGGAAATCGTGCTGGGAGCAGCGTACAAAGGAACGTATATCCGGTACAAGGAACCGGGGAAGATCGCGTACCTTGAATTTCCGCAATTGACGATGACGGGCATACACGTAGACGACAATCCCCACGATCAGCATGCCGCCTTCGTACGCGCGGTTCAGCAGGGCGAGCCGGCGCCGATTCCGGCGGAAATCGGTCTTCGGGACTTAAAGATCGTGCAAGCGATTTACCGCTCGGCCCGCGAGCAAGCAATCGTGGAGGTAACGTAAAGAAGGAAGAAGGAGGGCGAGCCTGATGAACGCGCCAGACTTGGCAGCCTTGCATCCGGACGAGACGATCGGCAAGCTGAAGGATTACTATTATCCGCCGTACATTACGCAAGCGCACATCTTCAACGCGGCCAGAGGCTGGGGATTCACGGATCGGGTGCTCAAGCAGTATGCGCTGCAGTATGTCCTGGAGGGCAAGGCGGATTTCGAGGTCGAAGGCCGAACATTCCACACGGGCAAAGGCGATCTCATCTTGTATCGGCCGTACGAGAAGCATTCCGTGCGAACGGCCATGGACGATGACTATATTTCGATAACCGTCGTCTTCCACTACGGACAATCTTCGTTTCCGAACGAGGAATTGTTTCAGGGGGAGAACTATATGGGCAATTACGCCCATCATGAAGTCAACCATTATCTTGGCGAATTGGCGGCGAAGTATCATCAGCCCGGCATCGACAATCAGATGCAATGCCAGGGGTTGCTGCATCTGATCTTGTCCGTTTGCTCCCGCATGCGCAAGAAGCGTCAGGCGTCAGGCGGTTCCCGGCGCAGCAATCTGGCCAGGCTCGTGCTGGTCAAAAACCATATTGCGCAAAACCTTGAAAAAAACATCGCGCCAAAGGAGTTGGAGAAGCTTTCCGGGCTGTCGTGGAACTATTTGTCATCGCAGTTCACGAAAATGTTCGGCTATACGGCGGTTCAGTATCAGATTTATGCGCGGATCGAAGCGGCCAAAAAGCTGGCGCTCGAGAGCACCTTGTCTTATGGAGAAATCGCCAACCGCGTCGGGTATTCGAGCGTGCATGCATTCGGCAAAATTTTTCGCCGAAAAACGAACATGAGCCTGACCGAATATTGCGCCTCGGTGTACGATTTCGATCATTGGAGAAAGCTGGAGGAGGAGAAATCGCGTTGTTGAAGAAAGGATGGCTGGACGAGCCTTCCGCCGTGTTCTTGCAAACGGCCGACGGCTGGCGGGCGCTGGCGGCGGTGCGGTCCGACCGCTGGCAGACGGCGGGGGCCGAAATTGCGATGGAGGCGAGAGGCGAGTTTCGGGCGCTGGAGTTGGAGGCGCCGGACTTGGCCGTGTTTCGGATCAAAATCAGATGGAGCATCGCTCCGGCAGACAGCAATATAATAATTCTCGGAGATCATTGGGAACGCGGTTATGGCGACTTGGAGTGGCGCGGGATCGTGCCGGAACGGGTGCTGCCCTGGTATTTTCTGATGCATGATGGCGTCAGAACGAACGGGTGCGGCGTTAAAACGGGCGCCGGCGCTTTGTGTTACTGGCAGCTCGATGCCGATGGCGTCACGTTTACGGCGGACGTCTCCAGCGGCTGCAATGGCGTGAGGCTGGGAGAGCGCCTGCTACCGGTCGCCGAGCTTGTGTATATGGAGGGGAGCGAGGGTGAAATGCCGTTCGCGGCGGCGCGCCGGTTCTGCGCGGTGATGTGCGAGCGGCCCGTACTGCCGCGCCAGCCTGTGTACGGCGGGAATAACTGGTATTACGCCTACGGAAACAGCTCGCACCGGGAGATGTTGGAGGACGCCCGCTTCGTGTCGTCGCTGTCCTCCCATCGGACCAACAGGCCCTATATGGTGCTGGACGATGGCTGGCAGCTTCTCGGAGGGGGCGGCGCCTGCAACGGAGGGCCGTGGATCGGCAACAGCCGGTTCCCCGACATGCGCCGGCTCGCCGGCGAAATGAAGGAGTTGGGAGTCAAGCCCGGCATCTGGTGCCGGCCGTTGCTGTCGACGGCGGGACATGTTCCGGCGGAATGGATCCGATACAGCGCCAAAAACGGAGATGTGCTCGATCCCAGCGTTCCGGAAGCGCTGGAGTCGATACGGGCGTCCGTCGCGCGAATGGCCGGATGGGGCTTCGAGCTGCTCAAGCACGATTTTACGACGTTCGATCTGCTCGGGCAATGGGGTCTCGAGATGAAGTCGCGGCCCCATGCGCTGCCGCATGCGTTTCGCGACGGCTCGCGGACGACGGCGGAAATTACGCTGGAACTGTACCGGACGATCGCGGAAGCTTCCGGCGAGGCGGAAGTGATCGGCTGCAATACGATCGGCCAGTTGTCAGCGGGCGTGTTCGCCATTCAGCGCACGGGCGACGACACAAGCGGCAAGTGGTGGGAGAGAACGCGCTATATGGGCGTCAATACGCTCGCATTTCGGATGCCGCAGCACGGCACATTCTACAGCCATGACGCCGATTGCGTCGGCCTCACGAAGCGGGTGCCCTGGGAGTTGAACAGGCAGTGGCTCAGACTGCTTGCGGCAAGCGGAACTCCGCTGTTCGTATCGGCTTCGCCGCAAGATGCGACGAAGGAGCAGGCGAAGGAACTCGCCCGCGCGTTCGCGATGGCCGCCGAGCCGATGCCGCCCGCAGAACCGCTCGACTGGCTTCGGACCACATGCCCGAGCCGCTGGCTGCTGAACGGGACGGAAACCGTATGGGAATGGAACAAGGTGACGGCCGAGCTGCTGGGCGGAGACGACAACGGGTGGTGGATTTGATTTGCGCGGCTTCGGGGCTTGATTCGCGCAAACAGGGATTCGACGGCTCATGTGGAATGATCTAAAGAACAGCGCTCTGTTTCCGCAGACGGGGGAGGACGCGAACGGGAGGAGAAGAGGCATGCTCGCGAACCGTTTGACCATTTTCCACAAAATCGTTCTGTTCATCGTCCTGCTGCTCATTCCGATCGTCGGTCTGTATGTGTATTCGAATCAGGTGTCCGTGTCTATCATCCGCAACGAAATTCGGGATGCGATCGCGAACCGGCTGTCGTTTCTGCAAAATCGGTTGAACCTGCAAATCGACCTGTTGTCCAAAGGCGCGTTCCAGCTCGGAGGGGATCCCATTCTGAAATCGTACGGAACGATCGAAGGCTTCGAGAGCTATTTCGACGTCATCGATTTCAAGAAGAAGGTGGAGGACCGCATTACGGTCCAGAACAACACGTCGGACTGGCGCACCGAAACGACCGTTTACTTCCCCGAGTCGCGACAGGCCGTCAGCCCGACCGAGATGGCGGAGTTCGACGAAGCTTACTTGGCCGACCGTGTCGCAAGCGGATGGAGCACCCGGCCCGTTCAGGACGGAGAGACGGCGGAGGGATACCGCTTTTACTTCTACGCGGTCAGCCCTTTCGCCGGATATGCAGATCCCCGCAAGGCGGATCAGATCGTGGAGATGTCTTTCTCCGATCAGAGTCTGGTCGCGCTGCTTGACGATTACAAGGCGACGGGCGAAGGCGATCCGTTTCTGTTCCGGGACGGGCTGGGCGTCATTCCGAACCGAACCCGGGACCGCTCGCTGACCGGGCAGGTCGCCGCGCTGATGGAGGATCGCCCCCTGCGCGATTTCGATTCGTTCACCGCCGAGCTGGCGGGATCTTCCTATCTCGTGACGTATATCCGCACCAATCTGGACGGCTGGACGATCGTCGATTATGTGCCGATGCAGCAGGTGCTGTCGCCGATCGTGAGCAGCAACCGGCTGTTCTACGTGTCGACGCTGCTGCTTCTGCTGATGAGCCTGTTCGCGGCGTTCATGCTGTACCGCAATGTGCAAATTCCGATCCGGACGCTCGTGAAGAGCTTGCGGCTTGTCATGAACGGGGAGTTCTCGACGCGGATTCAGCCGGCGAGCAACAGCGAGTTCCGCTTCGTGTTCCAGCGGTTTAACGATATGACCGAACAAATCCAACGGCTGATCGACAATGTGTATACCGAGCAATTGCGCGCCCGGGACGCTCAGTTGAAGCAACTGCAATCCCAGATCAAGCCGCATTTTCTGTACAACTGTCTTTATTTTATCGTCAATATGGCCAGGTTGGAGCGGCTTGAGCCGATCGAGAAAATGGCGGTGAACCTCGGCCGCTTCTTCAAGTACACGACCCGGCTGGAGAAGCCGGATACGTCCGTCGCCGAAGAGCTTCAGGTTATCGGCAATTACCTGGAGATCCAGAAGCTGCGCCTGAACCGAATCGATTACGCCATCGAAGTGCCGAATCAGGTGCTCGTACTCGAAATTCCCCGGCTGCTGCTGCAGCCCGTCGTCGAGAATGCGGTCGTTCACGGCATCGAGCCGAAGCCCGGGGGCGGGTCGATTTCCATTACGGGAGGCATCGACGACGGGGGCCGGGCATGGATCGAGGTCGCCGACAACGGCGTCGGCATGACGGAGGAGCACATGCTGAGCATGATGCAGCAGCTGCGGCGGCCGGTGACCGAAACGACCGGGTACGGCGTGTGGAACGTCCACCAGCGTCTGGCGCTGCGGTTCGGCGGAGATGCCGGCGTTTCCTACCGCGTGGGGAAGCCGTCCGGCTGCATCGCGCGGTTGACGTGGAACCCGCATGGAGACATGATCGGGGAGGGGGAGAACGGGGATGTTCCAGGTAATGATCGTTGACGACGAACCGGCGGTGCTGGAAGGTCTGGCGTATACGATGCCTTGGGAGGAGCTGGAGGTCGAACAGGTCCATCAGGCTTCTTCTGCCGCAGAGGCGCTGGCGCTACTGAACCTTCACCACGTCGATATCGTCATTACCGATATCCGGATGCCGGGCATGAGCGGGCTGGAGCTTATTCAGGAAATTCGCCGAACTTGGTCCGGCGTCCGCTGCATTATTTTATCCGGGCACGGTGAATTCGAATACGCCCGGGAAGCGATCCGCATGGAGACGACCGACTACTTGCTGAAGCCGATCGAGGCGGACGAGCTGACGGAGACGGTACGCAGCGTGCAGGACAAGCTGCGGGCGGAGTGGGAGCAGATCGGCGCCTACCGCGAGACGGTCCACACGCTGCGGGAGCATATGCCGCTGCTGCAAAGCAAGGCGCTGGGCGATCTGCTTCAGGGCCGGATGCCGGAGCGGGAACGAATCGCGCAAAGGCTCGGCATGCTGGGGCTGCCGTTCCGGTGCGGCGAGCCCGTGGCGCTGCTGCTCATCCGGCTGGAAGACGAGTTCTACAGCTACGGGACAAGCGGGCTTCATCTGCTGGAATACGCGGTCTGCAACATCACGGAAGAAATATTCGGCAAGCACTTTGCGACTTGGTGCCATATGGACTCACTGGGCTACTTGATCTTCGCGATTCAGGACCGTGAAGCGGCCGGTCTCGCCGCCGACGGGGAACGGCAGCGGCTGATCGAGCGGCTGGCCGCGCAGCTGCAGATGAGTGTGCTGACCTACTTGAAGGGCGCGATTTCGATCATGATCAGCCGCTGGGGAATTTTCCCGGAGGAAGCGCATTTGATTTACGAAAGCGCTTTAACCTCTTTTCACAAGCGGATCGGCAGCAGCACAGGCCAGTTCTACTCCATGGGCAGCGAGCCGGAAGAGGAGGAAGCGGAGGCGCTCGACGAGCTTTACCGGCTGCCGACATTGCTGCATTCGCTGGAAACCGGGAGCTGGGAGGCGGCAGAGGCGAAGCTGAACGCCGTGTTTCAGGATTTGCACCGTCATTTTCCCGATTCGCGCGAGCATGTGAAGGAGACGCTGTACAGTGTTGCCGGGGCGTTCTCCCACTTCGCCCACAAGAACGGCAAACGGTTGTCCGATCTGCTGCCGGCTGCCGCCGCCGTCCCTGAAGGGGAGGGGGTCCGCTCGATCGCGCAGCTCGAGGAATGGTCGTTCCGGGCGCTGGAACTGCTGAGGCACAGCACGAAAAACCGTTTGTTCGATTCGCGCCGGAGCGTGCTCGCCAAAGTTCAGTCCTATATCCAGGATCACTTGGAAAGCGGTGTGTCGCTCCAAACGATCGCCGACCACGTCCATTTTCACCCCGTCTACTTGTCCAAGCTGTATAAGCAGGAAACCGGAGAAACGTTGAGCGACTATATCAACCGGATCCGAATGGAGAAGGCACTTTATCTGCTTAAGGAATCCGGACAGAAAATTTACGAAATCGCCAGCCAAGTCGGCTATGAGAATACGTATTTCATCAAATTGTTCAAAAAGCAGTTCGGCATGACCCCGCAGGAGTTCAGAGACGGCTGAACCGGCAAACCGATTAACAGAAGCCAATGGATGTTAAGTTCTTCCCATATCGAGGAGATGGGGCCGCCTTTATACTGAAAGTGCTTGCACATTAGTTGAGAGGGGAAAGGATATGAGAAGAAAGCTGCGGAAGTCTTTTTCCGTTCTGCTGATCCTGGCGCTTGTCGGCGCACTCGTCGCGGCTTGCTCGGACAAGAAGGATGGCAACGCCGGCTCGTCTTCGCCGGCCAGCACGTCTCCGAGCGCCGCCGCTACGGAGCTGGCGGGAACGCCGACGGCCGAAGGACTGCCGATGAAGGACGGCAAATACGACCCGCCGGTGGAAATTACGATGGTACGCCAGGTTGGCCCGGATCAGAAGTTCAAAAACGGCGAGTCGCTCGACGACAATGTGTACTCCCGCTGGCTACGGGATAAGCTCGGCATCGTGGTGAAGACGCTGTGGACGACGCCTACGACCAACGACGCTTACAAGACGAAGCTGATGCTGACGCTGTCGGCGAACGAGCCGCTGCCGGACTTTCTGACGGTTCCGGCCGAGGTCGCGCATACGCTGATCGATTCCGGCAAATTCCAGCCGGTGGACGAATTGTTCGAGAAGTATGCGTCCGACGAATGGAAGGCGGCCGTGGCTGAAACCGAGAACGTCTGGCTGCCCTACATGCGCGATGGCAAGCCTTACGCGATTCCGATGATCGAATCTTCGCTTCTCCACGACGATCTGTTGTGGATTCGCCAGGACTGGCTGGACAATGTCGGTCTGAAGGCGCCGACGACGATCGCCGAGCTGGAGACGGTCATGGACGCGTTCGTCAACAAGGACCCCGACCGCAACGGGGAGAAAGACACGGTCGCCCTTACGGCCGCGCTGAAGGAAATTAAATACAACCGGATTTCGTGGCTCGGCGTGAACCCGGCGATGGGCGCCTACGGTTCGTTCATGAGCATCTGGCATAAGAACGACAAAGGCGAAATCGTCTACGGCTCGACGACGCCGGAAACGAAAACCGCGATCGGCAAAATCAAGGAATGGATCGACAAAGGGTATCTTCACAAGGAAGCCGGCATCCACGACGAAATAAAGGCGATCGAGCTGTTCACGTCCGGCAAGGCGGGCATCGCGTTCTCGACCCAATGGGCGTACGATTGGCCGCTTAACGAAACGGAGAAGAACATCAAAGGCGCGAGTGTCCAGCCTTATCCGCTGCCGGCCGGACCGGACGGCCGAATCGGACAGATCGGCAACGGCTTGAACCACTGGCTCGTGCTGCTGATCAACAAAGACATGAAGCACCCGGAAGTGCTGTTCCAGTATCAAAATTATATGTATGAAAACTACGAGGACCCGCCGAAGGACGGCGAGTTCGAGTACGGGTTCGCCGAAGGGTACGATTACGACTTCGTAGACGGCAAGCTGGTCACTTCGGATGCGGACATGCCGGGCGGACGGGCGGCCCCGCCGTTCCTGTTCATGCCGCCGGTCGTGCCGTCCAAAAATATCAAGACGCTGGCAGAGCTCGTCGACGGCAAACAGCCCGTGACACCGCTGGAGATCAAGCTGTCAAACTACACTGCGCAGACGAAGTTGGCTGCCAAATATGTGTACTCGCAGCGGGAGCATGCGGTCAACAACCTGTACACCGGACCGCAGACGGAAACGATGAAGGACAAACAGGAAAATCTCGACAAGATGGAAGCGGAAATGTTCAGCAAGCTGATTTACGGCAAGGAGCCGCTCGATTATTTCGACAAATGGGTGACGAATTGGAAAGCCGCGGGCGGCGACCAAATCACCAAGGAAATTGAGGATTGGTACAAAGCCGTCTCCGGCAATTGACGATGCTATAGCCGAACAGCCCGGGAGGTCATGCGCATGCTCGGGCTGTTCCGCAACTACCGCGCAAAGATATGCAGACAGGGTTGGGAGTGAGAGAGAATGGCAAAAGCCCCCGCGGAGCCAAAGAGCCGATGGAATTTCGCGCGCAACTGGCCGCTTCATCTGATGCTCGTTCCGGCCGTGCTGCTGACGATCGTTTTTGCCTATTTGCCGATGGGCGGAGCCGTGATGGCGTTTCAGGACTTCAAGCCGTGGCTCGGCTTCGGCGGTTCGCCGTGGGTTGGACTGAAAAATTTCCAGAAGCTGTTCGGGCAGCACGACAGCGTGCAGGTGATGTGGAATACGCTGATCATCGCTTTCGGGAAAATCGTTGCAGGCCTCTTCGCGCCGTTCGCGTTCGCCTTGATGCTGAACGAAGTGCGGAATTCGCTGCTCAAGCGGTCCGTGCAGACGCTCGTTTATTTGCCCCATTTTCTGTCATGGGTCGTACTTGGGGGCATCCTCATCGACATGCTGTCGACAGAGGGGGGAATGGTCAATAAACTGCTGGGCTGGCTGTTCGGCATCGAGCCGATCTTCTTTCTCGGCGATGGAGACTGGTTCCGCTTTACGGTCGTCGTCAGCCATGTGTGGAAGGAATTCGGCTTCGGGACGATCGTCTTCCTGGCTTCGCTCGCCGGCATCAACCCGGCGCTGTACGAGGCGGCCGTTACGGACGGCGCGAACCGGTGGAAACAAACTTTGCATATCACGATTCCGGCGATGCTGCCGATCACGATCGTGCTGGCAACGCTTGCGCTCGGCGGCATATTGAACGCGGGATTCGATCAAATATTCAACTTGTACAACTCGCTCGTGTACGACAAGGGCGACATCATTGACACCTATGTGTACAGGGTCGCGATCGTCAACGGCAATATGGGCTTCGGAACGGCGGTCGGGCTGTTCAAGTCGGCAATCGGCTTCCTTCTCATCGTGTCAGCGTACCGGATCGCTTATCGATTCGCCAATTACCGCATTTTTTAATCCGGGAAGGAGGAGTCCGGCGTGGTTGATCGTTCCTACGGCTATCGCCTGTTCACCGTCTTCAACACCATTTTGCTCGCGGCGCTGAGCGTCGGCTGCGTGCTGCCGCTCGTCCACATTTTGGCGGTGGCGCTCAGCGGGAAATCGGCTGCGACGGCCAACCTCGTTTATTTATGGCCGGTCGACTTCACACTGGACGCATTCGGCAAGACGCTGAGCAACGACAATTTCAGCCACTCGCTGTTCATTTCGGCCCAGAGGACGCTGCTTGGCACCGCCGTGTTTCTCGTCATCGCCTCCCTGACCGCTTATCCGCTGTCCAAGGAGTCCAGGTCATTCAAGGGCCGGGGGCTGTATGCCTGGTTCTTCGTATTCACGATGCTGTTCTCCGGAGGGCTGGTGCCCAGCTACATTCTCGTCATGAAGCTGGGGCTGAACAATTCGCTGTGGGCGCTTATACTGCCTGTGGCGGTAGAAGTATGGTCGATCATTCTGCTGCTCAACTTCTTCCGCAACATCCCGAAGGAGCTGGAGGAAGCTTCCCTGATCGACGGCGCGGGGCACTTCACGACACTGCTGCGCATTTATTTGCCGCTGTCGCTGCCCGCGCTCGCCACGCTGTCGCTGTTTACGATGGTATTCCACTGGAACGAGTGGTTCATGGGCATGATCTACAATACGAATTCCGCCAATTATCCGTTGGCCACGCTGCTTCAGACGATTATCGTACAGCAGGACTTCACGAAACTGGCGATGAATCCGGAGGTGGTCGAGGATATTACGAACCGCACGGTGAAGGCGGCGCAAATATTCATCGGAGCGGTGCCGATCTTGCTCGTTTATCCGTTCCTGCAGCGCTTTTTCGTCAAAGGGATCGTGCTGGGCGCGGTGAAGGAGTAACGGTGAATGGCCGGGAGGGAAGATTGCGATGAAATTGCAAAACTATGAAATTGTGAATGAATCGATCAAATCCTCTTTTGATCAATTGAGAAAACGGCATCCGGAACGGTTTCGCAGAAGGCTGGAGCTTTCGTGGAGCAATTGGGGGTTCGGCATGGAACCTTTGGAGGCTTCGGCCAGCCGTTTGGCACACGCCGGTATTCGTTATATGGAGCTGCATGGAAATCATTACGGGCCCGATCTTGGCTATGATCCCAAGCAAACTGCCGATATTCTGCAAGCGCACGGTTTATCCGTTTCCGGAATATGCGGCATGTTTTCCAAGGATAACGACTTATCCAGCAGGCATGCCCATCATCGTCAAGCTGCCCTCGACTACTTGAAGCGCGAGTTGGAGTTTGCATCGATTATAGGCGGCGACTATTTGCTCGTCGTTCCCGGAGCGGTGGGGAGGCCGCAGCCCTACGACGATATGGAATTTGCCAGGAGCGCCGAGACGCTGCGGCTTGCAGGCGACTGGTTCGTCAGGCACGGGGTGAAGGCTGCGATTGAACCGATCCGCTCGGCTGAAGTCAGCCTGGTGCATACGATTGCCGATGCCAGACGTTATATGGAGGAAGTTAATCACCCCGGAATCGCCCATATCAATGCCGACGTCTATCACATGCTGACCGAGGAGCGGCATATCGGCGAGGCGCTGCTTGTCGCCAAGGACCAACTGGTCAATCTTCATCTGGCGGACAGCAATCGGCGGGCACTGGGCGAAGGATGTCTTGATCTCGATACGATTATCAGGACGCTGTACCTTATGGAATTCAATCGCCCGGGCTGTTACGTAACCCCGGAACCGCTCGGTCCCGGTGGCGATCCTTACCCTGCCATGTACGGGCGGCCGGATGCGGCATTGCTGGATGCGATGGTTGGGCAGACCGCTGCCTACTTTCGCGAACGGGAAGCTTGCCTGTTGGAAGATCAGGAATAAAGGAGGGGCGCATCGTGAATGGAACGAACCGATTTTACACCGTAAACAAGCAGCCTGACGGCAGGTGGTCATTCATTGATCCCGCAGGAAAGCCGCTGTATTCGCTCGGGGTGAACTGCTTCAACTATCATAACAGCTCGCCGATGGAGCCTGTTCTCCGGGAGAAATACGGCGGCCGCGGATGGTTTGAACGGTGGGCGGAGGCCAGGCTTTCGGAAGTTTGGGAACACGGGTTCAACACGCTTGGCGCGTGGCATTTTCCGTACTTATTTGCTTCCGGACGTCCGATGACGATCGAGATCAACTGCTCCCGCGGCGCAAAGGCGGTCAACAACGGATGGGGAGGGTACGGGTTTCCCGACGTGTTCGACCCAAGCTTTCGTATGACTGCGCACGCGGCGATGGTCGATATGTTCTACAACAAAGGCGTCGATATGGCTGAAAATCCGAACGTCATCGGCTGGTTTACGGATAACGAATTGCATTGGTGGGGAAGCGGCGGACGATGGGGGCAGAATGAACAGGCATCGGACAGAGACGGCACAGGACTCGTTGACGATTACATTGCGCTGCAGCCTGACCGTCCGGGGAAGAAAGCCTGGGTGGCGTTCCTTGCCGAACGTTACGGCGAGATTGAACGGCTGAACGAAGCGTGGCATGCCGAATACGGCACGTTCGAGGAACTGCTCTGGCTGCGGGAATTGCGCGTGGACGATACGAATTACGCTGCGGACAAGAAGGCATTCCTGCGGCTCATCGCCGAAACCTATTTCGAGACGACCACCGGCGCTCTCAGGCAATACGACACGAACCATCTCCATTTGGGCTGCCGCTTTGTCGGCACGTCCACGCCGGATATCGTGCTGGAAGCAATGGGCAAGTACGTGGACGCCTGGTCGCTCAATTTTTACTGTTTCGACCTGCCGGAGCAGTGGATGGAACGGGCATGCCTGATCGCGGGCAAGCCGTGCATGATTACGGAATTCAGCTTCTGCGAAGGTCCCGGGGCAGGATTCGACCTGATTACCAACGGGGCGCAATTGGCGCACGTCCCCAATCAGAAGCGTCGCGGAGAATGCTATCGCGAGTTTGTGATGCAGGCGGCTCGCATGCCGTTCGTTCTAGGAACCCACTGGTTTGCGCTGTACGACTTTTGGCACCGCGAAGGGCTGATCGGCAATTACGGGCTTTACGACAAACAAGACCGTCTGTGGACGGAATTTGCCGAGTGGGTGAAAGAAGCGAATGCGGCAGCGCTCACCGAGCGCATGCGTGCAAGGTAACACGATCAAAGCTTGTCCCAACTGATGTTATTCACGTTCCGGTAGACGCTTGTACAATAATCGGTCAAGCTCATGCCGGACGGATTTTTGCGGATCGAGCCCGGACGGGTCGGAGGCGTTAACGTGCTGTAATTCGGGAACTGTGTCAAGCCAATCGGGTTTATTCACAGCGATCCCTTCCTTTTTGTTTGCATGATGAATTCAATTATATAACATAACATGCAAAATAAATCATTATAACCTTGTTTTATGGCCGATGAGGTGGATGTTGATTTGCTGTTCGCCGAGTCGTTTCCATAAAAAATCCGCGATAAGAAGGGAGGTTGAGGGGGCGCTGAAGGATGCGGGGGATCGTTCTCCCTGCCCGGCTCGGCTCGGCGAAGGCCGGGTCCACGATTGATTCTGAAAAGGAGGCAAGTATCATGAAGAGGTTCGGTTGTGTATTGGCGAGCATTGCGATGGCATTGACGTTGTTGTTTCCGGCAGGTCAAGCTGCACAGGCAAGCGGGACGCTCCGGATCATCGTTCCGAATGCTGCCGGCGTTGCTGCGGGCAGCTTGTATTTCCCGCTCCAGAACGCGTTTGACAGCCAAGACGTCGCTTGGGATGGTATGGCGAACGAGCCGACAGGCGGTCCGGGAGCGAGTGCCGCCCCCTACTATGCCGACAGGGTCGGTTACATCGATTTCGGCGCCAATTGGACCGATATCCGAATCGTATCCACCTGGACGAAATATCGCGCGTACAGCGCAGGCAATCAGCTGCCTTATCAGGAACTTTGGTGGGACGACGATATCGACACAACGAATGACAGCGGATTGACGGAGACCCGGATTAATTTCAACAGCGCGCAAAGCCTGAATACCGGGGGGACGACGCCATGGATTCGGGATGCCGATGCCGGCAGCAATCCGGTTGTGCCTCAGGGACGATATTTGCTGCTTCGTTCCCCGAACGTTATGACGGACAGGGCAAGCGAATACGCGATCGTGGGCTGGGTGAATAAGCCGGTGACCGGCATTACGGTTACGGGAGCGGGCGGCGCGGATACCATTGCGACGAATCAAGGGACGCTGCAGATGTCGGCTGAGATCACGCCACAAGACGCATCTGTGCAAACGGTAACGTGGTCGGTGGAGAACGGAACGGGCAGCGCCACGATCGATGCCGGCGGTCTGCTGACGGCCGTATCGGACGGCACGGTTACGGTTCGGGCTACGGCGGATGACGGAAGCGGCGTGTCCGGCACGAAGATCGTGACGATTTCGAATCAGGGCGGCTCCGCGGGCAATGAAGCGCTTCAGATTATTACGCCCGTATCGGCCGGCGGCGCCACGGGCAGCCTGTACTTTCCGATGCAGAACGCCTTTGACGGCCAACCGCTGTTTGACGAGAATACCGGCACACCCGCCGGCTGGTCTACGGGTAATGGAGCTCCTTACTACGGTGACAGAGTCGGTTATATCGATTTCGGTCCGGATTGGAGCAAGATCAGAATCTTGTCGACATGGACGCAGTATCGGGCGTCCAGCGCGGGCGACCAGACACCATACAGCGAATTGTGGTGGGACGACGACATCGACACCGCCAATGACAGCGGTCTGACGGAGACCCGGATCAATTTCAACAGCGCGCAAGGGATTAATACCGGAGGCACGACACCGTGGATCAGGGACGACGACGTCAGCGGAAGCCCGGTTGCGCCGCAGGCGCGATACTTGCTGGCCCGCTCCCCTTCGTCCATGACGAGCCGCGCGAACGAATACGCGCTCATCGGCTGGATCGACGCGAACGGGAACGGCGTTCAGGATGCTCCGTTCGTTCCGGTTTCCCAAATTACCGTAACCGCCGGCGGCGCGACTACCATGCTCGTGAACGAAACGCTGCAAATGTCGGCGTCCGTGCAGCCCTACACGGCGACAAACAAATCGTTCGCTTGGTCGGTATCAGACGGCTCCGGAAGCGCGACGATCAGCGCAAGCGGCCTGCTGACCGCGGTAACGGACGGCACCGTGACGGTACGGGCAACCGCTCAGGACGGATCGAACGTGCAGGGATCGCTGGTCATCGATATTACGAAGTACAGATCTCTCATTTTGCCCGTTCAAGGACAATCGTCCATCTATTATAACGATGTTCAAGCCTCGTTCCCGGACGTGAACTGGCAAACGCTGCAGCGCCTGTATATACCGGCTGGAAATTATGCGTATATCAGACTGCACAATTTGCCGGACCGACCGGCCAACAACCCGCTTGTGATCACCAATTACGGTGGGCAAGTGAAGGTTGGCGGCACGCATTCGTACACGTTTACGCTCGGAGGCGGGTCCAACTGGATTCTCACCGGCAAATACGACAGCCAGCTGGAAACGGGACATGTCGATTATCCCGGACATTTGAACGGGGATTACGCCAATTCCGAAGGCCGATACGGCATTGAGGTCGGGCGCTCCAACACTTCCGGTATCGGCATCGGCGCCGGGGCGACGAACTTCGAGCTGTCGTTCATGGAAGTCGGCTTCTCCGGTTTTGCCGGTCTGCTGATCAAGTCCGACAACGACCCGACGGCGACGATGGACGGCGTCAAAATCCACGACATGTACATCCACGATACCGAATCGGAAGGGATGTATCTCGGCAATACGAGCGGCAATATGAGCACGCAGCACAAATTCACCAATCTGGAGATTTACAACAACCGGGTGCTGCGGACGGGGACGGAAGGCATCCAACTGTCCAACATGGGAGACGGCCTCAAGGTTCATCACAACGTTGTCGCCATGTGTTCGACCGACTGGAAAGATCCGTTCTCCCAATGGCAGGACGGCTGCTTCCAATATTCCCAGCGGGACGGCAGCTCCGAAATTCACCATAACGTATTCATCGGCGGCGCAAGCAAGACAATGGAGCTGTGGATGACGGCGGCTTCGGGGGACCCACTCGATCCGGGCGACGAGGTGTGGATTCACGACAATTACTTCTCGCACGGCAGGGACGTATTCTCCTACATTCACAACGCGCCGTCCAACACTTCGACGAAGCTGCGGTTCGAAGACAACATCATCAGGCAATACAACTTTCACTACGACGAGCTGCCCGGTACCCATCCGGACGTGAATCTGCTGTTCTTCGCTAGCCACAATACGAGCAACCAGATGACGTTCACAGACAATACACGGGACGGGGCCCGGACGTTCATCGATACGATCGGCGGCAACAACGGAACGGCCGGCAACGTAACCGCATCCGGGAACGTCACGTCGGCCAATCTGGCCCCGATTGCATTCGAAGACGTGCCTTTCCCCGCGAATTTCGATTGGGCCAAGGTCGAGCGCTGGGACGACATCTCGGACTATTACGGTGGCTCCATTTACTACAACGAGGGCGACTACGTCATTTACCAGCCGACCGGCGAGTTGTATCTGTGTATCGAGGCGGGAGCGCACACCGGCAAAAATCCGCAGACGAATCCGTCCACCTGGCAACTGGTGACGTCGGCAGCGGACGATTTCCGGACGGATTCGACATCGCCATATTCAGGCATCGGCTTGCAGCAATAACCGTACGCTAAGCAGGCGAAGCACGCTCCACGCGGCGGCATCCGCGCCCGGAGCGTGCTTTTTTTGCGCGTATATGCGGTGGAATCGGAACGGGAATGGCGTATATAATGGGGAGTAAGAGCGAAAAGCAGAGGGGAACGGAATCACGATGATTGCGGTCGGACTTACGGGCTGGGGGGACCACGATTCGCTGTATGCGCCCGGAACGCCTCAGAAGGACAAGCTTAAAGGGTATGCCGAACATTTCTTCCTCGTGGAGATGGACAGCTCGTTCTATGGCGTGCAGCCGCCGGAGCGCATGGCTCGTTATGCGGAGGAAACGCCGGACGACTTCCGCTTCGTGGTAAAGGCTTATCAAGGCATGACGGGCCACTTGCGGGGCAAGTCATATTATGAGAACGACGACGATATGTACGGTGCGTTCCGGGACAGCCTTGCGCCCCTTCACGGTGCGGGGAAGCTGGCGGCCGCGCTGTTCCAGTACCCGCCATGGTTCGATTGCACGAAGGACAACGTGCGCGTGCTGCGGGAAGCGAAACGGCGGATGGCTGGGTTTCCTTGCGCGCTTGAATTTCGCCATCAGAGCTGGTTCGAGCCTGCGCTGCGCGAGAAGACGCTGGCGTTCATGCGCGAGGAAGGCTGGATTCACAGCGTATGCGACGAGCCGCAGGCGGGACCGGAATCGGTGCCGATTGTGCCGGTGCCGACGGACCCGTCGTTCACGCTCGTGCGCATGCACGGAAGGAACGTCTCCGGGTGGAACCGGAGCGGCGGCGGGGATGCGGACGAGCGTTGGCGGGAAGTTCGTTATTTGTACGAATATAATGAAGAGGAATTGTCGGAGTGGAAAGATCGCGTGATGCGCTTGCTGACGAATTGTTCGTCGGTGGGCGTCATTTTCAACAACAACTCGGGCGGTCATGCGGCGGGCAATGCCAAGCAATTCATGCGCATGCTGGGCATGCCGGTACAGGAACCGCCGCAACCTCCGGAGCAATTGGATTTGTTCGGCCTGTAGAACAATGAAACAGCGGAGCGCCGGGACTCGAAAATAAGTCTTAGGCTGCCGCTGCTTTGTTGTCGTTAGACTTCCCGTCCGACATTCATGCTTGCCCGATACATTTTTTCTGCTTCAACCGGACTTTCTTTTGCTGTCACATGGTGCGGAACGACTCGGTAAACTTGAACCGGTCCGCCGAATACCGCCGACCGATACTTGTCCACATGCTGCTTCGGCAACGGTCGCTTATAATAGCCAGATACGTATTTATTGATCATTTCCTGAAGCGCATGGGTAGCTTCGTCCAAATCAGTGATCGGCTCTGCTTGCCCGAATATCATTACGCTCATATAAGCTGTATCCGTCTTGGCAGGTACCGGACCCGTGATAGTCCCGTATTCCTCGCATACCGTAAAACAAACCTCCGGATTTTCACTCATGACTTGATTGCGTCTTCCATCCCCAGCCCCGTGAAAATAGAGCCTTCCTTCGGTCCATACATAATTAAGCGGTACAACATAGGGAAGGTTCCCATCAACCAACCCCAGATGCCCAATTCTCGCTTGCCGAAGGAAGCTCTCGATCTTCTCTTGATTCTGACATTCCCTGATTTTGTAACGAATCGAATCCATTTCACAACCTCTCCTTTCTTGCAATGACTAGTGTTATTACGGTAGTATATCATCTAATGGATTGTTATTATACATCCAATAATACGATTTCAAGCAATCCAAAATCAATTGGAGTCGGAGCTCCTTTGGGAGGCGTGGACGATGATGAAAGTAATTCGCGATGATAAGAGACCGATCTGGCAGCAATTGCTCGATCAAGCGATTCATAATATTACAAGCGGAATCTGGGCTCCTGGAGAATTGCTGATTCCTTCCCGCGAACTCGCCCACCTGGTAGGTGTCTCTCGCTCAACGATACAGATCGTCTATGAGGAATTGTTAAGTCGAGGCTATACGGTTACATCTCGCCGAGGAGGAACGCGAGTTAGCAACTGGAATCAAGTCACTGAGTCTACGAAGGAAATAATGGCAAATGGCCCCGTCCCCCCGTCACTTCCCTTGTTGAACGAGGCGGTCGATCGATTACATGACTGGTTTAGAGACAAAGAACATCGAGAAGAGGATATTGATTTTAGTCCCCATGAACCTTATTTGGATGGACAATTTCAAAAGAACTGGCGACAATCGCTTCATCATGCATCCGCTGCGATGGAACTATCAAACTGGGCATACGGCAATCCTTATGGCTTCACACCATTGCGCGAGCAAATTCAACGTTATTTATCGCTCGAACGAGGCGTCCATATTCAAACAGATCAGATACTGTTGACCTCGGGAGCTCAGCATAGCATTGACTTAATCGCACAAGCGCTTTTAGTTGACGGGGATACTGTCTCTGTAGAAGATCCCGGTTTCCCGGCTTCCTGGATGGCAATGAAATATCGGCGTATGAATGTGGTGCCCGTTCCTGTCGATGAGTATGGGTTAGTGATTGAGCATATTCATCCGCAATCCAAATTGGTCTTTGCGACTCCTTCGCACCAGTGCGCGATCGGGGTCGTAATGTCGGAGCCGCGCAGACAGCAATTGCTGCATAAGGCCGTTCAAGAACGATTTTGGATCATTGAAGACGATTATGATAGTGAATTTCGGTATCGCGGAGAGCCGCTGCCAACTCTGTTTAGCCGAGCATCCAACAATACTTTGTACCTCATGAGCTTTTCAAAAATGATCGCTCCAGGCATTCGCATTTCGGCCATCGTCGGACCTGTTGAGGCAATTGCCCAACTAGCCAAGGTACAGGAGCTGACTTACCGCCATCTTCCGATTATGGATCAGCTGACACTAACACACTTCATCAAGAATGGGCATTTCATGCGCCATATGAGAAGAGTCAGAAATGTGTACCGACGAAGACACGAAGCCTTGACAAAAGCTATTACGTCTAGCGGTTTAGGGGGGCGTTTCTCGCTAAGTGGAGTAGAAACGGGCTTGCATGTATTGCTTGAAGCCGAAGAGTCATACGACGAAGAAGCCGTAGCAAAGTCGGCCCTTCAAGAGGGAATACGTGTATACCCTCTTGAACCCTATTGTTTGGAAAGCAAACGAAAGGGATGGGTGTTGGGGTTCGCAAAAGTAGATGAAGCATCGATCGAGCAGGGGATTCATCGTCTTGCGGAGTTGATCCTATAGTGTCGTCCTTATGAACACGCGGGATGAAGTGAGAATTTCTGACACCTTCGCCTGCAAGAAGTCAGATTTTTGATAACGCGTCCTCCGCTTGCGCTGGTACAATGAAGCTGCATAAGTCATGCAGACGATTCCAGCGAAGAGGAGGACTTTTTCCGTGTCATTCAAAATTGCATTCATCGGAGCGGGCAGCATCGGGTTTACGCGGGGACTGCTGAGGGATTTGCTGAGCGTGCCCGAGTTTTGCGACATCGAAGTTGCGTTTACAGACATCAATGCGCACAATCTGGAGATGGTGACGGAGCTGTGCCGCAGGGACATTCGCGAGAACGGGCTGCGGGTAGAGATCACGGCGACGACGGACCGTCGCGAAGCGCTGCGGGGCGCCAAGTATGTCATCTGCACCGTGCGGGTCGGCGGACTGGAAGCTTTCGCGGCCGATGTCGACATTCCGCTGCAATACGGCGTCGATCAGTGTGTCGGCGATACGCTGTGCGCGGGCGGTATCATGTACGGCCAGCGCGGCATCGCGGTCATGCTGGACATCTGCCGCGACATTCGCGAGGTGGCGCGGGAAGACGTGTTGCTGCTCAATTACGCGAACCCGATGGCGATGCTCACCTGGGCATGCAACAAGTACGGCGGCGTGAATACAATCGGCTTATGCCATGGCGTGCAGCACGGGCATCACCAGATCGCCGAAGTTTACGGGCTGAAGCAGGAGGAAGTCGACATCGTCTGCGCGGGGATCAACCACCAAACGTGGTATGTGCAAATTCGCCACCAAGGTCGCGACCTCACCGCCGGATTATTGGAAGCATTCGAGAAGCATCCGGATTTCAGTCGCACCGAGAAAGTCCGGATCGACATGCTGCGGCGCTTCGGCTACTACAGCACGGAGTCGAATGGCCATCTGAGCGAGTATGTGCCGTGGTACCGCAAGCGGCCGGACGAGATCGCTGATTGGATCGATATGGGCAGTTGGATCAATGGGGAGACGGGCGGCTATTTGCGGGTGAGCACGGAAGGACGCAACTGGTTCGAGACCGATTTTCCAAATTGGATGAAGGACCCGGCGATGAAATACGAAGAGGCGCAGCGCAGTCAGGAGCACGGCTCTTATATTATCGAAGGGCTTGAAACGGGACGCGTGTACCGCGGGCACTTTAACGTAATCAATCGCGGGGTGATCGCGAACTTGCCGGATGACGCCGTCATCGAAGCGCCCGGCTATGTCGACCGCAACGGCGTCTCGATGCCGCGCATTGGAGACCTGCCGCTCGGCCCTGCTGCCGTATGCAATGTGAGCATCTCCGTGCAGCGGTTGGCGGTGGAAGCCGCCGTTCATGGCGACGACCGCCTGCTGCGCCAAGCGTTCATGATGGACCCGCTCGTCGGAGCGGTCTGCAATCCGAAGGAAATTTGGCAAATGGTCGACGATATGCTGATCGCTCAGGAAGAGTGGCTGCCGCAATACGGCGATGCCATCGCTGCCGCGAAGAAGCGGCAGGCGGAGGAGCCGCGCCTCCCGACGCGTGAAGGCTACCGGGGTGCCGCCCGGTTGCATGTCAAGACAGTCGAGGAGATGCAGCAGGACCGCGAATCGGCGAACAAGAACGCCGGAGAAGCCGACAAGGGCAAGGAGCGCGCGAAAGCTTAGCCTATTCAGATTCCAGAATCAAGCGGAAGGGCGGTCCCGACAGGATCATTAATATGACCTAAGGGTTCGCCCTTTTTTTATAGAGACCTCGCCCAAATGCGCTAATTCGGGCTCGCATCATTAACTTGCAATGGGGACAGTCCTTTCTTTGACAGTCAATCATTTGTTGAAGCGGTTTGAAGCATATTTCGCATGTCATGCCCGGACGGCGTCTGGTAGATCCGCAGTCCGAATTCGGGCGCCACGGCGAGGAGATGGTCGAATATATCCGCTTGCACGGCTTCGTACACCGCCCACCGGATATCGCTGGTGAAGGCGTATATTTCCAACGGCAATCCATGCTCGCCAGGTGCCAGCTGTCTGACCATCGAGGTCAAGTCCTTATGAATTTGCGGGTGATGGTTCAAATATTGCTGGATGTAGATTCGGAAGGTGCCGATATTCGTCAGCCGCCGGCCGTTGACATCGCTCTCCGTATTGATCCTGTTCTCCTGGTTGTATGCCTCGATTTCCTGTTCTTTACTCTCGATATATGCGGTAAGATAGTGGATCTTCTTGAATTGCGCGATCATCTCCGGCGTGCAGAACTTCACGCTCGTCGTATCGATGTATAAGGAACGCTTGATCCGCCGCCCGCCCGTGTCCTGCATGCCCCGCCAGTTTTTGAACGAGTCGGAGATGAGCGCGTAGCTGGGAATCATGGTCACGGTCTTGTCCCAGTTTTTTACCTTCACGGTATTCAGTGTAATGTCGATAACATCGCCGTCCGCATTGTACTTGGGCATCTCGATCCAGTCGCCTACGCGCACCATGTCATTGGCGGACAGTTGGACGCCGGCTACGAGACCGAGGATCGAATCTTTGAAGATGAGCATGAGAACGGCCGACAATGCGCCGAGGCCACTTAAGATGTAGAGTGGATTTTGGCCGATGAGGGCCGAGATGAGCACGATCGCTCCGACGATGAACAGGATGATCTTCGCTACTTGAATATAGCCGCGGATCGGCTTGACTTTGGACACTTCGTAGGTCTGGTAGATGTCGCCTACCGCATTCAAGAAGGCGTTCAGCACCGACATCGCCGCAATGAGCAGATAGACGTAAGCGCCTTTCTGAATCCAACCCGCATAACCGGGAAATACGGACGAGAACGAGAAGATGATCACGGCCGGCACGATGTGCGACAGCTTGTGGAACACTTGGCGTTCCAGGAGCCGGTCATCCCATTTGAATCTGTTGCGAGTAATAACAAGGGTTACGAGGCGCAGGACGATTTTCTTCGTAATAAAATGGGCCGCGATGCACAGAAGGACGATCAGCAGAATCATGCACAGCTTGGCCAGATAGACGGCAAGCTCTTGACGGACGCCGTAATCTTCGAATAAATTTTGAATGAATTCCATGAACATCTCCTTTGGAAAGCGATGATTGTGAATGGTTATGTTAAGTTTAGGCGAGATGTCGCAATCGGTCAAACCCGCGGCGATAGCAAAAAGCCTTCGACCGCGTCTTGCGGCCGAAGGCTGAGGGCTTGATCTTATCGTGCTAACTGCAGCCGGATCACGTTCCAGGAAGCTTTGCCCAGGCTCGCTTCGACCTTCGAGCCGTTGACCTTGGCATTGCCCTTGTTGTGCGGCTGTACCCGTGACGGATTCGCAGCCGTATTGACGGCTTTCAGATCATCGTTTTCCAGCACGAGGTGCTCGATCAGCGAGCAATCGCCGAAGCTGCGCAAATCCGCCTCGAGCGGCAGCGATTCCTCCAAATGGCGGTTGACCGCGAAGATCGTCACTTCCCCGTTCTCATCGTTATGGACGGCAATGGACTCCAGGTATGGGATGTCGGTGATCGACTTCGTATCGTATTTCGGCGACTGCACGAGCGGAACGAGCGATTGGCCGCGGCCGTACAGGGACGCATGCATATACGGATAGAAGATCGTCTGCGCCCAAGCGGAACCGCCGTTCTCCGTCATGATCGGGGCGATGACGTTGACGAGCTGTGCCAGACACGCCATCTTCACCCGGTCCGCATGCTTGAGCAGGCTGATCAGCAGGCAGCCGACGACGAGCGCGTCTTCCATCGTATAAATATCTTCCAACTGCGGCGGCGCGATCTGCCACGGTTCAAGCTTCTTGTCCGATTCATGGCTGTGGAACCAAACATTCCATTCGTCGAACGACAAGTACATGCGCTTCTTGCTGCGTTTCTTGGCTTTCACGTAATCGCAAATCGCGACAACGCTGTGGATGAACTCGTCCATCTGCAAGGAACGGCCCAGGAAGGTAGCAGTATCGTTCTCTTGATTGCCGTAGTATTGATGGAGCGACAGAAAATCCACATGCTCATAGGTATGGTCGAGCACGGTCGCTTCCCAATCGGCGAACGTAGGCATCGTCAGCGAGGAACTTCCGCAAGCGACGAGTTCGATCGACGGATCGGTCCATTTCATCACTTTGGCTGCTTCCAGGGCGATCCTGCCGTATTCCTCGGCTGTCTTATGGCCGATTTGCCAAGGGCCGTCCATCTCGTTGCCAAGGCACCACGTCTTGATCTTGTGAGGGTCCTTGTAGCCGTGGCTGATGCGCAAATCGCTCCAATAGCTGCCGGATGGATGGTTCGCGTATTCCACGACTTGACGCGCGTCATCCACGCCTTGCGTTCCCAGATTGATCGCCCACATGACGTCGCTGCCCGCGGCTTTAGACCAATCGACGAATTCGTTCATGCCGAACTGGTTCGGCTCCACGGTGCGCCAGGCCAATTCAAGCTTGCGGGGGCGTTCGGCGACCGGTCCGATTCCGTCTTTCCAGTCGTAACCCGATACGAAATTGCCGCCCGGATAGCGGACGATCGGCACGCGCAATTGTCGTACCAACTCCAGCACATCCTTGCGGAATCCGCGTTCGTCCGCCGCCGGGTGGCTCGGCTCGTAGATCCCTCCGTACACCGCCCGTCCCAGATGCTCGATGAACGAACCGTAGAGACGGTCGTCAACTTGGCCGATGGTGAAATCTTTGTCCACGATCATGCTTGCCTTAAGCGACACGAGAGTCCCCTCCTGGATTTACATTATTGTTAATTAATGATTGACTTGATTCAATATTAATGTAACACTAACGTTATGGATTCGCAATATAATTCATTTATAAATCGAATCATTGTTAATGGAATTATAAATATGTAAATTCAATATTAAAGGGGACACCCGATATGACGATTCACGCATCGACCGACCGCAGCTGGCTGCCTTTATATGAAGCCCTGGCCAGCGAGGTTCGGCTCCATATCATCGACTTGCTGGCAGACCGCGAATTGAACGTGAAGGAGATCGCCGCAAGCTTGCAGCTCAGTCCAGCCATCATCACGATGCATGTTCGCAAGCTGGAGCAAGGAGGCATCATCGGCACCCGGCGCGTCCGCCGGGATGGCGGCACGCATAAGCTGTGCTTCCTGCAGGCATCCGCCATTGAAATCGCGCTGCCTTCTGCACGCGAGGAGAAGGCGGTACGCGAACAATCGATTCCGGTCGGCCACTATACAGCGTTCGAAGTGCATCCGACATGCGGACTTGCCACCAAAGAGAAGATCATCGGCCTCTACGACGATCCCCGGTATTTCCTCGATCCCGAACGGGTCCATGCGGCAATCCTCTGGCTGGGCAGCGGATTCGTCGAATACAAGACGCCGAATTACCTGCTGCCAAGCCAGAAGCCGGTATCGCTCGAAATCTCGATGGAGCTGGCGTCGGAAGCGCCGGGGTTAAGCGACAATTGGCCTTCCGATATCCGCTTCTATCTCAACTCCGTTCCGCTCGGCACCTGGACGAGTCCCGGCGACTTCGGCAGAGAGGCGCGCGGGAAGTATACCCCGGACTGGTGGAGCGGCGACGTGAACCAGTTCGGTCTGTGGAAAACGATCCGGGTCGACGCGACCGGTACTTATATGGACGGCGAGCGGATGTCGGACACCGTGCTGGCGGATTTGCGGCTGGAGGAGAAATTTTGGACGCTGCGTTTCGCCGTGGAATCGGATGCGAAGCATGTCGGCGGCTTGACGCTGTACGGCGCCGGGTTCGGCAATACGAACAAGGACATCGAACTGAGCGTTGTGTATGAAGAGTAGAGAACAAATTTTTCCGAAAAAAGCGCTTGCATTATTCTCGATTCATGTGGTATAACCAAATTAATCAAAAATCTAAACGTTTAGATTTCATCTCTGCACTATTCAACGGATAGCAAATCGGCGAGAATATCCGGTTTCCATTCGTAGAATTTCTTTGTTTGGACGAATAAATTGCGGTTCGGACTCGACAAAAATCTAAACGTTTAAATTTCCATACTCCCCAGAACTCGCAGAAGGAATTCGCCGTCAGGAAGCGAAACTAAACGTTTATCTCATCTGCTCGCTATTTCCAGGGCGCTGCGGTAAACGGTTAGCGATAAAATCGTTCAAATGATGAAGGGAGAGCGGGGAAATGAAAGCAGGAAAGGTACTAGGGGCAGGTCTTCTCTCGGCTTTATTGGTACTCGGCGTCATGGGCTGCGGGAAGAACGAGGCCAAACCGTCGCCATCGGGGGAAGCTTCCGCCCCGGCATCGGCGTCGACGACGCCGAAAGCTTCGGAGTCGACTTCCAAGGCGGAGAAGGTCAAGATTACCTATTCGATGTGGGGCAGCGCGGAAGAGGGAAATACAACCCAGGCAACGGTAGACAAATTTAACGCTTCCCAAGACAGAATCGAAGTCGAAGTTGTGGCGATTCCTTGGGAAAACTACATCACCAAGTTGAACACGATGGCAACGGCCGGTCAATTGCCGGATACAGGGATGTTAAAAGAGGATGCCGTCATCCAGTGGTCCTCCGAAGGCATGTTGAACGACGTCAGTTCCATGTATGAAGGAACCGGCAGCCAGCCGCTGGACAGTCTGGCTTACAAGTATCAGGGCAAGACCGTGGCCTATGCCGCGGCCAACGAAGTCCTTCTTCTCTATTACAACAAAGACATGTTCGACAAAGCGAACGTGTCCTATCCGCCGGCTTCCCTGGACAAGGCTTGGACATGGGAGGAATTTGTAGAAACGGCCAAAAAGCTGACGATCGACAAGAAGGGCAAGCACCCCGGCGAAGACGGCTTCGATCCGCAGAGCATCGTTCAGTTCGGCGCTTCCGTCGAAAATCTGGCGTGGCAGCTCGAAACGTGGGCGATCAGCAACGGCGGAGGCTACTATTCCGATGACGGGACAGCGGTAAGAATCGGCGAAGACGCCAGCATCGAAGGGATTCAGAAGGTGGCGGACCTGTACTTGAAAGACCACGTGGCCCCGCTGTCCGTCGGACAGACCGATGACGGCATTCAGCGCACCGTTATCGCAGGCACGGTCGCCATGGCGACGAACGGCGCGTGGAACGTAGGCACCAGCTTGAATACGGCCAAAGAAGAAGGACTGAATTATGGCGTAGCCGTATTGCCGTACATGAAAGACAAGGTTACGCTCAACACAGGCGGTGCCAATGTCGTCTTCTCTCAAACCAAGCATCCGGCCGAAGCGATGGAATTCCTCAAATGGTACAATTCCGAAGAGAACAACTGGGGACTCATCAGCTCGGGCATCTGGATGCCGACGCTGGATAAGTGGTACAAGGACGAAACGCTCACGCATAAATGGGTCGACAATCCGAACTTCCCGCCGTATGAGGAATACAAATCTGCGGTCGTCGATTATGCGCAATCGTCGGCTGCAAGACCCGCTTCCTGGTTCTACACGAACTACACGACGGAATTCAACACCTTGCTCGGATCGATTCTCGGAGATGTATGGACCGGAAAGACGACCGCCAAGGATGCCATTACCAAAAACCTCGAGGCGTTGAAAGCAGCGAACAAAGGCAACAAATAACGGAACGGGAGGATGACTGCGGGCATCTTGCAAGCGGCGGTCATCCTTCCTACGTGCGGGGGAGACAGAGATGGAAACGACCGACAATCTGCCGAAACGCCGTTCCCGCATTCATGCTGGCGAGGAACGAGTCGCCTATATATGCCTGATTCCTGCCTTCCTCGGACTGATCTTTCTGACCTATCTGCCGCTGGCCGGGGTGCTCGGAATCAGCATGACGAATTGGTCCGGGCTCACGAATCCTGAATTTATCGGCCTCGATAATTACATCAAACTATTTACCGTCGATCCTTATTTGAAAGATTCGATTGTCGCGACGGTCTACTTTTCCTTCTTGTCCGTAGTCGGCAGTATGCTGTATTCGCTGTTCATCGCGGTTCTGCTGAACCGTAAAATCCCGGCAAGAGGTTTTTTCCGAGCCGTATTTTACGTGCCGTTCGTGTTGCCCGCTGTCGCCATCTATGTAGGGTGGTCCTGGCTGTACGAGGCGAATTTCGGCTTTTTCAACTATCTCCTCTCCGAGGTCGGGCTGAACAAAATTTTGTTTATCGCAGATTCCGATTATGTCGTGCCTTCTCTTTCTTTGATTGCGGTCTGGCTGTCAGGCAACTTGATCGTCATCTTCCTGGCCGGGCTGCAGAACGTCCCGAGCGTCTATCATGAAGCGGCCGAAATCGACGGCGCAAGCAGCTGGAAACGCTTCTGGCATGTCACGATGCCGAACATCACGCCGATCATCTTCTACAACCTGCTGCTCAGCCTGATCGCCAATTTCCAGGTGGTGACGCCTTCCCTTGTGCTCACCAATGGCGGCCCGGGCAACGCTTCCCGCTTCATGACTTATCTGATGTACGATCAGGCTTTTGTCAATAACAGACTGGGCTATGCAGGTGCGACAACCTTTATTATATTCGTCATCATTGCCATCTTTACCGCTATTCTGTTCAAAACGTCGAATCGGTGGATCTTCTATGAAGGGGGGGACGAGAAATGAGCGAAGCCGCATACGGCAGATTAAAGAGCAAGAGACGCAATGAGCGAACATTGAACATGATTACGCTGGTTGTCGTCGTCATCTTTGCCTTGCTCGTGCTTTTTCCGATCTGGTGGATCTTCCGCACGTCCTTGATGACGAATGCCGAGATCTATCGATATCCTCCGTCTCTGTTGCCCGGCCGCTGGCTGTTTTCCAACTATGAAAAAACGCTGGATATATTTACGTTTTGGAAATATTTGTGGAATACGATGATCATTATCGTCCCCTCCTGCCTGGCGGGAACGTTTACGGCCACCTTGTGCGGGTACGCCTTTGCAAGGCTGCGGTTTCGGGGCAAAAAGTGGATCTGGATGCTCGTCGTCGGCTCGATGCTTCTGCCCGCCATGGTGACGCTTATTCCGCTGTACATCGGCTGGACGCGGGGGCTGGGCATCCGCGACAGCTACCTGCCGTTGATACTGCCTTATTTCTGCGGCGGCGGCGCCTTCAATATTTTCTTGATCCGACAGTTTATCTACACGATCCCGCGGGAACTCGACCAGGCGGCCACGATCGACGGAGCCGGCTACTTCCGCATCTTGTTCAGCATTATCATGCCGGCCATCAGGCCTGCCATGATCGTCGTCGCGCTGTTCATCTTTATCGGCCTATGGAATGATTTGCTGCAGCAAATGGTGTACATCAATTCGAAGGAAAAGTTCACCATCGCCTTGGGGTTGACCGATTTCCGAGGGCAATTGAAGCAAGATTGGTCGTCGACGATGGCGGCCACGTGCCTGTCTTTCGCTCCGGGCGTAATCTTCTACTTGATCGGGCAAAAATATTTCGTAGAAGGAATCACGATGACCGGATTGAAAAGTTAGCCGGAGGGGCGCTGCCGCGACCGGCATCGGGGGGAGTATCTTGCCATCGGCACGCGGATAGTGCTATAACAAACTCATAGAGTGAGATTTTAAACGTTTAGATGACGGAAGGAGGCGGCAGGATGTCCAAGATCGGCATCAAAGAAATCGCAGCGAAGGCGAACGTATCCACCGCCACCGTATCCTATGTGCTGAATGGAACGCGCAACGTGCGTCTGAAGACGAAGGAACGCGTGCTCAAGGTGATCGAGGAGTTGAATTACAAGCCCAACGACATCGCCAAAAGTCTCAAGAGCAAGCGGACCAATACGATCGGCGTTATCGCGGAAGACGTAACCGTATTCAACGTGCCGGAGATCATCGACGGCATTAACGATTACGCAGACCGCCACGACCTGCATATTCTGCTGACGAATTTGCGGCTGCACAAGCGGGTCGGCCATCAATATTCCGATGTGGAGGCGTACCGCAAACACGCGAAAAACGCCGTATCCGATCTGCTCGCCAAACAAGTCGAAGGCATCGTTTATGTCGGCGTGCATCCCCGCGATTTGACGGGGCTGATCGATACGTACGGCAAACCGATCGTGTATACGTATTGCTATACGCAGAACGATGTGTCGATCCAGTATAACGACGAGCAGGCTTCCTATGAGGCGATCCGGCACCTGGTCGACTACGGGCACCGCAGAATCGCCGTTATCAGCGGGTTGATGGATTCGATTCCGTCGCGGCTTCGCTTCAACGGCTTTTATAAGGCGGTCACGGAGTTCGAGCTGCCGTTCGAGCCGCAGCTGATCAAAGTCGGCGACTGGGGGCTGGAATCGGGCTTTCGCCTGACAAAGGAGCTGCTGGATTTGCCCGCGCCTCCGACCGCGCTTCTGGTCATGAATGACGTGATGGCCGTCGGCGCGCTCCGGGCGGCGGCAGCGGCAGGCGTGTCGGTCCCAGGCGACCTGTCGCTCGTCGGCTTCGACAACCGCGAGTTCAGCGACTATTTGCAGCCGAGAATCACGACGATGGATTTGCCGTTGCATGACATGGGCTATTCGGCCATGAAGGCGCTTGTCCGCATCGTGAACGGGGAAGAAGCCGTGCAGGAGGAAGTCCCGCTATGCCGGCTGCTGGAGCGGGAATCCGTCGCGCCGCCCAGAAGCGAGTGAAATCGTGTGACACCCGGACACTTGGAGAAATCGCCGGGTTGTCCTCCTTCATCAATCTAAACGTTTAGATCGACAGAACAATTCGGCGTTTTATGCAAAGGAGTTATCGATGTGAATCCGAATCCGGCCACTGCCGTTTCTTTCAGTCAAGCGATGATTACGGATGATTTCTGGTCATCTTATGTGGAACTTGTCCGGAATGTCGTCATTCCCTATCAGTGGGAAGCGCTCAACGACCGGGTGCCGGAGGCCGAGCCGAGCCATGCGGTCCGCAATTTCGAGATTGCGGCCGGTCTTGCGCAAGGGGATTTCCATGGCATGGTGTTTCAGGACAGCGATGTGGCCAAGTGGCTGGAGGCCGTTGCTTACTTGCTGGCAGCCCATCCGGACCCCGACCTGGAAAGCCTGGCGGACGGGATGATCGAGATCATCAGCCGCGCGCAGCAGCCGGACGGCTACTTGAACACGTATTTCACGCTGAAGGAACCCGGCAAGCGCTGGACGAATCTGGCCGAATGTCATGAGTTGTACTGCGCGGGCCACCTGATCGAGGCTGCCGTCGCTTATCATCAAGCGACCGGCAAGCGCAGGCTGCTCGATATCGCCTGTCGTCTTGCCGATCACATCGACACCGTATTCGGACCGGAGCCGGGCAAGCTGCACGGGTACGACGGCCACCAGGAAATCGAGCTCGCGCTCGTCAAGCTGTACAAGGAGACCGGCAACGACCGGTATTGGCGGTTAAGCCGTTATTTTCTCGACCAACGCGGCACGCGGCCTCACTTCTACGAAGAGGAGTGGAGCCGACGCGGAGGCGGCCCGGCGTTCTTCCCCGAATTGCGGATGTCGCACGATTATGCTTATAGCCAGGCGCACCTGCCCGTGCGCGAACAGATGACGGCGGAAGGGCATGCGGTACGGGCTGTCTATATGTGCGCAGCCATGGCGGATGTGGCGGCGCTCGCCGGCGACGAGACGATGCTGGCCGCCTGCAAGCAGCTGTGGCGCAATATTGTGGCCAGGCGCATGTACATTACCGGGGGCATCGGCTCGCAAGCGTATGGGGAATCGTTCACGGCGGATTTCGATCTGCCCAGCGACACGATGTACGCGGAATCGTGCGCCTCGATCGGCCTCATCTTCTTCGCGCGCCGCATGCTGGACATCGAACCGAGCCGCGAATACTCGGACGTGCTGGAACGGGCGCTGTACAATACGGTCGTCAGCGGGATGTCGCGGGACGGCAAGAAGTTTTTCTACGTTAACCCGCTGGAAGTCCATCCGCGCGAGATCGGCTGCAACCATAATTACCGCCATGTCAAGCCGGAACGCCAGGGCTGGTTCGGCTGCGCCTGCTGCCCACCCAATATCGCGCGCCTGCTCGCTTCGCTCGGCCAGTATGTCTACGGCTTCCGCGATCGGACCGTGTACGCCCATCTGTATATCGGGAGCCGGGCGGAGTGGAAGCTGGACGACGGCGCGCGAATCGCGCTCGAGCAGGATTCGGGCTATACGTGGGAAGGGCAGGTTCGCATGCGGGTGCAGACGGATCGTCCGGCTGATTTTCGCGTGGCGCTGCGGATGCCTTCATGGTCGGACAGCGCGGTCATTCGCGTCAATGGCGTCGCCGTGGCGGAAGATGAGGGCGAGTGGGAGAACGGCTATCGGATTTTGCACCGGAAGTGGCAGACCGGCGACGAAATCGCCATCGAGTTCGACATGTCGGTGCATCGCATGACAGGCCATCCGCTTATCCGCCATACCGCCGGCAAAGTCGCCCTGCAGCGCGGACCGTTCGTCTATTGCATGGAAGAAGCGGATAACGGAGCTCATCTGCACCAATTCGCACTTCCCGCGGACGGCGCCTTGCAGGCCTGGCGCGACGATCGCTTGCTGGCCGGCATGCGGACGATTCGCGCCGAGGCGGTGCGAATCTGCTTATCCGAAGAGGATTGGCAGGATGCCTTGTACCGCAAAGATGCGGGCCAACCGGCCTGGCGAACCGAAGCGGTGTTCATTCCGTACTTCGCCTGGGCGAATCGGGGCGTCGGCGAGATGGCCGTCTGGGTCAAGTCGCAAGGATAATCCGTCGGAATCGACAACATAGAGGTGGGCAACCCTGTTCCCGGCGGATGGCGCAAGCACGTTCCTCTGATGATCAGGGTTGTTTGGCGATTGCGAAATGACGGAAAGGAGGTGATGCAGCGCAATGCCGTGTTGGCGCAGGTAGAGAGAATGGGCACCCAGATGGAGGAAACCATGCGGGCTATCACCTATACTGAAGGAGGTTGTAATTGATGTTGAACGGACTAGCAGCAGGATGGAGCGGCAGAAAAATCGCACTGTACGCCTCAGCGTTCGTTGTAAGCGCTCTATTGTGTGTCGTAAGCCCGCGCCTTGCCGCGGCATACTCGCTCAGCAACGGCACTTTCCAGGTCACGACGGGCTCCAGTGGGGAAATCTCGTCGCTCAAGCTGACCGGGGACAATTTCCCGACGGAATACGTGTTGAACGGGGCGAATGCGCCGAATCAGAACACGTCCGATCATCAATGGCTGGGCGAGCTGATGTTCACCTACCGGCTGGGTACCGGCGCCTGGACGCAAGGGTGGACGAGCAAGTCTGCCGATGCGAGAACGCAGAGCCAATCGGGCAGCACGGTCAACATTACGTACCAGAACTCTTCGAATGCCCAAGGGATTCGCAACTTCCGGGTGGACGAATCCTACTCGCTCGTCAGCGACTATTTGCAATGGCAAATCAAAGTGACGAACACGAGCAGCCAGCAGATGGAAATCGGGGATTTCGGACTGCCGCTTCCGTTCAACGAATTCTGGACAGGCGGCGGCAATGAAGAAATTTACGAAACCCGCGTCGTCACGCAATCGTTCATCGGCAATAACAGCTCCTACGTCACCGTGCAGCGTCCGAGCGGCATCGGGCCGCAGCTCGTGCTCATGCCGGACGCCTCGACCGGGGCCGGATTCGAGTACATGGACAACTGGCGCGTCCAGGATCACCCCGGCAGCAAGTGGGCGGGGGACCAGGGCGGCTGGGTCGAAGGGTTGTCCGTCTACTATATCCATTCCAACGTCATCAAGAGCACGAATCGCGGCTATTTGCCGAACACGAGTCTGACGCTGGCGCCAGGGACCAGCAAGACGTATGCCTTCAAATTCGTCAAGGCGACGAGCGACCAGGCGGTGAAGGATCGGTTGTACAGCGAAGGGCTGGTCGACGTCACCGTCGTGCCCGGCATGATCGTGCCGACCGATCAGACCGCCAAGTTCGACTTGCATACGTCCAAGACGATCGTATCCGTTGCCGCGCAATACCCCGGCAGCACGACGATTACGCCGCTGGGCACTTCCGGGACGGATCATAAGCTGTATTCCTTGAAGATGAACCAGCTCGGACCGAACAACATTACCGTTACCTATGGAAGCGGCGAGAAGACGGTGCTGCAGTTCTACGCCATCGAGCCGATCGCCGACGCCTTGCAGCGGCATGCGACGTTCATGGTGAACAACCAGCAGTGGAACTTGCCGGGCGACATTCGCGACAAGGTGTTCGACGACTGGATGATGCAGAATAACGCCAAGCGGAACAATTTCGCCGGGTATTGGGGCTGGGGGGACGACTGGGGCTACACGCATGCCCAGTTCCTTGCCGAGAAGAACGTGCAGAAGCCCGTCGCCTCCGAGGTGACCGCGCTCGACCAATACCTCGAGACGGCGATCTGGACGAACCTGATGGCCGGGCACCACAGCGATTATCTGGTGCCGGACTTCCTCATGGCAGGGACGAACACGACGCCGACTTATCGCGGCTACGCGTATCCGCATATTTACAACACGTATTTCAGCATGTACAAGATCGCCAAGCTGTACCCGAACCTGGTCGGCTACATCCAGCCGCGCAACACGTATCTCCTGCGGGCTTACAACATCATGAAGGCGCTCTACGACGGTCCGGTTGCGTACAACTGGAACACCGGCCTCATGGGCGAGCTGACGACGCCGGAGATCATCAAGGCGCTGCAGGACGAGGGTCTGACGTCGCAGGCCAATGACATCATCGCCAAGATGGCGACGAAGTACAACAATTTCAAGAACACGACGTACCCGTACGGCTCCGAATACAACTATGACAATACGGGCGAAGAAGCGGTCTATACACTCGCCAAGATGAACAACAACACGACGATCAAGGGCAAAATCAATACGAAGACGCGGGCGACGCGGGGCAAGATGCCGGTATGGTACTACTACGCCGATCCGGTCACGATCAACGGCGAGCCGTGGTGGCAGTTCCAGTACACAACATCGCTGGCCGGCTACGCCATGGACGACTGGGTGCGCAACCATTCGTCGTCGCCGGAAGCCGAGCAGCGGCTCTCTTACGCCGCCAAGATCGCCAACGTCGGCGCGATCAATTCCGGGCAGATCAGCTCCGATCCGGCGGATATCGGCGCGGTGTCATGGACCTATCAGGCCATGAAGGGCAACAACGGCGCCCTCGGCCTTGACGGCGGCCCGCTATTCAACGGCTGGCGGGGCATGTCCGGGGAAGCGGACCTGGGCTTGTTCGGCGCGATCAAGATTCTGAGCGCCGACGTTGCCGTCGACCCGATCTTCGGCCTGTACTGCTACGGCTGCGACGTGACCGAGAGCGGCGGGAATTACGTCGTGACGCCGAAGGACGGCGTGTTCCAGAAGCTGAACCTGATCACGCAGAAGCTGGGCATGGCTTTGGAGCGTGACACGTATACTTCAGCAACGGTGGCAAAGGCCAGGAATGCCGTCAGCTTCACGCTGAAGAACGCGACGCCGGGCGCCGCACACACGACGAAGGTTGCGTTCACCGGCCTGACACCAGGCTCTTACAACGTGCTGATCAATGGTGCGTCCGCGGGCAGCGTTACGGCGGTAAACGGGCAAACGGCGACGGTCAGCCTGAGCATCGGCACGGCAGCGACTTACACCGTCCAATTGACGCAGGGCACGCCGCCGGCGAATACGGCGCCTGTCGTCGATGCGGGCGCGAATGCTTCGTTCACCTTGCCTTCATCCATTACATTGGCCGGGACGGTCTCGGATGACGGGCAGCCAAGCGGCACGTTGACGACGACCTGGAGTCTGCAAAGCGGGCCGGGCACGGCGACGATTGCAAGCGCAAGCGCCTTGAGTACGACGGCAACCGTATCGGTGTCGGGAACCTACGTGTTCAAGCTGACGGCAAGCGATGGCGCGTTGACCGCCACGGATACCGTCACGATGACGGTCAATCCCGCCGGGCCGACCCCTGAAGTGATCGCGTTCTACGAGATGAACCAATCCAGCGGATCGACCGCAGCCGATTCTTCCGGCAATGACAAGACCGCGGCTCTGACGGGCGGAACATCCTGGGTGGCCGGTCATGCCGGCAATGCGCTGGGGCTGAACGGCTCGAACGCCTATGCGAGCCTGCCGTCCGGCATCGTGAGCGGATTGAACGACTTTACGATCGCCACCTGGGTGAAGGTGAACAGCAACAGCGACTGGGCGCGCATCTTCGACTTCGGCACGGGAACGACCAACTACATGTTCCTGACGGCCGACGCGGGCGGAACGCCGGGACTGCGCTTCGCCATCACGACCGGCGGCAACGGCAGCGAGCAGCAGATCGGAGTCAATACGGCTCTCGCGACAGGCGTGTGGAAGCATGTCGCCGTGACGCTGTCGGGCTCGACCGGCATCCTGTATGTGGACGGAGCCGAGGTTGCGCGTAATTCAAGCATGACGCTGAAGCCGTCGAGTCTGGGCAACACGACGCAGAATTACATCGGCCGGTCGCAATTTTCCGATCCTTATCTGAACGGCGCGATCGACGACTTCAAAATTTACAGCCGGGCGTTGTCCGCTTCGGAAATAAATGCGCTGTACGGAGGGACGCCTGCCGCTTCCGACATTGCGCCGGTCGCAACGGCTTCGACATCTTTCGTCTCCTCCTGGGAGAGCCTGGACGGCTTGAACGACGGCTACACGCCTACCAGCTCGAACGATCGCGGTCACTCCGTCTACGGCAACTGGGACAATCCGGGCACGACGCAATGGGTGCAGTACGATTTCAGCCAGTCGTACACGATCAACAAGATCGACGTGTATTGGTTCGACGACGATCAGGGCATCGACTTGCCGGCTTCGTACACGATTCAGTATTGGAATGGCTCCGCTTGGGCGAACGTAGGCAGCCCGTCCGGCCTCGGCGTTCTCGGCAATCAGTACAACTCTACAACATTCACGCCGGTCAGCACGGACAAGATCAGGCTGAACATCACCGCGAAATCCGGCTATTCGACAGGCATCGAGAGCTGGAAGGTGTACGGCTATTAATCGAAAGTGTACGACTATCAATTGCAGAAGGAGAATCGAACAATAAGATCGTACCCAATCAAAGCCGACATGGATTCATTCCAGTTCGGGGCATGCGTACGCGCTTCATAATGGAAGGGAACGAAAGTGGTGTTTTATGCACGGCTATTAACGGCTGAAGGAGAATCGGACATTGCGGTCAATGAACCCCGTCAAGATGAAGCAAGTGGTTGTGGAGGATGCGTTCTGGTCCCTTCGGCAGCGCCAGGTGCGGGAAGTTGTCGTGCCCTATCAATGGGAGGCGCTGAACGATCTTGTGCCGGGGGCCGAGCCGAGCCGGACGATCGCCAACTTTCGGATTGCCGCAGGCGTTGCGGCAGGCGACTTCTACGGCCATGTGTTTCAGGACAGCGACCTGGCCAAGTGGCTGGAAACGGTCGGCTTCGTCCTGCAGCAGAACAGGGACGAAGCGCTCGAGCAGTTGGCCGACGAAGCGTTCGACCTGGTCGGGCGGGCGCAGCAGGCGGACGGCTACTTCAACACGTACTATCAGATCAAGCACCCGGGCGAACAATGGACGAACGTCCGGGACGATCACGAGATGTATGTGGCCGGACATTTCATGGAAGCGGCCGTCGCCTACTACGAAGCGACCGGCAAGCCGCAAGCGCTGGACATCATGCGCAAATTCGCCGACCATCTCGCCAGCGTATTCGGTTCGGGCGAGGGGCAGAGGCCGGGCTACTGCGGCCATCCGGAGATCGAGCTGGCCTTGGTGAAGCTGTACCGGGCGACGGGGGAACGCAAGTATTTAAACCTTTCCCGATTCTTCGTGGAGGAGCGGGGCCGCGAGCCGCATTATTTCACGCGGGAACTGGAGGAGCGCCGGCGCCTGGGAAAGACGGAGCGAGTCGGGCTGCGTCCGATGTATTACTTCCAGGCGCACGCCCCGATCCGCGAGCAGCATGACGCGGAAGGCCATGCGGTGCGCGCGGTATACCTGTATAGCGGGGCGACCGACATTGCGGACGAGTTCGGCGACGCCAGCCTGCTGGAGGCGATGAAGCGGCTGTGGGACAATACGGTCAACCGCAGAATGTATGTGACGGGCGGCATCGGTTCCTCCGATTATTACGAAGATTTCTCCTTCGATTACGATTTGCCGAACGAACGGGCGTATGCCGAATCCTGCGCGTCGGTCGGGCTGTTCGTCTGGGGTCATCGCCTCCTGATGATCGAAGCGGACAGCCGGTACGCCGACGTGATGGAGCGTACGCTATACAACGGGCTGCTCAGCGGCATCTCGCTGGACGGACGGTCGTACTTCTACCTGAATCCGCTGGAGGCGTGGCCGACGATCACGGGCAAGCGATACGATATCGCTAACACAAGAACGCAGCGCGAGCCGTGGTTCGGCTGCGCCTGCTGCCCGCCGAACATTGCGCGCCTGATCGCATCGCTTGGCGACTATATTTACTCGGCTTCCGCCGACGAACTGTACGTTCACCTGTATGTCGGAAGCAGCGTGCGGCAGACAGTCGCGGGGAGCGAGATCGGCTTGACGCTGCGTACGAATTATCCATGGGAAGGCGAGGTGAGCCTGGAGCTCGACCTCACGCAGCCTGCCGCGTTCGCGCTGGCGCTGCGCCGTCCCGGCTGGTGCGAGCGGCTGTCGGTCTTGGTGAATGGCGAGGAGTTGGACGACGCATTGATCTCGCCCGCGGATCGCGGCTATATCAAGCTGCGCCGCCTGTGGCTGCCGGGCGACCGGGTCGAGCTGCGGATGGATATGCCCGTTCTGAAGGTGCGGTCGCATCCGGAACTGCGCGAGGCGAACGGCAAGATGGCGCTGCAGCGCGGACCGATCGTATACTGCCTCGAGGAGAAGGACAACGGCGGCAATTTGCGCGATCTGGAGCTCAGCGGCCAGGCCGACGTTCGCGCGCGGTTCGAGTCGCACCTGCTCGGCGGCGTGTGCGTGCTGGAATCGGACGATGCGTACCGCACCGACCGGTCTGCCGTCGAGCCCGAACTATACACGACCAAGCGATATCCGAAGGTGCCCGCGGCGCTTCGCGCCATCCCCTACTACGCCTGGGCCAACAGGGGAGAAGGCGAGATGGCGGTCTGGATTCGCGAACGTTCATAGCCGCATAACCGGTCGGGCGGACGGTCGGGCAGACGGCTGGCTGGCGATCATGGGGCAGACGGGAGGAGCGCCATGCACAGGCATTGGAGAATCACGACGATCCGCGGCAAATTTCTGATGCTAACCCTGCTGCTCACCGTTGTGCCCATGATCGCGCTCAGCGTCATCTTCTACCGGATCGCCGAGCATTCGCTCGGCAACAAGGCGGAGGAACATGCGATTCAGTCGCGACTGATGGGCGAGAATTTCCTGAACGGCACGATTACCGATTTGAACGATTTGACGAACGCCATTCTGGGGAACCCAGCGATGCAGGAAATATTGGCTGCGCCCGCGGCGGACGATTACGAATATTTGCGGGACGCCGATGCGCTCATCAAGATCGTTCGCTCGCAAACCCAGACGAAACCATACATCATTTCCTCGCTTGTGTACGCCGCGGACGGCGGGCCGAAGCGCTCCTTCTACCAAGGAGACGCTTCGATCCGCTTCGGCGGCTTTCCCACGTTGCCGGAAGCCACGCGATATTACGACGGTCTACGCGCCGACAACCGGCTGCTCTGGCACGACGGCTCGCCGTTTCCGTCCGCGGAGGACAACGATCACCTATACGTCGGCAAGCTGCTGCGCAAGACGGACGGCAATAACGACGATCTGGGCTTTCTGCTGCTGGAAATCGAGAAATCGAGCTTCTTCCGCGGCGTTTCCTTCCTGAAGACGGATCGGCAGTCGCAAGTATGGGTAATCGACGAAGAGGGCAGCCCGATCTACCGGATGCCCGAAGATGCCGCCGAGGATCCGGACGCCTTGAAGCAGGTCGCGGGCCAAGCCCGAGGGATGCCGACGCTGGACAAGGGCTGGGTCGATTGGAACGGACGCAGGGCCATGATCACCTACGCGCCGCTGGACTACAACGGGTGGACGCTGCTCTATCGCGTGGACGGCGCGGCCCTGCTCGAAGACGCCAAACAGATCGGCAGATGGACCGTGCAAATTTTCCTGATCGTGCTGGTGGCCGGCTGGATCATCGCGTACCGGCTCAGCGACACGATCCGCCGTCCGCTCAGCAAGCTGAAAAGTTTAATGAGCCTGACCGGTCCTGCGACTTCGCCGATCGGCAAGTTCGATACGGGCGACGAAGTCGGCCAGATCGGCGATCGGTTCCTGCGGATGATGAAGGAGAACGAAGCGCTGAACAGCCAGATTTACGAAGCGCTGCTGTCCCGGAAGGAGGCGGAATTCCGTGCGCTGCAAGCGCAGATCAATCCGCATTTTCTGTACAACACGCTGGAATCGCTGAACGGACTGGCACTGGCGAGCAAACAGCGCGATATGTCCGAGGTGATCGGGGCGTTGGGTAAATTTTTCCGCATCTCACTGAGCGGAGGCAGCGAAGAAATCGCGGCGGAGGACGAAGTCGGCCACGTGTGCGCATACGTGAAGGTACAGCAGTTCCGCTTCCAGGGCAAGTTCGAGTGGATCTGCGAGGCGGAGGACGACATCCGCGGCTGCGTCGTCCCGAAGCTGATCCTGCAGCCGCTCGTGGAGAACGCGATCTACCACGGCTTGAAGGGTCGCGCGCAAACCGCCTATATCATGCTGACGGCGGCGCTTGCGGATCGGACATTGCAATTCACGGTCAGCGACGACGGCGTCGGCATTGCACCTGAGAAGCTGGCGGCGATTCGGGAGGCGCTGGACGGAACGGCGAACGGCGCGTCCATCGGCTTCGGCTTGAAGAATGTGCACGCGCGTCTGCGGCATTACGGTCCGCAGTACGGCATCCGGATGGCGAGCGAACCGGGCAAGTTCACGACAGTCACGCTTACCGTGCCGATCAGAACGATCCGGGATCCAGGAGGGGAAGGCCATGCATCGACTGCTGATCGTGGATGACGAATACTACATTCGGGAAGGCCTGAAGCATATGCTGGCCGATGCCGGGCTGCCCGTCGACATCTGCGCCGAAGCCGGGGACGGCGCGACGGCGCTGCGGCGGTTCGAGGAGCTGGCGCCGGATATCGTGCTTCTGGATATCAATCTGCCGGATCGATCCGGACTGGAGGTCGCGCGGGAGATCCGGAACAAAGATCGGGATGTACCGTTGCTGTTTCTGACCGGGTATGAGTCCGTTGCTTACATACGCGAGGCGCTCGGACTGTCCGCCGTCGATTACCTGCTCAAACCGGTCAGCCGCGAGGAATTGGTAGCCGGCATGCGCAAGGCGGAAGCGCTCATTCGGCGCCGGAAGGCGGAAGCGGCGGCGCCGGGATCGACGGTGCGGGAGCGGATTGCCGCCGCGGAGCATGCGCTGATCGACCTGTTGCTGCAGCGAAGTCCTTATGCGGACACGATCGCCGTCATTCGCCGGATGAAGCAGCCGCTTGCCGGGATGTCTCCGCCCTATACGGTGCTGGTCTGCGACCTGGACGAGATTCCCGAACGGGTATCTGGCCCGGAAGGCAGCCAATTGTTCGGCTACGCCTTCGGCAAGATGGTATTCGAAGCGGCGGATAGCGCCTGGACGTCTACTGGCGCCGCTGTCTCCTGTACGCGGGCCGCGGTCGTGCTCACATCGCCTGGATCGTATACGGCAACGGATGCCGCCGTCCGAATCCGCAGCGTCCTGCAGCAATATTTGAACGTCTCGGCGACGGTCGGCATCAGCCGCCCGGCCGCGCGGCTCGAAGACTTGGCCGAAGCTTACCGGCAGGCGCAGATCGCCGCCGAATACAAAGGCTGGGTAGGCGGCGGCCAGATGATCCCGTTCGACTGCATCCAGCTGATGGAAGCGGCAGGGCGCGCCATGCTCGAGAAGGAATTGCTGCTGCTGGCGGAAATTCGGGCCGGCAACGAAGGTCCCGTGCTCGCCATTCTGCAGGAATGGTCGGCTTCGCTTGCCGGCATGCCCGCACGGCAGGTGAAGCTGGCCGCCATTCAGCTCGTGCTGTTCGTCATGCGAATCGTGCGGAGCAGCCCGCTGGCTTCCCGGGCCGACGCATTGCCGCAAGACCCTCTGCTGCAATTGGAGCGCGCGAGCGCATCCGGAGACATCGTCCGCTTCCTTGGCAGTTACTTCGTGCAGGTCGGGCGGATGATCCGAATATCCCGGGAGCATGCCGTTCCCCGCATGTTCGAGGAAGCCAAGGAATGGATCCGCGACCGCTTGCATGAAGAGATCGGGCTGAACGAGCTGGCGGCGCATCTGCATCTGAGCCCCAAGTATTTGAGCGCGCGCTTCAAGCAGGTAACGGGCGAGCCGTTCGCCGAATATTTGGCCCGCCTGCGGTTCGATCGCGCCCGCGAGCTGCTGCTCGACCCCGTCCGCAAGGTCGCGGATATCGCAAGTGCCGTCGGCTTCGGCGACGCGAACTATTTCAGCATCGCCTTCAAGAAGCAAACGGGCCATACGCCGACGGAGTTTCGAAAGCGCTATTTGAGTTGAAATTTTTCACATATTTCGCACCCGAAAGATCGTACCCGATCAAAGCCGACATGGACGCATTCCAGTTCGCGGCGTGCGCGAAATCTTCATAATGGAGGGGAAACGACCACACCATCCATGGAAAGGGGAACGCAACATGCTTCTCGCATTCAGACGCAGGTGGCTTGCGATCGGACTTACTCTCGTGTTTGCGGCGATGACGGCTTGCAATTCGGGAGGAAGCGGCAAGACCGGGTCGTCCGGCGATCCGGCCGCCGGCGGCAATTCTCCCTCGAAGGGCGCATCATCGGCAAGCGCGCCGTCGGAACCGGTCGAGCTTACCTTCATGTATTGGGGCAGCAACGACGAGAAGAAAGCGATGGAACATATGATCGAAGCCTTCAACGACTCCCACCCGAACATTACGGTCAAGGGCGAGCACGTTCCGGGCGATTACAACACGAAGATCAATACGCTGATGGCGGCCAACCAGCTCCCCGATGTCGCCTATCTCGGCGACGCCCTGACGAACAAGTGGGGCAGCGAAGGCAAACTGCTCGATTTCAGCCAATACTACGACCGTTACCCTGAGCTGCAGAACAAGCTGAAAGCCTCCTATCTCTACTCGGAGCCGGGCAAGGCGGTAGCGAACTTCACGGCGCTCGAGGTCATGGTTCTGTTCTACAATAAGGAGATTTTCGAGGAAGCGAACATTCCTCTGCCGCCGACGGACCCGCAGCAGGCGTGGACGTGGGATCAGTTCGTCGAGGTCGCCAAGCAGCTGACGAAGGACAAGAGCGGCAAGCACCCCGGCGAAGCCGGCTTCGATTCGAAAAATATCGAGCAGTACGGCTTCTCATTCGGCTCAGACCGCGGCTCGTGGAGCCCGTTCCTGGAGAGCAACGGCGGCGGCATCACCGACGAGACCGGCATGAAGTACGCGCTTAACGAACCGGCATCCGTCGAAGTGTTCCAGAAGCTGCAGGACTTGATCCACAAGGAGCACGTATCCCCGGACTTGATCCAGCAGCAGAACATGCCGGACAACAACGTGCGTCTGCAAACCCGCAAAGTGGCGATGGTCATCGACGGGACGTGGGCGCTGCTGGATATGTCCAACAACAAGAACCTGAACTGGGGCATCGGCGTGCTGCCGAAGTTCAAGGAACCGAAAACGGTCATTCTGGCCGGAACGACGGTCGTCTTCAACACGACCAAGCATCCAGCCGAAGCGCTGCAATTTTATCTGTACCATAACAATCCGGAGCAAGTCGATCTGTACAAGTCGGGGCTGTGGATGCCGACGGAAGAGAAGTATTACACGGAAGAGGCGGCCATCAAGTCGTGGACGGACAATCCCGCGCATCCGCCGGAGTTCTTGAAGGCCGGCATCGAATATTCGCGCGGTTACGCGGTCAAGTCGCCTTCGACGGCAGTGAAGAACTGGCCGGATATCAATGCCAAGCTGGCGCCGGCGCTCGACCTGATCTGGACGAACAAGAAGACGGCGCAGGAAGCGCTGGACGCGCTCGAGAAAGATTTGCAGCCGCTGCTGCAAGGGGTATATCCGAACGAATAATCGGCTGGCCCGGTTCGCATGAGAGGAGGAATGCGAAGTGCGGGTGAAGCGGACGACATCCGGCGTTCTGCGCATGGAACGCACTTGGGGCATGCTGCTGGCGCTGCCGACGATGATCGGATTGCTCGCGTTCACGATCGGCCCGATCGTCGCATCGTTCGCGTTCAGCATGACGGACTGGCGAATCGGCAGCGAATCGTCCTTCGTCGGCTTGGACAATTACCGGACGATCATGACGAGCGACAGCACGTTCGCCAAATCATTGTACGTCACGACGTATTACTCGCTGTTCAGCGTGCCCGTCTGCCTGGCCATCGCGTTCTTGATCGCGTTGATGCTCAATCGGCAAGTCCGGGGACTGTCCGTATTTCGCACGATCTTCTATTTGCCGACGATCGTGCCGAGCATCGCGAGCACGATGCTGTGGCTGTGGCTGTTCAACCCGGACTTCGGGCTGCTCAACCTGCTGCTCGAAGCGCTCGGCTTGCCGGAGAGCAAGTGGATCTACGACGAGGCGACGGCGATTCCGTCGATCGTGCTGATGGGCACCTGGGGCGTAGGCAATTACGTCATCATTTTCCTCGCCGGTCTGCAGGCGGTGCCTGCTCATCTCTATGAAGCGGTGGAAGTGGACGGCGGCGGCGCCCTGCGCAAGTTCTGGCATATTACGGTGCCGACGATGACGCCGACGATCTTCTTCAACTTGGTCATGATGATGATCGGCACGTTCCAGGCGTTCAATCAGGCTTATATCATGACCCAAGGCGGTCCGAACAACTCGACGCTGTTCTATGTGTACTACTTGTTTCGGACGGCATTCACCGAGACGAAGATCGGGTATGCGTCGGCGCTCGCCTGGATTTTGTTCCTGATCATCATGTGCCTGACGTTCCTGATTTTCGCCACTTCGAAAAAATGGGTGCATTACGAAGGAGGAGGCCGCTGATGCCGAATCCGTCGACAGTCGTCCGTCCGAGCCTGCGAAAGCCTTCCGTGCGGGCGTCCATTCGGATGACGCGATTGTTCATTTACTTGCTGCTCGTTGTCGGCAGCGCGATGATGCTGATGCCGCTTCTGTGGCTCGTCCGCAGCTCGCTGATGGACAATGCGCAAATCTTCGTGTTTCCGCCGGAATGGATTCCCCGGCCGTTTCAATGGAGCAACTATCCCGAGGCGCTGACGAGCGTGCCGTTCGGCCGTTATTTTCTGAATACCGCGTTCATCGAAGTGTGCGTGCTGGGCGGCGTGCTGCTGATCAGCGTCATTACCGCGTTCAGCTTTGCAAGGCTGCGCTGGCCGGGCCGGCAAGTCGTGTTCTTCACGATGCTCGGCACGATGATGCTGCCCAGCGCCGTCACGATCATCCCTCTGTTCGTGCTGTGGCGGGAGCTCGGCGTGCTCAATACGTTCGTGCCGCTCACCGTGCCCGCGTGGCTCGGGGGCGGCGCCTATATCGGGCAAGGCGCGTTCCAGACATTCCTGCTGCGCCAATTTTTCCTGAGCATTCCGAAGGAACTCGACGAGGCGGCTTATATGGACGGGGCAACGCCGCTCTCCGTGCTGTGGAAAATCATCGTGCCGCTGTCGGTTCCCGCGCTGCTCGTCGTCAGCATTTTCACCTTCATCGACGTGTGGAACAATTTTTTGGAGCCGGTGCTTTATTTGAACGATGAATCGCATTTTACGCTGTCGCTGGGGCTGGCGACGTTCAAGGGCCTGTACAACGCGAATTGGGGCTATTTGATGGCGGCGTCGACGGCGATGATCGCCCCGATCATCCTGCTGTTCTTCATCGGGCAGCGTTACTTCATCGAAGGGATCACGCTTACCGGGATCAAAGGCTGAGGAGGCTGGATACGGATGGCTTCTGGCGGGAGATTGGCGAAATTGAGAGCGGAAATGGCGGCGGCGGACGTTGACGGTTTGCTGATCGCGCACGGGCCTAATCGCAAATATATGACCGGCTTTGCAGGATCAGCCGGTTACGTTCTGGTCTCGCAGTCGGAAGCTTTGCTGCTGACGGATTTCCGCTACATGGAACAAGCGGCGGCGCAAGCGCCGGCGTTCACGGTGATCCGGCATGCCGCGAGGTCTGCCGAGACGATTGCCGAGCAGGCGGCGCGTCTTGGCATCCGGCGGTTCGGCGTGGAAGCCCGCCATGTGACGATGTCGGTGCTGCGGACGCTGCAGGAGGCGATCGGGTGCGCGGAATTGATACCGACTGAGGATGTGGTCGAGAAGCTGAGGGACGTCAAGGACGAGGCGGAAATTCAGGTGCTGGAGCAGGCGGCGCGCATTGCGGAGACGGCGTTCGAGGAGACGCTGGCGCTCGTTCGCCCGGGGGTGGCGGAGCGGGAACTGGCGGCCGAGCTCGATTACCGGATGCGGCGGCACGGCGCGGATTGCGGCTGGTTTCCGTTCATTATCGCGTCCGGAGAACGTTCGGCGCTCCCGCACGGCACGGCCAGCGACAAAGCCATCGCGAGCGGCGAGTTCGTCACGTTCGATTTCGGCGCGATCGTGGACGGATACCTATCGGACATCACCCGGACGGTATTCGTCGGCACGCCGACCTCGCGACACAAGGAAATATACGGGATCGTGCTGGAAGCGAACCAGTGCGCGATCGCCGGCCTCCGGCCCGGCATGACGGGCAAGGAAGGCGACGCGCTGGGCCGCAACGTGATCGCCGCGCACGGCTATGGGGACTATTTCGGACACGGGCTCGGTCACGGCATCGGGCTGGAAATTCACGAGCGGCTGCGGCTGTCGCGGGAGAGCGATTCGGTGCTGGAGCCGGGCAACGTGCTCACGGTCGAGCCGGGCATTTACTTGCCCGGGTTCGGAGGCGTGCGGATCGAGGATGACGTGCTCGTCACGCGGACGGGCGTGCGGACGCTGACATCGCTGCCGCGGGAATTGATCGCGCTGTAGTCGGGCGCACGGAAGTCGGTTTAGTATGGACAGGGACAGGTATATGGACAGGAGAGGAGCTTGGTCGCAATGACTCATTTTCCGGGAGTATTGGTCGCGATCATCACCCCGATGGATAGCCATCACGAGGTGGATGTCGCCGGGTTGAAGGAACATGTGGATTGGCTCATTCAAGAAGGCGTGGACGGCATCATCCCGACTGGGTCGCTGGGAGAATACGCGACGATGACGTCTGCGGAGCGGGCTTTGGTGGTGGAGGCCGCCATCGACGCCGCCGGCGGGCGAGTGCCGGTCGTGGTCGGATCGGCCGCGCCGTCGACGAAGATGGCGGTCGAGTGGGCGGCGCACGCCAAGCGCTCGGGCGCGGACGGCATCATGGCGCTGCCGCCGATCAACTACAAGCCGAGCGAGGCCGAAGTCGTGGCGCATTACGAAGCGCTGTCGCAAGTCGGCATCCCCATTATCGCCTATAACAATCCGCGCGACTATCCGACGGATTTGACGCCGGCGCTGCTGAAGCGATTGTCCGCGATCGACGCGATCGTGGGCGTGAAGGAATTCACCGGCGACATACGCAGGGTGCATGATATTTTGCGGGAAACGGACCTGGAGGTGCTCATCGGCGTGGACGACGTGGCCATGGAGGGCGGGCTGGCCGGCGCGACCGGCTGGATCGCCGGCGTGACCAATATTCTCCCGCGCGACACCGTACGCATGTTCAAGCTCGCCCAGGCGGGCGAGCTGCAGGAATCGCTGGCGCTCTACCGGCGCATGCTGCCGCTCTTCCATTGGGACGCCAGTCCCCGGCTCGTGCAAGCGATCAAATACGGCATGGAGCTGGCGGGCCGGTCGGCAGGCGGCTCCCGTCCGCCGAGGCTGGCTTTGACGGAGGAGGAGAGGCGGGACGTGCAGGCCGCTTTCGCGTATGCAATAGGCCGGGATTGACCGGGGGAACGGATGCAAGTGGTGCGGACAGCATATATTGGCGGTATTGGTGGGGTAAAGGAGACGAATGGTGCGGACAGCATCATATTGGCGGTGTTTGCGGGACAGTGAGTGCAAATGGTGCTGACAGCATCATTTTGGCGGCACTGGCGGAGGGAAAACGTCATTATTCGTCAGCAATCGTTTAGCATGATGAGCAAAAACAAATTCATTTCGTAAGCGATTGCCCTGTGCGTGCCGTTGGCCGGGACAGATCGGGGGGAACGGAGGAAGCGTATGGAAACGCGCAATTGGGTCGGCGGGGAGTGGACGGCGCCGCAATCGGGTTCGGTCGAGGTGCGCAATCCGTCGAATGTGCTGGAACCGGTAGGCATGCTGCGTCTATCGGGCGGCGGCGACCTGCTGCAGGCCGTGGATGCGGCGAAGCAGGCGGGGCCGGAGTGGCGCGGGATGACCGGCGCCGCCCGCGGCGAGTGCCTGTATCGGATGGCGGAGGCGCTTGCGCGCTCCGGCGGCGATGTGGCGGAGCTGGCAAGCCGGGAGATGGGCAAGCCGATCGCGGAGATGCGGGGAGAGGTGGCCCGCGGCGTCCAGCTTCTGCGGTATTACGCGGGAGAGGGGGTCCGGGCGATCGGGGACGTAATTCCGTCGGCCCAGAAGGACGTGCTGCAATACGCGATGCGGGTGCCGTTAGGCGTCGTCGCTGTCGTGACGCCGTGGAATTTTCCCGTCGCCATTCCGATCTGGAAGATCGCGCCCGCTCTCATTTGCGGCAACACCGTCGTGTGGAAGCCGGCGGAAGCGGCGTCTCTGACGGCCTATAAGCTGGCGGAAGTGTTCTCGCAGGCTGGCGTGTTGCCGCCGGGAACGCTGAACCTGGTCATCGGCAAAGGAAGCGCGCTCGGCCGCACGCTGCTGGAAGATGCCGCTCTGGATGCGGTCAGCTTCACCGGCTCCACCGGTACGGGGATGAAGTTCGCCGCTGCCTGCGCCGCCCGCAACATCAAGTACCAAACGGAGATGGGCGGCAAGAACGCGGCGGTCGTGCTGCGCGACGCCGACTTGTCGCTCGCCGTTCCCGCCGTGCTCAGCGGAGCGTTCCGCTCGGCGGGACAGAAGTGCACGGCGACGAGCCGGATTATCGTCGAACGCCCGATCTACGACGAGTTCGTATCGGCGCTCGCGGCCGCGGCCGCCGGGCTCAAGGTGCGCCACGCGCTGGATGAAGAGGCGTATGCGGGCCCGGTCGCGACGGGCGAACAGTATCGAACGGTCATGGAATACGTGCGGCTCGCGAAAGCCGACAGCCGGACGCTGGCCGAAGCCCCGGTCCCGCAAGATTGGCAAGGACATTATGTGTCCCCTCTGCTGGTGGAAGGCGTCGCGGCCGATCATCCGCTCGTGCGGGAGGAAATATTCGGGCCGCTCGCCGCGGTGCTTCCCGCCGAAGACGCGGAGGAGGCGATCGCGCTCGCGAATCGCAGCGCATTCGGACTGAGCGCATCCGTCTTCACGCGGGATATCAGGGCGGCGATCCGCTTCCTGGAGCGGACGGAAGCGGGCATGGTCCGCGTCAACCAGGAGACCGCAGGCGTTGAATACCAGGCGCCCTTCGGCGGAATGAAGGAATCCGGTTCACATTCGAGAGAACAGGGACAGGCCGCGCTCGATTTCTATTCCACCGTCAAAACGTGCGCGATCGAGTACGGCTGACAGGCGGCCGGAGACCGGCGCAAGGGGCGGTATACAGGCCGACGGACGCGCATACGGGAAGGAGGCGGAACATCATGACGGCAATCGGCCACCAGCTTGTCCTGGCTCCGCAATTGCAGCAAAGATGCATGCTGTCCCAGGAGCTTCGCCAATCGCTGCGCCTGCTTCGCATGTCCGCGATCGAGCTGGCGGAATACGTGCGGGAGATGGAGCGGGACAACCCGCTGCTGGAAGTGGAATGGCCGGACGCGCTTGCATCGGCAGGACGGCGTTCTTGCGCCTCGCCCGGCGGCGGACGGACAGCCGCAGCAGGGGCGGTCGCGGCTGCTTTGCCCGACACGTTGGAGCAGGTGCTGGCTTCGCAGATCCGGCTTGCGGATGCCGCGCCGCAGGTGAAGCGCGGGGCCGTCTATTTGGCCGGCAATTTGAACGATGACGGTTATTTGACGATCGCGCTTGACGATGCAGCCGACGCGCTCGGCTTGCCGCTTCCGGATGCGGCGGCGAGCCTGTCGTTGCTGCAATCGCTCGACCCCGCCGGCGTCGGCGCACGTACGCTGGCCGAATGCCTGCAGCTGCAAGCCGCCCGGGATTCCGGCGCCCCGCCGTGCTTCGGGCGGCTTGTGCAGGGGCATTTGTACGACGTTGCCAAGGGCAAGTGGCGAACGATCGCGCAGGCGCTGGGAATTGGAGTTGACGAGGCGACCGAGGCGGTCCGGTATTTGCGCCGGCTGTCGCCAAGGCCGGGACTGGCGTATGCGTCGCGCAGCGCCCCTTGCATCCTGCCGGAAGCGCGGCTTGCGCTCACCCCGGACGGTCGAACGGAAATTCGTTATGGGAGAGGAAGCGCTCCGCGAGTGATTGCACAGCCCGGCTGGCCGGAAGCGCGAGGAGGCGGGCCGATGTGGCGGACGTGGGCCGAGCGCAAAATGAGGGAAGCCGAGCGGTTGTCCGAACAACTGGTCTTCCGGGAGCGTGCCGTTCGCGGCGTCATTCGCGCGATTGCGGATGAACAGCAGGCATTCTTTGCCGCCGGAACGGCAGCGATTCGCCCGTTGACGCTGAAGCAGGTGGCGGTCCGGCTCGGCTGCCATCCCTCTACCGTCAGCCGCGCAGTGCGGGACAAGTTCGTGGACACCGACTATGGCGTTATGCCGCTGGAGCGGTTCTTCTCCTCCCGGCTGGGCACGGCGGACGGAGAAGAAGTGTCCGCCCGGGCGGTCAAGTCCCGCATTCGATGCCTGATCGAACAGGAGGACAAGCGGCGGCCGATGTCCGACGCAGATTTGGCGATGGCGCTGCAGCGCGAAGGCGTGCGGATCTCGCGCCGCACCGTGGCGAAATATCGCATGCAGGAGAGGCTGCTGCCTTCCCCGCTGCGATGAGAAGAACGTCAGGCGGAGGATGAAAGGAGGTGAGGGAGCGGACAAGCAGCCAGAAATGCTGACATGCAGAAAGCAAGGCGCATGATGGGCATGGCACGAATCCGTATGGAGGAGGGAGTTAAGTTGAGGAAATGGCTGGTAGCAGCATTATGCTGCGCAATGGTTGCGGGATTGTGGCTGACGGGGCCCGTTCGGGAAGCGGACGCTTTGGCGGCGGGTGACGCCGAGGTGATCGACATGTTCGGGCGGACGATCAACGATTATGGCATCGACCTGGTGGACTGGCAAGGGTACATCGCCAATCCGTACGTGAAGCTGACGGTCAAGCCCCCAGCGACAGCTTCGTATCCGGTGACCGTTACGCTGCGGGCGCAAGGCACATCGCGTTTGATGATGGACTTGCCCAGCACTTTGTCGGCGAACGGAGCGACGAAGACGCTGACGTTCGCCAGCGCGTCGGAGCAGAAGAGCTTCAAGCTGGAAATTCACCCAGACCGCATCGGAGGCAACGGCGAGATCGAGAACTATACGCTGAGCTTGCAGGTACAGGAGAACGGCGGCGCGTCCCGCACGCAGACGATTCCGATCCGGGTGCTGGATCAGGATGACGATGCGGAGCCGACGCTGCCGCTCGTATTCGATTACCGGTATGATACGATTACCGGCTATTTCAGCAATTCCGGCATCAAGGCGGCGACGGAGCGAGCGATCAAGGACTGGTTTTATTTCTTCGATATGGCCCCGTTCGACACCGTTGCCGCCGGCGCGGAAACGAACCATCTGCCGAACGACAACTTCAGCGGCAGTACGTCCGTATCCAACAACGCCGCTTACAACGGCGAATGGATTTTCCTGCGCGGGCTGAACGATCCGTATTCGACCGGTTTTCCCGCGGGCAACGGCAGCTATCACAAGCGGGGCGGCGTGCAGGTGCCGGGTCCGATTCACCGTTCGATCAGTACGATTCTCGATTTCTTCCCGAATTTTACGGCGCAAACCTCGCTGAACGACGAGGAATGGTATTTGACGCAGAACGATTCATCGACTTGTACCGCCAACTGCGCCACCGATGTGTACTCGGTGATGATGCATGAGTTCGGGCACGGCGTCGCATTCGAGAGTGCCTGGTCGGGCATGGCCTCCTACGTCAACAGCGGCGGCGTTAACGATGCCGAGGTTATCGCCTATCAGGGCCATGCCGTGCCGCTGGACGGCGGTTATCACATCCCGGGCGAGGAACAGCACTGGGACCGGATCAGCGGGCAGAATGGCGGCAGAACGCATTACTTCCCGTCGAAGCGATGGATGCTAACGAAGCTGACGCTGCTGGTTGCGGAGAACGCGGGTTGGAAGGTGAACAAGAACCTGACGCCGTTCCTGGCTCCTGCGATTACGACGGCTTCGCTGCCTGCGGGCACGAAGGGGCAAGCCTACAGCCAGAAGCTGGCGGCCAAGGGCGGCGTGCCGTTCTACGATTGGAC
>JAEWAQ010000085.1 GCA_023391635.1 Bacillota bacterium | reverse complement strand
GCAGTGTGCTGGCCGTCGACTTGTATTTTGCCTTCTGTGCCGAGTGATTTAGGCGTGATATAAAACCTTGTTAAAAAGGGAAATGGGAATACGGGGCTTGACAGAATACGTTCATAGCAGTGGCTCTACGACACTATTTCAGCGAATTGGCGGAGCGGAGGCGGGATTTGCGGCTCTGCGACACTATTTCAGCGAATGGGCGGGGCGGAGGCGGGGACCTTGCGATTGAGAAAGGGTACCGTCCACGCTCCTCAAACTTATACTTTAAAAAAACCCGCTGCTCCGATAGTCAGGAGCAACGGGGAACCTAATCTGCAGCTTATTCGAACAACAAGGTGCCAAAGTGTGCAGGAAGATGATAATTGACGGCCCCTGTCGGCGACCAGGCCTGATATTCCCGCTTGCCTTCCGGGCTCTCGTCGATCCGGTAGAAGTTGACGCGCCACTTCGTTCCAGATTCGGGCACTGCCGCAAAGTGGACGAACGGCAGCTTGATCGTGTACACCCGCTTATCGCCCTGCACGTCCACGCTCGTCTCCATCCCGGCCGCATCCCATTCGGTATACACGTGTATCCGGCCTTCGTCATTCTTGATCAAGGCATCGAATACAACGTTGTGCGGGCTGATCTCGAGCTCGAGATACCGGCGGCCCGCGCCTTCTTCGTCCAGGAATATCTCCACGACATCCTGCTCGTACAGCGGCTCGTCCCGCTTCGTATAGTCGGATACGACATGATCGTCTTCGCATTCGAATCGGACATAGAGCGCTTCCGAATCCCGACAGGCTTGCACCGTTGTCGACACTCTCGTACCAGCGCCAGTCATCGTGTCCACGAGCGGTTGGGCAGGCAATCGCCCCCACACGTCTTCTTCGTATTTCATGAATGGACAATTCAACGTCTTCATCTGCTTGTACTAACCTCCAACCAAGTTCTCGTTTCCAGTGCTGATATAAACAACAATAGCTTATTCCCTCGTCCTTGTACAGAAGGGAATAAGCTATCGAATGGATAAAAATTTCCGCCGCACTCGTGTCGGCAAGCGCGTTTAACCTTCAGCGATTCCCGTCTGCGACTGCAATCTCCATTCCTGCTTCGTTGCACTGCCGCACCGTCTCCGCCTCAGGCGCCTGATCCGTAATCAGCCGATGGACGCTGCCAAGCTCCGCGAAGGAGAACAACACCTTCACGCCGAATTTGCTATGATCCATCACGACATTGGCTTGCTTCGCCTGCCTGATCGCCAGCCGCTTGATTTCCGCCTCGTACAGGTTCGTGTTGCTGAAGCCGTGGCCGGGCGTAAAGCCGGAGGCGCCGAGGAAAGCCCGGTCGAACACCATCTGGGAAATCGTCTGGGAGGCGATCGGCCCGACCATCGAGGAAGTGGACTCTCTCAGTATGCCGCCGGTTACGATGACCGGGATGTTCCGGTTCTGCAATTCGGCGGCCACGTTTAGCGCATTCGTCACGACGGTCAATCCCGCAAGCGGCGGCAGACTGCGGGCAACCTGGAGCGTCGTGGAACCTCCGTCGATGAAGATCGATTCGCCGGGCTGCACGGAAGCGGCCGCCAGCTTCCCGATGCGGACCTTCTCTTCGCGCATCGCCTCAGAGCGAACTTGCAGCGCGACATCCTTGCCGATCCACATGACGCCCCCGAACGTCCGGCGGACGTCGCCAAGCTTCTCCAGCTTCTCGAGATCGCGTCTGATCGTCATCTCCGTCACGTCGTACCGCAGCTTCAGCTCGGTGATTTTCAATTCGCCTTCCGCTTGAATTTGCTCAAGCATCTGCTGCTGCCTCGCATTTAAGCTCGCCATACCGCCGACTCCCCATTTTCCTGCCGATAGTGGCATACCTGAAAATCCAGCTCATAGTTTCTGCTTTCTCCGGGCTCCAGCGTCGTCAGCGTCCCTCGCTGCCGCTCCTTCGTTCGGCCTTCCACCAGACAATTCGAAGGCTCCAATCCGAGTGCGTGAACGCCCGCGCCCGGCATCTTCCATTGCACGAATTGCGGCAGCGCGTCCGTCTTCCAGATCAGCTGTGCCCGCAGACCGATGGATTCGCCGCTGCCGACGGGAAAGGCCGGGTTGTCGATTTCAGCCTTCGCATAAGGCCCGGTCATATCGTGATAATAAACTCTTTCCTTATACTCTGCCATCGGCGCCTGCCATTCGTCAAATCCGGCCACAGGCGCTTTGCCGTCTGCCGGCCGGATGCTCGCGCTCGCGATGCGGATGCGCACGTCTTCGCTCATCAACGGAAATCCGAAGTTGAAATGATACAGCATCATGTGCGGGCAAGATGCGAAGCCGGCATTCTCGACGCTGTCGCGAATCTCGATACGGTTGCTCCCCATCCGGCTGGTGATGGTCCGGGCCAACCGGAGATGTCCTCCGAACATCGAAGTTTCCTCGATAACGCCCGAGACAGTCATGACGTATTCGTCCCCTTGCCAATCGGTCCGCGCGGCAACTTGGCGGGCCGGCGTATGATGCGCGCGGCCATGCATGCCCAGCCTCTCTCCCTCATCCTCGCAGGGCGAGCCGACTTGCATGAGTCCGCAAGTCATGAGCAAACCGCCGGATGCCGTTCTCAGCCATCCCGTGCCGGATGCATCGTAATAGGAAGGATGCGCTCCGCCGTTGGCCGATTGCCAGCTGAGCGGACTTCCGCCATACTCCGTCAAGCCGATGTCCAGCCCGCGGGAAGGAGTAACCTCGTAGGTCAAGCCCGCCCCAGTCCGCACCCGGATGATTTCGGTTCCTTCCTCGGGGCCTTCCGCGCAGCGGTAACGCTGCACGCCGCCGATCTGCTCCATTCTGCCGACGCGCGCTTCAACGTCCCGTCTGGACCACGATTTGCCGTATAAGTTCATTGGTCAATCGCCTCGATCTTCTCGATCTTCCCGATCCTCAATCCTCTTCCACGAGCGGCATACGCTGAATGCGAAAATCCGTGAAAATGTCTGCCTCATCGCGGCTCGTACTGGAAAACTCCGTTACGACGGCACCCTCCGGTCCGCCTTGAAACCAATGCAGCGTATCGGGCGGAATCGTATATTGCTCCCCCGGACTCAAGGCAATCTCGCGAAACACCGTGTAGCCGGATTCGCTTCCGGAAGGGACGACCGCTTGCCGAGCCGGGCTCGCTTCCCCTTCCACATACAAGATCACCTTGCCGTAACGGCAGCGGAACGTCTCCATCTTGCCGGGCTCGCTTCCGATCGGCGGGTGCTTGTGCTCGGGGCACGTCTGCCCCGGCAGCAAGACAAGCTCCTTGCCGCAATATCGATCCGTATTCACATAGGTGACTAACGCCAAGCCTTGCCGATCGAATTCACCCAACCCGAAATCCGCGATCTCGATCTGTTCGCGCTCTAGCGGTGTGAGCACGATCCCCGCGCGATCGAACAGTTCTGCCGCCTGCGTCTGCGCTTGCCTGATCTCACTTCGTTTCATCGGAATCCCCACCCTTCATTTCTGAATGCTCAGCGCCGAACCCATCGTGCGGCCCTCGCCAGATCGCCTGCCGCTCGTCCCAAGTCCATCCTTCGAGCTTCAGCGCCTGCGGATAGCGTTCCCAGCCGCCGGCCAGCCGCCGCTCCACATCGGACCACGACGGAACGCCGCTGGTCGCATCCGCCTGCTCCACATTGCACGCCCCGACCGCTACTGCTCCGCGCAGCGCTTCATGCGGCGCCGCACCGCCGATCACGCCCATCAGGAATCCCGCGATCGTGCAATCGCCCGCCCCCGTCGTACCGGCCACGTCCACTCGATAGCAAGTCGTCAAGCATTCCCGGTTCAGCCAATCCGGCGATCGCGGCGCGCACGCCCCCATCGCCGCCAGTCTTGCCCGGTCAGCCGTCGTCCGCATATAGAGGCCGTATTCGCCGAGCTTGATGGCCGCCACGGCAGTGCCGAATCCGAGCAGCCGGTCCGCCAGCCATGCCAGTAAATCGCCGTCCACCGCTCCGAGCAGGCTGCTGCCGTGAGCCGCTTCCAGCTGTTCGAACTTCGCCCGATCCAGCATGAACAGAATTTCCTCCAGGCTCGGCAGGAACAGATCGACATGCGGCAGCGTGCGGCTCAAGATGCGTAGCCAATCCGCCTTCCCCGCATCCGAAGCCGGATCCGGCTTCGCCAAGTCCAGCGACGTGGTAAGTCCGGCCCGCTTCACCTTGCGGAACAGGCGCTCCAGCTCCGCTCCCTCGCTCCGGTACATACTTCGCATCAACGGCGGATAGCCGAAATGAAACAGACGCGCCTGCCGAACGGCCGCTTCCTGCACATCGTCACTGACGAACGTGTCATTCGTGCCGGTATGGTGCAGGAAAACGCGATCGACCCCCGGCGGGCTGATCACGATGCTGTACGAGCTGTGCTCCCCGTCGGTCACGATCATGTCCTCGCTCAGTCCGGCGCCTGCCGCTTGCACGATGTCCACGATGTTGCGGCCGAACGGATCCCTTCCCACCTTGCCCATCAGGCGAACCTGGGCGCCCAGCCGATGCAAGGCAATGCCGGTGTTCGATACGGCGCCACCGGTAGACATGACGACCGGGCCGACATCGACCAACTTGCCGGGCACGAACAGGCTGTCCATCCCCGTCGGCCTGTCGTGAAGGGCGGGGATCATATCCAGGCAAATATGTCCCGCTACCACAACATCCACGCTGCGTTGCTGCATGGTCAGTCCTCCCAGTTAAGCCGGACGGTCTGCCCCGTCTTCTCCGATTCCAGCGCTGCCGTAAACAGCGTATGGCTGTCTGCCGTCTCTTGCGGCGTCGCACAGTGCAGAGGCTGACGCGTCTTGCCCCCGGCGATCTCATCGCAGAAAGCCGCCCACATCTGCAGAATCGAATCCGAGAACCCGAATTCGAAGATGCCGCCTGTAATCGTCCCGTATGCCGTGTTATAAGGCACATCCATGACGTGCCAGGCTTGCGGGCCGCCGGATGTATAAGGAAGCGAAGCCACTTGCTTCGGATTCTTCGTGTTGAATTCGGCGGAGAACTCCGTGCCGTTAATGCGCAGGAACCACGTATTCGCATGCCCTGGCGCGATCCGCTTCGTCGACAGCACCATCGGGAAGGAACCGTAGCGCTCATCCTCCACGTCGCAAGCCAGTATGGCGTTGTCCCACGTCTCGCATGGAACCATCTCTCCGGACGCGTTCGGGCGCTCCGGCACGATCTTCGACAGCAAGGCGCGCACGCTCTTCGGCCGCCAGCCGAAGCGCAGCGGCAAATGCAGCACATGCATGCCAAGATCGCCCATACAGCCATATTCGCCGTTCGCGGCGACGATCCTCTTCCAGTTGATCGGCTTGTTCGGGTCCAGGTCGCTCGAGTGCCAGAAGCCGGCTTCCACCTCGATGATCCGTCCGAACTTCCCTTCGCGCACCCATTGCGCCAGTTGGTACGCCCCCGGATAGAAGGGGAACTCCGACGAGCAGCGAACCACGACTTGCGGATTTTCCTCCACTGCCTTCAGAATCGCCCGATTCGCCTGCTTGTCGATGCCGAACGGCTTCTCTCCGAGCAAGTGTTTGCCTGCCTTGATAATATCGATATAGATCTGCTCGTGTATATTGTGCGGCACCGCGCAATATACCGCGTCAACCTCCGGGTCGGCGAGCAAATCGCGGTAATCGCTGTACGTACGCTTCACGCTCGGCACGCGCTCCTGAAACCAACCCGTGGCGGCGGGATTGGCGTCGCATACCGCCGTAATGACAGGCGCTGCAGGCAGGTCGGTCAGATGGCACCATCTTGCTGCCGCGCTGGCGAACTCCTTGCCCATCAGCCCGCAGCCGATGACGCCGAAGCGAATGATCTTGCCTGTCATCTGCTATTCCCCCTTCAGCAACGCCAGCGCCTGTTCCGCCGCGGCGCCGTCATGCACGATCGACATCAGCGCCGCCGTCATGCCGGCCGGGTTCGGATGCTGGATGACGTTGCGTCCATATACGATTCCCGAAGCGCCTTGCCTCATCAGTTCCACCGTGCGCCCGACGATTTCCTCGTCGCTGGCGCGGCCGCCGCCTCTGACGAGCACGGGCACGCCGGACGCGACTTCGATCACCCGGTGATATTCGGTCACATCGTCGCAAGGATCGGCTTTGATGACGTCTGCGCCGAGCTCCACGCCCTGGCGGACAAGCGCCATGATTTTACGGATATCCCCATCTACCATATAACCTCCGCTCACTTCGTTCGGCAGCATGACGAGCGGCTCGACCATGAGCGGCATGCCGTACTTCTCGCACTCCGACTTCAACATCGAAACGTTGCGAACGCACTGGTGGTGCAGCTCCGGCTGACCCGGCAGCAGCAGCAGGTTGACGCACACCGCAACCGCATCCAGCCGCACGGCATGCACGATCGCCTGATCGACCAACTCGCTGAACAGGTGCCGCGGCAGTTCTTTCCCGTATATATTGGCCGCATCCGTCCGCAGCACGAGCCCCGGCTTCAGCTTGCCCGGCATCTGCTGATACGTGCGCGCTTGACCGATGCTCAGCTGCACGCAGTCCGGATTTGCCTCAATCACCGTGGCGATCGCCTGCTTCATATTCTCGATTCCGGACAAGAAGCTGAATTCATTGAAAAATCCGTGATCGATTGCAACATCGAAGCACTTTCCGTCCGACGCGAACATTCGATTCAATCTCGGGGTAACTGACACAAGCTCCACTCCTCTTTTGTTCGTTTATAACATTAATGTTTATATACAACATCCATGTTACATCGAACGCTCGCATTTGTCCAGTTATGTGTGAATCGAACATTTGTCGAACTCCTCAGATATCGAACCGGATAAAAACAAGAAGCCTCCGCGAGGAGACCATTGTCGTCAGGTTCGTGCGATGTGCGATGTCCGTCTTACTTCTTGTTCGCCGCCCACCAGGCGTCTATCTGCTTCTGCAGCTCGTCGCGCACCTTCTCGATGCCGGCATCGGCCAGCGTCTTCACGTCTTCACTTTCAGTCCACGGAGCCGGTGTCCAGGAAGAACATAGGTACCTCGGCCGGCGTTGGCCTGATCGAACGGAACGTCGAATTCGTCTCGTACATCATAACCGGCACGCCGCGGTTCGAAGCGTAGAGTTGGATCATGCCAGACTCGGATTAGTGCAGTTGTTCGAACCACGGTTCGAGGTCCCCCATCTTGTTGGTCGTATCGATCGGAACGCTGTATTTGTCCATGATAACCTGAGACCTCATTGCAACCGGCTCGATAGGCCAAGACGGTATGTAGCAGTGCTTTTGCCTGATCCTCTGTCGGCGTGATCTTCAATTTAGCCGTTAAAGTTAGGAAGATAAGTTTGCCGCTTCCATCCAAATAATAGAATATTTTAGAAGAAAAGAACAAGCGAACAAAGGCAATTCAGGCATTGCCTGGGACGCATTCATCCCAAACTTACAGAAGTCGGAGAATCCTGCGTGAATTTTGATAAACACGTCCTCGTACAAGGAGCTCATGCCGACCGTCATATCCACGTTCAAATATTGTTTCAGATTCATATGGATCTTCTGCCCGATCAGGTAGGTCTGCGAACGGGCCTGCATCTTTTGACCGTCCGCGTCCTGTTCGCTAAGCTGGATGATTCCGACGCTGACTCTGGGCTCGTCGTCGACGACCGATATTTTGACCACCAGGCCCCACCCCGCCTTCGCGATTTGGCCATGCCCGCATTTCCAGCCGCCGACATCCCACCCACTTTCTAATATAGATTCATGTCCGTGACGATGATCTATTCCCGCGGATTTGTGATGAATTGCCGGACCGCGTATGCGCGAACATCGCTCGTTGACGCAATTCAATTATTCCGATATAATTAGTGAGAATTAAGGCGTTAGAGGAGCAGTGAGCCGCATGATGACGAGAGTATGCCCCCAATGTCATCAACCGCAATCGGCGACGAACAGCCGCATCTGCGAATATTGCCAAGCCGAGCTCACGGACAACGGCCTGCTGGCCGATTCCTTGGCGGTCTGGCAGAACGGCCGTTCCGTTACGCTCTGGCAGCGAATTGTTCCGCTTGCGATCACCGCAGTCAGCGGACTTCTGACGGCCTATGCCGGCAATTCGGTCTACCTCTTCGCCGGCCTGATCGCCGCGGCAGCCTGCTATTATGTACTGGGCAGCCACAACCGCAATCGCGGCCGCAACAAGAACGCCGATTAGCGCTCCGAACGTCCGTATCCCGCATCCCTATCTCCCTGCCGCTTGCCGCTCGTCCCATTTATCAGTAGTTCTGATGTTCCCTATCAAATATCCGAACTTGTCATCTCCGCCAAACCTCTCTAGTATAGAGTGGGGAGATGAGATTTCGACATGCATTGGATCAGGACATATACACCCGGGCTGCTGTTGGTCATCGCGATTGCCCTGATATCCGCCTGGCTAGGCTCGCTATTTCCGCTGATCGGCGGACCCGTATTCGGCATCGTGCTCGGCTTGCTCGTCAGCAATACGGTCGGCAAGCCCCGCGCCGCGCACGCCGGCATTCGCTTTAGCTCCAAACAAATTTTGCAATGGGCCATCATCGCCCTCGGCTGCGGGCTTAGCCTGCGCAGCGTCTGGCAGACGGGCGTCGATTCCTTCGCCGTCATGATCGCCAGCTTGCTCGCGGCGCTCCTTGCGGCGGTCGCCGCCGGACGCTTGCTTCGCATTCCCGGCAAACTATCCGCACTGATCGGCGTCGGCACCGGCATCTGCGGCGGGTCGGCGATCGCTGCCGTGTCGCCGATCATAGAAGCCGATGAAACCGAGATTGCCTATTCGATCTCTACCATCTTCCTCTTCAACGTTGCCGCCGTGCTGCTGTTTCCGGCGCTCGGGCATCTCTTCGGCATGTCCGACCAAGCCTTCGGCACATGGGCAGGCACCGCCATCAACGATACTTCCTCCGTCGTCGCTGCCGGATATATCTACAGTCATGGAGCGGGTGACTACGCCATGATCGTGAAGCTCGCGCGCACGACGATGATCATCCCGATCGCCTTCGCCATCGCGTTCCTGGTCGGCCTTCGCAAGAAGCGCGGGCAGGCTGCCGATCGAACGGACACTCCTTTCCGCTTCTCGCAGGTGTTCCCTTGGTTCATCTTATGGTTTCTGGCCGCATCTTTGTTCCAGACGCTCGGCTTGTTCGGCGACGACTTCGTACGGTTAGCCGGCCTCGCCGCCCATTTCATGATCGTTATGGCGCTGACCGCCATCGGCCTGAGCGCCAACCTGCGCGCGATGCTGAAGACAGGCTTCCGGCCGGTCGTCTTCGGATGCATCGTCTGGTTCGCCGTCTCCGCCGTCAGTCTCGCGGTGCAGTGGATGTCGGGTCAGCTGTAGGAATGGTAAGGCTCGCGCAGGCGATCCTTGAATTGCTTGGGCGAGCAGCCGTTGTAGCGGCGGAACAGATCGTAGAAGTGGCCGAGATTCGACATGCCGGCCGCTTCGGCGATTTCGGCGATGCTCAGGTCGCTCGTCAATAGCTGCTGCTCTGCCCGCTTGATGCGCTTGTAATTGACGAAATCGGTGAACGACATGCCGACAGCCTGCTTGAATAATTTGATAAAATAGGTATAGCTTATGTTAAGACGCTTGCTGAGCGCTTCGACAGTCAGCTTCTCGTGCAGATGCGCTTCGACGTAATCGATGGCGGGCTGAAGCCGCAGAGACAGTTGGTTGTCCGTGTAGTTCAGCATCCGCCGGGTATCGAATCGGAGCAGCAGCAGCAGAATGCTCTTGATTCGGGCCGTGACCGCCAATTCATAACCGATCTGGCTGGCGTTCATTTCGTCGAAGATGTCCCGGATCAACTCGGCAATCTGGCGTCTCGCTTCCGGATGCTCCCGGAACAGGTAATTCAAGGCGCTGAGCGGACGGATCACTTCGGAGAAATGCTTCATGCTGTTCATCGTGCTGGGGTCCCAGTAGTGATGCAGATTGATCTGAAACACGATATAGTCCAGTTGGCCACTCGTGTGCATCGTCCAGTGCGGCTCGGAGGAACCGAACAAGGCGACGTCTCCTTGACGCAGCGCAAGCTGCTCCTCACCGTAGAACACGTTCAGTTCCCCTTCGAGTATAAGCAGCAGTTCCACTTCCTCATGGTAGTGCCAAGGGGGCGACCGCCGCAGCTTCTCGATCGGATCGCAGTTCGCGTGAGCCTCGGACTGAATCTTCCAGATCCGCACGGCCAGGCGCGGGTTCTGATATACTACCTGCTCGTGGCGCATTTCGGGATGCATAAGGGCCGGTTCCTCCTATCGGACAGAAACAGGATCGCGTATAAATATTGTATCATAGTCCCGTCAAAGGTTATAGTGATGACAGAATCCCGTAAGAAAAGGATCGCAATCGCCATCGATTGACAGCGCCGTCTCCATTAGAATGGGAAAAGAGGCCAACAGAAGGAGTGACGACATGAGTCAAGCTGTTCGAGTTACCGTGTGGAATGAATTCCGGCATGAGAAGGTGCATGAGAAAGTTGCGTCCGTCTATCCGCAGGGCATCCATCGTGCCATCGCCGAAGGTCTGGAAGCGGCCGGCGGCGTCACCGTGGCGACAGCCACGCTGGACGAGCCGGAGCATGGCCTGACCGACGCGGTGCTGGACAGCACCGATGTGCTTATCTGGTGGGGCCATATGGCGCATGACGACGTTCAGGACGAAATCGTGAACAAGGTGCATCAGCGCGTGCTTCGCGGCATGGGGCTCGTCGTGTTGCATTCGGGACATTTTTCGAAAATTTTCAAGAAGCTCATGGGGACGTCCTGCGATCTGAAGTGGCGGGAAGCCGATGAGAAAGAACGCATCTGGGTCGTCAATCCGGGCCATCCGATCGTGGAAGGCATCGGCGAGTATATCGAGCTGGCGCAAGAGGAAATGTACGGCGAGCACTTCGACATTCCGCAGCCGGACGAGACGGTGCTCGTCAGTTGGTTCGAAGGCGGGGAAGTGTTCCGCAGCGGCTGCTGCTTCACGCGCGGTGCGGGCAAAATCTTCTATTTCCGCCCGGGACACGAGACGTATCCGACCTATTACAATCCGCAAGTGCGCAAGATTATATCCAATGCGGTCAATTGGGCTGCTCCCTCGAAGCGGGAATACCCGGTATACGGCAACGCCAAGCCGCTGGAAACGATAAAGGGGAATGGCTGAACGATGTTAAAAGTAGGGATAGTCGGCACGGGCGGCATTTACAAAGGCGCGCACCTGCCGGGTTGGCTCGCGGTCAAGAACGAAGTCGAGATCGTCGCGCTGTGCGACGCATACCGCCCGTCGGCCGAAGCTGCGGCGAAAGATTTCCCGGGTGCGAAGGTATATGACGATTATCGCGAGCTGCTCGCCGATCCGTCCATCGACATCGTCGGCATCTGCACGCCGAACGTATACCATTCCGAAGTCGCGATCGCGGCGCTTGAGCAGGGCAAGCACGCATTCTGCGAGAAGCCGGATGCGGTTAATCCGGTCGAGGCGCAGAAGATGGCGGATGCCGCCAAGAGATCGGGCAAGCTGCTCATGACGATGCGCAACAACCGCTTCAGCGAAGCCGCGCAATTCGCCAAGCGCTACATCGCGGAAGGCAAGATGGGCGACCTGTACATGGGCCGCTGCGGCTGGATTCGCCGTCGGGGCATCCCGGGGCGCGGCGGCTGGTTCACGACGAAGCAGATGTCCGGCGGCGGTCCGCTGATCGACCTGGGCGTGCATATGATCGATATGGCGATCTGGCTCGCCGGCAATCCGAAGCCGGTGGCGGTGTCGGGTGCGACGTACCGCAAGTTCGCCGACCGGCCGGACGCCTCGGGCAAAGTTCCGGAAGGCACGTTTGACGTCGAGGACCTGGCAGCCGGTTTCATCCGCTTCGACAACGGCGCCGTGCTGCAGATCGAATTCAGCTGGGCATCGAACGTGGAGAACGAGAAGAAGTTCCTCGAATGGCGCGGTACCGAAGGCGGCTTCAGCCTTGTGAACGACCAATTGCGCATCTTCACCGAACAGGACGGTGCATTGATCGACCTGGACCCGAAGTTCCCGGGCGGCGGCGTGCCGCAGCATACGGCGAACATTATGCACTTCATCGCCTGCGTGCAAGGCCGCGAGACGCCGACGATTACGCCGGACCAAGGCGTCGACATGATCAAGATCCTGTCGGCGATCTACGAATCGGCGGAGACGGGGCGCGAGGTTAGGCTGTAGAAATAATATGCAGTGAGCGGGCCGTCGTCGGCCCGCTCTTTATCGCTCCACGAACTGAGTTACGTCGATTTTCGACTCTTCTCCCGTCAACTCCCACCCGCTGCTGCCGGTCCCAACTTATCCCTTCCGCTTTCTGCGGAACTGCCCCGGCGTCTTGCCAGGTCTCCTGCTTGAACTTACTTCGTAATTTATAGATTCGGATTTCGAAAAAAAACACCAGCGCTCCGTGGAAGAGTGTGGTGTTATCCGCAACTACCGAAACAACGCGATAAATTGATCTGTAATGTGATGCCAGAATGGGTCCGGGGCTGCATCGACAAGCTGGTCTTGCCTCTCCGGAATCCATGCCTCGTCAGCCAGGTGGATCAGGATCGCCTTCGACCATTGTTCGCGATGGCCGCGAATGGCTTCTACAATCGAAGTCACTTCCTGGCCGAATTCAACTTCGATCGGCATGCCTGAGGCATGGTCGTTCGGGAATGCAATATCAGCCATCGTGTCGCTGGCATAGAATCCTTGACGAAGCCTTGCCTTGAAGCTGCGATTGCAAGCGGTCAATTCCAAATGCTCTTGCTGCCGCAAAGGGACATTCTGAAGCGTGAGCGTCCATATCGAGAAAGGATGCCGCTGACCGTCTATGCGAAAGCCCGAGTTAACGGACTCTCGGCAATCGATGATTCGCTGCGCAGCCGCTTGGCCTGTCTTGCCTTTCAGCGCAATCGTGGCGATGCCCCGATCGGCATGCAGCAGTTTGGCCATAAACAACACTTGAACTCCCTGGGACAACAGCCATTGATCGGCGGCAATTTCCGCGAAGCCGGGTTCCAGCTTCCCGCCGCGGATGGCGTTGTAAGCTTCCAGTTGATTCAGAAACGAATGCCTGACAGCATCCGTGAAATCCTCTGCAATCACGGGTTCACCCTGCTTGGCGCGGGCTATCTGCCACAACAGACAGCTCCGGCTTTCAATCAACAAGACGCGTTGACCGCGCTGTCTCTGACGCACTGCCTCAAACATGCCTTGCGGCCCGCCGCCCTGAACGATAACATCGAATTCGCCGATATCGTAACCTTGCATCATAAACCAAGCTCCATCTGTATGGTAATTTTTTCCACCTTCTCAAGCGCCTTGATCGCAGCATTGCGAATATATCGGCGATCGGATTTCGCACATTCGCGCCATATATCGATCGCCGTCATCCGATCCCCCAGCGCGTACAGCAAGCTTCCCGCGCCGATCTCCAGGCTCCAGCGAAAATGGACGGTTCGATGGCCGCGAGGCATGACGTAAGCTTCGCCGATCTGCGGGCTGGCCAGCCATTCATGCACTTTCGCGATGACCCATTCTTTGTCCGCATCTGCAAGCTGCCCGGCAATCTCGCCCAAATATTGCAGGAGGAGAGGCGCATCTTTGCTTGCATATCGGAAGGAAATGAGCCATTCGACGGCTTCACGCCATGCATCTTTGCAGCCAAGGTAACGCAGCAAGACGGCGGCCAGCTTCCAATCCGGATCTTGCCGGCTTGCCAGCATCTCTATGAGCGGCTGCTCCGCCTCCTTAATGCGAATAAGAGCCATCGCCTGCAGCGCTGCCCGCCTTGTTGCGATCGGGGAGTCTGTGTTGTGCCATATTTGCAGCAAAGCTTCCTTGGCAGGATCGCCAATGTGCATGATCCACCAGAGCGCGCGCCCTTGTTCCGCCTTGTCCTCACTGCCGAGGTAGTTTACGATTCGCGCCACATTTCGAACAGCAATGTCCGTGTTCAATGACAAGCCAGCCAGCTCACCCTTCTCGAATTGCAAATTCGGGAAGGAAACTCCAGCGGGATGCTCCCCTGGCTTGAGAACACCGCGTTCGACAAGTCTGGCTTGCAAAAGGCGGATATCAATCTCGTCAGGAAGCTGCCCGTGTCGGATCGCCTGCGCAGCCGCGACGCCCGCCGCCTCGCCGAGCTTCTGCATGTCGCGCTGCATCCGAATGCCGATCGACGCATCCCGGTCCAGCGAGATGCATCTGCCTGCGAGGAGTAATCCCTTCACTTCCGATGCCAGAATGCTTCGAAACGGAATATCGCAAGCCATCTTCTGCATGTCCAGACGCAATACCAGCTTCCAAATTTGACTGACCAGCGTTTCGTTGCCGACATCGATGCCATGATTGTCATAATGCGACATGCAACGCATGATTCGGTCGTCAAACTGGCGATTCATGACCCAATCGTCGAACGAAAGTTGATACGCTCCGAGCACTCGTCGGGATTCACGAATGCCAATTTGCGGACTGATGCCGATCAGGTGATCGAACGGCTTCACTTGGTTATGAAGCTTCCATTCGCCTTGTCCGGCAATGTCATAGATTTGCTTGCGCCCTTCCATCAGGGCGTTCGAGATGTCCCATGGATCGGTAGGATCCACCCATCCCGAGTCGAAATTAATGCTGTCGACCCGCTGATCGTGCAGCACGACTCTCGGCACCATGGAGTAAACATGGACAATGCCGTCCCGTTCCCGCCCCATCTGATAGGGAACCCCGGCTGCCGCCGCCACATCGCCATCCCCGCTCGCATCGATGACGATGCCGGCATGTACGCGAAGCGGGCCTTCCTCCGTTGCTGCAAGCACTCCCTGGATGCGGTCGCCTTCCCGCAAAGTCTCGTACACCATGGCGCCGAACAGGATGTCGACTCGTTCCCTGAGCATGACTTGATTGATGACGGTCCGCTTGGCGTCGGGATGGAATCCGACCGACTTGGCGCCGAAGCTCGGATACAGATCAGCGACGGCACGATCGACCTGAAGCTGCGCCCCGCCTGTCGACCCGTACCAATAGAAATGGATGGATCCCCGAATACCGGCGCCCCCCAAAGCAAAGTCCTGCTCCAGCAGAACCACGCTTGCTCCTTCCGAAGCCGCTGCCGCCGCCGCGAAACAGCCCGCAGTCCCGCCCCCGATTACCAATACATCTGCGGTCAGCGTTCTTTCCTCGCAAGCTTTGCCCATTTGCTCACCTTCCTCGACATTGTGCAAAGGGGTGAACGACGCATTCACCCCTTCCCTGACTGGCTTCGGCTATTTGACTAACCCGGTTTCCTTCAGATCCTTCTCCGCTTTCTCCAGGTATGCTTTGTAATTGAATGTCGTTTCCAACGTATTCAGAAATTTGTCATACTCGGTCAACGGACGGCGGCCATAGATGAACTTCACAAATTCTTCTTCCGCATAACGCAGCGCATCGGCATGATTATAGTTTTCCGGAGCCGTGACGAAGCCGTTCAACGTCTCCAGCTTCGGAAGACTGCTGGCAAAATCCACGTGTTCAACATCATTCGGGAACTTGGTGTACAAGTATTCCGGCTCCTTGCGTCCGAGAATTTGATGGACCACATAGTATCCGCCTTCCTTGTCGAGCAGCGGAGTCGGCACGACTTTCCCGTTCTCGATATTGTAATGTGTCCCTTCAATACCGTACATCACAAGGTTCGATCCTTCGGTCGAGGACAGGAAATTAATCAGCTCCAGCACCCGGTTGATCTTCTCCTGGTCTTTCTCCAACGTCTTGGGAAGCGCCAGAAATCCCGAATTGCCGCCCAAATCATAGTTGGAATTATAGTCTCCGCCCGGTCCGGAGATCGAGCCGCCTTGCACCCATCTCGCATTGGGATTGACGGCCAGAATTTGCTTCTGGTTATCCGTCTTCGTAATCGTTCCCCAATGGGTGTAGGTCAGTCCGGCCTTGCCTTGGTACACTTTCTCCAGCGATTGGTTCTCGTTCGTATTGGACATGAAATCGGGTTCGATTAACCCTTCGGATATGAGTTTCTTGATATACTCCAGCACCTGAACCATATTGGGATCGTAAAACGAGTTCACCAGCTTGCCGTCTTGCAAATAGAAGGTACCTGGCAAACCGACGCCATATGCGCCGTATATCGGAAGAAAGGAATCCATCTTGCCTACGCCGGTCATTCCGTATGTGTCATTCTTGCCGTTGCCGTCCGGATCTTGCTCCGTGAACGCCTTGAGAACCGCATACAATTGATCCAGATTGGCCGGCACCGATTGCCCGACCTTGTCCAGCCAATCCTGGCGCATCCAGAAGGTGATGGCCGGAATGCCGCGCAGACGCGGAACCGCCATTACCTTGCCGCCGAATGTTGCCGTGAGGAACGGATCTTTGGTGCCAAGGAACGGTCCAACGTTGCTTAGCTTGCCCAGATGCGGAGTCAAGTCCAGCAGCAAGCCGGCCTTGTTGTACTCCCGCAGCTGATCCTTCGTCAGGTACATGATGTCAGGCGCATTGCCGGAAGCCACCCGAACGTTCAGCATATTGACGTATTCCTCATTCGAAGGATACGTGGTGACCGTGTAATCGACATTGAACTTCTCGTTGATGAAATTTCTGATCGGATCTTCCTGCGGCAAGGATTGGCTATGCATATAAGTGGCTTCAATCGTAAGCTTGCTGCCGTGTTGCGCCGTCCCCTCGGGAGAATCCGAACCCGCAGCTGCCGAGCCGTCGGGAGCGCTTGCCGAACTGCCGGACTTGACTGCATTGCCGGACCCGCAAGCAGTAATCAATAAAGCGAATGCGAGCAGGAAAACGACAGGCAGCGACCATTTCTTCTTGGTGGACATCGTAGATGAACCCCTCTCGATAATATTGTTAAAAGGGCTGAAGCCCTGTTCAACCTTTCACGGCGCCGATCAACATTCCCTGGGTAAAGTATTTCTGCAGGAAGGGATAGACGGCGATAACCGGCAAGCTTACCAGCACGATGGCAGCCATTCGCATCGTCAACGCAGGCACTGCCGCCCGTTGCGAATCGACTTCCTGCATGGCAAGCAGCATCTTTCGGACAACTACCTGCAGCGGTTGCAGATCGGGATTGCTGATATAAAGGACGGCCTGCAGGAATACGTTCCAATGCCCTACCATGTAGAACAAGCCGACCGTCGCAATGACCGGCAACGATAATGGCAGCGCAATGCGCGTTAATTGAGAGAATTCGGTCGCACCGTCGAGATGAGCCGATTCGAACAACTCTTCGGGCAAGTTCTCGAAGAAGCTTTTCATCAACAGCACATTAAACGCAGCGACTGCTGTGGGAACAATGAGCGACCAGATCGTATTGAGCAGTCCCGTTGACTTCACGATCAGATACGTCGGGATCAGTCCGCCATTGAACAACATCGTAAAGACGACAAAGAACAACATGGCGGAGCGAAGCGGCATCCCTTTCTTGCTCAGCGCAAAAGCGAGCAGCGCATTCAGGACCAGGTTGACGACAGTCCCGATGACAGTCACTTGCACGCTGATGCCGAACGCTCCGGGGAGCAAGGATGCCGGGTCCGTCAATAAATGCCTGTACGCCTCGAACGTAACCGACCTGGGGATGATGAGAAACCCGCCATGTTTAATCACCTCGGAGAATGGCGTAATGGACACCGAAACGACGTACAGAATCGGGAACACCGAGATGAGGCCGACGATAAGCAGGAACAATGCAATGAAGGCTTGATAGATTCGATCTCCTCTGCCCGCTACCATATATTTTCCCCCCACCTCTTCGCCAACTTGTTAGTAAACACGACCAAAGCAAAACCGATAATCGATTTAAAGACACCGACCGCCGACGCCAAGCTGAAATTGAGCTGCTCAAGTCCCGTCCGATACACCCAGGTATCCAGAATATCCGCGACCGGATAGACCGTAACATTATACAGAATGTACACTTGTTCAAATCCGGCATCCATCACGTGACCGAGCTTGAGAATGAACAGCATGATGACGACAGTACGAATGCCGGGCATCGTAATATGCCATATCATCCTCATCCGACTGGCACCATCTACGCGGGCCGCTTCATACAGGGAGGGAGCAATCGACGTCATCGCGGCCAGATAAATGATCGCCTCCCATCCCAGGTCCTTCCATACGCTTAACCCGACAAGAACAGAGCGGAAAATGTCGGGAGAGGTAAAGAACGGAATGGCTGAAAACCCGAGTTCGGTTATCCAGCGATTCACCAGTCCGTCGCTTTCGGAGAGAAAGACAAGCCCAATGCCGTAAATAATAACCCATGACAGAAAATGGGGCATATAGCTGAACGTCTGACTCAGTCTTCTGAGGATCAAATAGCGGCATTCAAACAACAGGATGGCAAACAAAATCGAAGGGGCCATTCCCCAAAACAACTTGTACAGACTAATTAATATCGTGTTCGTCAACAGCTGCGAAAAATAGGGGGAGTCGTAAAAATACTTGAAATGCTTGTACCATGGATCGGCCCAAGGACTTGCAGAGATTCCGTCCGGGATGCTGAAATCCTTGAAAGCAATCAGCATACCGTACATGGGGAAATACTTGTACACCAGAAAATAAACCAAACCCGGCATTGCCATCAGGTAATACATGCGATAGCGCCACATTCGCTTGAACCAGGTTCGTCGAATCATTCGCATTGTTCCATACCCCTTGCTGGACTGACTTGAGATCAGGATTCTCTCTTTACTTTAGCGGGTCGGGGTGTCTGCCAGCCAGCTTCAAATTTAGCGAATGAAGGGTACGATTTTACGTTCTTGCCTCCGGGTACGCTGCAAAAAAAAGAAGCCGTTGCACGCTTACGGCTTTGATTTGCGATAATCGGACGGCGTCATGCCTGCCCATCGCTTGAAAATCTTGTTCAAATAGTTGTCTTCGGCATACCCGACGCGGGTCGCGATGGCACTCAGACTGTCATTGGTTTCCCACAACAATTTCTTCGCCTTCTCGACGCGGAGCTTCTGCAAATATTGAACGAACGAATCTCCTGTTTTCTTCTTGAATAGTCCGCTTACATAAAATTTATCCATCGCAACATACTTTGCCGCCGATTCCAGGGTGATCGGCTCTTCGTAGTGATCATGCACGTATTGAATGATCTGATTGATCTGCGGGTGGTCCGTCCTTGCACCCTTCTGTGCCAGACATTCCTGAATCCATCGCAAGAACGTTTGCTTCAGTCGGTCCCGCAGCGCCCAGTGGTTTATGGAATGGCTGATTGCATGAAGATGTCCCTGACCGCCGTTCGTCTGCGGCTGAAACAATCGGCAAAGCCGGACGGCGGTCTCCTTCACCCTATGCAAGCTTGTCCGTCTGCGAGCCATCTCTGACCATGCACGATCCAGCGCTTCCGAGAAAGCATCCGCCTTATGCTCCTCGAACAGATGGACCAGGTTGCGTTCCGTCGCATAGGCGATGGCAGGCGATCCGTCCAGGATGCCGAAGTCTTCCGTCCGTACGTCGATGCCTTCGCCTGCGTACCAATGGCGATGCAATTCGGTATATGCTTTCGTCCAGCAACGATACACTTCCGGCCACGACTCGATGCGGCCCATTGCATACGGCCTGGGCCGCTCGAATCCGAAGGAGGCCGGCTGCCATTGCGGTTCGTCAGTCCAGACTATATGATGCTCCAGGCCGTGCAGCAGGTATCGATACACGATCGTTCGACCTTGCTGAATGAACGAATCTGCGAATGCATGCGCGGCGCCTTGTTCAGGGAATGCAAGAACAATATACAAGTATCGGCGGAGCCACGGCAGATCTTCCTGCGGGAAGCGCCCGGCATCGGATTCAGGTTCGGAATCGGATTGGGCGAGTTCCCAAATCTGCTTCATCACTTGATGATATTGCAAGTGCTGGCTCTTCATCCGTTTGCGGCTGCGATCCTCCAGCTCAAGCTTGGCTTTGTTAAGAATCGCTATCAAGGAATCCGTCGTCAGTGAAAGCTTGAGCAAGTAGTTCCATGCTCCGTACTCCAGCGCCTCCCGGGCATGCTCGAAGTCATTGACGCCCGTCAGCATCAGGAATAATCCGGCATAGCCCTCTTCCTTGCTCTGTCTAAGCAGCTCAAGACCATCCATCATCGGCATAATGATGTCCGCGATGACCAAATCGGGCTGCAGCTCGCGTATGATCGTGATCGCTTCCTGCCCGTCCGCCGCCTCGCCGACGACTTCAAAATGGTGTTCGTGCCACGGAATATTCGCTCGCAGAAATCCGCGGACGAGCTCTTCATCCTCGACCAGCAGTACCTTCCACATCCCTTTCATCCTCCTTCTTGTAGGGCTCGGCGTGCAGCAGCGGAAAACGCAAACGTACGATCGTGCCGGGATGGGCATCCGCCATTTCAAGCCATGCTTCCTGCCTGAACATGAGCTTCAACCGCTCATTCAGGTTCGCGATGCCGATCCCGCCCTTATGAAGGCTGCTGCTGCGGCTTCTGGGCGTATGGATTCCTTGTCCGTTGTCAGCGACCTCGAGGATCATCTGATTGCCTTCCGATCTGGCGGAAATCCGGATGACTCCACCTTCCTTCATCCTGGAAAATCCGTGGATAATCGAGTTTTCAACCAACGGCTGCATGGAGAATTTGGGCACCAGCATATGCTCCAAGCCGTGTTCGATCTCATATACAACGCGAAACCTGTCCTTATATCTAAGCTGCTGGATATTCAGGTAGGCCCCGATCAAGTCCAGCTCATTCCTCAAATGAATCAGATCGATCTCCGAATTGAGACTCGTCTCCAGAAGCGTACCAAGCGATGCGCAGATCTCGTGCGTTGTCGCATCTTTGCGATCGATGGCATTCCACTTGACCAGATTCAGAGCATTGATCAGAAAATGAGGATTCAGCTGGGAGAGCAGCATCTTGTAGTGGAACGATTCTCTCTGTCGCTCTTCTTTCTTCAACCTCTCGACCAATACATTGATGTCGCTCACCATCACATTGAAAGAGCGGCACAATTCAAGCACTTCGCCGCTATAATCTTTCTCCGAGACGCTGACCTTCAGATTATCTCTGGCGACATGCTTCATCTTCTTCTGCAATACCATAAGCGGCCTCGTAATGGTGGAGGAGATGAAATACGTGATCAATATAAACACGACCATGAGCACCCCCACCGAGATCAGCAGGTTGCGCTGGAGCACATTCATGTCGCCAATGATCGATTTGAGATGAAATTGACTGACCATGTATAGCTGAATGGAGGGCAAGTGCGTGTAATTGACAACACTGGAGGAAGAACGATCCAGATAGGAACCTTCCGCCCGCTGCTTGATTTCGGCAGCGAGCGCGGCGTGCTTGAAGGAAGAACCCGAATTCGTTCCCGTCAAAATGGTTCCGTCTGCGGCAGCGATAAAGTAGTCCTGCTTTAACGATAAGTGCTTTACGATCGAGCTTAGCCATACCTTGATATTCAGTATAAAATGAACCGTTCCGATCGGCTTGTGTTCGCGATCGTACAAATAGGAACACGTCTGCAAGTATTCGAAAGCGGCGGATTTGTAAACCCACTCATCCGGCTGCGCGCATTCGGCGCGAAGATTGCTCGGGTTGAAGGAAGCCGCAGTGCTGTCCGGTTGAAGGGAAACCATCGCTCCTTTCGTGTCGAACAAAAAGATCATGACATCGTGATTGTAAAACTTGAACGTTTGAAATGACTTTTCCATATGCGCCAGGATGCTCTTCTGCGCTTCCGGTGTCGACAGCAAGCTGTCTCCGGCAAGCTGGGAAACGGCGCTCCGATTCTGTTCGAATAGAATAATGCCGCGCAGCATTTCAAATTTCAACGATTCGAAATCATTCTTCACCACATTCAAGTGACCGTAATTTTGCATGCTGATGTTCTTCCATATCGTCTTTTCTTGCTGCCAATAATAGAGCAATTGGAATAAGCTGAACGGTACGATAATGACGATCAGGAAAGCGAATATCAATCGATGCTTGAGCCGGTGCAGCTTCCAATTGCGCCATATCATCCTCGTTTAGCCCCTTTATCATCACACATCATTTGGATTCCATTGTAGAGGAATTCTATGAAATCGCAACAGGAAAACGATTAAAGGTGCTGCCACTAAGCCATACAAAGCTTCGCACAACCGATTCTCCTGGAACATCGCCGAGATTTCCCCCGGTTTGATTCCTTGCCCACCTTCTTTTCACTTGACATCGAAGTTCATCAAATGCGTCTAGTGCTCCGCGGCTACAAGGCCACCGGAGCAAGCGCTCCAATGGCCTTGACCTTCCACTAAGTCGTAATTTCCAAATAATCGAGATGACAAACAACATTGGTGGCATTCGGATTCTTGGTGCCGGTCACGACCATCTTGATCGTATGCGTCCCCTGCGGAAGATTCCGGATATCGAATGCCAGAGCCTGATGCTGCGCCGGTGACGAATAGCTGTCAAAGGTCGTTTGCAGCACGTCATCGACGTAGATATCCATCTTGCCCCCGCCCGGCCCCGTCTGCGTGTACAGCTTCACGCCGGTGCCGTCGAACGCATACGTAACGGATGCATTCGCAGCCGTACTGTAACTGAGCGTTCCGCCGTGGCTTTCCGCCCTGGAGATATGATTCCAGTTGCCGCTGTAGACAAGCTCCGAGTCCGTATCCTCGACAATCGTAGGAGTCGGGGCCGGCTCCGGATTCGAGACGACGATCTTGTCCAGATGGACATTATAGCCGGAAGCACTCGCATTCTTCGTGCCCGATGCCACGACTTTCAACGTATGCTCGCCCGGACTTAGATCCTGTCTGTCGAACGCCAGCACCTGATGAGCCCCCGTCGAAGAATAACTGTCGAAGTTCGTTTGCAGGACGTCGTCGATATAAACATCGAATATGCCGGCGCCTGGCCCCGTCTGCGTGTACAGCTTCACGCCCGTGCCTTCGAAAGCGTATTCGGCCGAAGCGTTCGCGGTGTTGGTATAGGTTATCGTGCCGTTATAGCTTTGGGCTCGCTCGATGGAATGCCAGCCTTCGCTATACGAGATCCTCCAATCCGTATCGTCCACGAACGTATCTCCGACAGGCGGTTCCTCCGGCGGCTCCTCCGGCGGCGTCGTCCCGTCGCCGAGCGTGCTGTCGAACGTCTGGATATAATCGAGCTGACCCGAGTAGCCGGAAGAAGCCGCGTTTTTCTGGCCGGCGATCACCATCTTGACCGTATGAGTCCCTGTTGCCAGGGAAGTGTTCTCGTACAGCACCTGCTGATAATCGGTCTGGGCGCTATACGTGTCCACGAGTGCGACCTGCACGTCGTCGATGTAAATTTTGACTTTGCCCGTCCCGGGACCCTTCTTGCCGACCAACTTCACCTCCGACCCATAGAAGCTATACGTCGCCGCGGCGTTCGTCGCGCCGCTGTAAGAGACGGATTCGTAATAATTGTCCGCTTGATCGACATGATTCCAACTGCCGGAATACGCAATCTTGGCGTTGTTGTCGTCAATCTTAACCCCATCGTAAACTCCGATATAATCGACGTGAACGCGGTCGCTGCCGGATGAGCTGGCGTTCTCGACCCGTACCGTATGCGTGCCCGGCGCCAAGCTCTTTGTCTCGTAAGCCACGACCCTGTAAGCAGGATTCGCGGAATACGAGTCGAAGGAGCTCACGAGTTGGTTATCGATGAAGATATCCATCACGCCCCCGTTATTCGCCGTCTTCGTCAGCAGCTTCAAGCCTTTGCCTTCGAACGTATACTCCGCATAATCGCCAGGCGTGGAGCTTGTCGTCAACGTATCTTCGAACGCTCCGGGGACGCTTGGCTGTTTCTGCCAGTTCCCGGTATACGCAATCGCTCTGCGCTGATCGTCTACGGAATCGCCTTTGACCTCCTCTTTAATGAACTTCATGTATTCCAGCGATTTGGGATTGACGAAGTTGATCGTCGGATTGACGTCTCTGGTCACGAGCAGATTAATGCTGAGCGGTACATCCGCGGCATCCATCCGCTTGAAATAATTGGTCAAGCCGTATTTGTTATGAACCGGGTCTGTCAATTCGTAAACTTTACGCTGATAATCGAGCGTATCCAGATAAATGCGGGTTCCGGACGAAGCTGCGGATTTCGTCCCCTTCACGACCGCCTTGACCGTGTGCGTGCCGGCCGACAACGTCGCGCTGGTGAACGCCAAGGCATTCGGTTCGACGGCGGCCGCATAGGTGTCGATATCCGAAGCCGCCAGCACGTCATCGATGTAGACGTCCATCTTCCCGGCATCCGGCCCTTTCGCGACGTGCACATACGCTTTGTTTCCGACGAAGGTATACGCCGCTGAATCGTTAGCCGTCGCCGAATATTTCACCGTATCCAGATAGCTGCCCTCGCTGGCCTGCTGGCTCCAGCTGCCTGTATAGACGACGTCTGCATTCCCGTCATCGATCGGAATCACCCGGTCCACGGGATTGGACTTGAAGTTGGAATTTTTCCTGGGTGTCCAAGGCACCGCCTGCATCGTAAACGTAAAATGAGGCGTGAGTCCTTCATACGACTTGTCAGGCCCGAACAGATTGGCTGGCGGCAGGCCCATGTATCCGCGATTGGACCCCAAATCTTCCGCCATCGCGTCCAGGAAGACCGAGGGCGCCACATTGTTGTTAATGTTGTACATGACCGCTTTGTTATTCGTCGATCCCGTCTTCAAGGCGTCGAAGAGTCCCTCGAGAGGCAGCTGGTCGCTCGAATAATATCGCTTGTAGAAGTCATCGAGGAAATAACCCCATACTTTGTTGCCATAACGCGTGCTGATCTCCGTGAGGATGGAAGTCAAGTTGTTGAAATAGGTTGTCTTATCCTTCGTTTTGTAGCCGACGGCATTCATCCAGGCATCGTCCATCGACCCCATATGGAAGTAGAGCAGCGTCTTGATTCCTCTTGCCGCCAGGGCATCCGCCACCTCCATGATGAGGTCCCTGGAGGTTGTCCGATTCGGCGAAATGTTCTCGACGGCCTGGATCGGTCCCGGGATGAACATCAAACCGTGCGAGGTCGTGAAGAAGCACCAGGAAGCGCCGGTTTCCTCCACCATGTCCGCGAATGCTTCGACATCGAACGCATTGACCGCATCCACGTAAGCCGCATAAGCCTGCTGGATATTGCTTACATTCGGATCCTCGTTCGGGTGAATGGATATCGTCCGATAAGAGGACATGCCGAGCGGGCCCCATTGCGTGAACAAGCCGTACTTGCCGTCGATCATCCATTGCGTATCCGCTTTTTTCGCGTCCGCGCGCGCCTGAATGGCCGCCTTCTGATCTACTTTGATAAATTCCAATGCTTGCAGATTGAAGGATTCCGAATTGGAATTGGCATTGCTGATATAGAACTCTACCGTATTCAAGCCTTCCTGCAAATCCAGCGTCCCTACCACTTGACGGGTATACTTCAGCAGAGGGTACTGGGGAATCCCGGTCGACTTGACTGTCGTATGCGTAATCGGAGTGCCGCCATTGGTTCTGATTTTAACGGCGTATGGCTGCGTCTTCTGGAACCGGTACACGATCCTGACCTCATACGAACCGCCGGCTCCTGCCGCGACGTCCAGCGTATACGTGGCTCTGTCGCTGCCTTGATTAAAGCCTCTGACGTACGGATACGCATCGATACTCGTCGTCTGCGGCACGTAAGACAGGGATACGCCTCCGGACAAAGCCCCGTAGAACGCCGGAATATGATTCATTTCGTCAGCCGATATCGGAAGAGAGCTCTTGACCCAGGTTGAATGAATGGCATAAGCGGAGGATGAGAACCATGCGCAATTGATGAGCAGGATGAACGCTACCAGAAAGCTCAATCTTCGATTGAAGCTTTTACGCACAAGCATCATACTTCACGCGCCTCCTATCCTTATTTGGCTAATTCGTTACTTTCAGGTAATCAAAGTGCACATAGTCATTCGACGCATTCGGGTTTTTCGTTCCCGTCACGACGATCTTGATCGTATGCGAGCCCGAGGACAAGCCTTGCTGGTCATACGCCAATTGCTGGTGCATGCCCGTGGAAGAATAGGAATCGTACGTGTCCGCCAGCACTCCGTCCAGATAGATATCGAAGATCCCAGCGCCGGGCCCTTTCTGCGTGTACAGCTTGATCCCCGTTCCGTTGAACGTGTATTCCGCATAAGCATTCGCTGCATGGCTATAGGATATCGTTCCGTCGAAGCTTTGGGCTCTGGCAATATGACTCCAGGTACCGTTGTAGCCGATGAGACCGCTTGTATCGTCAACCTGGGTATAGGTAGGCGCGGGAGTCTGGTTGCCCGAAAATTCGATCCCGTCGACATGAACGTTCTTCCCGCTCGCATTCGGGTTCTTGGTGCCCGTGACCACCACCTTGATCTTATGGTTGCCGGCAGCCAAAGACGCATTCTGGTAGGCAACCGCCTGGAACACGCCTGCGGCGGAATACGAATCGTACGTGTCCACCAGCGCGCCGTCCAGATAAATATCGAAGATGCCCGCGCCGGGCCCTTTCTTCGTATACAGCTTGACGGATGTTCCGTTGAAGGTATACTCCATGGTAGCGTTCGCCGCAGTGGAATAGGAGACGGAATCGTTGTAATTGGATGCCTGGGTAATGTGCGACCAGGAGCCGGTATACGCGATGCCCGGATTGTAGTTGTCCGCTATGCTTACGCCGTTCTCCTCCACGACGCGGATCGCTCTCTTGATGACGCGCAATTGATTCATCGTGCTGTCATCCATGTAGCCCTCCTGATAGGGAGCCGAATTATAAGAGAACACGCCTCCTTTGAGCATCACCTTGCGAATATAATTCGCTACCTTCTCATTGCTGTAGTTGGGAGAGATGTTCTTCGCGCCATTGTAATACCACGGGACGTTGCCATAATCCATATTGACCACGGTATGCCATTGCGAAGACGTTTCCCCGGAGAATCGGGACGCCGGCAACCGGGACAAGCTCCACTGCTCGCCGGCCGCGTAATCTTCAATACCTGCCGGTTTGTTCGAATCCCATGACCCGGTTCCGCTGAAATTGTAAGCGACGATGCGATCCGGATTGCCTGCTTTCAGCGCGGCCGAATAGGCGCTGAAATCGCCGAACTTATTATCGTTCCCGCTCGATTCATGGCAGTTGTCGATCCACCATCCGGCCACCTTATCGCCGTACCGCAGCCCGATCTCCGTCGTAATGTCGTATTGCAATTGGGCAAAATAGCTATTATCCACATCGAATTTGCTGGCGACATACCAAGGGTGGTCGTTCGTATCGCTTGCATTGTTGGCATAGTACAAGATGATTTTGATCCCCTTGGGATTCAAGGCATCGTACAAGTCGGAAACGAGATCCCTGTCCTGCGAAGTTCTTCCGGGCAACACCGCGTCAAGCGCGGCGTTCGGGAACGGCAAGTACATCTGCCTGTGACTGATCGTGAAAATGACATACCCCGCTCCGGCTTCCTCCAACTGCTCGGCGAAGAGCCCGACGTCAAAATCGTTCACCGCTTCGAAAAACGGTTTCTGCGAGCCTGACTCCGGCATCGTCTTCGTCGTCCAGTGCACCATGACGCCATACCCGGCTTCGCTGAACCAATCCGTCGCATTCCCGTCGGCGAAAGCCGTATTGCGCGCGGACGTGAAGGACACGGTTGACAAGATCAGGACGCCGAGCACGAATCCCAACCAGCATTTGCGTCTCATAAGCGAACACCCTCCCCCAGATCAATTCGTGATCTTCAAATAATCCAGATGAACGAAATCGTTGTTCGCATTCGCGTTCTTCGTTCCCGTCACGACGATCTTGATCGTGTGGCTGCCTGCAGTCAGATTTTGCGCATCGTAAGCCAGCACCTGATGCTGTCCCGATGAAGCGTAAGCATCATAGGTCGCCTGCAGGACATCGTCCAGATAAATGCCGATTTTCCCTGCACTGGGTCCTTTCTGCGTATAGAACTGTACGCCCGTCCCATTGAACGTATATTCCGCGTAATCGTTCGTCGTATTGCTGTAGGAGATCGTGCCGTCATGGCTTTGCGCGCGCTCGATGCTGTTCCAATCTCCCGCGTAGTCGATATTCGCGTCCGTATTATCGATTTCCACGACAGTCGGCGCCGACTCCAGCGCTTTGATATAGTCGACGTGGACGTTGTAATTGGACGAATTCGCGTTTTTCGTATGCGTCACGACGACCTGGATCGTATGGGGGCCGGCGGATAAACCCGTTGTCTGGTATGCGAGCACCTGATGCAGGATCGAAGAAGCATAGGAGTCATAGGTAAGCACCTTGACGTTGTCCAGATAAATGTCGAATTTGCCCCCTCCCGTCCCTTTCTGGGTGTACAGTTCAACACCTGTGCCATCGAAAGTATAAGAAGCTGCAGCATCGAGCGTGTTGCTCCAGGACAAGGTGCCGTTGAAGCTCTCCGCTCTCGCGATATGATTCCAAGTTCCGGTATAAGCGATTGCCGGATCCGCATCATCGCCGGCCACGGGCTGCGGCGGCGGATAATTCCCGACTTCAACAAGACGATTGTAGATGGCCATCGGGAGCTTCCCGTTCGGCCCTGGCGAAGCGCCTAGTGCGTAAGAGGCATGGCGGGCATTCAACAAATCCCGCTGGTTCGCGATTTGCACCGCCGTTAGTTGAGGAGTCACGTTGTTGCTGAATGACCAATATCTGTCGTTCGTGTTGCTGTTCAGATACCAGGCGTTCTCCCAAGGAATTTGATTGTTGACCGGCGGAAGGCCTTCGACCTGTTCCTTGATTCGAACGTCGGAGATGTCGTCCTTGTCCTTATGATGGAACATCACCAACGTATCCGGTTGAATGCTTTTGATATGATTTTTGATTTCGACGGCTTGCGCATGGGTAATCGCCTTCGCCGCATCGAACCAGACACCCGTTATCGTGCCGTAATTCGTCAGCAGCTCCGTCATCTGATCCTTCACGAATTGCGTATAGTCCGCATTCTTGTTCGTCCAGTCGTGCCCGGGAATTTTCGGGTCCGGGAAGTTTGTCCGATCGAGCGCGGAATAGTACAGGACGAGCTTCAAGCCGTAATAATCGCAAGCGTCCTTCACCTCTTGCACCGTATCCAGATTCGGCACCGAGCTCGTCGCGACATCATAAGCAGAGTATGCGGTATCCCAACCGCTCCACCCGAAGTGGTGCTTCACCGTATAAATGATGTACTTCATGCCGGCCGCGCTGGCCGCTTCGGCCCACTGGTAGGGGTCGAAATCCGTCGGGTTGAACAAGGTGGAAGGATAGTTCACGCTGACCGGGTCGCTTCCTTCTCTGCCGGTCAACCCGTTCGTGAACGTATTCAGGCCAAAGTGCGGAAACAACCCGAAGCCCAGGTCCACATATTCATTCGGCGTTTCCGCGTACGCACGAGGCGCAAACGTTTTCATAAACATGAGGCTGAAAACCAGCAATCCGGCAATGGCAAAAACGATGATGACGTTACCCCTTTTCCGTTGCGTTCGATTCATCATACTCCCTCTTTCGTGTTTGGAATGTACGTTGCTCGTTGCTTGTTGCTTAGCCTGTACATGTCATCCTCCGTGCAAGATTATCTGCATATACCCCCTCACCTCCCTTTCGCCGGGCCATATTCTTTGCTTGAAATCCATCTCAGGCATCTTCCGCCGGCATGTGATAAAACAGGGAAAGCTCATCCTGCAGTCGAATGGCTTTCCCTTCATTTACCTGTGCCGGAATTTACTTCGCATTGGCGTATACATCATAGGCAGCTTGCTGAATCGCGAGCAGGTCGTTCATTCCCATCTTGTTCAAGGAATCGATATAATTCGTCCATTCCTTGTCAATATCGGCAGCTCCCGTTATGAACTGGGCCATCATCGACATGACGTACGGCGAGATCGTGGCAGTCAGATCGGCGCGCTTCTGTGCCTGAGCTTCGTCCACATACACATCCGGGAATATTTCCGTCGGCATGTAAGGCAGCACCTTCTCCACTTGCGCAGCCAACCGCTTGGCCTGCTCGTTCGGCACTTGCGTCAGCCTCTCGGAGTTGTAATACGGCGTCATCGCGCCTAGCGTGTTCTTGTGCCTGAACTCTGCAAAGCTTACGCCTTCCGGAGGCGCAATCTGCGTATAGACGCCTTTATCTTTATCTATCCATTGCCAGCTTACGTTCTCCGGACCGTTGCTGAATTCGAGCGCGCCGACATCCGAGAAGGCGTGATCGATCCATCGGATCGTCGCTTCGGGATATTCGTTGGCACTTGTAATCGCGAACATCGATTTCAGTACCGGCGTCGGGAACACGCGATAAACTTGCGTGCCGTCCGAACCTTTAAGCGGCGGCAAAATATCGTAATCCGGAATCTTGTCGTTCCCGACCAGTTGGAATTCCGCCATCTTGGAGAACGTTCCGGCTACGCTGTCCGGGGCGCTCCCCTTCGCTCTTGCTTCCGCTTCGTTCATCGTGAAGCTCTCGTTATCGAGCAGCTTCTCCGCATATAATTTGGCCGTAAACTTCAAGGCATCTTTGTACCCGTCCTGCATGAACCCGGCCAGTACCTTCCCGTCCTTCACCATGAAATAATCCGTGATGCCGAAAGCGCTGAAGATGCTGAAAAAGTTATTAAAGGCCCGGTAATCGATAATCGTGGCATTCGGCGCCGCATTATAGAACAATACCGGCACTTCATCCGCCTTGCCGTTGCCGTTCGGATCCTGCGTCTTGAAGGCTTTCAGCACATTGTAGAATTCGTCAATCGTCGTCGGCATGGCCAGATTCAATTTCTTCAGCCAGGCCACATTGATATAGAATTTATCCGGAACCCGCACGTGCTGGGGCTCTATGAAAAATTGCGGAAGCCCGTATATGTTCCCGTCCGTCGTCGTAATGGACTTCTTCACTTCCGGGTGGTCCTTGAACATCTGCGTAATGTTGGGCGCATACTTGTCGATCAGACCGTTCAGCGGAATCAATACTTTCTGCGAACCGTACCGAATCTCGTCCGTGGGGTTCAATACGTTCATGAACGCATCCGGCAGATCGTTGCCCGCGAACAGCAGGTTCTTCTTCTCGACGGCGTTCTCTTGCGGGACTGCGTCCCATTCAATATGAACGTTCGTCCTGGCTTCATAATCCTTCATGACCGGCATTTCCTCCAAGGCGCCTGCAACAGCCATCTTGGCGATGAAAAATTTGAGCGTAATCTTCTCATTCACGATCGGAAAGCCTGTTTCGTTAAAATTGCTCTGTTTTGCCGGCTCTGTTGATGTACTTGGCGTTGCGCTTGCCTTCTCGCTTGGAGCTTGGGATTGTGCAGCTGAATTGTTGTTGCTGCCGCTGCACCCCGCCGCCATAATGAACAGCAGGGCCACCGACATGACTGCGCAGAGCATTTTTACGGTTTTGCTCATTTAGAACCTGTCCCCCTCATTAAGCTTCTATTTCAACGCATCCCCGGGGATGCCATTGAAACCGCGATCCGTTCAACCTCAACCTTTGACGGCGCCAATCAGCATGCCCTTCACGAAGAAACGCTGCAAGAACGGATATACGATGAGCAGCGGTGCGCTTGACACGATAATCAAGGAATATCGGAGCAATTGCGACAGCTTCTGCCTCTCGACGGCCGAAGTAATATCGTCCAGCGAAGCGCCCGATATTTGATTCTGCAGCAAAATCTGTCTCAATACGATTTGCAAAGGATACTTGTTCTCGTCGCTGAGATACAGAAGCGCCCGCATGAAGTTGTTCCAATGGCCAACCCCGTAGAATAAACCGAGCACGGCGAGAATCGGGAGCGACAGAGGGATCACGATTTTCAACAAGAAGACGATGTTATTGCAGCCGTCGATGTGCGCCGCTTCCTTCAATTCATTCGGTATCGAATACTGGAAGTAGGTCTTCGCGATGATCAGATTCCATACACCGACGGCCGGCGGAAGCACGATGGCCCACATGCTGTTGTACAAGCCCAAGTCTTTCACCAGCAGGAAAGAAGGAATCATGCCCCCGGAGAAAAACATCGTGAACGTAATCAGCACCATGAAGAAGCTGCCTCCCCTGAAGTCTCTTCGGGAGAGCGGGTAAGCCCCCGCAATCGTCATCAGCAAATTAATGGCTGTGCCGACAACCGTGTACACGGCAACATTCCAATAGCCTTGCCAAACTTTCGGGTCGCCGAATACTCTGGCGTACCCTTCCAGGGTGAATCCGGCAGGATAGAGCAGCACATTGCCTCTCAACACTTCGTCCGGATCGCTGAACGATGCGTTGACAATGAAGAGCAAGGGAAGCACGACAATCAACAACAGGATGGATAACAGAAGGATGTTCGCGTAATCGAATACCCTGTCGCCGAATGAGCTTTTGATTCGAATCGCATTTGTTTTATTCATCGTCGACTCCTCACCACAGGCTGATTTCCGAATACTTCTTGGCTATCCAGTTCACGGTCAGCAGCAATGCAAAATTGATGACGTTATTAAACAAATCAATCGCGGTGGCGAAGCTGTACTGCGCATTAAGAATGCCGATCTTGTACACGTAAGTCGAGATGATTTCCGCTGTCTGCTGATTCAACGGATTCTGCATGAGCAGCACCTTTTCGAAACCAACCTCCATGATCCTGCCGACCGTCAAAATCAACATGATGATGATCGTCGGCGCAATGCCCGGGAGGTTGATGTGCCAGATTCTTCTGAGCTTGTTGGCCCCGTCCATCACGGCGGATTCATGCAATTGCGGATCGATTCCGGCCAGTGCCGCCAGATAAATGATGGATGCCCAGCCGGTATGCTGCCAGACCTCCGACAACACGTAGAGCGTCTTGAACAAAGCCGGATTCGCCATATAATTGATCGCTTCCAGCCCCAGTTGGTCCGCCACGATATTCACAATCCCCGTGCTGGGAGAGAGGAATGTGTAGAGCATGCCCACCAAAACGACGACCGAGATAAAATGCGGCGCATATGTAACCGTTTGCACGATTTTCTTGAATTTATTGCCGCCAAGCTCGTTGATCAAGAATGCCACAACAACCGGTATGGGGAAGCTCACCGCAATGTTATAAGCGCTTAATCCGAGCGTATTCTTCAACAGATCCCGAAAGTTAAACAAATTGAAAAATCGTTCAAGGTGATCCCATCCGATCCAGGGACTTCCTGTAATCCCCTGGGACGGGATGAAATTTTTAAAAGCGATCTGCAATCCATACATGGGCACATAGTGAAAAATAATGTAGTACAGCAATACCGGAGCAAACAAAATATAAAGATCATAATTTTTCCGAATATCGCTGCGCATGCTGGATAATTTCAATACAGACGGCACCCCCATTACGTTACATAATTTTACTTGTTTACATTTTTTATTTAGTCTAAATATTATATTAATATTACACACCTATAATCGCTTGTTGTCAATGGTTTTTCTAAAAACTAGGATTATTATTGATTAATATTAATTATTAAGCATACAGTCTACGAAATATAATATAGTGTATATACTAAACACATCAAAAAATCCAACGATAATGAGTTGGATTCTAAGGCTGCGCTATCTGTTTGCAAACTATCCTTGATTATGCGAACGATTGACGCGGCGCCACCCGGCCTTCCCGCTGAAGTTGCTTCTGCACTGCTTGCTGCAGCAAAGTTGCCCGCACTTGTCGATATTCCTCGCGATCCCACAGATTGTCGTATTGATCCGGGTCGCTACGCAGGTCGTACAGTTCGCCCTGGTCGCTGTCGCGGTACAGGATCAATTTATAGTCGGCGGTAATGAACGTCATTTGGTAAATGTTCCGGGTTGCCTGGCATTCGACGATGGTGGAATCCTGAACGGTTGTCGCTGCCCCTTCCAGAATCGGCGTCAGATCGGTCCCCTGCATTCCCATCGCTGGCTGCAAGCCTGCCATCGCCAAGATCGTAGCGGGCAAATCTGCCAGATTGGCAATGGCCTGCGTCGTGCCGACGCGCTTCACATGGGACGGCCCCCAAATGAGCAGCGGAACGCGCTGGCAGTCCTCGTAAGCAGTCAACCCTTTGCCCCAGAAACCATGATGGCCATGCATCTCTCCGTGATCAGACGTGTAGATGACGATCGTATTGGCGAGTTGCCCTGTCTCCTCAAGCTTGCGGAGGATGCGCCCGACCTTGTCGTCGATGTTCGCGATCATTCCGAGCGTCGCCTGCATCGCCTCGGCGATCTGCCTGCCTTGGTAAGACGGACCTTGCACGCAAGGCACGCCGTGGCCGTCATCGATACCCGCCAATTCCTTGCGGTAAATCTGCTCGTAAATGACCGGTTTCCGGTCGAATTCTCCTTCGCGCTTACCCTCGAACAGTTGCATCTTGTCGGTATCCACCGAAGAATACCACGGCTCCGGGCATACGAACGGCTCATGCGGGTCTTCGAAGCTCGTCCAGACGAACCAGGGTTGATCGCCGGCTTGCCGCGCCAGCCAATCTTGCGTCTCCTGGGCGACCCACGCCGTATTCTGCAGCTCTTCCGGGATATCCCACGCCCCGGTGCGATTGTGATTGTAGCCGTCTCCCATCCGCGGGAACCACTTCCTGTAGCCGTCTCCCCCGCAAGCGTCCTCCAGAAACACGCGATAGTGCATGTCAGGCTCGCAGTTGATCGTATGGCCAATACATGTACGGACCCAATCGAAGCCGAGGCTCGGTCCGTTGAACGTGCGGAAATAGGCCGGGTCCGGGTTCGCCACACCCGTGATCTGTTCCGCCTCATCGTCGCGGCGAACGAAGTGGGCTTTCCCGATCAGAGCCGTGGCATATCCGCCCTGCTGCAGAAGCTCGGGCAGCGTCGGGTGCGGCAGCGGGTCGACTGTAACGCCGATGGAGTAAGCCCCGTGACTGGACGGCCAGCGTCCGGTCAACAGGGACATGCGCGTAGGCGTGCAGATCGGCGAAGGGCAGTAGGCCCGATCGAAGTGCGCGCCTTCCGTCGCCAGTCTGTCCAGGTGCGGCGTACGGATCGCAGACAATCCCTTGACGCCAAGGTGGTCGGCCCGTTGCTGGTCCGTTGTAATCAGCAATATGTTGGGCTTGCTCGTCTGTTTTTTCGTCATGGGTCGGCCTCTCCTTTCTCCTATGCAATCAAGCTTCAGGCGACGCCTCGTCGAAGACGACGATCTGGTGGCATTCGACCTTCGGCACGACACACTGCACCCGGCCGTCTGCGACGGTGATCGGAATGTCGTGCCCTTGCGGCGCCAAGTAAGCGCGCTTGATGCGGTCGCACATGGCCTTGTTGCAGCGCAGCTTGGAATTGCCGCTTGTCGAAGCGCTCTCCGATTCCGTCGATGAATTCAGAGGTATGAAAATCGAGATGCACTTGTCTGCCTGCTAATGGACGCACCGCGAAACTCTCCTTTATGTATCGAATCGTTAGACTGTATTCCAGATCATTGTTGCTTAAAATGTGCCCTGTCCCGATTATGACAGAATTGCCCGGTTTGGTTGGGTAATTCGGCGCTCGGAGTCCACGCGGGACGTGATTACCCGGTTTGGTTAGGAATACTACTCCCTTCAGCTACAATCAAGCTGAACAAAGCTAATCGTTAAGTTGGTCTGACGTGATCGATATTAAACCACATGCTCTCTTTATACCTCTCCGGCAATCTCCTCCTGCTTCATCCGCCGGATGACGATGCTCTCTTCGGAGTTGTACCGGTCTGTCCGCAGCCGCCACAGGTTCGTATCTAATTGCGTAAGCGAACCAGCCGTGCAGGACAAAGCGCCGGATCGGCTCCAGAATAGAAATTGTCCGGGTTCGCGCAAACTGACGACCAACTCGTCAAGGTCCGTATGCAACACCCGTACGGCGGCTGTCGACAAATACTTGTCCGTACGCCCGATCGCCGCCCACCCGCTGCGGACCGGGCACATCAGGAACAGGCGGACATCGAAATCGTCCAGCGAATACGAGGTGGGCCCGTTCATCAGGACGGCTTTCCGTTCATGCCAATCGTAAATTACGAGACCTTCATCCGGAATGTCCCACAGCTCCGGCGGCTGCTGCATCGCGCCTGCCCATTTGTAGTCATTCGCGCTCAATTCTCTGCTCACCCGCACGGCTGGTTCCGTCAGGTTGAACAGCGCAATCGCCGCCGTACGGTTCTCCAGAGGAGCAATGACCCCATAAGCCAAACGGCTCGTCACCGGGTCGTCCATGATGCTGTCCGGCAGCGGCACGCCCGGCGCCAGCGGCCGGAGCAGCTCGCCATCCGCATAGATTAGAGGATCGATCACCGCGATGCGGAATTGCTCCGGCGCATCCGACAGGTACACAGGCCCGCCAGACAGCGCTTTGCTGATGCTCATCGCTTCCGCGGCAGCCGGGTCGTTGGAGTGGAACATATCGTGGTCGCCCCATACCGTATGCCCGAGCACGGGGATGGTAGCGAATGAATTATGGATATGCCGCTTCGCCCACAGCTTGTCGCCTATCTTATAATCCTCGCTGCAACGCGTGATTGCACTGCTGCTCGTATGGAAGATCGCCACGGCATTGTGTGCCATACAGTTGATATGCGCCTCCATGAGCCGGGCCGAAGCAGCCTCCATCGCCTGGGCATTGCCGGCCGCGCACGCGACGGGATTGCCCGCGCCGCCTTTGCGGTATTTCTCCAGATTGGCCGCCTGCTGATCAATCTTAAGAAAATCGAACCCGGCCTCCCGCTGCACATTCAGATAAGCGGAATAGAAGGCGGCGGCATGCGCCTCGCCTTCCTTCGGCAGCAGGTACCGGTGGTTGCCGTCCAGGAGCTCGACGAGATGCTCCTCCAAACCCAGCTCATTATCCGGATGAATGCCGCCCCAATAGCCGTTGAAATTCAACCACAGGCCAATCCATCGCATCGAGCTTTTCCTGAAGCGGTTCAGGATCGGGGCCCATCCGCGCGGGAACCGTTCATTGCTGGCGAAACTCATCAGCCGCGCCTGCATCATGCCCTCGAAGAAGGCTGCATGCAGCTCCATGCTCGCCAATTGCCCACTCAACTCATGATGCTGATGCCCGTCGTCGATCAACAGATAACGGATCGGAACCGGCGAAGCGTCGATACCTTCGATGACCTCCAGCAGCTTCGACTCATCGATGGTGAAGAAGAACTCCTCCCAGCTGCACCAGCCCAAATAACGGAACGCCTCGGGATACGATTTGGCTGATCGCAGTACGGCAGTGCTTCTTGCGAGCGGATGGGCGAGCCCTAGCCGCCACGCTTCGAAATTCGCGTCGTAAATACGGTCCGCGATCGAGTAGGACAGCACCGGCCATTCGCCCGGATTCTCTTCAACTTCTACTCCCATGTGACCGACGCTCACGTACAATTGATCGTCCGCGAAGCTGAACCACGCCGCACTCCGTCTGCCTACTAACGGTAGCAGCGTCATGTAGCGGTCGTCCGCCAGCTCTAGCGTCATCATCAGGCCGCCGTCCGCCAGCCCTGCGAAAGCACTCCCTTCCGCTCCGCCCTCCGTGCCGAATTCCTTCGCTTGCAGCCGGTTGGCGCCGTTCAGCCAGTCTTCGTCTCCAATCGGGCGCTCGGCATATTTCTGAAACGCCCGGTAATAGACGCCGCGCCTGAAAGAAGGCAGAGACAGCGCCAGCCTGCCGCACCCCAACGAGTCGGCCGACTCAAGACGATATTCTCCGCCGCCAATGACGATAACGCTCGACCCATCCCGCCAATCCGCGATGCCATTCCGGGGCTTTCCGAATAGCGGTCCGCTCGCGGCCCCCTTCTCTTTCCCCCTCGCATCATCACGGTTGCCCCGGGCTGAATCCCGGTCAGCTCGACGCATGCTCATCCTCCCGGGGCGGCCATGGAAGCGAAGTCGAATAGGTTTGCTTCAGCTGGCTCCAATAAGCTTTGCCCGTGTGCAGTAGTACGGTTGGCGTATGCTTCGTGCGCTGCCTGTTTACGGCATCCGTCTTCATATTGCTGCGGGTCGCATAATTCATCGTGAACTTCAACAGCTGTTGCATGAGCTCCGACTTCACGGCCTGACAGGCAGGATCGTCCCAGACATTATGAACCTCTCCCGGATCCGAACGATGATCGTACAGTTCGCCTTCGCCAGCCTTCTGATAGAGGACCAGCCGATACTCCTTCGTTCGAATGGCTGCCACCTTTTCCCCTTGGAAATTCCACTCGCAATAAGCAGCGTCCTTCCCCGGCCGGCTCCCATCCAAAGCGGGCAATACGCTGGTTCCGTCTACTACGTCCGGCACCGGCACGCCGCAGAGCTCGCACACCGTCGGATACAGATCGACAGCTTCGACTATCTCCGGGCATTGCACGCCCTGCGGACCGCCCGGATAGCGGATCAGCAGCGGAATGTGCTGGATCGAATCGTAAATGCCGAAATTTTTGTGGAACAATCCGTGCTCCCCGGCGAAGTCGCCGTGATCGGCCAAGTAGACGACAATCGTGTTGTCCAACTCGCCGGTGGAGTCCAGGAAGTCCAGCACATGCCCGATCTCCTGATCGATCACGGTAATGAGCGAATAATACGAAGCCAGGCAGCGCTTCAATCGCTCGGGATTCGGATCGGCGAGCGGGTAGCTGCATCCGTCCTTGAGCATCTCCCGCATGAAAGCCGGCTTGCCCGCGAACCTGCGTTCCAGATAGTCGACCGCGCTGTCAGGCAGCACGATTTCCTCCGGATCATACATATCGAAATGATCGACAGATGGCGAGATCGGCGCATGCGGTCTCTGGAAGCTCATCTTGACGAAGAATGGCCGCTCCTTGTCGCGCGTTTCCAGAAATTCCAGCGTCTCTCTGCCGGTAAATCGTTCGATCGAATGCTCGTAGGGCAACCGCGCAGGCCCGCTGCCGTCCATTGTATACGCTTGACCCGGCTTGGGCGTGCCTTCCTCGTAGAAATCCGCCAGCCCCAAACGGTCAAGATATTGAAAATAGTGGTTCGTCGTCGGATCGCCCCGCTCGGCATCGGCCATATCGCAATAGCGCACATGCTCGAAGCCCTCCCGATCCCACCGCCCGACCATATGGGATTTGCCGATCAGCGCGGTCTGATAGCCGTACCTGCGCAATTGGCAAGCCAGTGTATGCGGATTGGATTCGGGATACTCGAAGTTGACATTGCCGTGAAAGCCATGCGTATGCACGTATTGCCCGGTCATCAAGCAAATGCGGGAAGGAGAACAGACCGGATTGTTCACGTAGGCTTGGGTAAAATCCACACCTCCGGCTGCAATGCGGTCCAGATTCGGCGTGCGGACATTCGGATGCTGGCGATAGCCCGTACAGTTGGCATTATGCTGGTCGCTCATGATCCACAGAACGTTGGGTTTCATGCGGGAATCCACTCCTTGGCGTCTGAAAATGGGCTCAGGCCCCCGCAGAGGCCCGCCTGTCTGATGTTACTATCCACGATACGCCAACCGATGCCGCTGGAGAATAGCAGATTGTCGCCTACATTTCACCGAATTTCGGAATTTCTTCAGACAAGTGGAGTCCGTAAAACTTCGTGCAGTCCGAGCGGGGGTGCGATACAATGTAAATCGACAAAATACAGGAAGCGGTGCATTTTCGGTTACCGCTGCGGTTGGATGAAGAGAATTGCAGCCGCAACCGGCCATAAGGGGATGACAGAATGATTTCGCAGGAGATACGGACGTCTTTTTTTTGCAATTGTTTGTCCATCCGGAAGTCGGAAATGGGAGTTGTTCCGCTTCGGTTCACAGAGAAGCAATTCGCCGAATACGATCGGAATCCGGTGTTCGCGATTCGAAGCCGGTGCCCTGCCGGCGTATGCCTGGATATCATGACCGATGCCGCATTGCTTACGCTGGAAGTGGAGATCCTCCAATGGGTCAGGCCTTACGGCTACTTCGACTTATATGTGGATGATCGATTCGTTCGATCCGTCGGCGATCATGATGCGGACGGCCGGATCAGGCGCTACACTTTCGAACTTCTCGACAGCAGCATCGATTCCTCTTCCCGCATGCAGCGTGTGACAATCTATCTGCCGCATAACGTGGAGCTCGCCATTCGCGACCTTCTGCTCTCCGGCGGCGCCAGTTTGGAAGCGGTTCCTTTCCGAAACTCGCGTAACCTACTCTGCCTGGGCGATTCCATCACGCAGGGCATGGACGCCGTTCGCCCCTCGCACACGTATCCGGTTCTGTTGTCCAGACATCTGGACATGCATTTGCTGAACCAAGGCGTGGGGGGCTATTACTACGATGATCGCAGCCTGGATGAAGAGCTGCCGTACGAACCCGATCTGATCACGATCGCTTACGGCACGAACGATTGGGGAAAGCATGCCCGTGTGGAAACATTCGAAGCGAGTGTCGCGACTTATTTGCGGAAAGTGGCGGCGACTCATCCGGATGCGCGGATTGCCGTGATTACGCCGCTATGGCGCCGGGACGCGGATCAGGCAAAGCCGATGGGCACCTTCGAACAGCTTACGGCAGCGATCGCGAGCGCGTGCCGCGGCATTCAGTCCATCCGCTGTCTGCCCGGTTCCGAATTGTTCGCCCATGACCCTGCGTTATACGCAGATGGCGTGCATCCGACCGATGCCGGTTTTCAAGCCATGGCGGATGCGGTCGCGCAACGGCTGCAAGAAGTATGACCTGGAGCCAATTACCGATATAATCGAAAAACCGCAAACTTGCAACATTTTTTAAGCAAACTTCGATGACATTTCAACTCCCCGTTCTGATAAATTGAAGTTGACAATCGAAACTTTCATAACCTCTACGCGCGTACTTCAAGATTTCTGCAACACCTTGCAAACTCAACATAACCGGGGAGGAATCGCAGATGAGCGATCATTACGTTAAAGGCATCGTAGATTTGGAACGCGACAAGGCCGGAGGAGAGGTGAAACGATCCCGATTTCTCCGCCCTACCGATACGGTAAAAATAATAAAGCCGCTATTGTGGCACGAATTCGAGCTGTCCAGGGCGGTGGCGGGATGGGTGACGGGCACCAAAGCGTACGAGGCGAAGCTCAAGCTCGGACGCTTGACCTATTTGCACATTCGCCATGTCGAATGCTTGGAGAAACGGATCAAAGAACTGCCGGGCGGCTTGAGTGAAGAGAAATCCCCGGCGCTGATTCGCGAGATTTATGAGCGATTGGCCTCGGCGCCCTCTTCGCTGGCATTCTTGACGGGCTACAACCTGTTCTATCGGAATTTGCTTGCGGAATATGACCGATTCCTGACGAAAGCGGATCCTGTTCTGGATGCTCCGACCGTCGATCAAATTCGCTTCGTGCTGCTGGATCGCCAGGAAATCGTTCCTTGGCTGGAGAATCAACTGAGGTTTGCAGGATTGGATGCAACGGACGGTCAAATCGCAGATGAATGGTTGGACTACGCGGAGCGGCTCTGGTCCATGCTGGGCAACGTCGAGCCCGGAACGAAGCCGGTATACCCTCCCGCTCCGGACTACGAGCCTGCCGGCCCGATTCCGGCGATTCCGGCGATGGACGAAGAGCGCTTTCCCCCTCTGGAAAGCCACGCCGGAGCAAACACCGCCTACTCGGACGAAGGAATGTCCCCGTTGTTTCATTCGGTGCGTCAGATGGTCTATATTAACGCCACGGAGATCTCACCGGCGGAAACGATGACTTATCTTTACTATTCGGTACAGAACATGCCGCTTGCCTTCTACTATGACTTCGCCCGGCATATGTGGGACGAATTCCGCCATAGCGAGATGGGCATGAGAAGGCTGGAGCAATTCGGCTATAAGACGACGGATTTCAAGTGGCTTCGAACTTCTACGCTGAATGAAAGTAACGAAGCACGTTACGCAGACATGTACGCATGGTTGACGACGGTGGCGGAGGCCTGCTCGTTCGCGAAGAAGAGGAAGGCTGTGGAGGCGCTCTGGAAATTCGATGATGCGATGTCGGCGATTCAAACCGAATTCGATATTGTGGACGAGCGGCTTCACGTTGATTTCGGCACCCGATGGGGACCGGAGCTGTATAAGCAAATCGGCGACATGGTGACACCGCAAGTGATGGCGGAGCGCGCGCGCAAGCGCCGTCTTGAGGAGCTTCAGGATGTGCAGCCGGATGAGATCGACAAGCTGTCCAAAAATTTCCCGGCATTTTGCGGCTTCCATACGAGCAAGCTGGAATACGGCAACTATTAACGATCTGTCGGCAAAGCTATTCTATTCGATGAGCGAAGCAAATGAGTTGGCGGCGTATAGACACATCAGGTAGTCTGGGCAACAGGTGAATAGCCAAGAAGCCAAGAAGCTAAGAGAAAACAGGCCGCTTAGCTCTTTGGTTTCTTGGTTTAAATGAATACTCCCGCCACTTACCTACGCTACCGCTTCAGTTGAAGTGGGGGTTTCTGATGGATCATCTCTGTCCGTTACCGGATGGTTGCCATCAGTGGAGTTGACACGTTGACGGACTGATTACCGCCCAACCCCGCTATCCCATTGGCGGATGCCTTTGGGAATACTTTACGCATGATATTCGCCGCAGCGTTCACATCGGCATGAATCAAGCCGTTCCGACTTCGATATAGGCCCCGATGAATCCGCCTGCCCGAGAAGGTTCTGGTTCCGCCTTCTTCATACTCTGGCAAAGGATCGCCATCCAGAAAACTGGCTTTTGAAGTGTATGCTTCTTCAGTTAAGATCACCTCGATGCCAAGCGCCACGGCCTTATACCGTATCATCGATACAAGCATCTGATGCGGGATATGACAGAACGCCTGGTTGTTGCGTCGTCCCATGCCGGATTCCATCTTCCATCCCGGGTTATAGCCAATGACGATCGTTCCGATCTTCTGCTCCGCAGCGAACCTGACGATGTAGCGGCTCGCTTTATGAAACGTATCCTTGACTCGCAGATGGCGCTTCAAGTGCAGTCGCTCCAGTCGTCTGGACGTGTGCGCGCCTTCATGCGGCTGCTTGCCTTGACGGAGAATCCCGGTATACTGCGCCTTCAATTGGTTGTAGTACTGGTTGATCGCTTTGATCGGCTTGCCCTTCACGCATATCGGCCTGTGACCCGTATTGGTGACAATGGTTGCAAGCTGATCGATGCCCAGATCAATCGACAGCACATTCTCCTTCTTGATTTCCGCCACTTCTGGCTGACAGACGGAGAAGACCAGTTCGATGACATACTGTCCGTATTTCGGAAGAATGCGAACCTGCTTCAATGTGCCGTCCGTACACCCAAGCTTGCCGAGGTTAAGCCGCTGTTTCGTCATGGGGAGTTTGAGATATTTGTGGTCCTTGATCTCGCAGTCCTGATTGGTGAGCACAACTTCCTTGGCCTTGGCGCGGGTGTAGCCGGGAATGTGAGGCCTTCCGGTGTATTTGTCAGGATGCGCACGATAATCCTTGATGCTGGCGAAAAACGATGACCAATTGGCCAATACCCCTTTCATGACCCATTGGCTGCATTGGGCTGGCAGTGCCCGGTAATCCGCTTGCCCCATTACCTTGAACAAGCAATCCAGAAAGGCATAGTCCACATAAGGCGATTCCTTCGTTGGCAGCTCAAACAGGCGGCAATGCGAGTCCTTGCGCTGGTCGGCCGGTTTCAGAAGTTGCTTCCGAAGTCTCTTCTGATGGGCT
>JAEWAQ010000082.1 GCA_023391635.1 Bacillota bacterium | reverse complement strand
GCAGTGTGCTGGCCGTCGACTTGTATTTTGCCTTCTGTGCCGAGTGATTTAGGCGTGATATAAAACCTTGTTAAAAAGGGAAATGGGAATACGGGGCTTGACAGAATACGTTCATAGCAGTGGCTCTGCGGCACAATTTCTGCGGATTGGCGGGGCTGAGGCGGGATTAAGGCATAGAGGCGTGAACCTTGCGATTGAGAAAAGATACCGTCCATGCTCCTCAAACTCATACTTTCTTATATTACAAAAAAGGAAGATCACGATCAGCCGACCGCGATCTTCCTTATTCTTGCATAGTCGATTCGCAGCACAATCGGCCGCGTTCTTCCCGCTCTCGCGCAACCCGTCAATTGACTTGGAAATCCCGAACGCCCAGAGCCAAGTTGAATTGCCGAATCCGCTCCAACGGCCTGGCCGCAAACGCAAATCCCCGCAAGCCGCCGTCTTCGCGCAAGGCCGGAGCCAGCGCCGTATGGCGGGCCATCTCCTCCGCCGCAAGCCGCCGCAGCTCGGCGGCAATATGCGGATACTCCGCGCTTAACTCCCGCAGCTCGTCGCGGTCCGTCTGCAAATGAAACAACTGCTCGCGTCCGCCATTCGCCATGTAAATATACTTCCAATCCGGGTCGCGCACCATGACTTTGAACGTCGGCGTGCCCGGCCGGCCGTACCATCCGAACAAATGAGCGCGCGGCTTCGTTTCACCCATCAGACATCCCAGCACGTCCATGCCGTCCCTTGTCTCGCATCTGCCTGCCGCATGCGTCGCGATGCCGAACAGATCCGTCAAGCTCACCAGGTCGTCGCGAACGCCTTGCTGCGCCAACCCCGTGGGCCAACTGAGCAGGAACGGAATACGGGCAGACGCTTCGAAGAAACTTTCCTTCTGCCAGGCATGATGATCGCCCATATGATCGCCGTGATCGCTATAAAAACAAATCAGCGTATTGTCCGCGTCCGGCCGGCTGTCCACCGCATCCAGAATGCGTCCCAGGCATTCGTCGATATACGTGATTTCGCCGTAATATCTGGCTTTAAGCGCGCGGGCACGCGGATCGTCGATATCTTCCGCCCAGATCAGGTGGTTCATCCAGGGCAGCTGCTCGTCCGTGTGGTCGACGGCCGAATCTCCGCGCACCGGGTTAGGCATGGCATCCGGGTTGTACATCCGGTTGAACGGAACCGGCGGCGCGAACGGCGGATGGGGGCCGATGAACGACACGAACCCGAAGTACGGCCGCTCATCATGTACGGCTCCGATCAGCTTCACCGCCTGATCCGCCGCCCAGGCTTCCACTGTGATATCGGCAGGCAGCGGACTCGTCTGCGGCATATAATACATGTCCGTGCGCTCGCCGTGCAGCTGTTCGATGTGCCGGTATGCCGGATGCCGCTCGGCGATGAAGCGCGCATAGTCGTCGCCCGCCGCCTGCTCGGCGGTATCGTACAGCTCTTCGCTGCGCAGCTGCGTCTCGTAGCCGAGATCTTCATTCCACGGGTCCGTGTGGAACTTGCCGATCCCGAACGTGCGGTAGCCGAGCGACCGCATCGTCCGGGGCAAATACGCGCCGCAACGCGCTTCCGTACCACCCGCAACCCCTTCCGGCACATGGAGGCCGCTATTGTCGTAGTACCCGGTCGTGTATGGCTCGCGTCCGGTGCGAATCGTATAGCGCGCCGGCATACACACGGGGCAGGAGGAATACGCATTTGTATACCTCAGCCCGCGCTGCGCCAACCGGTCCATATTCGGGGTGCGGACGATACCGTTGCCGTAAGCGCCGAGCGCGTCCGCACGCAATTGATCGCACATGATGAACAGAATATTGGGACGTGTCACTCGACATCAACTCCGCAAATGATTACTTGGCCATACCGTATTTGTTGGCTTCCGTCCATCCATTCGTGTTCTTGGCATTGTCCATGCCTTTCTTCCATTCGGCGTTCAATTCGCTGGTCAACTTGTTCGTGTCCACCGAACCGCCCAGATACAATTGCATCGACTTGATCAAGAAATCCGAAAATTCCTTGATCGTCGCCGGCCCCGTATAGTTCGCGCGGCGAATATCTTCATTCTGCATGACGAACCCTTGCAGCTTCTCCGGCAGATTCGCATTCGTGATCGTCGGCAGGTAGCTGAGCGCTTCGCCAAGCTGGCCTTCTACGTCAGGCGAGGTCAAGTACTGAATCAAATCGATGGCTGCATCCAATTTTTCGCCCTTCACCGTGGAGGAAACCGCCCATGACTCGTTGGCCGCGCCGCCCAGCATGACCGACTTTTCCATCGCATCCGGGAACTGCTCCTTCGTAATGACCGGAATCGGGAACCCGCCGTAAGCGAAGTCTCGGCCTTCCATATCCTCAACGAGCGACAGGTTCGCGGAGTTGAAGATCAACATCGCCGCTTGCCCGGTCAGCCACAGCTGTTCCGCGGTTTTCTCATCGATGCCGTTGAAATCGGTGTTCCAGTATTGCGAGAAATCCTTGAACAGCTCCAGTCCGTCCTTGAAGGGATATTTCGTGTAATCGATCAGGCCGAGATCGGTTGCTCTGGCCAGCTCGTTCTTGATCACCATATTGTCGCCGTCGGTGTCCATTTGCTTGCGAAGCTGCTCGTCCAGCTGACCGAAGATCGAGGTCAAGAACCAGCTGATATGGCTGTTGGACTGACCGGACATCGCCATCGGCACGACTCCCGATTCCTTCAGCTTCTTGTTGGCGTCGATAAATTCCAGCCAAGTCGTCGGCGCCTTCGCAATGCCCGCTTTATCAAACAACTCTTGGTTGTACAGAATACGAATCATGGCCGTGAATGCCGGAACGGAGTTCAGCACCCCGTTCGCCGGGTTGATGCTGTCTTTATAGAAAGAAGGCAGGAACGTGTCCTTCCACGGTTTGCCCGGATTGTACGGCGATTCCTTCTCTAAATAAGGGGTAAGATCATGCACTTGCTCCTTGGCGAAGTCTTCCCATACCCAGGCCATCCGGGTGAGCACGACATCCGGCATGCTGCCGGCCGCTTGCTGCGTCACCATCCAGGTACGATAGTTGTTGTCCGGAACCAGCACGAGTTCGACATCCGTACCCGTTTTCGCTTTGTAATCCGCGAATATTTTTTTGTGGGTTTCTTCCACCTTCTGAGCCGTGGCAAATTCGGCTCCCCAATACGCGACTTTCAGCTTGACCGATGAACCCGGCTTGGCCGAATTGCCGCCGGAAGGCGACGAGGCTGGCGAGCCTGAGGCGCCGGATTCCGACTTGTTGCCTCCGCAGGCGGACAGAACCGTGAGCACCAGCATGACGCTGATCAACACGGAGCCAAGCTTGAATGTTTTGCGAATCATCTGTAGCCCTCCTGTATACGTTCTTGGCTTGACTTGCATCTAGCATCTATATAAGCCTTGCTCGGAGGACGTCACTCCGAACCTGGTTTATATCGCAATCGCATCATTATCCCTTCACTGCCCCTTGGGTCAACCCGGATACGAACGGCTTGGTCGCCACGAAGAACAGGATGAGCAGCGGCAAGGAAGCGATGATGTAGCCGGCCAGCTTGACGCCGTCTCCTTCGTTCACATTGCCCATGATCGTCATGATCGCCAGAATGACGGGCTTGACCTTGTCACCGGTCGTCACGACAAGCGACCAGACGAAATTGTTCCAGATTTGCAAGCCCGACATGATCGCGACCGTGGCGAGAATCGGCTTGGACAGCGGCAGGACGATCCGGGAGAAGATCCGGTAATCGCGCGCGCCTTCCATTTCGGCGGCTTCGAACAGGCTTTTGGACAATCCTTCGAAGAAGGTGCGCATAAGCAGCACGCCCATGGCCGTATAGCTTGCCGCAGGCGGGAGCGCCTGGCCGATCAGCGTATTGTACATGCCCATATTTTTGATGTTGATGAACTGGGGCACGAGGATGACGAATCCCGGAATCATCAGCAGCATCAGAATGACCGCATAGAAGAAGTTCTTGAACGGAAAGGAATGCCGGGCAAATGCGTAGGCTGCCGTAGAAGAAGCGAACAATGTCACGACGACGCCGATGGATGTCACCCATACGGAATTCAGAATCGGCCCCGCGATTTGCTTGAACGCGACCGCATAGTTCCCAAAGTGCAGCGGTTTCGAAAAAAACCAGGGATAATTGTAAATTTGCATTTGATATTTGAACGAAGATGCCAACATGATCAAGAATGGATACATGGACAAAGCGAAAATAAGCAATGCTGCGAGATTCACGCCGATGCTTCTTTGTTTCATGCGGCACCTCCTAGTCGATCTTGTCCGTATTTTTCATCAGTTTCTGCACGGCCAAGGTCAGGATCATCAAGACGATGAACATGGCGACGCCGATACTTGAAGCATATCCGAACCTTCCGTAATTGAACGCCTGATCGTAGATGTGCAGCGAAGGCGTATACGTGGTAATGCCCGGACCGCCGTTCGTCAAGGCATAGGGCGCTTCGAACACCTGGAACGCCTGGATGAGAGAATACATCAGCACCAGCTTGATTTGACTTGAGATCAGCGGAAATTCGATGGAGAGGAACCTGCGAACAGGACCCGCGCCGTCAAGCTGTGCCACCTCGTACAAATCCTCGGAAATGTTCTGAAGTCCGGCCAGGTACAGCAGGAACGGCAGACCGGCTACCCAAGGAAATCCGACGAACACGATCGCCCACAACGCCGTAGCCGGATCGCCCAGCCAAGAATGTTTCCACTCGGCTAATCCGATGTTCGTCAAAATCTGGTTGATCAAGCCGAAATCGCCTGCATACATCCAGCGCCACAGCAAAATCAGCACCATCATCGGGACGACGAGCGGAACGATAAAGCCGATCTTCAAAAAATTTTGCAGCCGGACGTTCTTGATGCGAAATACGAGCGTCGCCACCAGCAGCGGAAGAGTCAAATTAATGACGATCGTTGCCAGCGAGATTTTGAATACGTTCGCAAACGCGACCCTGATCTTCTCGTCCTGCAACATTTCCCTATAGTTCCCAAAGCCGATGAACTTGTTAAGGTTGATGCCGTTCCAGTCGAACAAAGACTCGACGAACGCCGTGAAAAACGGATAATACTTGATCGTGGAGAGCAAGAGCAATGCCGGCAGCAAAAAAACATAAGCATGACGATTTCTCCAGATGCGATGCCGCAAGCCTTCGCCCCGGGGGGTTGCCGCGTAAGTCACATCGTCCATAAAAACCGTTCCCCCTTCTATTCGGAAGCTCTGTAGGCTTCATTATAGAAGGGGGATACGGGACGCAACAAGGAGACAAACTTATGCAGTTGTGTGTAAATTATTCGGATTGCTCTGCCGGAATCCGGATCGTCACTTGCGTTCCTTCACCCTGAACGCTGTCGATGGAGATCCCGTAAGCATCCCCATAATAGAAGCGGATGCGGTCATGCACATTCTTGATGCCGACTTTGCCGGACTCTCCGTCGTGTTGCCCTGAAGAAGACGGATCGGACAGCCTTCTGCGGATTGCCGCCAGCTGCTGCTCTGTCATGCCCATGCCGTCATCGCGGATGACGAACAGAAGATCGGACTCCTGCTTGCGAGCTTCGATTTCCAGCAGACCTTTGCCGCGCTTTGTCTCGATGCCATGAAATACGGCGTTCTCCACGATCGGCTGAAAGACGAGTTTGATCATCTTGTAAATTTGCAGAGATTCAGGAATGTCGAGCCGCACGCTTAGCTTGTCCTCGAAACGGACGGAAACGATGTCCAGGTAATTGCGGATATGGCGGATTTCATCCGCCACGAGCACCTTGATACCGCCTGCTCTGGTACTGTAGCGAAACATGTCCGAGAGCGCTCTGGCGATCCCGCTCACCTTGGGAACGCCTTCCACCGCTGCGATGCTGTTGATCGTCTCCAGCGTGTTATAGAGAAAGTGAGGATTGATCTGCGCTTGCAGCGCGCTGAGCTTCGCTTCCCGCTCGTGCAGCTCGGCTTTGTACACCTGGTCGATCAAATATTTGATTTGTCCGATCATCTCGTTAAAGTAGTGGCCCAATTCGCCGATCTCGTCCTGTGACAGCTTGCCTGCTTGAACGCTCATGTACCCTTGGCTGACCTTGACCATCGCTTGCTTAAGCCGCTTGATCGGCGTCACCAGGCCGGTCGACAGCACTTGCGCTGCCAGGAATGCCAGCACGAGACTGCCCAGGACGAACAAGAAAGTCAATGTCCGCATCTCCCGGCTGTCCGACAGCAACACTGCCAGATCGTTCTTGCTATAGATGACCCAGTTGACGTTCTTCAGCGTCGAGGAGGTGACTAGCATCTTCCTGCCGTTCTCTTTGGCGATCGTATACCCGTTCTGATCCGCCGCCGACTGCTTGAGGCCGATCGATATCGGCTGCCCGATCGCATCGGACTTGGTATCGTATACGATGTTCCCGTCCTTGTCGGCAATGACCATGGAGCCCGACGAATCGAGCATAAGCGGGTCCAGAAACTTCTGCACCTCCTTCAGGCTGAAGTGCAGCATAATGTAGCCAAGCGCCGCTTGCGGCCGATTCAAGTCGGATACCTTGCGAATATAGGTCAAGCTGTAATCGTCCACGCTGCCGGCCGTCTCCGGAATCAAGCTGGCAGGCAGCCACGGTTGCGTTAAATAAGGACCGATCAGAACATCGCTGGAGCTGCCGCTCTGCAGGGAGCGAAACCACGGCTCGCGATCGAACCGGTAATCCACCTTGACCGTTTCCTTGTTCTCGTAGAAGACGGCGCCTGCATCGTCCAGCAAGGTGACGGAACGAATGATGTTGCGGAAATTGTAAAACTCCTCTTGCCTGAGAAACAATTGGTTCATCTCCAACTGGTTGCGGATTCTGGCAAATTCCTCGGCCTTGAGCCCTTCCTTCCACAATTGCTGGAAGTTGTCCTGGTAGGCCGTATAGGAGAATTGTTCTACCTGCAGCAGGAACTGATCCATATCCGCCGTGAACGTGCGGATCAGCTTCGCGTTGTATTCAGCCGTGCGGTTTTCCAGCGAATTCGCATACCAGGTGTAGGACAACCAACCGAGCAAGGCGAGCGGGATCAGACTGACCGCCATGAAGCTGAGAATCATCTTTGTCTGAATGCTTTTACGGTAAAACAACAGGGCGCTCACCCGCTTCCTTCGCGATCGCAGGCGCTGTCCGGATGCGATTGACGGAATTCCGTCGGCATTAGGCCGGTTGTCTTCTTGAACAGCTTGCTGAAATAACGGCTGTCCGCATACCCGACGCGCTCGCTTATTTGCCCCACCTTGAGATCGGTGCGGCGAAGCAGTTCCTTTGCCTTCTCCATGCGAACCCCTGTGAGAAATTCCAGGAAATTCTCTCCGATGATCTCCTTGAACATGCTGCTGAAATAGGTGGACGTGATGAAATACCGCGTGGAAACGGCGTTCAAGCTGATCTCTTCCGCATAATGTTCCCGGATATAATCCGCTGCCGCCACAATATTGCGGTGTACGTCACGCTGATTCGCGTTTTCCAGCAATCGGCTGATGTCCTTCAGGTAGCTGCGCAGCCAATCGGCCATCTGTTTCAAGTCCTCGCGGGCTTCGATGTTCATGCAGAAATCAAATCCTGCCGCTACAATCGCTTCGTGGAAGGCAGGCTGCGACATTACGAATTTCACGGCATCGGAAACGACGGCCAAGAAGAAGCTGCGCGCATGCCGGATAGTTGCGCCAGCGGTGTCGCGGTAATAAGCTTCGACGGCATCGACCACGGCATGGCAGCCGTCCTGATCATGTCTGGACAGCGCCTCATTCAATTGCTTCTGCAGTTGCAGCGGGAACTTGATCGTCCCTTGTTCTATAGCGGCATCGGACGTGTAGGCGATGACATCTTCCGTTCGCTGGAGGGCATATCGCTCCGTCACGGCAAGAGCTTCCCGGCACGAACGCCCCAGCAGCGCAGGATGAGCCGCCTCGACAGCGCCTCCGACGGCCGCCCAAACACCGTTCACATTCGATTGCTTCAGGGACAGCAGCAAGTTTCTGATCATGTCCGTAATCTGCCTGTACCGGTCTGCAAGCATCACCGCCCAAAGCCGCGAGGCGCTCCGATCCCAGACAATCAGGCGATTGTCACGATGGAGCAGCTTATCGGCCGCTTGTTTAACGAGCTGTGCGATCGTCGCGGCATCGTAATGGGCGTCTTCGTAATGAAATAGCACGCACGCCATCTGGTCCGGCGCCGCTCCCTCCAGCTGCAGCGCTTCCCGGAAGCCGCTGCCTGATGCTGCGCCGCTTTCCCTGCACAAGTCGGCGGTCAGCTTCTCCAGGTAGCCGGGAAAATATTGCGCCATCTTCCGCTCCTTGATTTCCGCGCTCAGCTTGCGAACCGCCCGCTCCAGCGCGGCATTCAGCTCATGCGGGTCGATCGGCTTCAAAATATAGCTGACGGCGTCGAGTTGGATCGCCGACTTGACATACTCGAATTCGCTATACCCGCTGACGACGATCACTTTCAGATGCGGAATCATCTCCAACATCTTCTCGGCCAGTTGGAGGCCGTCAATCCCCGGCATGCGCACATCCGTGAGCAGAATGTCCGGCGCTCGCTCCTCCGCCGTTTGCAGCGCCTCCAGTCCGTCGGACGCCTCGCTGTCCGAGGCCAAACCAAGTTGCTCCCAATGGATTGCCGCACGCATGCCTTTGCGAATCCAAGATTCGTCATCGACGATCATGACTTTGAACAACGTGACATCCACCTCCTCCATGACGTGATTCGATCCGTTTCATCAACATCCGTCATAGGGAGTATACGCATAAACGGAAACACCCCGCAACCAGTGCGGGGTGCGGGGTCATCTGAAAATGGAAGCCGCTGCTGCTACTTTACGATCAGAACAGGCACTTGCGACTGCTGAACGACATGGTGGCTGACACTGCCGAGCATCCATTCCTTGAACGGGCCGAGTCCCCGGCTGCCCATCACGATCAGGTCGCAATTGTACTCCTTGGCATATTCCAGGATCGCTTGGGCCGGATTGCCGGTCAGCATCGCGATCTTCGTATACGGAAGCTCTCTGATGACCTCTTCCGCTTTCTTCGCCAGCGCCTCCTCGTACTCCTTCATCTTCTCATGGTATCCTTCCGGGATAACCCAGCCGAACCCTTCGAACGCGGACATCGGCCGGTTCAGTACGTGGGCGACCGTCAGTTTGCTGCCGGGCTTGCTCTGAACAAACTTGATCGCTTGGTTCAACGCTTTCTCCGATGTTTCGGATCCGTCAAAGGCAACCAGGATGTGGTGATAAATCATGGTACGATCTCCCCCTTATGCCGAATGGTCCGCATCGATCAGACTCGGATGCTTACTACCAGCATAACAGAAACGATCAAGATCATAAAGACGGAAAGCGCGGCAACGTAACCTTTTAATTTAAACGATTGCGCATCCGAACCGCCGGAAGCCAGCCGCTTGCCCGCTCGGCTTCCCATGATGCCCGTCACAACGAGTGCCGCGAGAATGATCGTACCGCCGCCTTTCTCCATGATTTCCAACCAGAGCGGTCTACTGTCATCCATACCGAGTTGAACGATCAAATAGACGCCGCTTCCGAGCACGATGACCGAGGCCGGATGGGCGAGCAGATTGAACGCGCGAATCATCCGCCTCGCCGTCTGATTCGATTCAACCGAGCCCAACGTCCGCTTGAGGATGCCGAGCGCGATCACCGTTCCGAGCAACGCGCCAAGCCATACGAACAATCCGGTCAAATGCAAGAACAACATAAATCCGAACATGTCATGCACACTCCTTCTTTATGATCGTGATTTAAAGGTGAACAAGGCAAGCAACGACGGCAGCAGCATTCCCCTGACAACCCACGTATCGAGCAAAATACCGACTGCCATCAAGATGCCGAACAAGAACAATTCCTGCAACGGCTGTGTAATCAGCACTGCGAAAGTCGCCGCGAGCACGATGCCCGCAGACGAGATGACGCCTCCCGTTGCCGTCAGCCCGCGGCGAATCGCCTCGAGCCAGCCGTGCTGCCGATGCTCTTCCCTGATTCGAGAGACGAGCATAATATTGTAATCGACGCCGAGCGCCATCAGGAATACGAAGGTGTATACCGGAAGCCGGTAGCTAACCGCCTCGTATCCGAATCCGTAGCGGAAGATCGCCCAGCATAACCCCATCGCGGCGGCGTAAGATAACAGCATTGTCCCCATCATGACAGCCGCGACGCGAATCGACCGTGCCTGCAGGAACAGCATCAAGGCAATGAGCAGCGTGACCAGCGCGAACAACAGCCGCGTATCGCGTTCGTTCATGCCGCGTACGTCCAGTTGCTGCGCTGTCTGGCCGTCATAATGAAGCTGATACCGCAACGAATCGATGCCGCTGTCACGCAGCATTTGCTCGGATTGTCCGCGCAGTCGTTCCACGACGTTCAGCGCGCTCTGCGTATACGGATTGTCTTGCAAAATCAAGGTTAATGTGCCGGCCTGGCCGGAAGACGACATCACAGGGTCCGGCTTCGCCGATTCGACGCCTGCTTGCCTGCCCAGCGTTTCCGCAAGCCGGGCGATCGCAGCCGGATCCACCCCCTGCCTGCCGGATGCACCGGTATTGCCGCCGGCACCCGGGTCCGCAGCCAATAAGACCGTGACCGGCGCCAGCTGCCCGGGAGGATAGTGTTTGGCGAGCAGCTCGAAGCCCAGACGGGATGACATGTCCTTCGGGAAAGAGCCCATAATATTGAACGAATATTTCATGCCGACCGCGTTCACGGAGAACGCGAGGAGCAAGAGACCGATGATGCCTGCCGTTATTGCCGGCTTGTTCGTCGCAACCCGTCCGACGCGCGTCCAGAATCGGGATGATGGGGCCGGCAGGTCGGTGAGACGGGGAATGAAGGGCCAGAACCCGCGTCGGCCGGCAATCGCGAATAGCGCCGGCACAAGGGTAAGCCCTGCGAGCAAAATGACGATTACGGCGACGGAGAAAACGGGCGCAAAGTAATGGTAAGGTTCGAAGACGGTGGCGAACAGCGTCACCATAGCCGCGAGTACCGTTCCCCCGCTGAACAGGATCGGTTCGGATACAGACGTCATCGCCACGCGCATCGCGTCGTATTTCGAACCGATTTTCCGAAGCTCCTCCCGATACCGGGACAGGACGAACAAGCAATAGTCCGTCAACACGGCGAACAATAAGATCATCATGATCGACAGCGCCTGCTTGTCGACGACCCACCAGCCATTGTCCGCACCAAGGCCCAGCAGCCGGTCGACGACGGCATACACGATGCCGGAGCTGACCAGCGGCAGAATCGCCAGCAGAGGCGAGCGATAAATCAGCATCAAAATTACCAGGATCAGGCCGACAGTCGCCAGCAGCAGCACCAGATCCGCATGACGAAAGATGGAGATCGTGTCTGCCGCGATGCCCGCAGGTCCTGTAATTTCCAGCTGCATGCCGCCCAGGCCGAGGCGTTCAGCGGCGCTGCGGATCGACTCGATCGCATCATGGATCCGGTCCGAATCCAGACCTCCTTGCAGAGCGGCCGGCAGAAGCAATGTCGTACGGTCATCCGACAGCTGACGTTCGCGCAGCGAAGACGGCCACTCATGAAACGGCGCAGCCGACTGCACCGCGTCCGGCTTATCTTGGGAAGCCAGCCATGCGCTCACCGCCGCGATCCGGTCCATGTCTTCGGTCGACAGACCGGCTTCGTCGTGAAAGACGAGCAGCGCCTGAAGCTCGTCCGAGCCCGGATACTGTACGTCCAGCAACTGTTGCGCCTTCGCCGACGGTGTGTCGCCATGGATGCTGCCTTCGCCGCTGCTGATCGCAGTCGACTTGGCGCCGGGCGCGACCGCGCTCAGAACGACGACGGCGAGCAGCCAGATGAGCACGACAAGTATCGCGCCCCTGGGATTGGATGCGCCAGCTGCCAGCTTCTTCGTCAAGTTCGGCATTCTCTATTCCCTCCTCTACCCGAATCCGAGTATAGGCACGGAATATGAATGGACGGTGAACGGAAGTTAACAAGTAGGGGAAATGGAATACGGCAGCCGCACGCGGATCGTCGTGCCGCGTCCCGGTGCACTCTCGGCTTCGATGCTGCCGCCGTGCAGCTCGACGATCTTCTTCGCGATCGACAGCCCGAGCCCGCTTCCGCCCTCGCTGCCGGCACGGCTTCTGGCTTGATCCGCCTTGTAGAACCGGTCGAATATCCGGGACACTTGCTCGGGCGTCATGCCGATGCCCGTATCGCGGACCGTCACGACGACTTCCCGCGCCAGGTCGATCCGGATGCCGATCGTGCCGCCGGGCTCGGTGAACTTGATGCTGTTCACGATCAAATTCAGCCACACCTGCTGCAGCAGCGACATGTCCGCGGTGATGACGACTTCAGGCAAATCCGGTTCCACCGTCAGCCGTTTCTCGGACCATTGCCACTCCGTCAATATTAACGCTTGACGAAGCAGTTCATCGAGCCGGAATGCCGCAGGCTGCAGCGCGTGCTGCTCCTTGTCCAGCGCGGCCAAAGTGAGCAACTGACGGCTCAGCGAAGACATGCGCCGGCTCTCCTCCGCGATAATTCTCAAATACCTCGTCTCTTCCTCCGGCTCTACGTCCTTGTTCAGCAATGCTTCCGCAAACCCCTGAATCGAAGTCAGCGGGGACTGAATTTCGTGCGAGACGTTGGCGACGAACGTCTGTCTCATCTCGTCCAGCTGCTTCAGCGACTGCGCCATCTGCGTGAAATGCCGGGCTAGATTGCCTATCTCGTCGCCGCGCGACACGTCCAGGGCGACATCGTAATGCCCGCTGACGATTTCCTGCGTGGCCGAAGTCAATCGCTTGACGGGGCTCACGATATGCCTCGTGAAGATGACGATCAATACGAGACTGAGCGCGAATGTGACGCTGAGCAAAATTCCCAGTACGATGCGCACATCTCCGAACTGCTGCTCGAGATTCGGACGGATGAACAAGGCGTAGTGATGACCTTGTGCCTGAACGGGGAGTCCGACGCTGTTGCGCACGCTGTTCTCGAACATGCCGGCTATACGCAACCAGTAATGTTGTTCCTCGATGCCATGATACGTCCGGCCGTCCAGCACGTCGCGCACGATCGCCGGGTCGATCTCCGTATGCCGGAATGCGCCGCCATAGAAAGCTCCTTCCATCCGTTCGTTTACGGCATAGAACTGAAACCCCATTTTGGCGATCCGGGTCAAGTACGCGTCCAGCGAAAGCTGAGGCGCCTGTTCGTATAAAGAGACGATCTCCTGGCCGACCTGCCGGATCTTCTGTTCGTTGAAACGTTTCAGCTTATTCGTGTAGTACGCATTGGATACGAGCAGCGCCAGCACGCCGCTCACCAGAGCGATCAGCATAAACGTCAGCACGATGCGATAATAGAGCGATCTCATCGGCCCGGCACCTCGAGCTTATAACCGAGTCCGCGCATCGTCGTAATGACGAAGTCGTCCGCCTGGGACCCAAACCGCTCGCGCAGCCGCTTGATATGGACATCGATCGTTCGGCTGTCTCCCTCGTAATCGGCGCCCCAGATCAATCGGACCAATTGCTCGCGCGTGAAAATCCGGCCAGGCTGGCTTGCAAGCTGTGCAAGCAGCTCGAATTCCTTGAGCGGAATGACGAACGTCTCGTCGCCTGAGCGAATTTCATAACTTTTGCGATCGATGACCGTCTCGCCCAATCTGATCTCCTCGGAGGATACCATCTGATAGCGGCGCAGCAGCGCCTTTACGCGGAACAGCAATTCCTTCGGCTCGAAAGGCTTCGTCAAATAATCGTCCGTACCCGACAGGAACGCTTTCTCCTTGTCTTCGATCGCGCCTTTGGCTGTCAGCATCAGAATCGGAATCTCGCAGCGGCTGCGGATTTCCCGGCACAGCTCCCAGCCGTCCATCTGCGGCATCATCACGTCTACGATCGCCAGATGTACCTGTTCCCGCTCCGTCAATTCCAGTGCCGCCCTGCCATCCGCGGCTTCCCATACGAGATAGCCTTCCTTCTTGAGCGTAAATCGCAGCAATTCCCGAATGTGCGGATCGTCATCTGCGACCAAGATGTGAATTCTCATGCAGTCGGCACCTTTCCTTAATAGTCTGCTATGTATGATTTAACCGCCTTTGCATCAAAATGTCCATATGACGCCATTACGGTCAACAGATTGAGGTCGTTGCAATGATTAATAGACAAGGTACGCTCGGCGTACTTCCGCTGTTCTGCATTCTCATACTCGGGATCGGCTTGATGAACCATGTCATGGTCGTTCCGCCGCTGATGGCGGTTGCCCGCCGGGATGCCTGGCTGAGCGTGCTGGTCGCGATTATTCCCTTCATGGCCTGGACCACCGTCTTGTACGGCATCATGCGATTCACGCGGCAGCAGCCGCTGCTCCCATGGCTGCGCCGGCATTACGGCAGAATCGCGAGCGGCCTGCTTCGGGCGATATTCATCGTCTATCTGTTCTTTATTTGTATCATGACACTGAAAGATACAGTCACATGGACGCATAACACTTATTTGCCGCGCACTCCCTTGCTCGCGTTGGCGCTATCCCTAGTGCTGTTATGCGTCATGGCAGCATGGTGCGGCATTCAAGCGATTGCCGTGACTGCCGGCATCCTGCTGCCGTTCGTTATTGTCTTCGGCGATTTCGTCATGAGCATGAATCTTCCTGTCAAAAATTATACACTATTGCAGCCCATGCTCGAACACGGCTGGTATCCGATGCTAAGCGGCAGCCTCTATGTAGGCGGAGGATTAGCGGAACTGATCGTCATTCTGCTCGTTCAACAAGAGCTCAAGCGCGATGTGAGCGTTTGGAAAATGTGGCTGCTCTCCCTGTTTCTAGTCCTACTTGTGCTCGGCCCGGTCGCGGGAGCGATCGCCGAATTCGGCCCCGATGAAGCAGCGAAACTGCGCTACCCCGCGTTCGAGGAATGGAGGTTGGTCACCATCGGCCAATATATTCGTCACGTCGATTTCCTGTCGATCTTTCAGTGGCTTTCCGGCGCCTTCATTCGTATTGCCGTCTCCTTCCTGCTGCTTGCCGATCTATTGTCGGGCAGCCCGTCTGACAGCCCATCCGGCAGCGGCCGCAAGCGGAAGCATCTGATCTGGATCGCTGTGCTGGCCGCCGCCAGCATTGTCATCGTCGAACTGCCGATCAGCGATATGCAGTACGTTCGCTTTATGAGACAGATCTATTTGCCGGCCTCTTTCTGGGGCATAACCGGAGTCGTCTTCACTTTGTTCGGTCTGGCTTGGATCGCCAATAAATCACGAGGTAAACAAGAAAATGGAGCATAACCGGCAAGAAACAAGCGGCATGACGGAGCAAATCCGGCAAATGTTCGCCAATAGCGCGGATGTCCATGTGGACAGGTATGGGCTAGGGAAGCAGGGGCACGAGCGAATCGTCTATCTGATCTACGCGGAAGGCTTGACCGACACGAAGCCGATCAACGAATATGTGCTTCCGCGTCTTGAGAATATCGTTGCGTCCGCGGAAACCGCCGCCGAGCAAGGGCCAATCCATATGGATTGGAAGCCGGTCGGCGGCCTGGATGAAATCCCGGATAAGGTGTTTAACGGCAGGCTTGTCATTTACTTCGAAGACAGCGGCGACTTATTCGCCTTGGACATCGCGAGCCCGCCTCACCGCTCTCCTCAGGACACCAACACGGAAATCTCGATCAAAGGTCCCCGGGACGGCTTCGTAGAGGAGGCGATTACCAACATCGCCTTGATCCGCAAGCGGCTTCGCACGCAATCGCTGTGCTGCGAGTCGTTCACGATCGGCAAGCGAAGCCGCAGCTATGTGGCGCTTCTCTATATCCAGGACATCGCCAATCCGGCGTTGATCGATGAAGTAAAGCGGCGGCTGCAGGGCATCGATATCGACGCCCTGCTCGGCGCCGGGCAGCTCGAGATGATGCTGGCGGATGAATCCGCATCCTTGTTTCCGCTGCTGGATTATTCCGGCCGCCCCGACTTCACGGCGGATTGTCTCGTTCTTGGCAGGTTCGCATTGTTGGTCGATGGCTCACCGCTGGCGATCATCGCGCCGACCAATTTGACCATGCAACTGAAATCGCCGGAGGACTTGCATTTTCCCTTTTATTTCGCTTCCATGGGCGTTATGATGCGCCTCTTCGGTCTGGTGACGTCCTTGCTGCTGCCCGGCTTCTGGGTGGCTTTATCCGCATACAATATGGAACAAATTCCTTACCCGCTCCTTGCCACGATTGCACTATCCCGCATCGGGCTGCCGTTTCCCGGTCCCCTGGAAGCATTCATGATGGTAGGCATGTTCGAATTGTTCCGGGAAGCCGGAGAACGGCTGCCCAAAGCGGTCGGTCAGACTGTCGCGGTCGTAGGCGGCATCATCGTCGGCGATGCGGCGATTCGCGCGGGACTTGCTTCTCCGACACTGCTGGTCGTTACCTCGATTACGGCGGTTGCCAGCTTCACGCTGGTCAACCAGTCGCTGTTCGGCACCGTCAGCGTCTTGCGTTTTCTGGTCTTGTTATGTTCGTCCGTGTTGGGCATGTACGGGTTTATTTTGTCCGTGATCGCGATTCTGCTGTACATGTCCAAGCTGAAATCTTTCGGCGTCCCGTATTTGGCACCCTTGTCTCCGCTCAATCCGAAGGACATACTGGCCGCATTGCTTCGCAAGCCGTGGTACACTGTCCGGAATCGCCCGGATATTCTGCGGACGACCGACAAGACGCGCAAAGGGGGCCGCTCCTGATGTGCCGCCGCTATCGGGCGATTATGCTCATGATGTTATGCGTCGTCATGATGACGGGGTGCTGGGACTTGAAGTCGATTCAGGATCTCAACTACTTGACCGCGATCGGCTTCGATTACGAAGACGGCAAGTATGTCATATACGTCCAAATGCTCGATTTTTCAAGTGTCGCCAAGTCCGAAACGGGCAAGTCCACTCAGCCCGTACCGGTATGGGTCGGTAAGGGCAAAGGCAAGACGCCGAATGAAGCGTTCAACAACCTGTACCGTTCCTCGCAGATGCGGATTTTCTTCGGGCAGATCAGTGCGCTGGTGATCAGCGACAGGTTGATGAAGCACGGGCTTGCGGATCTGGCGGAGATGCCGCAGCGTTATTATGAAATTAGGTATACGCCATGGGTGTTCGGCTCCAAGCTGCCGATCGGGGAATTGTTCGCGGTCACGCCTTTTTTCAATCTGTCGCCGATGTTGTCGCTGCTTCATCAGCCATTAGAAAGCTATAAGCAGGAATCCCTGGTCGCCCCAATCTCATTGCGTGAATTTATCGCCAACTATTCGGAACCGGGGAGAACGACCCTGCTGCCGTCGCTGTCCGTCACGGACCAGGCTTGGAAGAGCGGTCAACAACCGAGTTCCATGCTTGAGATCGACGGGCTGTTCGCTTTCAGAAAAGACCGTTATTGCGGCTGGCTCGGCGTGAAAGATTTGCGGGGATTGCGCTGGGTCGAACCGAAAACGCGGCGCAGCCCGCTGCTGATCGTCTCGCAAGGTGAGACCGTCGGGTTGGCCTCGCTGGAAGCGCCGAAGATTCGTCTGACGCCGCTGAAGCGGGAAGGCGACGTACGCTTCAAGCTGAGCGTAAAGCTGACGGGCTATATCATCGAGCTAATGGAGCAAATGCCCGAGCGGGATATGGAGCGATTGGCGGAAACGCTCGTCAGCCGCGAAATTCGGGAAACCTACGCGCGCGGCCTCGGCATTCGGGCCGACTTGCTGCAGTTGGAACACACACTGTACCGCAAGCGCAACAGAGAGTGGAAGAATTGGAAGCAGGAGACCGATGGGCTTCTGCAGCCAGATTCATTGGCCGAAGTCGAGGTTCGGATTCGCTTGAAGCATGCGGGCAAATTGAAATGGTAAGCTTACCGCTCCCGCCAATGCTTGAGCTCGTCGAGATCGTGGACGGTGAACCCCGTCCGACTCATGTCCAGGATGCCTTCCTTGCGCAATTGGTTGAGCAAGCGGCTGACCGTCTCCCTGGACGTGCCGATCGCGCTGGCGAAATCCTGGTGGCCCATCGGAAATTCGATATGAAGGCTGCCGTTCGGCTGCGGCTTGCCGTATTCTTCCGCCAGCTTGAGCAGGAACAACTGACCGCGGTTCAGCACATCCAGACCGGTCAATTCCTGCAGCTTGCCCTGCAATTCGGTCATTTTCTCGCTCATGACCCGCATCATCTTGATCGCCACGAGCGGCGCCCCGACGATGAACTGCTCGAACGGCTTGACGGGCAGCGCAAGCAGCACCGCCTGCTCGATCGCTTCCGCCGTCGCCGGGTAGGGCAGATCATGGAACAAGCCCGTATGCGGGAACATATCCCCTCGCTTCAGGAACGACACGATATGCTCATGGCCATTTTCGTCCGTCTTGTAAGTTTTCACGAGACCTTCCTGAATGAAGTACACGGCTTCTTTCTGATCGCCCTCATGAAAGATCGCCGTCTTCTTCGGGTAGACGCGGCGAATCGCGTATTCGCTAAGCTTCGCCAATTCCTCGTCGCTCAAATCCCGGAACAAGTAAAAGCTTCTGAGCGTCCATTCCTCCGCGCCCTTGCGCTGTGCCACATCCATCCCTGCCTTTTGTCGTCACGGCCCGGACTGACCGGGCTTTGCGTCGTTGATTACCTCATATAGAGCTGCTCTTTCGCTTCATCGGTCATCATTTCGGGCGACCATCTCGGCTCCCAGACGACATCGACTTCCGCATCCTTGATTTCCGGCATCCGCCCCAGCGCCCACTTGACGCCGCCCGTGATCGTATCGTGCATCGGACAGCCTGGCGTCGTCAGCGTCATGCGGACCCGCGCCACGCCGTCCTCGACGGCGACGTTGTAGACAAGACCCAGATCGACGATGTTGACGCCGAGCTCCGGATCGTATACTTCTTTCAGGTTTTCCAATACTTCTTCGACAATGCTCATCTCAATCCCTCCCGGGCAGTGTAGATTTCATCTCGTAAACACCCATGCGATGCAGCCCATGTACGCCAGTGCGGCTATGGACAGCAAACATCCGGCCAATGCGATCAAGAGACTCGCTTCGACGCCAAGACCGATCAAGAGCAGCAAGAGCGCAGCGACGAGGGTGCCGAGCAGCAGATTTAACGGGCGTTCCTTCAGCAATTGCGCCATCGTCGGCACTTTCTGCTTGCCGATCAAGGAACCGTACTTGTGCGTCCACCAGAGGAATGGCACGATTTTCGACATGTATCCGAGGATCGTTAGCGCCACCCAGCCGTACAGATAGAGCCAGATCGCCATTGTGTAAGCGGAGGACGGCAGCAAGTCGGCGCCAATCCCGTAAGTCAGCGCGGCCGCGACGAATGCGGCCAACACGGCGCGGGCCAGTCCGGTGGCCCACCGAATGCCGATGCCCGGGTTCAGTTTATGGCGATGCGCGCGTATTTGGTTAATGTGAAGGTTGTACAGCGCAAGCGCAGCCGTCAGCAGGATCAGTCCGCCCAATATGCCCGCTCGTGCGTCCAGGAGAAACGAGATCGCGCCTACAGCCGAGGCAGCCGCCCATAGACCGACGATCCAGCGCTGCAGCCGAGTCGGGTAATCATGGGCCAGATAGAACATCGGCAGCAGCTTGAAGCTGAAACCGACGATCAACAGGCCGAACCAGCCGATAGCGCCGAGCCATATGTGGGCGCCGAACAGCCGCTCATGTATGCTGCCGAACAGCCCGTATGCAAGATCCAGCCCCATTGCGGCTCCCAATAGCCCAGTCAGCGTCAAGCCAGCGATCGCGGCAGCCGAACTGAGCGTAATCGCGTTCCATTGGCGCGCCTTCCATAGCGTGATCCCCATATTGACGGCAAACAGCAGAATGCCGACGACAGCCATCGCCGCACAGACTGCGATCCACATCGTATCCGCGGAGCGAAAACCGATCAACAATCCCGTCGTTCCTGCCATGAAGAAGCCATAGTGAACGAAGCCGAGCTTCTCGCTGAAAAATTGCGTCTGCAGGATGACGTTGATCAACTGGTACACCGCGCCCATCGCAATCATCGTCGCCCATCCGAGCACAAGCAGATGAACGCGGAACAGCCCGTCCGGGCTGCGCGGCTCTAGGCCGATCCAGTTTGCGAAGTCGATCAGAGTTAATACGTGGAACAGCACGAAGCCGACGATGCCGGTGATGATGAATGAGAAGGGCAGCCGCATGATGGCTCCTCCTCCTTTCCTTAACGCTTGTGAATGGCCACCTTCGCCGAACCGTCCGGCTGCTCATCCACCTCGAACGGATACCCGAGAGTGTTCAATTCTTCGATCAGGAACATCGGAACCCTGTCGTTGTGAATGCGGACGGTGTCGCCGGGCTTCGCCTGCTCCAGCTTCCTCAACGTACGGATCATCGGATTCGGCGGCTCCAGGCCGCGATTGTCCAGTTCGTATATCGTTCCGATAGCTTGCGACGGTTCCGCATTGACGCTGGCGTTGTTTGTTGCTGCTACGTCAGGCAGCGAATTCGCGTCCTTTGCCGAAGCCGCATGGGCCGATTCCGATGGCGTCGCTGCCGCTTCTCCGTTTGCGGTTCCGACTTCCGGGTCCCCTTCTTTGTTCGACTTGTGCCGGAACGTCACGACCCAATGGTCCTTTTCCAGTTGCTCGATTTCATGGGTAAATCCTTTCACCTTCATCAGCCCGAGCAGCGGCGTAGGCTTGAACGTTGCGTGCAGAACGAAGGTATCTCCCTTTTGCAGCGTTTTGACGGTGTCCATGATCAATTGGAACGGCTCCTGCTTGTTGCGAAGCTGTTCTCTCACGTCCAGTTCGACCCGCTTGCCCGGAGCTGTTTCCTTGCCGCTGCCGCCGAATAATTTGAACATTCGATCACACCTCCTGGCCGTTTGCCGCCAATTGTTCATACAATCCTGCCATGCCGCCATAGAGCGCGTAGAAAAAGCCGTCGGGCGCGTCCAGGCTGAAGGACAGGAAGTTCTTCGGATCCACCGGCAACAACTGTTCGAACAGCGCGGCGGAATCGTAGGCATAGAAGCAGAAGAACGTGTAGCTGAACTCCGGCATTTTCTCATAGATTGTCCGAATATCGTGCGAATACTTATGCGGATCGCTGGCCGCTTCGCGAATCATGGCCACGGCATCGTCCACGGTCACGATGATTTTCAACGTCGTATCGTCAATTTGCTGTACTTCTGCCATCCGGCATGGCCTCCTTAGCGAGTGAGAATGATTTTCACTGATAATCCCATTGTAGAGGAAGAGAATGCCGATGTTTGTGACGCGCGTCACATTAGAGCTTGGACGATTCATGGCGATCTTCGTAACAATAGTCACCCGCTTGCGCGCCGCAGTCCTCTCGGTCTCTATTCTCGCCGATCCGCCACGACAACCCGCAATTAGTTACTCGCCCCTCCGCCTGTTGTCACATGTCATCCTCCTCAACAAACTTCGCCTCTCTTCCGCCAGATGTTGCTTTCAGCAACATGGGTTTGGCTATTGTAAAAGGGATGGCGGTTATGGTGTGGTCTGCAACATATTTGCGACTTCGGCGGGGGCAATGACGGTTATGGTGCGGTCTGCAACAAAAACGACCGTCTCTACCCAATGAGGGACAGAGACGGTCGTTAGGGCAATGTTCAGCATTCACTCCATATACGACGGCTGACTCATCCGCCGATGCGGGACATCTCGACTTTGTCGATCGGTGCGGTGCGGCTGCCGCGGATCTCCGAGTAACGGTCGTCGCGGGCGCCCCATACGGCGCGAAGGCGCGCGGCGATCCCTTCGTCCGTCATCTCCCCGTCGCGAAGCATGCCCTTCAGATCGGTGCCGCTGCCCGCGAACAGACAAGTGTACAGCTTCCCGTCCGCCGACAGCCTGGCGCGCGTGCATGTCGAGCAGAAGGCGCGCGTCACCGACGAGATGAATCCGACCTCCGTGCCATCGTCCACGTACCGATAGCGCTCCGCCACTTCGCCGAAACGCACCTTCTCCATCGGCTCGATCGGCATCTCCCGATGAATTCGCTGCATGATCTCCATGCTGGGCACGACGGAGTCGAGCCGCCAACCGTTCGTATTGCCGACGTCCATATATTCGATGAACCGCAGCTGCACGCCTTTATCCTTGAAATACCGGGCCATCGGCACGATATCGCCATCGTTCGTACCGCGCTGGACGACCATGTTGACCTTGACCGCCAGTCCGGCCTCCATCGCGTGGTCAATGCCCGCGAGCACCTCGGCGACCGGGAAACGGCGACCGTTCATCCGGCCGAACCGCTCGTCGTCCAAGCTGTCGAGGCTGACCGTCGCCCGGTCCAATCCCGCTTCCCGTAAGCCCGCCGCCTGCTTCGCCAGCAGAGATCCGTTCGTCGTCAAGGCGATGTCTTGAATCGCGGGCACTTCCCGGCGGATGCCGGCGATCAGGTCGGCGAGATTTTTGCGCAGCAGCGGCTCCCCGCCCGTAATGCGCACTTTGTCTACGCCGAGATCCGCGAAGACGCGCACAAGCCGGATCAGCTCGCCGAACGACAAGATGTGCGATTCCGGCAAGAAGGCATAGTCCGGCCCGAATATTTCCGCAGGCATGCAGTATCCGCAGCGAAAATTGCATTTGTCGGTGACGGAGATACGCAAATCTTTCAAAGGACGGTTCAGCGCATCTGCAATCGCCTGTTTCTGCTGCATCATTCCCACTCCCAACCGCCTGTAGCCTAACCCCAATCGTCTTAGAACTGTCAGCGAATGTCCCTTGATTGTTCTCGAATGCCACATGGATACTTGTTTATTCTCGAGAGTCGGCGCCAATCCCCATTCATTCCAAACTGCCGGCGCAAGCCTGACATGATTTCAATACGCGCCACGTCTTCACTCCGATCGCTCCAACCAATCCAGCAATACGACGGCCTGATTGTGCCGTTCATCCTTCGCACCGTAGAGCAGAGTGACCGCGCCTTCGCCCGACCATTGCCGCAGCTGCCGCAGCAGCGCTTGCGCTTCCTGACCGGCAAGCTCGTCTTCATACTTGCTCCGGAACTCCTCAAACCGTTCAGGCACATGCCCGAACCAAGCACGCAAAGCAGCGCTGGGCGCGATGTCCTTCATCCAGAAATCCAGCGCCGCCTGCTCCTTCGATATGCCTCGCGGCCACACGCGGTCTACCAGCACGCGCCTACCGTCCGATGCTTCCGCGGGTTCGTATATTCGCTTGATGCGGACGCTCATCGGGAGAACATCTCCCGGTGCAGCACCCGCTCCAGCGGGTACTTCGACTTGGCCGGCGGTACATCGTCCGGATATCCGAAGCCGAGAATCGCCAGCACGCGATACGATTCCGGCACGCCCAGCAGCCCGCGCACATGATCCTCTCGCCGCTTCGACTCTTCCGCATCTTCGGAATGGTAGACGGCTCCCCAGGCAGCACCCAGTCCGAGCGACACCGCTGTGAGCCAGACGAACCCGCTGGCGATCGAAGCGTCCTGCAGCCAATATTTGCTCTCGTCCGGATTTGCGACGATCACGATGCCCGCTGCCGCATCCGCCAGCCATGGCATATAGGGTGTCGTCGGCGTCAAGGCGCGGAGCATATCCTTGCTCTCGACCACGATATACTCGCGCGAAGGCAAATTGTTGCCGCTCGGCGACAAATACAAAGACCGAATCAGCGTATCCAGCACTTCCTGCGGGATCGGATCCGGTTTGAATTTCGTAATTTCCCTGCGCGCATCAATCGCCGAGATAACATCCATGGACATAGACGCATACTCCCTCCTCGTGAAACTTGCTGACCCTATTTTACCACAGATAGGCAGTCAGCGCGGTACAAGTCACGAGAACGGAATAGCCGATCTCCATCATGCCGCTCTTCTTGGCCGTAATGCCGGTGCGCGGCGCCCACACGGAACGGACGAGCAGCACGGCAAGCGCCAGCAGGAGCAGCGGAGGGAACCAGATTGCGCCGATCGCGCAGGCGGCCACGTGGTAACTCACAGAATACCAATAGTAACGCTTGTTGTTCCGCTCGCGGATGATCGTCTTGACGTAGAAGATCGTGCCGATGAAATAGATCGCGTTCAGCACGAACAATTCCGCTGCCAGCCGCAGGTCCGTTCCCCCGCCGACCTCGTAAGCCACGAACACCATCAAGCTGAATTGGAGGATGGCTGCCAGGTCGTTGACGAGCGCACGCTCCCGGTTACGCTTGGCGTAGTACACGTTTACGATGAACAGCGGGATGAACCACGGAACCATCTTCAAAAGCTCGGGATGCAGCAACAGTAACCCTATGCCAATCGGCGCGAGCAGACAGCCGTAAAACAGGAGCGGCTTTCCGTACACCTTCCATTTGCCCGTCCGGATACCTTGCAGAAGCGGAAACGTAAACAAGTAAACAAGCAGCCAGCCCGCGAACAGAAGCGCATGCAACCAGCTTGCCTCGGCAGCGAACATTCCTAGCATAAACGGAATGACGAGCATCGCCCATGCCCCGTGCTGGTTCGGAATATAGCCTTGCTTCATAAGTTTACCCTTAGCCATACGAATTGCCTCCTTGCTGAGAAGTACGCACGCGTGATCAGCGGAATGCGCGCGTGACGTGACCGCCGCACCCGCATTCGTCAATGTAGCGGATTTCGCGGATCGTGAGTTCGGAGGCTCGCAGACGGTCATGCAATGGCTCGATGAGCCAGTCTCGGGGATCTCCGTGAACACCTGGCGTTACCAGGTTCACATAGCAACCTTCCTTCGTCTGCCGAATCGCATCCATGCTTTCCGCAAATATTTCGCTCAGGTGCGTCTCGTAGTAAGGATCCTCCAAATTCAGCGACCAATCGCCCGATTTCAGAACCGCGAGTTCCTTCTTCATTCCCATCGCCTCCCCCATGTATTATGTCGATCGCATCCGCTGCTCTTTGAGGCTAGTTTATCCCCTGTGAAGCAAGCGATATGTGAGCAAGGTCACAATCAGGCAGACATCAGCGAGAATGGACACATAATTGCCCTTTGTTCTCCGTCAATTCGATGAAAATGGGGCGTTCGTGCGGTGACTGATTCGGTGTGTGCAGCGTGAGCATGATCCGGTCGTCGAACGTGCGGAAGATCATCCCGTGTCCGCCGTCATTCTCGTAAAGCGGCGCAGGCTCATGCTGCCAGGGACCGAGGATGTCGCCCGAGACGGATCGCGCGATCGCTTGCGCGTACCGCCCTTGCCGGAAACTCGACCAGAGCAGCAGCAGTTCACCGTTGGCGCAGCGATACGCATACGGTCCGTCCGTTACGTAGCCTGCACCGTTCCGCACCGGGTCGACCCACCTGGCAGCCCGCGCCGCGAATAGTTGGATTGGCTCGCCAACCGCCTTGTCGAGCTCGGGCGAAAGCCGCAGCGCACACACTGTACCGTTGTCGATTTGTACCCATTCGTGGCAGAAAACCATCCAAGGTGCACCTTCCTCATCCACCCATAGCGTGCCGTCGAGGCACTCCCAATCGCGAGGTGTCACCGGCCCGTCGCTGTGCGGTTGGAACGGACCGAGCGGATGGTCGGCGCGCAAGATTTGCGTCCCCCGACGTTTGCCATCCGCGATGAACGTCGCGAATAAATAATATCGACCCTTGTAGGCATGTACCTCTGGCGCCCAGAAGTTCTTGTCGGACCAGAAGTCCGGATCGGGGCGGAACGCCTGGAACGGGCCTTCCCAGTTCACCAGGTCCCGGCTGCGATACACGTCGAACCCGACCGCCTTGCCCTTCCACGGATCCGGGTCGGTCGTGCCATATAAATAGTAGCAGCCTTCCTCGTCGTGCCTGAGCACGAACGGGTCGCGCATCTGGATTTGATCTTTGGTCAACATGGGGCATCTGTCCTTCCTGTGACAAATTTATCTATATTAGGCTACTATCGCACCAAGCGCCTATTTACCCAACCTGACCGGGTAACTGCTCCCTACTCACGCTCCAAGCGCCGATTTACCCAACCTGACTGGGTAACTGCTCCTCACATACGCTCCAAGCGCCGATTTACCCAACCGAACTGGGTAAATGTACTCTCATGAGTCATTACTCCCAATTTAGAATGATTATTAATGGAAAGACATTATTCATAATCTATCAACAAAATATGCTATAGTTCGATTTACAACAGAATAGGCTTTTGGGGGCGGTCGGCTACCTATAATAGGGAGTTTGCGGCGCAATCTCTCCCCTCTCGGAAGGGAGAGATGCCCGGGACAGTATACGATGCACTCATGATTATGCTTACGTTCGGCTTGCTGCTCGTAGCCGTGCTGTCGTTCCATAAACGGAAATAGACCGCACCCCACCTAAGGTTTCGGTCTATTTCCTTAACTTTGTAAAACAATTTACCCGTGAAACTTCACCAGGTCCGCCACCTTCACCGGCTGGCCGGTGCGGATCGAGCGGTTGGCGGCGATGCCGGTCAGGATCGAGCGGGCGCCGTCGATGTGGTTGGCCGCGCGATGGAACGGATCTTCCACCGGCGTGCCGAAAATGTCGTTCAGCAGCACCGGATCGCCGCCGCCATGGCCGCCTTCGCCTTCTTCCACTTCGATGCTCACGGCCGGTTCCCACTGCGGGAAGAGCAGGATGCTCTTATGCTTCACGGCCCCTTCCAGCGCTTTGTCCCCGCCGGAATTCACGTACGATTGCTCGACGATCGTCATCTCGATGCGTCCCTTCGTGCCGTTGAAGGCGATGCGGTACCCTTCCCACGGCATGTAGGCGTTGAGCGAATACGTCAGAATCGCGCGGTTCTTGTAGCGGACGATGACGCCCATCGTGTCTTCGATGCTGATGCCGTCGCCGAACACGCTCTGGTCGCGACGGTAGCCGTCTTCGGCTTCGGCGTCCAGGTACATCGCCTTCAGATGCTCGTTCTCATCCAGATGCAGCGCGAACGGATCGTCCTTCGCATTCGGATGGCCTGTCGCCCGCTCGTAGAACTTCGTCACGCCGCGCTGTTCCGCGTTCTCCTTGCCGTAGAACAGCAGATCTCCGTAAGCGAACACTTCTTCCGGCTGCGAGCCGATCCAGAAGTTGACGAGGTCGAAGTGATGCGTCGACTTGTGCACGAGCAGGCCGCCGCCGTTGCGCTTGTCGCGGTGCCATCTGCGGAAGTAATCGGCGCCGTGCATCGTGTTGAGCAGCCATTCAAAATGCACCGAAGTCACTTGGCCGATCGCCCCTTGGGCGATCAGTTCGCGGGCTTTCGTATGGTGCGGCGCATAGCGATAGTTGAAAGTCACCCGGACTTCGCGGCCGGTGCGCTCGACAGCGTCGAGAATTTCCTGGCACTTGACTTCATCCACTGTCATCGGCTTCTCGGTAATAACGTCGCAGCCGAGCTCCATCGCCCGGATGATGTAGCGGTGATGCGTCCGGTCCACGCTCGTGACGATGACCGCATCCGGCTTCTCCGCCGCGATCATCTCGTCGAATTCGTGCGCCTTATACGTGTTCACGCGGTTATACTTGTATTTCTCTTCCAGCAGCTTGTTCGCATAGTCCATCCGCGTCTGGTTCGTATCGCAAAATGCGGTCAATTCGCTCGTTTCCCGATAAGTGGACGCGATTGCACCATAGAAAAATTCCGCCCTGCCGCCGCTGCCCACGAGTACATATTTCTTCTTAGCCATGTCGATGTTTCCCTCCAATTATAGAATGACGCCGTCTTTGAAAATGGCGATCTCGCGGAAGCCGTTCATCTCGCCGTTCGTCTGCCGTTCGCCCGATGCCAGCTCTATGATGTATTGCAGCAAATCTTCCGCCAGAGCGTCCATGCTCGTCCCGCTGAGCAGACGCCCGGCGTCGAAGTCGATCCAGTGCTTCTTTTTCTGCGCAAGCTCGCTGTTGGTCGACAGCTTGACTGTCGGCACCGGACCGCCGAACGGCGTGCCGCGTCCGGTCGTGAACAGCACGATGTGCGCGCCCGCTGCCGACAGCGCGGTGACGGACACGAGATCGTTGCCGGGCGCCTGAATCAGGTTCAGCCCGGGCTTCATCGCCCGGATGCCGTATGGCAGCACGTCCGTGACGCGGGCATGCCCGCCCTTCTGCGTGCAGCCGAGCGACTTCTCCTCGAGTGTCGTGATGCCGCCTGCCTTGTTGCCTGGAGAAGGATTCTCGTAAATTTCCTGATCGTGGCGGATGAAATAGTTTTTGAAATCATTGATCAAGTGAACGACTTTCCCGAACACTTCTTCGGACTCGGCGCGATTCATCAGGATCGTCTCGGCGCCGAACATCTCCGGCACTTCGGTCAGGAGCGCGGTGCCGCCTTCGGCCGTGACCGCGTCCGCCATGAGGCCGACGAGCGGATTGGCGGTGATGCCGGAGAAGCCGTCCGAGCCGCCGCACTTGAGGCCCAGCTTGAGCTTGGACAGCGGAATCGGCTTGCGCTGGAATCGTTCGGCATAGTCGACCAGTTCTTCGATCATCGCCATGCCGGCTTCGATCTCGTCTTCTTCGTCCTGCGACCTCAAGTAGCGGATGCGTCCGCCGCCATCGCCGAGCAATTCTTTCATGCCGTCGATCTGATTGTTCTCGCAGCCCAGGCCTACGATCAAAACGCCTGCCGCATTGCCATGCTGCGCGAGCGAAGCCAGCAGCTGGCGTGTGAAGCCCAGGTCGTCGCCGAGCTGAGAGCAGCCGAACGGATGGGCAAAATGGTACACGCCGTCGATGCCGCGCTTGCCGTAACGATTCGTCGCCATCTTGGCGAGCAGCTCGCACGTCTTGTTGATGCAGCCGACCGTGTTCAGAATCCAGATCTCGTTGCGGATGCCGACATCGCCGTTGTCGCGTTCATATCCTTGGAAGGTAAGCCCCCGCGCTTGCGCGGCAGCAATGTCCACCGGTTCGTAGCGGTATTCCAGCAATCCTGCGAGACCTGATCGTACGTTATGCGTATGAACCCAGCTGCCCGCCGGAATGTCCGCCTGCGCCACCCCGATGGAGTAGCCGAATTTGTGCACATGCTGACCTTGCGGAACCTCACGAAGCGCCAGCTTATGCCCCCTCGGGATGTCTGCCGCCGCCTTCAGCATCGTCTTTCCCGAAGCGGTCGGCAGCCGAACCTCTTCCCCTTCGGTCAAATCGCGCAGCGCAATCGCAACATCGTCGTTCGGATGCAAGATGACTGTATCGCTCATTGGTTCGCCTCCTCCCATTGTGTCATCCGTCCGGTCACTTCATCCGCAAGGCCCGGCAGTTGCGTCAAATCTTCTCCCCAGATCGCTTCCTGCGCCAGCAATTGCCGCACGGCAGCTTCCGTATTCGGCGCCGATGCCCAGATCCCGCGGATCGCGGCCAGATGCGCCGGATCGTCGCGCAGCGTGAAGCGCGTGCCGTCCGGCAACAGCGATTGCGGCGGCTGCGCTTCTTCCGCAGCGACCGCCGGCCGGTACAACCGGAGCAGCGAGGCAAGCGACAAAGCCAGCACGGACGGTATTTTCCCCGTCCTCTCAAGGTGGGCTTTCACGGATGGCAGCAGCCTGACCTTCCACTTGGACAAGCTGTTCATCGCGATGTCGGCCAACTTGTGCTTAATGAACGGATTGCGGAACCGTTCCAGCGTTTGATTCGCGAAGTCGGTCATCTCCTGCCGATCGAGCGGCAGGCCGGGCACGATTTCCTCAAATAAGCCCTGGATGAATTTCGGTCCCCACGACGGATGCTCCAGCGCTTCACGCACTTCCGCGAGTCCGTTCACCAGCCCGATCGTCGCCATCATCGTGTGCGTGCCGTTCAGGATGCGGACTTTGCGCAACTGGTACGGCGCCAGATCGTCGACCCAATGCACGTTCAGCCCTGCAGCCGCCAGCGGCAGCTTCTCTTCCAACTCGCGTTCGCCCTGGATCGCCCAGAAATAATACGGCTCCGCCGTCGTGAGCATCGGGTCGGCGTAGCCCCACTTGGCGAACAAGCCTTCTGCCACATCGCCAGGATAACCGGTCACGATCCGGTCCACGAGCGTGTTCAGGAACCGGTTGGCGCCGCGCGCCCAATCCCGGAACGCATCGGGTAAGCCCCAATCGTCCGAATGGCGCAGCACGATCTCGAGCAACCGCTCGCCATTGCGGTCCAGTAATTCGCATGGCAGATGGATCAGCCCGCGAGCGGGGTCGCCGTGGAATACCGTGTATCGCCGGTACAAGAATGCCGTCAGCTTTCCCGGATACGACAAGATCGGCTCGCCCTGCCGCCATTCGCTCGGCTGATAGGTCAATCCCGCTTCCGTCGTATTCGAGATGACGATCTCCAGATCCTGGCTCTCCGCAAGCGCAAGGAAAGTCTCCCATTGTTCGTAAGGATCGATCATCCGGGAGAAGACGGGTATCGTCTCCCGCTCCTCCACCCGCTGACCGTCGCGCAGCCCGCGGACGAGCAGCGTATAGAGTCCTTCCTGAGCTTTCAATTGATCCAGATGCGGCTTGCCCGAAGGCCTGGGCTGCGTTACCGCAACGCTGCCGTTCCATAAGCCTTGCCGGTTGCACGCGTGCAGCATCCAATCCGCGAAGCCGCGCAGGAAGTTGCCTTCCCCGATCTGCAGCGCCTTGATCGGCAGCGCCTGCGTGTATCGATGCGATGCCGCGTCTTCCGGCGGCAATGTATCCGGTCCGATCCTCGGCCAAGCCGCGCTTGCCGCTGCTTCTTTCCCCGTTGCCATCACCGTTTCCCTCCTTCTCTGCCGACCTGCTCCTTGCCGCGCCGTCAAGCTTTCGATCCGAACCCGAAATATCGCTCCGCGTTGCGGTAGCAAATATCTTGCACGATGCCGCCCAGCCAAGCCATGTCATGCGGCGCCTCGCCACGCGTGGCCCAGCCGCCCAGCAGGTTGCACAGGACGCGGCGGAAATACTCGTGCCTTGTATAGGACAAGAAACTGCGCGAATCGGTCAGCATACCGACGAACCGGCTGAGCAGGCCGAAGTTCGCGAGCTGCGACATCTGTGCGACCATGCCGTCCTTCGTATCGTTGAACCACCAGCCGGAGCCGAGCTGGATTTTGCCGGGAATGCCGTCTCCCTGGAACGAACCGATGATCGAGGCAAGCACCTCGTTGTCCTTCGCGTTGAGCGAATAGACGATCGTGCGCGGCAGCTTGCCGTCCCGGTCCCAGGCGTCAAGCAGCCCGACAAGCGCACTGGCAAGACGGCCGTCGCCGATCGAGTCGTAGCCGGTATCCGGTCCCAGCGTGCGAAACATGCGGCTGTTGTTGTTCCGATGCGCATGAATATGCAATTGCATCGCCCAGCCGTGCTTGTGGTACCATCTGCCCAACTGCAGCAAGGTGTACGTCTTATACCGAACTTCTTCCTCCAAGCTGATCGGCTGTCCCTGCAGCGCCTTGGCGAATACGGCGGCTGCATCCGCCTGCGTGGCGTTTGCGTCAAACGGCACTTCATCCAATGCGTGGTCGGACACCCGGCAGCCGCGCTCGTGGAAGTAAGCGACCCGCGCTTCCAGTGCCGCAAGCAGCGCGTCGTAATCGGCAATCCGTTCACCGCCCGCGGCGGCTTCTTCCAGCCGCTTCAGCCACGGCAGGAATGTCGCCGCGCGGATGTTCAGCGCCTTGTCAGGCCGATACGACGGCAGCACCTGCGTGTCGATCCCGTTATCGGCCGCGATCGCCGCATGATATTCCAGCGTATCCGCCGGATCGTCCGTCGTGCAGATCACCCTGACATCGCTCTTACGGATCAGGTCGCGCACCGCGTAGCCTTCGCCGTCGAAGCGGGCTTGCGTCTTGTCCCAGATCGCCTTCGCGTTGTCCTCGTTAATAATTTCGTCTACGCCGAACAACCGCCGCAGTTCCAGGTGGGACCAATGATAGAGCGGATTGCCGATCGTAGCGGGCACCGTGCGCGCCCAAGCCAGGAACCGGTCATAATCGCCGACGTCCGCTCCGCCCGTCACGTATTTCTCTTCGATGCCGTTCGCACGCATCGCCCGCCACTTGTAGTGATCGCCGTAGAGCCAGGCTTCGGTCAAGTTCGCGAATCGCTTGTTCTCCGCGATTTCCTTCGGGTCGAGGTGGCAGTGGTAGTCGATGATCGGCATGGCCGCGGCATAGTCGTGATACAACCGAGCCGCCGTGTCGTTCTCGAGCAAGAAGTTGTCATCCAGAAACGGCTTCATACGCGCATGAGACCCTCCTTAAGCTTCATTTGACTTTAATCATAGGACAATAAAAGTTTTTTGTATTGGCCTATTTTGTTATAATGGTGGTATATATGATCTTTTTTGCTCTGAGGTGTCCACATGCAGACGAAAGATGCCGTCACGATCGATTACGGCGATGAGGAATCGGACTTTTATTTGCACCATGTCGCGCGCACGACGCCGTTCGAACGCAACAACCACTATCACAGTACCTATGAGATTTATTACCAGTTGTCCGGCAGGCGGCATTATTTCATCAAAGACCGGTCTTACTCCATCGCGCCAGGCGATCTTGTATTCATCAATAAGTACGACGTTCACAAGACGTCCGTGCTCGGCTCCCCGCAGCATGAGCGGATCGTGATCAATTTCAGCGACGCCTTCCTCGGCAGCGGCCATCCGCTATTTCGGCCCTACCTGCTGCACGTCTTTGGGCGGGAGAACCACTTGTACCGGCTGAAGCCGCAGGCGCAGTGGTTCGTGGAAGGCCTGTTCCGTCAGATGACGGGCGAGCTGAAACGGCAAGAAGACGGATTCGAAATCTCGATCCGTCTTCTATTGACGCAGCTGCTGCTATTTACCGCGCGCATCGAGGCTTCCGACATCGCGGTTACCGACGACCCGCTCAGCCCGACGCACCGCCGGATCGCTGAAGTCGTCAAGTTCATCCACGCCCACTATCAAGACCAACTGACGCTCCCTGCGCTGTCCGCACGTTTTCAAATGAGCCCTTCCTACTTGAGCCGTACGTTCAAGAAGGTGACCGGATTCACCGTGGTCGGCTTCCAGAACTTGACGCGCATCCGGGAAGCCCAGCGCCTGCTCGCGCAGACGGACGCCCGGGTGACGGATATTTCCGAACAGGTCGGCTTCGAGCAATTCGCCCACTTCAACCGCACCTTCAGGAAAATAACCGGCATGAATCCGACGCGGTATCGCAAACTGCAAGCGTAAAGGCCGTCAGCCGACTCCCAATGCGCGCGCGAGCGTCTCTTTCTCTTGCCCGCTTAGCATCCGCTCCGCCATCGGAAACAGCACGTTCTCTTCCTTGTAGAAGTGATCTGTTAGAATCGTTTGCGCTTGAACGGCGCTGGCCGCCACGTCGCGTGCCTCTTCCGCGCGGAACGGGCCGGATGCGGCTTCGACCGCTGCCGCGAACCGGGATAAGTGGACCCGCGCCTGTTCGTGCTCATACTCCATGACCGCGATCGGGCCGACATCCCGTCCGATATATCGAGCCATTGCGGTGAACAGGTGCGCTTCTTCCCGCTCGGAATGCGTTTCGAGCGCTTCGGAGAAGGCGGCAACTTCCTGATGCAACTCCGTCAACGCAGGACGCCAATCGGCGACACCCGCGTCCTGTCCGATGTTCGCCGCCTTCTGCGCGAAGGCGTTCATCTGCGCATAGAGCGGAATATGCTCCTGCTTCAGTTGCGCGAGCGGCGCGCAGAGCGCGGCCTCCGCCCCGCCGGCCATGCCCGCCGCCATCATGCTGCCGCAATGTTCGGGTTTCTGCATGCGTTCCTCCTCCTTTATTATGCGCCAATACGCGGAAACAAAATATTGTTCTCCAGATGCACATGCTCGAACGTGTCGGACTCAAGTTCCTCAAGCTTGCGAAACGTGAGCCCATAGGTCGTGCAGGCGCCTTCCGGAAGCGTATATTCGCTTGTGATTTCCCGCATTTGCTTCAAAAGGTCGCCGACCGTCTCATGCTCGTGCTCCAATTCGCCGATCCGATCGAGCGCTTGCTTGCGTGCAGCGGCATCGCTCTCTTGTTCGGCTTGTTTGATCAGCGGAAATACGTTGGCTTCTTCGTCGATCATGTGCTGCTCCAGCTCTACCTTCGCCTGGTGGAACAGCTTGTGGAGTTCCACCAGCTCCGGATGGGAAAAACCGTGCACGCGCAAAATCTTCGTGACGAATCCGCTGAGTACCGGCAATTCCTGCTCCAGGTACGCGTGGTGCTTCTGTACGATATGGTCGACCAACTCCCCAAGCGGCGCTTCCCGCCAGTCGATATCCGCCGCCGCCCGCTCTTCGGCCTGTTTGGCCAATGCGTACAGTTCGGCCACGAACGACGCCTTGTCCATTCCCTTCTCTTCCAGTACATCATCGAGCTGTCGATCGCCGCCGCAGCAGAAGTCGATGCGACTGGACTTTAACAAGTTGCTCGCCCCCGGAAACGCCGCCACGATATCGCCCAAACGTTCGGTGCCGTCGAATCGTTTCATTTTCATACCGCCTCCTCTTTCAGTTCGCTGAATCCTCTATAAGCTTAACTTCCGAGAGCCTGTCGGAATGTGAGCGCCGTCACAAACGGGGGAAGTCAAGCTGAGAAGCGGACGGCATTGTAAAAAGGATAGGAAAAATGAAATAATAAAATTGTCACAACAATCGAGGCGGGCGACGAATTGCTTCTTCTGACCGGGTTTGATATTGGAGTAATTATGTTCCTTTGATTCTGTTCCGTACATTTTGATCGGAGGGAGACGCCTATCATGAATTGGCTGCCACAACGAAAAAGCCCCCATTGGCGGACCGTTACGCTAGTCGGGTGGATCATCGTAACGATCGCCTTATGGGGGATCCGGTTCCTCCTCGTTCAACAAACCTTCACGTTCACGCATGCCTTCCGTTTTCTGCTCTTGAGCCTCATCCTGAACGCGGGGCTCGGTCTGTTCGGGTGGCTTGGCTTGCGCAGGCTCTGGCTGTGCGGAATGCTGGGCACGCTGCTGGGCTTGCTGATGATGGCCCTAACCTCCAGCGACCATACGGGCTGGGAGGACTTGGCGGGCCTCCTGAACTTCATCGTGGCAACCTGCTTGGGTATTCTTGTTGGGGCTATATTGGAGCTATTGGCGTGGATATACGGGGTATGGCGGCGAAGTTGAATGACATCGACTCCGCCGCGCATCGTATTATCGTTGCGATCGTTATCGCGATACGTAACGATTTTCCCGACATCAGCTCCCCATTCTTGCCAAGACGCTGTCGATTGCACGCAAAGTGGATTCAATCTCTTCCTCTCCATGCACGGCCGAGACATACCACAGTCCGCTGGGGCGAACGAGCACGCCCTCTGCAAGCAGCAGTTCGGCAAACCTCGCATACCGGGCCGAATCACGCGCGGAGAAATCCTCGAAGCTCTTAACCTCCTTGCGATCCACGAACATCATATGGAAGACAGGGCCAATCTGGTTGACGACACCCGTAACGCCGTGCTTGCCGAGCAAACCGCGAACGCCTTCTGCCAACCGCCCCGCCAGCTTGTTCATGCGAACGAATGCCGCACCGTCGTCTTTCGCCAGTTCCCCGATGACGGCAAGCGCGGCTGCCATGCTTACCGCATTGCCGTTAAGCGTGCCGAGATGACTCACCGTGCCGTTCGCGACCAGTGTCATGATCTCCCGCTTGCCGCCGACGGCGCTTAAGGCGATGCCACCGGCAAGCGCCTTGCCCATCGTCATCAGATCGGGCGTGACGCCGAAGCGTTCTTGCGCGCCGCCCATCGCAAGACGAAATCCGGTGATCACTTCATCGAAGATGAGGATGACGTCATGCTGCGTGGCGAGCGCACGCAATCGCTCCAGATAACCCGGCAGCGGCGCAAGACATCCCGAGTTGCACATGACCGGTTCAGTTATGATAGCTGCGATCTCGTCCCCTTGCGATTGCAATGCATCGGCCACCGCCTGCTCGTCGTTCCATGGCAGTACGATGATATCCGCCAGGCTCGCCGCGCTCTGGCCGGCTGTTCCCGCGACTGTCGCAACGCCTTCGCTTCCCGGCCCCTGTCCCCCCGCTGCGCCTTTACGCATATCCGCGCTCGGAAACGCGGTAAAGATGGCATCGGACCACCCGTGATAGTGACCGTGGAATCGGATCACTTTCGTCTTGCCGGTATAAGCTCTCGCGAGCCGCAATGCCAACATGACCGCTTCCGTTCCCGATCCGCTGAAAGCCACTTGTTCTGCACACGGCAGTATCTCCGTCAGCCGCTTGGCCAATTGGAATTCGCCTTCGTGCTGCAATCCGTATGTACAGCCGCGCTGCATCGCCTGATGGACGGCGTCCGTCAGCGTCGGATGCGCGTGACCCAGAATGAGCGGGCCGTATGCAAGCAAATAATCGATATACGAATTGCCATCTACGTCGCGGATGCGAGCCCCGGCGCCCGATTCCGCAAATATCGGCGTCGGCTTCATCGCCGCCCGCAAGGAACTGGCCACTCCTCCCGCCAGATAGCGTGAAGAAGTTTCCAAATTGTCGATCGACTGTTGATACGTGAACATGGCGGCACCTCCGGTTAAGTTTGATTATGATTGTTGGTTTCATCAAATAAAACTATTGATTCACTTATTGATACTTGTAATGTATCATTATCTGGAGAAAAAGTAAACGATAATTGCCTTACGTTCATCGCCGAAGCAATAAAAAAACCAAGCACCGTAAGTGCCGGTGCTTGGTTTCACGAGGAGGAAGACGGGACAAGCGGCGACGGGACAAAGCCCATCTTCTTCGAAATTTCGGCCGCCGCATGCATGATTCGTTCCGCCATTCGCGGAATCGCGTCGGCGTCGTACCGGTGCATCGGCCCGGATAGGCTGATCGCCCCTTTCACGCCGCCGAACATGCCGAACAGCGGGGCTGCGATGCATCTGGCTCCCTCGACGATTTCCTGATCGTCCAGCGCATAGCCGTCGCTTCTCACCCGCTCGAGTTCTTCCATATATCGCTCGAGGGTCGTGATGGTGAACGGCGTCAACTTCGCCATGCCGGATTGTTGAATCAACCGCAGCACCTGCTGTTCCGGCAAATGCGCAGTGATCGCTTTCCCCATGGCAGTGGCGTGGAAGGGTGACCGTGAACCGATCGAGTCGGTCATCCGCAAAGCGTGCGTGCTCTCGATGATGTCCACGTACATGACTTCGGAACCGATGAGCACGCCCAGGTTCACCGTATCCCCGTACTGCTCGGAGAGCTTCTTCATCTCCTGGTAGGCGGCGGATCGCATATTGTTTCTTTCCAGCAGGTTTCTCGTAATGAGCAGCTGCTTGTACCCGAGACAATACTTCCCGTCTTCCTCGCTTCTGCTGATGAAACCCCGCTGCTCCAACGTCAATACGATGCGGTAGGTCGAAGATTTCGGCTGCCCGAGCAATTCGGCAAGCTCGATCAAGCTTAGCGACCCGTGCTCTGCCAACAGCTCGATCAAATCCAATGCTTTATCGATGGATTGGATCGTGTACCGTTCCGATCCTTGCGACATGTCTCCCACTCCCGCCTGAGTAAAACCTTTGTTTCATTATACCACAAGCCTCAGGCTCACAGACGAACGCCTTCGAACGTCATCGCCACGGGAACGATGCACCCGTCCGGCGCAAAATGCATCCGGTCGATGCAGACGACGCGATGTATGTCTCTCCGTCATCGAACTTGCCCAGGCTGACCATATCGTCGTTCGGCTTGACGACATTGCAATGACCCCTACCTCCGTAATACAAATAGGCACTGCCGTCCTCGTTGAGGAACACGTGGGGATCAATCGGCTGGGCGCCGTGATGGAATCGGTCGATCAGCGGTCGGACACGGCGACGCCAATGCCGCCGAGTTCCTCGTCGCTCTTGCCCGGCTGATCTGCCAAATGGCGTGTGTCCATCTCTGTCATCCTCCATCGTTTCAGCTTACAACTTCACGATAGCCCCGCTCGCCCGGCTCTCGTTAGCCGCTTCGACGAACCGGACAATATGCAGCGTCTCCGACTGCGCGATGTCCGGTTGTCCGGATCGGAACATGGCCATGATCCGTTCCAGCAAGCTGGCGTAATAAGGCTTGTCGTGCGCGTACACGTCGGCGAACCGGCTTCCCTGCTCCCGATGCACCACGGCGCCGAATTGGTTGTTCCCTTTGCGATTGCCGCGGATCGTGCCGATCCGCCCGTCCGCCCAGGTGCCGGCGATCAATTCGTGATCTTCCAGACTGACCGCGCGTACTTCCACGCAGCCGATGCCCATTGCCGCCATCAACATTTCCACCGTATGGATGCCGTACCAGAACAAGCCCGGTTGCGTGTCCTGCAAGCTGAGCGGGCCGTAGACGTCGGTTCCGATGATCGCACCGCAACGGTCGTCAGCCAACACCGCTGTCAGCCCTTCCGCATAGCGCAGCGACGAACAGCTCATGACCGCAACCCCATGCTCGCCGGCCATGCAGAAGATCGCTTCCGCCTCCTGCGAGCGAAGCGCGAACGGCTTGTCGACGAACACCGGCTTGCCATAGCGGGCAATGCGTTCGAACAGCGGCAAATGGACGCGACCGTCGACCGATTCCAGCAGTATCGCGTCGCTATTCTCCGCTACGGCTTCCGGCGTGTCCACGATCCGGACCCCGTATTGATCCCGTAATTGCCGCGTAAATCCGTCCACCCGGCTGCAGCTCAATTCGAAATCAGGGGAACCGCCCGGATACGCGACGACGACTCGTCCTCCCGGCACGTGGTGGGGATGCAAGGGGTTGTTCAACAATTCCGCGAACGCCGTCGCATGCGACGTATCGAGACCGATCATGCCGATGCGCAAATTCCGTTCATTCACAGGTTAGCACCTTCCTTATTCGATTCGCCGGGTATGCACGATCTCGATCCGTTGCAATCAGCACATCCGCCCCGCCAACTTGAAAGATTCTTGCTTGCCGAACCCGACGTTCATGCTACAAGTCAGGGTGACGCTGCCGTCGCCTTCATGATCGAGCGCGACCGACAGGCAGAACGGCGTTTCGATAAACCGGAGGATCAACAGCAGGCGCTCGGGACTTTCCCAGGTCATGCGGGAAGCGACTTTCGTAGGGAGAGGAGTCAGCAAGTCCGACTCGCTTATCGCCCAGTCGTTCCGACCGCAATGGACCGTTCCTCCCTTCTCTCCAACGCTAAGCTTCAGGATGGCTTCGTTGTCCGTAAACCGGATCGCAAGCGTCGTCCAACTCCACTCGTTAGGCTCCAGCCGATAGCTTTGTCCGGAGATTTCCTCCTCAAGCGCGGAGGAGCGTTCGCTAGCCGGATACGTCAGTTGAAGCCCGCGCAACCGCTGCCGCAACGCCTCTCCGGTCTCTGTAGTCGTCTCCGAATCCGTAACATCGTCAGCGAAGCTTGCTGCAGTCGGCTGCATCTCGGGGAGCAGATGCGCCCATACCTGGTCCAGCACGCCCTGCAAATTGTTCGTTCCTCCGGTCATGGCCAATATCGCGCCTTGATCCGGCATGACAACGCAGTATTGGCCGAACGCCCCATCGCCGCGATAGGCGCCGTGACGGCAGCGCCAAAATTGATAGCCGTAGCCTTGCGTCCAATCCGAGTCGCCGTCGTCGCCGTCGCCGTTCGAGATTCGCTTCGACGTTGCCTCTTCGATCCAATCGGCCGCGAGCAACTGCCTGCCGTTCCATACACCCTTGTTCAAATACAACAGCCCGAAGCGCGCAATGTCTTCAGTCGTGATGCTCAAACCGAAGCCGCCAACCGACAACCCGCGCGGACACCTCTCCCACACGGCGCCTTCGATGCCGAGCGGCTCCATTAGACGAGGCTGCAAGTAATCCAGCAAATCCAAGCCGGAAACCTTGTGAAGGATCGCGGACAACATGTACGTCGCCCCGGTATTGTAGAGGAAATGCGTGCCCGGCGCCTTGTCCACAGGGCAAGCCAGGAACGCCTGGACCCAATTGCCGTCTTCCGCACGGTGAAGCGCATCCATCGTATCCGCCGTATGTCCGGTGCCCATCATGAGCAGATGCCGCACCTGCATCGCTTCCAGGTTCGCTCCCGGCTCGACGGGCATGTCATCGGGGAAGAATGACACGACGCGGTCATCGAGGGACAATAGTCCTTCCGCGACCGCCATGCCGATGGCCGAGGAAGTGAAGCTTTTGCTGAGCGAGAACAAGCTGTGCTTGAGATCCCGTTTGTAGGGATGCCACCAGCCTTCGGCGACCACTTCGCCGTCTTTGACGAGCATCAGGCTATGCAGCTCCAAGCCATTCTCTTCGATGGCTTGGACGAACCGGGCGATCGCCGCGGGAGCGATCCCGTGCGATTCCGGCGTTGATCGGGGCAATGACGCGGTTGTCATCGTATACGAGCCTCCTTCTTCAATGCTCATATATTTCTCTATTCGGTCCGGGGTTCCCTTCATTAACATAGGTGTGTCAAATTCGCGCACATGGGGTAATCAACTGGATGCGGCGATTTTAAACAAGCTGTTGCGGACAGCTGGCGCCGCATGCACGCCTAGTGAGAAGGAGTATTTCAAGATGAATCCTAAGAGCGGCAACATTACTTGGCATCCTTCCAAGCTGACCCGGGAAGACCGGCATACGCGCAATCGCCATCGAAGCTGCGTTCTTTGGCTGACGGGCTTGTCGGCTTCCGGCAAATCGACGCTGGCTTTCGAGCTCGAGAAGGAACTGCATGTCCGGGGCGTCGGTACCTACGTGCTGGACGGAGACAATATTAGACACGGACTTAGCCGCGACTTGGGATTTACGAGCGAGGATCGGCAGGAAAACTTGCGGAGGGTCGGGGAAGCAGCGAAATTGCTTGTCGATGCCGGCCTTGTGGTCATAGCCGCCTTCATCTCGCCGAGCGAACGGGACCGCCGGATGGTGCGGTCGTTATTCCAAGACGGGGACTATCATGAAGTGTATGTACGATGTTCGCTTGCCGCATGCGAGAGCCGGGATCCGAAAGGGCTGTACGCGAAGGCGCGAAGCGGGCAGCTGCCGGGCTTTACAGGGATCGACGCGGACTATGAAGCGCCGGAGCGCCCCGAGCTCGTCATCAATACGGAGGCCAGTTCCGTCGGCGATTCCGTGTCGGCACTGATTAGCTACCTGGAGGGCTGCGGCTGCATGATCGACAGTTGACCCCGCTCCTGGCTGACCACCTTCCCTTTCTCCATGACGATCACTTGATCGGCGCGGCGGATCGTCGTCAGCCGATGCGCGATGACAATGATCGTCACTTTTCCCCGCAGCGTCTCCAGCGCCTGGCCGATCACGGCTTCGTTCTCGGCATCCAGCGCGCTGGTCGCCTCGTCCAGCACGAGGATCGACGGCCGGCGCAGCATCGCCCTGGCCAGCACGATCCGCTGGCGTTCTCCGCCCGACAGGTTTTCTCCACGGTCGCCCACGATCGTATCCAGCCCTTCGGGAAGACTGGCGACGAATTTCTCCGAAGCGGAGAATCGAAGCGCCTCCCACATTTCGTCTTCGTCGGCATCCGGGCGCACGATCATCAGATTATCCCGAATGCTTGCATGGAACAAGAACGGATTTTGCGAAACATAACTGATTGCGTGCCTAAGCTGCAGCCGTTTATCCGGCGTGACCGGCACGCCGTCCAGCGCCACGACGCCTCGCTCCGGCTCCAGCAGTCCCATCAGCATATCGACAAGGGTGCTCTTCCCCGCGCCGGATTTCCCGATAACCGCGGTCATGCTTCCGGCCGGTATACGAACGCTGACGCTGCGCAAAGCATATTCCGGACGAGTTGGGTCGTAGCGGAAGTAGACCCCCAGGCATTCGATCGCTTGCGTCACGGCTATCGTATTGTTCTGTTCTCTTCGTTCGTCCGTTGCCGGTTCTTGCGCGGCTTTGCAGTCGGCTTCCAGCTGCATGAGACTGCGGAACGCCGGCATGGCGGCGAAAATCTGCTCCGCTCCATTCTGAATTGACGTAAACCGCGGCCACAGACGCGCAAACAGGAGGACTACGATGATCAATTGATTCGCGGATACATGGAAAACTTCGAAGGACAAATACACGAACAGCGCGATCAGGGCCGCCGCTGCCGACTTATACAGCCATTGAGTCGTGCCCTGGAGCCTCGCGAACGCGATGAAGTTGGCTTCCATCCGCCCCGTCAATTCGCGGAACCAGGCCAAGTAAGAAGCTTCGAGCCGGTTGCTCTTGATGTCCTTGATCCCGCCGAAGTGATCGTTGATGCCGGCGTAGTAGCTTTGGGACAACTCGGTCGTCTGCTGGCCGATTCCTTTCGCATCGCGGACTTTCCTTCGCATCAAGAGCGCGAGCGCCGCGCCGCTGACCAGCACGGCAACCGTTAATTCCGGGGACAACCAGAACGCGAGTGCCAGCTGGATGAGCGTGAAGATGAACGATGACGCCAACTGCAACGTCAAGTAAGTCCCTTGGCTGACGCGCGCCAATTCGGATGTCAGCAAGTGATGAATGTCGGACTTGCGACGACGGACGAAGAAGATCCACTTCGAGGACATCAATTGTTCGTAAATCCCCAGGCGCAAATGACGGATGAAGCCTTGCTGGATGCGCACGCTTTGAATTTGCTGTCCGCGCTGCAGCAGCGACTGGCAGGCGATGATCGCCACGTAAGCCGCCAGCGCGATCGGCAAGCTGTAGCCTGCGGGCGTCTCCTTCAAGGCGTCGAGCAGCCCGGACGCAAGCGGGATCCGGCCAAGGTCGGAGTCGATCAGGCCGATAACGCCGAGCAGCGGCACCAGCAAGTAAATACCGACCGCGTCCATGAAACCGAATGCGATCATGCCTACAAGGTTGACATAGAGCCGAATTCCCGCATACCGGTGCAGTTTCGCCAAATAGAGCCTGATATACTTCATGGGTTGCCTCATTTCCTAGGTTTGCTGCCGGAACTGCCTCCACAACCATACGAATGGGCGCAGCGGAAAATAAAGAAAACGGAGCGACCGGGGCAGCGGCAGCGCTTCGGCATCCCGGAAGCTGGGGTGCAATCGGCGGGTGGCGAACCCAAGCTTCTGACCCGGTGTCTTCAACGCGAACAGGTAACGCTTGTATCTTCTGTCCGATTGTTTCGAGCTGGTCTCGGAAGTCGGGACGGCGGTCTGCTCGATATAGGGAAGGGCCAGCTTCGCCAGTTCTCGTCCGCGACCGGCAAGCAGCGGTGCCAGCCCGCTCGGTAGCGGCGTAGACAGCAGGTCGGAGGCGAGCGTGAGCGCTTGCCCGCCCAGATGGAGCGAGCGGTGTCGGCGCATGAGCGGCACGAGTCTGCGGGCATCCAGCCCAAGTCTCGCGATCCGGTCGATGTCCGCCAGCCATCGCAGTCGGAACCAGCCGTGGCGGGCGCCGTGCAGGCAGAGGTATTGGAACAACTCCTCCCGTCCCAGCATGAAGACCGCCTGCCGGTCAAGCGGGCTCGCTCTTCTTCGTTCCCACAGTTCCTCGAACGACGGCTCCTTGCCCATGTCGCCGTTCAGACGCCAATGGATTTCGACTTGCATGCCGGTATGCGGGTTCGTGAACGACGCGTGGTGAACCTTCCATTTCCAATCGCCCAGCACGCGCGGCACAAGGTGATCGCTCCGGTATCCGAGCTGTGCCATCAGGTGTTCGGCTCTCGGCAAATCAGCCAGCGGAATCAGAATATCGAGGTCCTTGGACGTTCTGAGCGAGAGGTCGCCGTACAATTCCAGCGCCAGCGGCGGCCCTTTGAGTACGAGCGGGCGGACACCTTCACGCGTCAGCTCGCGGCATACGCGCTGCAGCTCTCCGCCGGAACGCAGCATGCGCAGCGTATTGCCGGCGCAATCGCGGCGAACGGCTTCGCGAATATCGGTCGGTATCCATGAAATGTCACGGATATGCGCATACAACTGCGGATACACCCGGTGGTGGCGGACAAGCGACAGAAAATGCGGCCAGTCGATCTGCGACGGCGGCTCGTCCTCGGTCAGGCGGTTCGTCGTTCCGGAGCCGGCAGACTGCAATAGGGCGAGAGTTAAGCGCAGTTCCGTGCTAAAGCCGTCGCGATCAAGCATCCATTGATGGTTCTTCTTCGTCATCTGCTGGCCCCTTCCCGTCCCGAGGATTCCGCGCTTGCCGCGGTGCCGCTGAGCTTGCCAAATACGGCGACGGTCGTGAACCATCTTCGCTCCTCGGCGCCGGTCACGTAGCAAGGCCCACTGCGCAGCCATGCATGAGCGACCATTCGCCCGTTCCGATCCCGAGCCGTACCCAGATAGAGCGTGCTTGCGATCCGCCTGCGCGCCAGCATCCGCTGCGCGGCGATCGCCTGCACCAGGCAACGGCTTTGCCAAGGCGTGTACCGGCTCATCGCGCGAACGGCCTGCGAGATTTCGCGGACCCGCCGCTCTTCTGCAGGTCGATGTGCATACGGCGTCTCGTGCATCGGCTCGCCCAGCGACGGCGCGATCCGCGGGAACGGCAACGCCTTCAGCGTGCGTGCCCATCCGAGATATAGCAGCGCTTCCAGCATCAGACGCCGTCTGTCTGCAGGCAAGCGGGCAAATTTCATCCCATTACGCTTCAATGCTCGCATGCTTCGATCAGCGCTTCCTGATACAGATGCTGCAGGAAGTCGGCAACTTCACGTTCGCATAAGGACCGCTCGACCTCATATTCCAGCACGAGTTCGTCGATCAGCCGATTGACTTCGATCGGCTCGGAGAGCAGTTCCCAGATCCGGCCGCCGATCTTGCCGAGATTGTAATATTTCCCCGTATGAAGGCCGAGCATGACCTTCTCTCCATTCATATCGCCGACAATTCCGTTATCCGACTGCACGAACGTTTGTTGAGTCATATCTGTTAGGGTCATCGTCATCTATCGGTTCTCCTTCGTCGCGATTCGAATGATCGCCGCTGCCAGCCGGTGCGCCGTAAAGCCTTCGATCGGCCGAGTCAAGCGGTACATGGGCACCCGGGCAGCAATATCGGCGGATGTCTGAAAATGCCACTGCTCGAGTCCGAGCCTGCGAATAAGCAGGTTGCGATACGTATGAAGCTGCAGCGTCTTCAAACGCTCCAGCGCGGTCATCTGCCGGGGGCGGACAGCCGCCGTTCCCGGCGCCGCCTTCGCAAGCTCGATGATTCCGCCCAGCGGGACGGGCTTCGCGCAGAATCGGGCGGGCTCCGGCACCGGGACGGCGAACTTCTCGGTTTCACGGTAGACCGGACGGTAATGTCCGGCTGCCAGACCGAGGCCGTCGATGCTCGCCTGCCACAGCTTCTGCTGCGGATACGCAGGCATGACTAGCGGTGGCAAGCGTTCGTGCTGCCCAGGATTCGCTGTGATCACGTCGTCGGAATTGTGGTTGCCGGATTTCGCCGCGATCACATCCTCGAAACCGCATTGTCCTAGTTTCGCTGTGATTACGTCACCGATATCTCTTTGACCGGGTATCGCTGCGATCACGTCGTCGGATAGGAACGGATACCCCCGGTGGACCAGGGCTGCGGCCAGCGTCGATTTGCCTACGCCCGAATCTCCGAGGAACGAATACGCCCGGCCATCGATCACGACCGCGCTTCCATGCAGTGGCAGCATACGGCGAAGCATCAGCAGCGCACCCATGCACGTACCCAGCAAGTATACGCGCACTTTGTCCGCATCCGCACCCGCAAGAGGCGCAACGGTGATGCGCGCGCCATCCTCGATGCAGTAGATCGCCGTCTCCGGGATGAGGAACAGGAACCGGTTGCCGAGACGGACGAAATTGTTGCCCGCTTGGCGCAGTTCGTCCCACAACTCGCTCGGATCGGCGCATGCGATGATCACGTCCGCTTGCGGGCATCCCGCATCTTCCACGGAATCAAGCGACCCTTGGGGGATTCCTGGGCTTGCCGCGGCAACACGTAACGCTTGCGGACTTCCTGAGTTTGGCGTAGCAACTGGCGGCTCTTGCGGATTTTCTGAGCTTGCCACAGCAACCGGCAGCTCCGTAAGCGGAATTTCGCTGGACAACCGCAGGCCGAAAGCTTCATATATGGTCTGCGAGCGCGATCGTGGTGGTGATAAAACGTTGGCGTTGATCAATGGCAGACTCGCTCCTCTCCGGCAATCTTTGACAAACGCAGGCGGGAATTAGGTACTTTTGGTTCACAACTTCTGCCTAAGTACCACCTCGAGCGGGAATTGGGTACTTTTTCTTCGTAACTTCTGCCCAAGTGCCACCTCGAGCGGGAATTAGGTACTTTTTCTTCACAACTTCTGCCTTAGTGCCACCTCGAGCGGGAATTAGGTACTTTTTCTTCGTAACTTCTGCCTGAGTGGAACCTCGGGCGGGCTTCAGGTACTTTTGGTTCACAACTCCGACCTGGTCGGGTGCATGGGTCCGATAGCGAAAAAAGCCCTTATGCAGTCCGTTGCCGGATTGCATAAGGGCAGCACGGACATCATTAGCGCTTCCGCCTGACAGCGGCTCAACTCGGCTGGTAGATGTCCATGTCTTCCGTCGTGACGAAATCGATGTTCGTCATGCCTTTGCCATACAACGTTTCGCTTACGTTCAACGTTTCGAGCTTCGGCGCTTGCCACGCTTGCTTCACTTTGTTCTCCATGCGTATCACCTCCTTTCAAGCAAATCGTTTCAGGAACCGATAGAGGATCAAGCTGCGCATCAGCATGCGGATCTCCGGGCGATAAGCATCTTCCGGCCGCGGTGCTTTACCGAAGCGGTCCAATTCCGCACGGATGCGTTCGGTGTGCAAGTACCCGCTTGCGACCGGGTCGGCGCAAAGCCGACGCAGTTCGCCGATGAGCGAGCGCCAATGCGGCAGCGTGCGATGCAGCCAATCCGCGCCCTGGATGCCGCGGACGCGTTGATTCAGCCTGATCTCGTCAGGCAGAATGCCGCTCGTCGCTCTGCGTATGAGTGCGCGGTCCTGCCCACCCCGGACGTACTGTTCGATCGGCACCGAGAAGCAGAAACGCACGACCCGCGGATCGCAAGTCGGATCGCGTTCCCATACTCCGTAACGCAAGCTTAGCTTCGTCGACAGAGCGCCGTTCTTGTTGGCGGCGGCCAGGTTTTGAAGCTTGCCCATGCGCAGCGCGGCCGGGTCGGCATCATTCGCTGTCCCCGCTCCCATACCGCTGTCCCGGAGCCGGGCGAACACATCGGCCCGCCTAGCGAAGTCCGGGTGGATCAGCATCGAGGGAATGTCTGGCTCAAGCTGCGGCTGTGGGCGTCCGAACAATGCAGGGAATGCCTGCTTGCCCGCCGCCGACAGCAGTCGTCGCCTGCCGATGCCTTTGATCGCGCCGTACAGCCGGATTTCCCGCAGCAATCTCGTCCAGCGGAATCGCCGGAGCAGCAGCGCGTAGTAATCGACGGCCGGCCCCCAGGAAATCGTGAAATTGCCTCTTGCTCCAGTCAGCAGTATGCCTGCCCCTTGCGCACTGGCTTGTTCGTGGATTCCTTTGAGCCAATAGGCATTTTCGAAATACTTGTACGGCATCTCCAGCAGATCGAGCCAATCGTCCACTTCGGCCATCGGGCCGACGCCGGCAAAATCCAGCCTATGGCTCGCGATATTGCCCACATGCTCCGCGGTCGCCCGGATATAGGGCGTCTCATCGGCAGCCGTATGGTCCGGCGTCCAGTCGACGAAGTCCGGCGGCGGAACGGAACTAAACGCGTGCAGCACTTTCCCTTCGGCTCGCAGCGCTGGCGCGGCGAAGCCGGCGACGGCGCCCGAATCCAGCCCGCCGCTGAGCGTTACCGCCACTTCCCGATGCGTGCGCAGCCGTGCCTGCACGGCCTCCGAGAACACGGCGCGAAACGCTTCCTCATACTCGCCGTCCGTTCTCAGCCTCAGCGGCTCCTCGGGCGCCAAGGTGCCGTACCGATGCATATGGATTCGTCCGTCTACAACGGTCATCGCATGCGCAGGCGGCAGCTGGCGAATATGCCGGTACGGTGTCGCGCCGACATCGGCCGATTCGAACATCTCGGGAATCGCCATGAATTCGGCCAGCCACTGCTCATGCAGCGATTTCGTCACGTCTTGCAGGGCATAGAGCGGTGCGATCGCCGTGCAGAAGACGAGCCTTCGGTCGTCGGCATGGTAGTACAGGCAGCGATGGCCGAACAAGTCCCGCGCGGCGAACAACTGACGTTTCCGCCCGTCCCAGATCGCGAACGCGAAGTCGCCGATCAAGTATTCGGGGGCTGCTCTTCCCCACTTCCGATAAGCCAGCAGAATGAGCGCGCTGTCCGTCATCCCGCTACGTTCGGCGCGGGCCACCTGCAGCCGGTCGAACAATTCGCGGCGGTTGTCGAGGATGGCGTCAGCCGCGATCGCCAACCGATTCTGCGCATCGTAGGTCGGCAGCCGCTCATGCACGGATTCGGGCGTAATCCATCTCGAGCGGCATCCGAGAAACGCCGGACCGTCCGCCCAAGCGCCTTCGTCGTCGGCCGCATAACGGCGCATCGCCTCCAGCACCTGATGGCCGGATTCGTGCACCGGCTCCCCGTCATAACGAACGATGCCGGCAATGGCGCTCATGGCTTTCCGCCGCCTTTGGCGAGATAGGCGGACACAAAGCGCGACAGCCGTTCGCCGAATGGCAGCAGCGACTTCAAACCGTCCATTCGTCTTCGGTGCGCATCCAGCCGATCCTGCAGACGCCGTCGTTCCCTATGGCTGTTCTCCAACCGGTTCTCGAGCGATCGCACGGTCATCTGAAGCTGCAGCAACTGCCGTACATCGGGACTATCCGCTTCGACGGATCCTGCTGCCGGCGCGTTCAAGCCGCTTCTCTCCCTATCCGCTTCGATGGTTCCTAATCCTGCCGATGATGTGCTCACACTGCCCGTCTCCCCATCATCGTCGCTAGCTGCGGTCGCCGTCATCATCCTATACTCCGGTTGCCACCGGAAGCCGGCCGCTTCGACCAATTGCCCACTGCGATACGCCAGCATGTCCGCGTCCGGTTCCCCTTCGAAGCGGATGCCCGTCATCCTCTGGGCTTCTTCAAGCTGTTCGCCGTACCCAAGCTTCTCAAACAGCTTAGCTCCCAGCAGGCGCACGTAGATTTCCACTTCCCGTTTGTTCAGGACCGATCTCCAGGCATCGACGGAATCCCGGTGCGGCTTCTCATGCTCAGCGACGAAAGGATCGCCGACCCCCATGCTGAAATAGAGTTCGGTCTTGGCCGGGTCCCGGACGCCCGCCCCTCCGTACATTTCCATTCCATCCTCATAATCGAGGCCGATAAATCGGCAGACGCCCGCGAGCGCTTCCTTCGGATCGGCAACCAGATGCTCATAACGCAAGCGATACGCAAACAGAGCGTCACCTTGATCCACGCTAGCTTTGCGTTCGCCGCCGAAGTATCGGTAATAGCGGAACAGCCCTGTCGTCAAATCCGATGCCCGAAGATCGAATGTCTCCCCGCACAATACGGCTTCCGCGTCGAAGCTTGCACCGCGATACATGCTGACTTTCTTGTGCGAAGCGAGCACCGCGAGCGGATTGCGGATCAGCCAGATACGCTTGGCTCGGGGGAACAAGGCGTCCATGAATTCCAGCACCCCGTAATAGCGGGGCGACTTGTCGATCACGTGCGATGCCGCGCCGCCGCCGTGCCGGAGCAAGCCGTTATAAGTCTCAAGCGCGAATGCCCTGCAAGCATCCATGAACGCATCGTCCGGCAGAACGCCTTTGTAAAACTGCCGTAAAATGCCTGTCCCGCCATAAGCGCGAGACCCCGGCTCGCGCAGGTCGTGCAGGCTCATCAGAAACCACATTTCCTGCGCGGCGAACATGCGGCTGTGATTTTGCAGCATCGCCGTCGCCAGCGAGCTGCCGCTGCGCGGCGTGCACAGCAGGAACACGAGACCGTTGCCTTCCCGATCGACCAAGCCGCTCCCTCCTCTCAAACGACCGCGGCGCCCATTCACCTCACCGAACGCCGCAAACCGCCAATTAGTCGACTGCAGCGTCTATTTGCCACACCGACCGTCGCACCCTCTCCTCCTCTACAGCTTGCTGAAATCGTAATAAAACCGCGGACGCTCTCCGAGCATCACTTTGTAAATGTCCTGGTTCGTTTCGACGACGCCAAGCAAATAGTGCTTGTAGGGCCGATCCGTCACATTGACGAGTCCCGTATTGTAACGTTCGCCCGCATCGCCTTCCCAGTATCTGCCGAGCGCGGCCTGATCGATATAGTTGAACACGTGCGCGCCGACGATATAGGGCAGGCTGGCCGCCTCCTCCACGTAATTCCGGTAACGCATCCCTCGCTGGAACTGATTGGCAGCCGAGTTCGGGAGCAGCGGCGCCAGCCCCTGCTCGCCCGTGCCGTAGCCGAATTCGCTGATCAGAATCGGCTTGCCGCCCGATGCCGTATGAATGTCCGCGAGCAGATTCGCATCCAACTGATACGCATAATAGTTGAGGCTGATTACATCGACATAGCGACCTTCCGCTTCGGCGACGAGCCGCCGGATCTTCTCATGCTGCAGCGTCGACATCATCCAGCGATCCCCGAGCAGCAGGTGGTTCGGGTCGTACCGGCGAAACGTCTGCGCGATCGTCCCGAACAGCTTGTCGAGGTACATGGAGAAGAATGCGTCCATATCGCGCCAGGCAGCCGTAGTTTCGACCGCCAATGCGGCTTCGTTCAACTCCCCGAACGAACGGTACGCCGTATCCCATCCGGCGTTAAAAGCGTCGATCGAGCCGTATTTGTCCTGCAGCACCGACACCAGCTTCCGCTTGATGGCCGACCGGCTGGCCGACAGCTTCGGCACCGTGTCATAGAACCGGTGATAGTCATACTCGTTGCCGATGAAGTAGCCGATCAGCATCTTATCGTTACGGTGCGGCTCGACCGCCTTCCGGAACGCTTGGTCGATCTTCGCTTCGGCATCCGGCGCGAAAATATCGAACAGCGATATTCCTTCCGTCTTCGCCCAATCCATCCCGTCCAACGGAAGCATCCGCACGTACGGAAACCGGCCCTCCTCGCCGTATTTCTCCGGGGAAAATCCGCCGACGCCGTTAAAGCCCCATTTGTCCAGACGAGTCAACGCCTCCGCATAAAGGGCGTGCTCGGTCGGGATCTCCCCGGTCTTCGCATACTTGTTGGCCAAGTAGAACGAGAAATGGTCGCTGCCGATGAACGCGGACTTGTATCCGCCCTGGTACAAGGGGAGGGCTTCGAACAGCTCCTCCCGTCCTTTCACCTTCATGAACGTCTCATTGGCCGTAATGCCGTTCACTGCCAGGCTGAAATAAAGATTGCCCTCCGGCGTCGTCATCGCCGTCCGTTCTCCCGTCCGCTGGATCGCGAAATAACCTTGCGCCTGCAAGCCGTACTTTGCCGCACTCCCCGCCAACCCGCCGTAACGGTCGCGGCCCGCCGGCGGCTTCAGGCTCGCGTAATAAGCGGTATCCGCTGCCGCGTCCGTCGCCAACTGCTGTGCGCTCGTCACCTTCTCCGGAAATTTCGCCTCGGCCATCTGGCCGAACTTGTCGACCAGCACGTCGCGATTGCCGTTGAACGCATAGGCGCGCACGGGGCTGGGGTCCATGCCGGGGCTGACGGCGTAAGCCTCCAGCTTCGTATACCCGCTAATCAACACCGGCGACGAATAGCGCACGAACTCCGTGCTGCCGTTCAACCGATAATAGATGCTCGCTTCGGGCGACACCGATGTCAGCTCGATCTGTACGGCATTCCCGCTGCGCACGTATCCCGGCCTGACGGAAGCCGCATGCCGATTGAACGACACCTGCAGCACTTGCGGCGACCAGGCTTTGGCCGTGCCGAGCAGTTCGATCTTTAATTGCCTCATGTGCGCCGGAAGCGAGGTCGCTTCGCAGGCGTAGCGCTGCCAATTGCTGACGGCGTCTCCGACACCGTAGCAGTCGGCGGCGACTTCCTCGAATCGCTCGCCGTCGGCCGATGCATACACCCGCAGCTTCTCGATCGGAATGCCCGTGAAAAAGCTGCTGAGAATCGTAAAGGAGGCGATATCAAAGTCCGTGCGATACAGCAGAAATCCCGGCGCCGTCGTGGCGCGGGCCACGCGGCCGCCATCGCCGCCGAAATATTCGGGCGTCTCCTTGGCCGCATACAGGTTGGAGCGGGCAGCAACGTGGTCGAAGCCGTCCAGCGAATCGAACAGACCGATCGGCGGAGCCGCCGCCAGCGCGGTCGATTCATACCGGGATGTCGAGCCCTCCCCCTTGACGTACAGCAGCATCAGGCATGCGATCAGGCTGCATACAAGCAGATACGCCAGCTTTCTGTTCATCATATTCCCACCCTCGATTCAATCGGGGTCTGCCGATGGAAGCGTATCGAAACGCCGTGCCGGCCAAATCCAGCTCTTCAAAGACGTTGCGACCGTCAATGAGGACCGGTGCGCGCATGATCGTCTGCAGATGCGGCAAATCCGTCCGCGCGAATTCCTCCCATTCCGTCAGGATACATAGCGCATCGGCGCCGCGCGCGGCTTCCAGCGCGTCCCGGCACCAGGCGGCGCTGGCGTCCTCCCCGAAGTGATGCCGGAAGTTCGGCATCGCGACCGGATCATAGGCTTTCACGCGGGCGCCTGCATCGATCAGACGACGGATGATTTCCAGCGCGGGCGACTCCCGCACGTCGTCGGTGTTCGGCTTGAAGGCCAGACCCCAGATGGCGATCGTCCTGCCGCGCAACTGCCCGCCGAATGCCGCTTCCAGCATGCGGACGATCCGGAACCGCTGATCCTGATTCACTTCAACGACCGCGCGCAGCAGCTTGAATTCATAGTCGACGTTGCCGGCGATCTGAATGAGCGCCCGCGTATCCTTCGGGAAGCAGGAGCCGCCGTAGCCGATGCCCGCCTTCAGGAAAGCCGGGCCGATCCGGCTGTCGAATCCCATGCCTTCGGCCACGCGGGTAATATCGGCGCCGACTTTCTCGCAAATGTTGGCGATCTCGTTCATGAACGAGATCTTCGTCGCCAGGAAAGCGTTGGAAGCGTACTTCAGCATCTCCGCGCTGCGGATATCCGTGACCATGATCCGGCTCGCGAGCGGCTCATGCAGCTTGGTCATCTCGGCCGCCGCATTCGGCGAATCGGTGCCGATCACGATCCGGTCAGGATGCATCGTATCGCGCACCGCCGTTCCTTCCCGCAGAAACTCCGGCAGCGAGACGCTGTCGAACCGTTCGTTCGACCGGCGCCGGATCCGGTCTCTGACGCGCTCGTTCGTCCCCACGGGCACCGTGCTCTTCACGGCGACGATCTTGTAACCGTTCATGGCGCCCGCGATTTCGTCGGCGGCTTGTTCGATATAGGTCAAATCCGCTGCGCCACCTGGCGCTGCGGGCGTCCCGACGGCCACGACGACGAGCGTAGATCGTGAAACGGCAGCCCGCAAATCCGTCGTATAGCTCAGCCTGCCCGCCGCCATGTTCCGCTGCGACAACTCCGCCAGATCCGGCTCGTAGATCGGAACGGCGCCGCTCTTCAGCAAGGCGATCTTGGCCGGGTCGTTGTCGACGCAGACGACCCGGTGGCCAAGCTCCGCGTAGCAGACGCCCGAGACAAGGCCGACGTACCCGGCTCCGATGACCGCGATGTTCATGCCGTCACCCCGCCGCCCGGCAGCGCTGGACGATCTCGCCCCAGTCCTGCGTTAGCCGGACGATATCTTCTTCGATCAGCCGCATGCCGGTCTGCACTTCCACGATTTCCAGATCCGATCTTGCCCGCAGACTATGCTTGCTCAGCTTCGGAACTTTGAGCACGTCGCCCGCCGACAGCGGCACAAGCCGGTCTTCCACGATCGCTTCTCCTTGTCCGGACACGACCGTCCACACCTCGTCACGGAAGTTATGGTACTGGTAGCTTAAATTTTGACCGGCTTCGACATAGATCCGCTTGGTCAGCACTTCCCTGCCGTCCGGATAGGTCGCATAATCAAGCACGCGATAACGGCCCCAGCGCCGTTCTTCGTACATGGGGCGCTGCTGCGAATGTTTCATGACCTCTTTGACTAGCGGACTCGCTTCCTTATCCGCCACCAGTATGCCATCGGGACTGGCTGCCACGACAACGTTGGAAAGGCCGAGCAGCGCAACCGGAATATCCAATTCGTTAATGACATGCACATTCGTCGCGCCTTCGTCAATGACTCCCCGGCCGGTCAGCGCAGCATCGATTTCTTCCGTCAGCGTGTTCCAGGTGCCCAGATCCTTCCATGCTCCCTCGTAACGTACGGCGGCGATCCGTCTCGCGCGCTCCACGATTTCATAGTCGAAGCTGACGGCCGGCAATTTGCCATATCGTCGCAGCATGCCTTCGTAATGAATGGGTACGTCGTAGGCGATCAGGAGGTTGATCAGAAATTCGAGCTTGAACGCGAACACGCCGCAATTCCACAGCGCGCCCCGGCGAATCATCTCCTCCGCGTCTTCCCGGCAAGGCTTCTCGCGAAAGCTGTGCACGTCCAGGAACGGCGGTACTTCCGCGCCAGTTCTCGCCGGCTTCGGCACGATATAGCCGTATTTCTCCGAAGGATAGGTCGGCTGGACCCCGATCAGCGCCAAATCCGCGCCCGTGGCGCCAAGCGCCTGCTCCAGTTCCTTCAAGCGGTGAAAGAAGGCGCCGTCCACATACGGATCGACCGGCATCACAACAACCGTCTCGCCCAAGCTTGCGCCCTCCACCGAATATAAATAAGCGGCAGCCAGCGCGATCGCGGGGAACGTATCTCTTCTTTCCGGTTCCACGATGAGGTTCAGATCGCTTCCCAACTGGCCGCAGATCATCTCGACCTGCGACTGGCTCGTCGCCACGTACGCCAGGTCCTGCAGCCCGGCTTCGCCGAGCTGTCCCCATACCCGCTGAACCATCGACTCCTTCCGGCCTTGCGAGTCCGTCAACACTTTCAGAAACTGCTTCGAGCGCACATCGCTCGAGAGCGGCCACAGCCGCTTGCCCGAGCCTCCGGACAGCAATACGATTTTCATAAGTTTCCTCCGTTCTTCCCGTTCGCGGGCGCCGCCAGCAATTGTGCGGTGGCGATGCCGCTCGTCCAGGCGCGATAATACCCGGCGTTCTTCCCGTACGCATTGTCGAAAAGCACGTTCGGTTTATTCATCAGGCAGGACAAAATATGGCCGTGCAATCTGGAGGTCTGTACGGTCCGATAACGGCCGAATCGCTGAATCGCTTTCCTCACCAGGTAATCGGCATACTTGCCCCATACGCGGCTGGCGGACGAGACGGCGATGCCGCTGCGCATCATTCCGGAAAGCAAGCGGATCGACTTGCGTTCCATGCTGCCATACAGCGTCGGCCAATCCAGGCAATCTCCGGCTTCGCCCGATTCCCAGCGATGCTGCTCCGCCGACTTCTCGATGTCGGTGCGGAGGAAGCGCAGCAGTTCTTTGTCCGGTACGACCGGGCTGCGAATCGGCCACAGCTGGTGCGCCATATCCGGCGACAGATAGACGTTGCGGGTATCGAGCCATTCCCTGGCCATCTCCAGCGACAGCGTGTCCCGCACGAACAGGTGCAGGTCCGGGTGCCGGCGCAAGATCGCCGCCGTTCGTTCCCATTCGAACACGCTCTTGTAGTAGATCGTCTGCGGCAGGATGACGACGCGATGACCGGGGTAGCTCTCCACGATCCGCTCGCGCAGCTTCTGATGCACCGGGTACAAGTCGCCGAAATTTCCTCCGCCTTGCAGCACCAGGATCACGTCCCGCGGAATCGGCAATCGGTCCGGGAAATCGAGAGCGCTGTACCGCGCCGCCACGTGAATCCGATGTTCCCGGAAGAACGCCTCGGTACCCTTCATAATGAGCAGATCGCCGCCGTTGGCGTATATCGGGTAATCGATGTAATAAACTTGTGAGCGCGGCGGAATGACTTGCAAAATTTGCTGCAGCAAGTTTTTCAGGTCTTCCATCGGATGCGCGTCTTGCTGTTGGATCGTGTGCATCATTCGTTCTCCTCGTCGTTAAGACTTGCTTGCGCTCGTCTTGTGCCGAACAAGACATCGGTAATGCGCGCGCCAAATACGATTCGCATGGCGGCGATCGTAATGAGCAGCCGTACGCAGGCGCCGAGCAAAAGCGCCAGCGCGATGCCGTTCAAGCCGAAGAGCGGCGTGAGCGCGAAAAACAGGCCGATCGTAACGGCCAGGGCTGCGGCTTGCCGGAGCGCGACGAGTCCCGGACGGCCCAGGGCGTTGAAGGAAGCGGCGAGAATCCAGGAGCCTCCCCCAATGACGCATTCCACGCAGAGCAGATAGAATGCCGTATCGGCTTCCAGGAACGGAGCGCCGAACAGCAGACCCAGCAGGTAGCGGCCTGCAAACATGCCCGGGACGAGCGCAGCCGCCATGATCAGCAGCGAGACGCGAAACGCTTTACCGACCGTCTGTACGATTCGGTCCCGGCTCAGACCGGTCACCTTCGGAAAGAGGACGTTCGCGATCGCCATCTGCACCGCGTTGAAAGCGCGCGACAGCGTATACACGACCGTATACAAGCCAAGTTCCCTTGCGGTCAGCAGCGACAGGATGATCAGCTTGTCGCTCTGTGTGTACAGCGTGCCGAGCAGTTCGACGCCGTATACTCGGCTGCCATAGCCGAACAATCGCTTGATTGCCGAGCCATCCTTGAATTTACGGAACCATTCGGCGGCAGCAAGCTCGCTTCGCAGCGCGTAGATCGCCCAAGCCGCAACCGTCAGGCTGGTGGCGAAGTAGATCAGCGCGGCATGCTGCAAGGTGAGCAAACCGCATGCCCATAGCGCCAGCAGGCCTAGCAGGTTGCTGAGCGGCACGTACAGCCGCAAGCCATTGTACACTTCGAATCGATCCAGGCTTTGCGCGAGCGCGGACAGCAGGTTGACCGCCAGCAGCATCGGCAGCGTCGCAACCGCGTACCATTGGGCGATCCGAACGACCTCTGCCGGATAATGCCCGAGCCAGGCTGGCATGCACAGCCATGCGACGATGCCGGCCGCCAAGCAGACGGGCAGTTGGAACAGAAACCCGGCCCGGACATAATCCGCGCCCTTGTCCGGATTCGTCTTTCGGTTATAGATCAGGGAAGTCGGCAGCCCGAAGCTGAGCAGCCCGGCCAGTAGCGTCGGCCAGAACACGATGGCGGCAAGTTCTCCTTTGCCCGTGACCCCGAACCAACGCGCCGTCACCATGGCCGTCAGCATGCCGACGGCCATGATCGCCGCGTTGGCGAGGCTCGTCTGCCCTATCGTCCTCAGAATACCTCGGCCTTGTACCCCCTTGTCGATTTTCTTGCCGATTGCCGATCTTGCGAACATGCGCCCTACTTCCTTCTGCGTATGAATGAACCTGTTCATGAAACCGCGCGCAGCAAGCCTCTTAACAGGCCGTGATGGTACGTCATTCTGCTGATCTGGCGGAAGATGCGACGCTTGTCGTACAGGAACACGATGGCGAGCAGCAGGAACGCGAGCATTTTCAACAGCGATTTGGCGATATCGGCCGCCTTGCCGTTCGAAGCGATCGCCTTGCTGACGCCCTGCCAGTAGATGCGGCGAAGCAGCCATTTGCGGCTGATCCGGCTGCGAGGAATCTTGTGCAGCACGAGCGCATGGGGGGTGTAGATCACTTTCCACCCGTGGGCGCGAACGCGCGCAATCAGTTCCGATTCCTCGCTCGACAGCAAATTGTTGCCGATTCTGCCCAGATCCTCGCGAAATGCCGCCATCCCTTGGAACAGCGAGACGCGCAGTGCCATATTCGCGCCGAACGGGATGTCCGGCGCCTGCATCTCCTTGATCTCGTCAGCATAGTCAAGAATGCTGTACAGCGTTCGATTCTCTTGAGGCAGCCATGCTGGAGCGCCGCCTTCCCATACGGGCTCGATCTTGCCTCCGACGCAGCCGACTTGCGCATCGCGATCGAACAGCCGGACGATCTCGCCGATCCAGTCCGTCGAAGCGGCGGCGTCGTCGTCCAGAAAGAGGATGTATTCGCCCTTCGCTTCGCGGATCGCGCGGTTCCGGGCGACGGACAGGCCGAGTCGCTCCTCGTACACATATCGGACCGGCGCCTGCATGAGCGACTGAACTTCCAGGGTCACTTGCTTCGTACGATCGGTAGAACGGTTATCCACCACGATGACTTCGAACGATTCTTGAAACTTCTGCTGCGCCAAACTCAGGAGCGCTTCTCTCAAATCAGCTGCCCGATTGTGCGTGCAGATGGCGATTGACGCTTTCATCCGTTCACCTCTACGACTTCGTTCGTTCCGACGTAAACGCGAACCATCTTCGCGGCGATTCGGCCCCAATCCCATTCCTTCAGCTTGGCCGCGATGCGCCTCTCCGTGATCTGCGGGTCCAGAGCCATGGAGGCATGCAGCGCCTGGCGCAAGCCGTCCGGATCGTCCGGATCGTACAGCACGCCGCAACCGTCCGCGACATATTCGCCGAGTCCGCCGAGATCCGGCGCCACGACCGGCTTCTTATAAGACAGGGCCAGCACGGCGCTGCCCGATGTCGTAATCTGCCGGTAAGGCAGCACGATGACATCGGCCGCCCGCAAGTAATCCGCCAGCTCGCCGTCCTCGACGAAATGCGGATAAACTTTGATGTCGCCATCGCTATCCCTATCGCCGTCGCCGCTATCATCACCAGCACTTACGCCTGCGTTCGCGCCTGCACCTTCTCCGCGATGCCCTCGATCAACCTCGCTTTCGAACGCATGTCGGTACGCCGCATCGACCTCGCCCGCAATCAGCAGCGCGGCCCGGGGCGTCTTCAACGCCCGGAAAGCCCGAATCAGCCGATCCACTCCTTTGTAGGCATGGATGCGGCCGATAAACATAAACACGAACCTGTCTGCCGGGATGCCAAACTTCTCGCGAATATCCAAGCCGCTGCGCGGATAGGCATCCACGTAATGTCCGTGAGGCGTCAGCACAAGCTTCTCCACCTGCCTGCCCCCATAGAAGGCCGCAGCCACTTCGCTCATCGTCTTCTCGCTCAGCACGAAAGCGCGGTGGCAGGCAAGCAGAATGATCTTGCGCATGACGAAGTCCCAGCGCGTCTTGCCCGAATGCGGCCAGACGTTGTGCACGGTCCAGAACAGGCGCACGCCCCTGACTCTGAAGTTGAGCAGCAGCGCGGCGAACAGAACCGACTTGACGAGCGTCAGCGGCAGAAGCCGCGACCGGTACGAGTTGTGCGGCCAGTGCATATGGACGATGTCTCCCCGGCGAGGCTTGAAGGCAGCCGAACGGTCGTAATGCACGACTCGCAGGCCGCTGCGTTCGATCGAGCCGGTCAACAGCTCGCTGTACTTGTTGTGCGGGCTCGTCTTGGGCCACATGTAAACCGTCGGGTTGCGCAATTCCTCCACCTACCTGCCGTATGCGGCGGCAATCTGGAATCCGCCGCTTGTCGATCGCGTTCGTTCATAAAGTTCAAGATGCCTTCCCATAAGCGTTGCCGAGGAGAAGCGGCGGCAATGGCGCAGCACTTGCGCCTGCAGCTGCCGCTTCTCCTCGCCGGACATCGCATAGAATTCGATGATCTTGTCCTGGATTGCGGCCGGACTGCCCGGCGCGAACAGACTGCAGTCCGGGTGCAGGACGACGTCCGGGATGCCGCCGACCGCAGAGGCGTATACCGGCGTGCCGACTTGATACGATTCGATGATCACCCGCCCGAACGGCTCCTCCCATACGGACGGCACGAACGTCACGTCTACGCCGGCCATCCGCTCGCGCGCTTCCTCCGGCTTCACCTTGCCGGTGAACAGGAAGCGTCCGTCATGGCGCCACTGAGCCTCGAGCTCCTGGCGCAAGCTCCCCTCGCCGCAGATCGTCACGCTCTCGATCATGCCTCTGGGCAAACCGACGATCGCGGATATCAATTCGCGCACGCCCTTCTCGGGCTCGATTCGGCCGAAGCAGCCGATGCGCAGCGGCTTGCGGTCGAAGTCCTTGTCCATGCCGGCAATTTCGCCGGGCACACCGTTCGGGATAACGTGGCAGTCCGCGTCGGGGAACAGGCCCGCATCCAGATGCCGGTCCAAAATATGCGACGAGATACCGACCGCCGCCGCCACCTGTCCGCTGACGCCTTGAGACGTCCGACTGTAAAGCCGCGATAACAACGGATTCGCAAGCGGCGAGCTAACCGGCGAGAGCAGCGAATAGTCGCGCAGCGTATGCACGACCGGCACGCCGAGCGTCGCGCATGCTGTCCAGATGGAAGCGCCGAATCCGGACAGATTGTGCGTATGCACGACATCCGGTTCAAGCGAGCCCACGATGTCGCGGACCGTCCGGATTTGCACCGGGTTGTATAAATCGATCATTCTGCGCGCCGACCGCGTGAGCACGCCGCGCTTGCGGACGTCGCCGATCCAATACAGGTTGCCGTGCGGCAGCCGGTGCACAAGGACGCCGTTGATTTCTTCCGTCCGGACGCCTTCGCTTCTCCCGTGGCCCCCCGTCGTCAACACATGCACCTCTGCATCCGGGGCAAGCGATTCCGCCAAAATTTGCGTGGAAATTTCCGCTCCCCCTACGATGTTCGGCGTATACAAACTATTGATCATGACGATTTTCAATTTCATGCCGTATGCTTCATCTCCTTCATATCCGGCGGATCCGCCATCGCTGTCTCTGCGGCATGAAAAGTCGGCCCGCGATCGAAAAATCCGCCCCGGACGAATCCTGCGAGCAGCCAGAAATTCACGAAGGCGTACGAATCGAAATTCATCACGAGCGCCACGCCGAGCGCCGCCGCGAACTTCGCGTACGGATTCCCGCCGGCCCGCCGAAATATCGAGATCAGGAAACCGATGAACAGCGCGGCCCCGATTAGTCCCTCCTCGGCGAACACCTTCGACAGCAGATTGCGCGGCGTGGCCCATTCGGGATGCAGGAACACCAGGTCGTAGACTTCCTTGAATCCGAGCCCTTCGCTGAAATGCCGCAGCATGTAATCCGCGAATTCCCGGTAATAAAATCCGCCTCCGACGCCTGCAACAGGGTGCTGCGCGAATTCCATGAATCCGATGGCGGGAAACACGAGCCGGACGAAGAACGAATTGTCCGACTGCATCAAGCGCTCGAAATCGAATTGGAACCGGTCCGTGAAATACCCGCTGACCCGTAAAGCCTCAAGCAAATACGGCACCCCGACGGTCACGATCCAAACGCAGGCGGCGAGCGCGACGATCATGCGTCCCCGGTGCTTGCCTGTCGTCAGCACATAGATCAGCAAAGCGGTCAGCATTACGGTGTACGCATAAGCCGAGAACGACAGCACAAGCAAGATCGCAATCCCGCCAAGCAGGATCAGATGCTTGCGAAAGCCTTGCCGCAACAGATACAGCGCCAGCAAGCCGCCGGTCAACAGATGGATGGCCGCCCAGGAAGGCTCGCCCGACAGCATCTGCATGCGGCCTTTGTACACTTTCTCGGAAAACAGGCCGGTCCAGGCGCCGGAAAATCCGCTGCGCACGAAGAGCGCGTCCGCAAGCTGCAGAAAGCCGGCCGCGAGCGGCGGGACGAAGGCGATCAGCACGCATGCCGAAATTCGGCGGATCAGCGAGGGGTCGTCTTTCGTTTGCTCTGCGACGTAAGTGCTTACCCGGTACATCGACAGCCCGAACAGCAGCGTCACCGCATGCTTCAGGCTGCTGCCCATGTCTTCGTAGCCGATCGCCGCCGCGAGCGAATGTCCGATACTGTACAGCGCGAAAGCGAGCAGCAGCCCATCCCCCTTCCGAAACCGGAACCCGGTGAACAACAGCAGGAAGGAAGCGGCGAACATCGGAAACATCGCAAGCGGACGATAGACGGAGAAATGGAAATAGGGCAAGCTGTCGTAAGTGAGAACGGCAAGCGATAACAGAAACAGCGCAATGACGAGTTCGCGAATCATGACAAAATGCGCGCAAGACTGCGAAGAGAAGCGGCGGCGCCGAAATGACGGTCCACGTAACGCAACGCGTTGCGGGACATGCGCTCATTCGTCTCGGCATCTCTCAACAGCGTCAGCACGCAGCCGGCCATCTCCTCGTCGGACCTGCACACGTACAGCTCCTCCCCATGATTCGCGCCGATGCCTTCGCTGCCGACCGGGCTCGTGACGACGGGCAGCCCCCACGACATCGCCTCCACGATCTTCGTCTTGATTCCCGTTCCGAACAACAGCGGCGCGATCATCAAGGCGGAATCGCCGGCGATCCGCCTCACGTCCTCCACTTCTCCGGTCACGACGACGCCCGGCTGCGTCTGCTGCAGGCGCCTCACTTCCGCCGTCGGATTTTTCCCGATAATGTGGAAAGTAGTTTCCGGCGCTTGTCGCCTTATCGCAGGCCATACCCGCTCGCAGAAATAAAGGACGGCCGAGCTGTTGTGCGGAATGTCCATCTTGCCGACGAAGACGATCTTGTTGCGGTCGTATCGGCGCGGCATTCCGATCAGCCTTCGGTCCGGGTTGAACTGCATCGGAATGCCGTGGCACGAAGCGTGACGGGTAAGCAGCCGGAAACTCTTGGCTTCGGCAGGCGAGGTGAAGACCAGATGATCGAACCGCGCAGCCGCCTCGACTTCATAGCGGGCAAGCAGCCTGCTCTCCCAGGCGATCAGCCATCGCTGAACGAATTTGACGTTCGCAATGCGTCTTAAGCTTTGCGGCAACTTGTCCGCGAAGCCGCCGAATACGGACGGAATGTACCGGAACCAGTCCAACTGGCGCCGGTAGCGCAGAGACAGCAGGTCGTCGTAATTGAGCACCTTGCGGACCGCGTCCGCCTTGCCCGGCGAATATTCCGCCACCCGCACCATGTCGTACAGGATGAGCGCCGGCTGCTCTTCGCGGACAAGTGCCCGGATCAGCCGATGCGTGCTCCGGCTGTAGTAGACGGATACTTGCAGCGGCCATCTGCCGAGCAGCAATGAATATACCGCAACATTGAACAGCTTCTCGAGCATTCCCGGGGGCGACAGATGAATGAGCCGATCGATCTCCGGCGGCTGGTGCGGCAAATATTTGTCGTCGTCCACGAACGACAGATTGACGATTTCACAGTCCGGTTCAATCTCTTTCATCTGCCGAATGTACTGCAGCAGCATGTTTTTGCGTCCGTCGGTGCCCGGGAAAGGGAGCCGGTTCGTAATCCACATCAATTTCTTCATCCGCTCGCCACCCTGTCGTCAATAAGCGTCTTTGGCTCCAAGCAGCAGCTTGAACGTTTTGAATATGATCTTGATATCCCCCGCAATGCTTCGTTGTTGGATGTACGCGAGATCGAGCTCCACCATCTGCTCGAAGCTGAGATCGTTACGCCCGCTCACCTGCCACAGCCCTGTGCAGCCGGATTCGACCGACAGCCGCTTCTTGTCATACTCCGAATATTCCGCTACTTCTCTGGGAAGCGGAGGTCTCGGACCGACCAGCGACATGTCGCCCTTCAGCACGTTGAACAGCTGCGGCAGCTCGTCGATGCTCGTCCTGCGAATCCATCTGCCCACACGGGTAATGCGCGGATCCGACTTCATTTTGAACATGGCGCCCCGAATCTCGTTCTTGCCTAGCAGTTCTTCCAGCTTCTGCTCCGCATTTGGCACCATGGAACGGAACTTGTACATCCGAAACGGCTTCTCGCCTTTGCCGATTCGGACCTGGTGGAACAACACCGAGCTGCCCGGATCTTCCAGCTTGATCGCAATCGCAACTGCAGCAAGCAGCGGGGAGATCAACAGCAATCCCAGCGAGGCGCCGATCACGTCGATGGCGCGTTTGGCCTTCTTATAAAAGCGCTGATCATATCGTCGGGCCATCCCATTCACTCACTTTCTCCCTTTCGATTACGCCTTCCAATTCGTCCATCAGCTGGTAGCGAAGCTCCGGATTGCGCAGCGCGAAATCGATCGTCGTCATGATGTATCCGAGCTTCTCGCCCACGTCGTACCGGGTGCCTTCGAAGTCGTACGCGTAAACGTCCGTCTCTTCGTTCAGCATCTGAATGGCGTCGGTCAACTGAATTTCCCCACCGGCGCCGGGCTCTTGGCGGCCCAAATATTCGAAGATGCGCGGAGTGAGAATATAGCGTCCCATAATGGCCAAGTTGGACGGGGCTTGTCCGAGTGGCGGCTTCTCGATGAATCGGTTGACTTGGTACAGCCGCCCTTCATGCCCGAGCGGGTCTACAATCCCGTAACGCTGCGTCTGGTCCGGCCCGACCGCTTGAACTCCGATGACCGGGCTGCCGGTTCGCTCGTATTGACCGATCAACTGCCGCGTGCAGGGGACATCCGCTTGCACGATGTCGTCGCCGAGCAGCACCGCAAACGGTTCATCGCCGATGAAGTTGCGCGCGCACCATACGGCATGCCCGAGCCCCTTGGGCTCCTTCTGGCGGATGTAGTGAAGCTCGACGCCCGAAGATTGCTGAACCTTCCGCAAGATGTCGTGCTTGCCCTTCTCCTCGAGCGTGTACTCCAGTTCGAAGGCGATGTCGAAATGGTCTTCGATCGCCCGCTTGCCCTTGCCCGTCACGACGATAATGTCTTGAATGCCGGACGCGATCGCTTCCTCCACGATGTATTGAATGGTCGGCTTGTCGACGATCGGCAGCATTTCTTTGGGCATCGCTTTCGTTGCAGGCAGGAATCGGGTACCCAGTCCAGCTGCAGGGATGATCGCTTTCGTAACTTTGTTCAATCCCCATTCACCTACCTCATGACTGTATTTCATCTTACCGGGGCATCGAACCCCTCCTCACGCCACACCCTTGACGATTCACGTCTAAGGTCGCCAAGACCCACAGCATGGCCGAGTATCTCCAGTGATAGAGGAGCAGGAGACATATCCTTCGAATTCACGCGCATGCGAATTCCGATCAGGATTCGATTGTTACCGGCCTAAGCGGCCGACATGATTCAGCACGGCGCCGATGACGTTCGCCTTGCCGTGCGCGAGTGAATGCCGCGCCTGATCCACCGTCTTGCCCGCCGTCCTGCCCGCCCTTACGACAAGGACGACGCCGTCGCATTTGCTGGCCACGATTCGCGCATCGGCTGCGGACAAGATGGCCGGCGAATCGACGATAACGATGTCGAAGCGCTCCTTCACTGCCGCCAGCAATGCGCTCATCGCCGCCGAATCGAGCAACTCGGACGGGTTCGGCGGCACGGAGCCGGCGCTGATCGCATGCAAGTTGTCGATCCCGGTTTCCTGAATCCCGTCGTCCAAGCCGGTCTCGCCGTTCAACAGCGCGACAAGCCCGTCATGGCTCGACAGTTCAAGCAACTTGTGCTGAACCGGGCTGCGCAAATTCGCGTCCAGCATCAGCACTTGACGGCCGGCATGCGCATAGCTGGCGGCCACTTGGGCCGCCGTCACGCTCTTGCCTTCGCCGGGCAGGGCGGAGGCGATCATCACGGTCTTCAGTCCCGCATCCCGGCAGGCAAAAGCGATGTTCGTCCTCAAGCTCCGATACGCTTCGGACACGGCGGGTCGCGGTCCCATCTCGATCACCAGGCCCCGCCTACGCATCGATCGTGACATTGCGCTTCCCTCCCATCGGATCCGATTGACGAGCCGGCAGGCCGCCGCTTACTCGACTGCGCAGTTTGCCGGCGGGAATTTCCGCGAGCAGCGGCAGGCCAAGCCGATCGCGAACGTCCGCTTCCGTACGGATCCTGTCGTCGAACTGGTCGAGGACGAACGCGAGCCCAAGGCCCGCCATCGTGCACAACACGAAGGCCACCATGACGTTCAATGTCCGATTCGGCGCTACCGGCAAACGCCGTTCCTTCGGATCCGCCAGGTTGAGGATCGATACGTTGTCCACGTTCAACAGCGGACGAATCTCCTGCCGGAACACTTCCGACACCGCATTCGCGATCGCGGCCGCCCGTTCGTATGAGAAGTCCCGGACCGTAACGGACATCACTTGCGATTCGTTGACGGAGCGAACAGCGACTTTGGCGATTAATTCGTTCGCGCTCGCCCGCAGTTCCGGATGCTGACGGACGACTTCGTCCATGATGCGCGGCGTGCGGATGATTTCTTTGTACGTTTTGATCAGCAGGATGTTGGAACTGATCATGCCGACATCGATGCTTGTGCTCTGTGCGGTTGCAGGCCGACTCTGATTGACGATCAACTTGGCCGAAGCTTCGTACTGAGGTCTGACCAAGTGGGTGGAATAGTACCCGGCAGCCACGCTGCCGACGATCGCGATGAGTACGACCATCCAGCCTTTCCGCTTCAAGACGCTCCAATACCGTTGCCATTCCAATCTTGTTTCCCCCGATACATCATTGTCGGAATATTCCGACGAATATAGGCGATTTCATATCCCAAACTGTCGGATGTACTTGCCGAACGATTCAGAAAGCATAAAATTAGCTATCCTTTTCTGAATCGTCTTCGATAAAACCGACATTCTCTGTCCTGAAGGGACGACGAAGTCGTTTTTACTTATTTGCGGGTCTTGTCTCTCGCTTCATCCATTGTATCGTCACTTTCCCTTGCAAAACTATTACGCGGCAGGAGGATTTTGTCTGCTCCTTGGGAGCAGTCCCCTGCCGCATATGTGTCATTCGTGCTTATACGAAGGTACCAGTTTAAAGCGTTCCGACATGCTCGGACCGCCCTTCCGCCTCGGGAGGCGAGAAGTCGGCCAAGCCCCGCGATTGCGCGTAGAGAGCGGCCTGCGTACGATCGTTCAGCTGCAATTTCTGAAAAATGCTGCTCACATGCTTCTTTACAGTAAATTCGCTGACCGTCAATCGCCTGGCGATCGCTCCGTTCGTTGCCCCTTCTCCCAGCGCAACGAGCACCTCCCGTTCCTTAGGCGTCAGCTTCTCGAGCGGATCGTCGGCGTCTCTGCGGATCATCACTTCGAGCAAACCTTGATCGAAATACTTCTTGCCCTTCCCGAGCATCTTGACGGCAAGCAACAATTCCTCCGGCATCGCCTCTTTCAACATATACCCATCTGCGCCACACGCTTCTGCCCGCCGGATATCCGCTTCCGTCGATGAAGACGTCAGCATCAGCACGCGGCAGGCGCGATCGCGCAGCCGCTCCGCCAGTTCGAAGCCTGATTGACTGCCAAGTCTGACATCGACGATCGCCAGATCGGGCTGCGTGTCCGCCATGATCTGTATCGCTTCCTCCACCGTCTCCGACTCCCCGACGACTTCAATATCCTCTTCCCGGGACAGTACGGCAATCAATCCTTTGCGTACCAAAGGATGATCGTCCACAATGACAATTTTCAAGCCCGTTCACCCGCCTATCGATAGATGATGGATAGATTCGTCTGCTTCCGCTTGCAGCGGCAACCGGACCCGGATGCGGGTCCCGCTGCCGACGCGGCTGTCGATTTCGATCGCGCCTCCAAGAGAAGCCGTCAACGCGCGCATGTTGAACAAGCCGAATCCGGAATCGGCTGCCGGTACCAACCGTTGCTTGCGCGGATCGAAGCCGGTTCCGTTGTCAGCGATCCCCAGCAAGACGACGCCCGGCTCCAGCGTGATCCGCACGTCCACGATACTGCTCGCGCCGTGCCGGATCGCATTGCCTACGCCTTCCGCGATCATGCGGAACAGCGCGTTCTGATAGCGCTCGTTCAAGCCGCCATCCGATTCGGGTGCATGAAACCGGATCCGGACGCCGTTCAGCTTGGCTTGATTGGCCAGGTGCGCTTCCACGGATGCGACCCAGGTCGAGCCGGGACGCCTCGCCATGCTCAAGCTGTATATCGCCGAACGAAGCTCGCGGGAAGCCATCGCCGCGGCTTCTTGGATTTCTGCCAATTGCATCCGTACCCCATCATCCGACAGGCTGTTCCAGTCCCGGTGCATCGCATGAATCGCATACACGATGCCGAACAAGTGCGGAGATACCCGGTCGTGCAACTCCTCGGCGATTCTGCAGCGCTCCTCCTTCAGCCATTCATTCAATTCGATTTGCATGGTCATGCCAATCACACCTTCCTTGCAGTTCCTTGCACATATTCGTGAAATTATTTTAATCCTTTCCTGGCTCCGTTTGATGATCGATCATGCTGCTTCAGAACACCGGCCCATCCTCCAGACGGGGCAGACAAGACGAGAAATCTCAACGACCATGCCGTTTCCGATCTTCTGTCGATATTGCCAACATTTCCCTTACCACCCCCGTTCAGCAACCTATAACTACCCAGGCGATATTCGCTTGAAACAGCATGGTGGAAAGAATATTTATCGGGTGGAAGAATATGAGAAAGATGAGAGGAAGTTCAGAACAAGAATAAACGGCTTTGCCATCCTCCAAGGATGGTGCCGTTTATTCGAGAAATATCAGTTTAACAATAAGAAGTGAAACTTATAGCGTCTGATATTTTGAAGAAGAACAACCCCGTACTCACCGTGGCATTTTCAAGAAGTGGGGCGGTAGATCTCTTGTGATCTCATGCGTCTGACATGAAGAATTAATTCCGCAGCAATACTGACGGCTATTTCTTCAGGCCCTTCCGCGCCAATCGGTAGGCCCACCGGCGAACGGACTCTCCTTAGCCATGTTTCCCCATTCATTAATTTGTCTATTCGGGCCTTCGAGCCTAACACGCCTAAATAATGAAGCGGGATATCCCGCAACAGGTATAGAATCTCCTTATCCTTTTCAAAAACATGAGACATCACGACCACACAGTCGTCACTTCGCAAACCTAATTGGGGAACAACCTCGTGCGGTTCACCCACCCATCGTTCTTCCGCGCCCGGAAAAGATTCCTTAACACAATAAGACGGACGCCAGTCGGTGATGATGACATAAAAGCCTATTTTTACTGCCAACTCCGCAACCGGTATCGCATCCGCTCCCGCCCCAAACAGGACAAGTCGTGGTTTGGGGTCGTAATGTTGGATAAAGGTTTGATCTCCGACAAACTTTTTATCGACAACCGAAAGTCCGGAATCTAACGCGCTCTTCATTTCCTTTAACGATTGTCTCCGCTTCCCTTTGACCGATTCCAGAACGACATGGATTTGTCCATTGCAGCCTAGACCTCTCCCCCATTCGGATTCTGTTTCGGAGCTTAGATCGTATACGAAAAGTTTCGAACCTTCCGACCCGTACATTTCCCGAGCTCTCGATGACAGTTCTTCTTCCAGACAGCCGGCAGTCAACATGCCGACCTGCTTTCCGCTTTCCAGGAACAGCGACACCGTACCTTCCTTGCGATAAGATGATCCAATCACGCGAACGATTGTCGCCAGCACACTGTTTTCTTCCGATTGTTCGACGGCTTGCAAAACCGCATGGATGGAGTCCATCGTCCACCTCTTATCCATTCTTCTTGAGTACGGATTCGACAGCTTGGCGAATTTCTTCATATCCCGTGCATCGGCAAATATTAGACTGCAGCCAATCGCGGACGGTCGCTTCATCGGCTTGCGGGTGCAATTGGCTTAACGCATGGATGTTCATAATAAAACCAGGCGTGCAGTACCCGCATTGAAAGGCAAACCGCTCGACGAATGCTCTCTGGACATCGGTGTCTTTCAAACCTTCCACGGTGATCACCGTTTTTCCGAATGCTTCCACAGCCAGCATGAGGCAGGATTTCATCGGAATCCCGTCGACGATAACCGTACAAGTGCCGCAATCCCCGTTGCGGCAGCCGGGTTTGGCTCCGGTGAGTCCGAACGATTCCCTTAACACGTCCAGAAGAAGATCTGCCGAGCGAATTTCCGCTGAGCGTTTCTCATCATTTAATCGCAAATCGAGTCTCATTTTCGGCAGATCCCCCCATCGCCCTCACTCTCCTAGATTCGATAAGATGTCCGTCATCGTGACTTTCCAAACGTGTTCGCGATAGGCTCTTGATGCTTTGATATCGGCAAGGATGGGAGCCGGCAGTTGACTTGTCGCCCGTGTAAGTCTCTCGGTTATCGGCATACTACGATCCTTTAAAATTTTTTCAACCGCAATGGAGCGGAACGGAAAAGCGCATAAGCCGCTGAAAGCAAACCGGATTTCCGAATTCGTTTTGAGCGCGGCAACGGTCACCACGGGATAATCGATGGCGGCTGCTTTCCTTCTCTTGATGGTGGAATAGGGCATCGTAATATATTGCGGGTCTGTAATAGATTGTACGAGGAACTCTCCCGTTCCCAGTTGAAGCGATCGGTTAAACAGATCGCCGATCGGCCGCCTACGGATGCCAGCCGGTCCGGCGATCACCACATCGCTGTCCGTAATCAGCAGCGGCAGAACCGCTTCTCTGAAGATGAGACGACTGCAAATGTTTCCTCCGAGCGTAATCTTGTTCCGGGAAGTGCGATCGGCTACGCCGGCTCCCGTCTCCCCCAACAAGGGAAACACCTTGGAATCATAAAGCTCGGAGAGAGTCAAAGCGGAACCAAGAACGAGGCTATGATTGCGGAATTCCATCGTGCGGCACTCCGGAACGTATTTCAGGTCGACAACGGCTTCCGTATAAATATGATTGTTCCTGCCGAACGTGATCAATTCCGTGCCTCCCGACAGGTAGAACGGCCGCTTTCCTTGTCCGTCCAAGCGTTGAAATAGATCAACGGCCTCAAGGATGGAAGCGGGCCGGAAGTAGTCGAAATTAAACGGAATCATCAGCATACCCCATCCTCTTTCTCCACACCGTTTCCGGATAGAGAGGCAGTTGGTTCAGCATGACTCCCGCCGCACGCGACAATGCCCCGGCGAGCGCCGCCGGCATGCCGATCAACCCGTGTTCTCCCAATGCCCGGGCACCATAAGGCCCATCCAGGCAAGGAGTTTCAATCAATTCCACGACATAGGCAGGATTTTCGCCGAAACGGAGCAGACTATAATTTCGCAGTGTGGAATTCAATATCGCTTCTTGGTCGTTATATACGAATCCTTCGCGATTGGCATAACTGAGTCCCATGGCCATGGCACCCATCACTTGCCCAAGTGCGCCTCCTGGATTCAGCACCTTGCCCGCATCATTCACCGAAATCGCCTTAAGGAGTCTATAGGAACAATCGCGGGTATCCATCTCGATTTCTACGGCTTGAGCCCCGACATTCCATTCCGGTCCAGGTGTCCCCTCTCCGGTCAACGGATTCAGCGGGTTCATTCTTCTCTGGATGTAATGTCCGCGCCCGATAATCTGCCCGCCAATCGAATTCCCGTTCGGATAGCGGTACCCGTAACAGATCTTTCTTACCTCGATGCTCACGCGGGGATCGGCCCTCACATACACTTGTTCATTCTCAAGAACAAGATCGTCCGGGTCGGCCCGAAGCACGCATGCTGCAATATCGATGAGCTGCCGGATGGCATCGTCGGCGGCCTTCAATACGGCACGGCCTGCCAGGAATATCCCCCTGCTCGCCACCGTTTTCCAATGTTCCGGCGTATCCAGGGTCTCGACCTTAAACTTGACGTGGATGCGGTCCGTGCTCATTTTCATTCTTTCGGCCAATATCTGTGCAAGAACCGTTTTGGTTCCAGTGCCGATTTCCACGACACCCGTCTCCAGGTTGATGCTTCCGTCCGGATTAAACAAGATAACGGCTCCCGAGCTGGCGTCAGGATCCATGGACGAGTTTTTCCAAAAACAGCTGATCCCTTTGGCGCGAATACGATTGGCGTCAACTTGCCGAACCTGCCAATCCTCCCACTCCGACAATGTTCTTAAACGGTTGAGGCATGTTTTCACGTCGCCCAAATTACTTCGATTCAGGATATCCCGGGTAGGCGCTGTATCCCCGGGTACCGCCGCGTTCTGCATTCGTATGTCCCATGGATCCATTCGGAGTTTCTCGGCCAATGCGTCAACGGCTCTTTCCATCGCAAAAGTGAGTTCGGCGTGTCCGTAACCCCGAAAGGCGGCAGCGAACGGGTGATTGGTGTACATCGTAAAGCAATCACATGCAACATGTTCGATCCCGTAAGGTCCAGAACAGTCTGCAACCGCTGCTCTCGCCACGTCGCTGGATTTGTCGTTATAAGCGCCGCCGTCGAACCGGTAAGTGATGTGCGCGGCTTTGATCCGACCGTCATTCGTGCTTCCCAGTCGGACCGTTGCATGGAGTCCAATGCGGACAGGAGCGGATACCATATCCTCTTCGCGTGTAAGGACAATTTTTACTTTACGACCGCCAACGGCTTTGGAGGCCAGATAGACGACAGGCTCCAAAAAAATGGCCGTCTTGCCCCCATACGCGCCTCCGACAAGAGGAGTTTGAACCACGATCCATCCGGAATCGATGCCGAAATATTTCGCCATGTATTTCTTCACGGTAAAGGGAACTTGAGAGGAAGTCTCGATGACGATGTGGCCGTCGGGCCGGATTTCCGCCGTTGCACTGCGGGTTTCCATGGCCGCATGATCGGAAGGCGAGAACGAAACCGTATTTTCGACGGCGATTTCACTTTCCTGCCAACCTTTGTCCATATCACCCTTTCGCAATCGGTTGACACTCGCGATATTCGTACCGGGAACCGTCACGACGCCTTCTCCTGTCTCATAATCTCCAAGTTTCTCATGAACAATCGGCGCGTTCGTCCTTAATGCATCCACTGGTGAATGTACGACCGGCAGCGGTTCATATTGAACGCGAATCAGATCGGCAGCCTGCTTAGCCAACGCTTCTGAATCTGCGACGACAACGGCCGCTATTTCACCGTAATAGCGAACTTTGTCTCTTGCAATAACCGGCCGGTCTCTAATCTCTTCACCGATCAATACCTCGCTGGCATCACCGGTCAAGATGGCTCTGACTCCATCTACCTGTTCTGCTAGAGACGTATCCACTTTTACAATGCGCGCATGTGCATAAGGGCTGATCGTGAGCCTTGCATGCAGGATGCGCGGCTCAACCGTATCGGCCGTGTACAATCCGGCTCCGCTGACTTTATCGAAGGATTCCTTCTTCGCAATGCTTCTCCCGATCTCCTTCAAGCGACTCCCCTCGCTCTTGCCCAATATTCCTCATTTTATTGCCAAGTGCAGGGAGTTATGACTTCGTGTCATTCAGATTCGGGCAACTCGCCTTTCTTTGCACGATGTACCAAGTATTGCACGCCAAGCGCCACAACAACTCCTATGAAGGTGTCTCGAATACGGTCGAAAGCGTAAACGCCGGATTGCTTTTGAAGATTGAGAACTAAGGCAACGCTTAAAGCCGTTTCACGAATTAACACTTCCTTACGTCCCAATAGTAAAGAAATTAGACCTGCAATGACGATAACCAGGCCGATCGACCAGCCGTTAAGAGGCAAGTAGCGCGCTGCCCAAAAGGTAACGCCGACACCCAGAATGGTGCCAACAATGCGGTAATAGGAAAACTGGAGCGATTTTGCGAACGAGGACTTGATGCAAAGAATGACAGAAACCGGCGCCAAAAACGGATGCTTGGAGCCGGCGAGTTTCGCCAATTGCCAGGCCAATGCGGAAGCAATGGCCATATTCAAAATAATCATGCACAATTTGATCCATTGAGGAAGTGGCTTCGAGATAGCCGCTTTCAAAGTTAACCCCTCCACAGAACAGAAACCGGATTGCAGTAGAATGCTTCATCCGGCTCCCTTCTATGCGCGGGAGTCCAATAATTGCACAAGCTTACGATAATCCTGTTCATTATCGACATCAAACAGCGTCGTATCAAGTGAACTGGGAATTCGCTGGATTCTACTTTCTTGCTGAATCAGCTGCTTGGCTCCCTGGTCACCTCGAAGTTGCAGCAACGGCTCAAACCACGCCTTTGGAAAAAGAACCGGAGGACTTATTATTTCACCGTTAGTCGTCACAACAATACAGGATGGGTCGGAGCGAAAATGTAGAAGCAATGCATCAATCGCACTCCTAGGAATAAGCGGTTGATCCGCCAGTATGATGACGGCAGCATCCGCATCATAAAGTTTGGCCGCTAAGATGCCCTCCCGAATGGAATTTGCCTGACCTTCATCTGCATTCTGACAACATATATGAGACCACTTCCCCCTTCGTTTGTTCCCGAAAAAATAGCCAGTCAGCCACGCAGGTAAATGATTGTTACCGGTTACGATAAACGTGTGAGTCAGTCCTGACTGAATGACCGTTCGCAGAGCGAGACTGCCCAGTGGCCCACGAGTTGTGGAGAGATTCAATTTATCCGTTCCCATCCTGCCGCTTTGCCCTGCGGCCAAGTAGATTCCGACGATTTTTTTCATGACGATCACCCTTTGAAAATCTATGCTTCAGAAAAAAAATGAACACAAATAGCTGCTCGCCTCTTTCTCATGAACCGAAACCTCGCCAATATCAGATGAAGAGTTTCGCCGAGCCGTCGAAGAACATCGATGACGCAAACGGCAACCTGCCGTTCTTGTATGAGCCAATCTGCCCTCAATCAAAACAGGCTGCCAATAGATCGGCAGCCTGTCTTTGAAGAAATTTCATACCACCACTTTTAAAAATGCCATGCGGTTCCCTTTAATTACACTTGCTATATCCGCAATTCGTACAAGTTTTGCAGCCTTCGACGTTGATCAGCGAGGCCGAGCCGCAGGACGTGCATAGGTCCTTCGACTGATACGGCACATGGCCCGCACCGACGACCGGACCGGTCGATTCCACCGTGGCCGCGATCGGCGTGTCATTCGCCGCATGGTGCTCAGCCTCGTTAATTCCGGCATGCGTCTCGAGCGCCTTGGCGACGGCGTCGGCGATCGATTCGACGCGGTTGGCGCCGAAGCCGACGGCGCCGGATCCGCCGATGCCCTTCAAGTGCTTCACGAGCAGCTGCACCTTGTTGCCATGATCGCCGTAACGCAGGAACAGCGAGCAGACGCGGCCCAGCGCCTCGGCCATGGCGAATACGTCCGAGCCGGCCTTGCCGACGTTCAGGAAGATCTCGCCCGGCGTGCCGTCGATATCGTTGACGGTGATGTACGCCATCCCGAACGGCGTGTTGTATTTGTACGTTGCGCCACGCAGCACCTTCGGCCGCGACTTGTATTGCTTATCGAACATCTGTGCTTGGACCGGCGTCACGCTGGCGTTGAGCGTCGAGTTCAGCCCGCTGACCGCTGCATCGTCGGCAGCTCCGGCGGCCTCAGGCGCGGCTGCCGCTCCCGTTTCCGCCTTCGCTTCTTCCTTCTTCTCGTCCTTGGCCGTGCTCAGCACTTGCGTATCGCGGCTGCCGTCGCGATAGATCGTCACGCCTTTGCAGCCGAGCTCGAATGCCTTCTCGTACAGCTCCTTCGTCTCTTCGACCGTGAAGTCGTGCGGCGCGTTGGCCGTCTTGGAGATCGAGCTGTCCACCCACCGCTGGATCGCGCCTTGCACGCGAATATGATCCATCGCGGACAGGTCCATCGCCGTAACGAACCATTGCGGCAGCTCCTCGCCGGGATGCGCGTCCTTCCACTCCTGCGCGATCGGCACATATTGCTTATCGAAGCCGAGCCGGCTCTGGCGGAAATATTCGAAAGCGAAGTACGGCTCGATGCCGGTCGACGTGCCGACCATCGTTCCGGTGGAACCCGTCGGTGCCTGCGTGATGACCGTCACGTTGCGCATGCCGCGCTTCTTCACGGCTTCGCCGACTTCCGGGAACGCATCGGTCATGTTCTTCATGAACCCGCTCTGCAGGAACGGCTCGGCCTTGAATGCCGGGAAAGAACCCTTCTCCGCGGCAATCTCGGTAGACGCCAAATAAGCTTCCTTCGCCATGAAACCATACAGCTTGTCGAGGAACGCGAGTGATTCCTCGCTTCCGTAGCGGATTTCCAAGTGAATCATCAACTCGGCCAGGCCCATCGTGCCCAGGCCGACGCGGCGCTCGTTCTTCTGGTTGCGTTCGTTCTCCGGAAAATGATACGGCGTCCTGTCGATGACATTGTCCAGGAAGCGCGTCGAGAACCGCACGACTTTGCCCAGTTCGTCCCAGGCGACGTCATGCTTCTCCTCGTCGTAGAACTTCGACAGGTTGATCGCCGACAGGTTGCACACGCCCCAGGCCGGCAAGCCTTGTTCTCCGCACGGATTCGTGCAGATGATCGGGTTGAAGTACCAGCTGTTGGACATCTGGTTGTAATATTCCATGAACACGACGCCCGGCTCGGCCGATTTCCAGGCAGATTCGATGATCGTATGCCATACGTCGCGCGCGCGGACCGTGCGGTAGTGCTCCGTCTTCTTGCCAAGCTTCTTCCACTTGTCGAGGTCGCCGTCCCAGAGCTCGTTGTATTCCGGATCCGACTTGTCCGGGAACACGAGATCCCAATCCAGGTCTTCCTTGACGGCCTTCATAAACGCGTTGCTGACGCACACGGACAGGTTTGCGTTCGTCACTTGGCCCATCGTCTGCTTGACGGTGATGAAGTCGACGACATCCGGGTGCCAGTCGTTCATCATGAGCATCAGCGCGCCGCGGCGGCTGCCGCCTTGCTCGATCAGGCCGGTCGTATAGCTGAACAGGCCGCCCCACGATACTGCGCCGGAGGAGGAACCGTTCACGCCCTTCACGACCGAACGACGAGGACGCAGAGAGCTCAGATTGATGCCGACGCCGCCTCCGCGCGCCATAATTTCGGTCATCTCGGACAACGTCTCCATGATGCCGCCGCGGCTATCGTGCGGCGACGGAATGACGTAGCAGTTGAACAGCGTGAGCTCGTCGCTCGCGCCGGCGCCCGCCGCGATCCGTCCGCCCGGCACGAGCTTCCAGTCGTCCAGCAGCCAGCGGAATTTGTCCGTCCATTCTTTCTGTTTCTCGGGCGAAGTCTCGACCGATGCCATCGCGGCGGCTAAGCGTTCCCACATTTGCTCCGGGGTTTTCTCGATCGTCAGCGTCAGCTTCTCAACCGCGGACTCGACGAGTTCGCCATTGCGAAGTTTCACCGTCACGTTGCTGCCTTCGCGCTTCACGACTTCTCCGACTTCCTTGGCCGGGAATTTCGGATCGTCCTTCGTCAGCACGAGCACCACGTCGCCTACCTTCGTCTTGGCGGTATCGGCGTTCTTCCACGCGTAACGATCCAAAAATATTTTCTCGCTTAATCCAGATAGCCGCTTCGATTGCACCGTCTTCAACCCGAATCACTCTCCTGAATGCTTATAATGATTGTTGCATCAAGCTTTCATGCATTTTTCATAAGATGTATGTAAAGATGTCCACATATAGGTGACTCCGCCATTATAGCATACCACATATTGTGAGGCTATAGGTCTATTCTCTTATATACCCGAAGGATGTCGACCTGCCGCGAACCTGCTCGTTTCCGCTCGCATTTTCGCCGAATTGCGTGCAATTCGGACGGGGATTTGAAATCGCCGACATGGTTCATACTAAGATTAGAATACTAGCGCGAAGGAGGAAATATCGTTGCCTATCTCCCCGATCGATCCTGCCTCGCGTTCCGTCCACCCGCTGGTGGCGCTCCGCTTCGACCGTTCGGCGTTCGAGGACCTGGAGCAGCGAATCGCCCGCAACGGGCCATGGGATCATTGGACTTTGTACCAACTTGCCTGGGAGGCGGAGGAATCGACGCTCGTCTCCGATTTTGACGAACTGCAATGCCTGAAAGCATTGCCTGCCTTCGAGCCGATGCCGCACCAGATCGAGACGGCGCGCAAGGTGCTCCATGAAATGCGCGGCCGCGCTATTCTCGCAGACGAAGTGGGACTCGGCAAGACGATCGAAGCCGGTCTCGTTCTCAAAGAATATTGGGTACGCGGCCTGGTCCGCAAGGCGCTCATTCTGGTACCCGCTTCGCTCGTGCTGCAATGGGTGCGCGAATTGACGCAGAAGTTCGACTTGCCCGTCGTCGCGCACCGGAAGCTGTACTCCTGGCAGCAGGACATCGTCGTCGCCTCCATGGACACGGCCAAGCGGGAGCCGAATCGTGCGCTGCTCATGGATCAGGAATACGATCTGGTCATCGTGGACGAGGCGCACAAGCTGAAAAACAGGCGCACGACCAATTACAAGTTCATGAGCGAGCTTCGTAAAAAATATTGTTTGCTGTTGACCGCGACCCCCGTGCAGAACGACCTCAGCGAGCTGTACAACCTGATTACGATCTTGAAGCCCGGACAGCTTGGCGAAGAGGGCGATTTCAACGCCAATTTCGTCCAGGGAAGACGTCTCGCCAAAAACGAGGACAAGCTGCAGGCGAATCTCGGAGAGCTCATGATCCGCAACCGGCGCAGCGATGGCGGCGTGCATTTCACGAGAAGGTTCGTCACGAACGTGCCGCTGACGCTGTCGCCGGAAGAGATGGACCTGTATAACGGCGTGACCGACTATATCCGGCAGCACGCTTACGCCGAGAACGGCGATCTGGCAAGCATGCTCTCGCTCGTCACGCTGCAGCGCGAAGTATGCTCGAGTCGGGATGCCGTGTTTCTTACGCTCGTGAATTTGTTTAAAAAAACACCAGAGGGTTCTCCGCTACGGGCCCGAATCTGGGAATTGGTCGAATTGATCCGGCGCATTACCGCCAATACGAAAGCCGAGAAAACGATGGAACTCCTTCAGTCTATGAAGGACAAGGCGATCGTGTTCACGGAGTACCGGCAGACTCAAGATTACCTAATGCGCTTCTTCCAGGAGCACGGCATCCAGGCAGTGCCGTACCGCGGCGGCATGAATCGCGGTCGGAAGGATTGGATGATGGACCTGTTCCGCAATCGCGCGCAAGTGCTGGTCGCCACGGAGGCCGGCGGCGAAGGCATCAACCTGCAATTCTGCCACCATATCGTCAACTTCGACCTCCCATGGAATCCGATGCGCGTGGAGCAGCGAATCGGCCGCGTCCACCGGCTCGGCCAGACGGAAGACGTGCACATCTACAATTTGTGCACCCTTGGCACGATCGAAGAGCATATTGTCCATCTGCTGCATGAAAAAATCCATCTGTTCGAATCGGTCATCGGCGAATTGGACGATATCGTAGAGCGTCTGGAACAGGAAGAATCTTGGGATCAGCGCGTAGCGAAGCTGGTGCTGACGACCGCCAGCGATGATGAATTGCGCAACCGGCTGGACCATCTCGGAGATGAAATGCTGGAAGCACGCACGATGGGCGTACGGGAGGCGAAGCGATGAACCCGAAGAAAATCCAGAAGTTCGTGCTCTCTTATATCGAAGCTACCGACTGCCATCTGATCGAGAAAAGCCCTGGGCACGTCACCGTGAAATTATCGCCTGCAGCCGACAGGGCCTTGACAAACCGCCCGTATTACTGGAGCTTCATTGACAATACCGGCACACCGCCCGAAACGATGTCCTATTCCTGGATGTTCGACAAGTCGCCGCTGCCCGCCTCCGGCGTGCCGGCGACTCCTTTATCGTCGGTCATGACGGCTGGCGGTCGGGTCATCCGCGAGGAGATCTACTTCGGTTCGCGGCGCCTGGACCACCTCTTCCACGCTGTAAGAGGATCGGGACGCTGCGTCATGATGTTCGAAGAACCCCCCCGGGAAAGGCGCGGCCCGCTTGAATCGATTCCTTATGCGGCTTGGCTCGGCGTGAATTTCAAAGTCGCGTACGAGTGCGATACGAAACGGGAATGCTTGTACGGATGGGGCATCTCGCTGGCGACCGGCTTCATCGACGAGCGCTTCTGGGAGCGGCTCAAGACGACCAAGTTAACCCCCTGCCTGCCCGCGAACGTGCATCTGCTGCGCAATGGACTGACCATCCGCAAAGGAATGAGCCAATTGGAATCGTCGCTGGAACGGCGGTTGAAGGCGGAGGATTTCTCGTGGGCGGAAGAAGCGGAAGCACGCAGACAGGACGAATTGAGACGGATCGAGCAATATTACGGTCCGCAATTGGAGCGGGCGTCATCATCAGACCCTGTGGAGCTGCTGGAGGAATTACAGAGCCGCAAGCAGCAGCGGGAACAAGAAATCGATTGGCAATATCGTCCCCGCATCCAAGTCTCCGTGCTCAACTGCGGCATCTTCCATCTGCCCGGCATTCGCTAACAGAATACCCGTGCGGGCACGATTCGGGCGATTCCGGCAAAATCTCCATCCGCGAGAGGCCATCGACTTTGACAGGTTCCAACAGCATCGGCGCAGCTTGTCCCTTACAATGGGAACATGCCGTAATCATTCACGCAAATGGAGGAGATCCATGATGGTAAGAGTTCGCGCTTTCGCTCGCTTCATCCTCATCGGTCTGCCGCTGATCTCCGTCTCTCTTATCGCTTCGAGCCTTCCGGCCGCTGCGGCTGCGGGACGGTTATCGATTTCCGAATTCCAAGCAGCAGCAGTATCGACGCCCGATTCCGAAGTTCAGCGGCAAGTTCGCCTATGGGCGGATCAACTATCGTCGCAGAAGCCGTTCGAAGCCTGGAAGACGGCGACGCCCGATATTCAGGCGCTTGGTCCCGGCACGCACGGCTGGCTCGCGACGTTCAAAAGCGCAAGCGGTCAAATCGTCGGGTACATGGTTGTCCATGCCTCCGAAGACGGTACGCTGCGACTAAGCGAATACGGAGTCGGCCCTGACGCCTTATTCGATCCGGCCATGCTGGACAGGACGCTGCGGGAGAACGGATTAATGGACGAAACCCCGGACGCACAATATCGTGCAACCCGTTATTATGCCCATCCTTTCGCCGCCGTCTGGCAAGTTGCGATCGGCAGCAACGTCTATTGGGTAGACGCCAAAACCGGCGAATTGCTGCCGCTGGGCGCGCAGGACTGGGACAGACTGCAGCAGCAGCTGAGCCCGGCGCGGGAGACGATAGCCGAACCTGCTCCATTCGACGGCAGCGCCGCCTCCTGCTGGATCGGCGAACCGTTCGATGCGTATGAAACACTGCCTTGGGTTACCGGCGCGCCTTCGCTGTCCGTTCAAGACGAAGAAAAGGTGCAGCGCCGCCTTCGCGACAGCCTGCACCTTCGTTATGTAGTCGAACCGTACGGAGACGCCGCGTTGTACGCGGTGCCGGTCATCGGCTTCCTGAGCTCTTCCGGCGGACGCCTGGACCTGGCCGTCGACATGAACGGCACGAGGTTCATCCCGATCGAAACCTTAAAGCAATACGGGCAATTTTACGCCTGATTCCGCTTCTCTATTCGGGATGGCCATGCGTCAGGAATGCCGAATCGGGCGGATCGTTTCGCCGCGCCGCCAATCGGCGTCCATTCCACCAGATGACGATCCCGACCGGCAACAGCTGCCCGAACCATCGCAGCATCCAGGGTTCCCGTCTTCTTCGCCGTTCCCGGCGGGCTTCGGGCGGCTCCTTCGGCTTCTCCCAATGAGTCACGACGCGTTCCGTTACATATTTCACATATTCGGCCATATCACCCAAACATGCAACCCTCCTTCCTTCTATATTATTGTGTCCAGGCCCATCGTTGCCCAAACCTGTATGGAGAAGACAGTTCGGTGTCACGATATGGGGTAATGACGGTTGAGGGAAAGAAGGAATGCACGATGCGATATCGTTTATTAAGAGCTTGTCTGATGGTTGTTTTGCCGATGCTGGTTGGCAGTACAGTCTTGCCTGCTTGCCAGCCTGACGTTGCCGCAGCGGCTGCCTCGGAATCGGTACGGAATATGAACAACCCGCCGGCTGAGCCCGACATTCGAGGTGCCATTCCGGGCGCAGACGTCATCATCGATGCCGGGCACGGCGGGATTGACGGAGGGACTCACTGGAACGAAATCAAGGAAAGCCATATCAATCTGGCGATCGGGCGCAAGCTGTACTTGCTGCTCCGAAGCAGGGGGTTGCGAGCGATCCTGAACCGGACGGGTGATTATGCGCTGAGCGACGACAATCGATGGCACCGGACGCGTTCCCGCCATCGCCGCGATTTGACGCAGCGCCGCGGGCTGTCGGACGAAGTTGAGGCGAAGCTGCTCGTCAGCGTCCACGTCAATTGGTCGTCCAAGTCCGGCAAGCGGGGACCGCTCGTCATCTACCGCCGCGGCGACGACCGGAGCGCCTTGCTCGCCGCGTTCCTGCAGGAGCAATTGAATCGACAGCAAGGCAGCGCAAGACGGCCGCAGGCTGCCGACCGATTCTACCTCTTGAATCGGTCGGCGATCCCGAGCGCGATCGTCGAGACCGCCTTCCTGAGCCATCCCGAAGACCGCGCGATGCTCACTTCGCCGCGCGGTCAGACCCGGATCGCCGAAGCGATCGCGGCCGGTATCGTCGGCTACTGCTCGCTCGGCCCATGAACCCGACCCGGCATCGGCAGCAATTCCGACAAGCGGACGAATGTCGCCTCCATGCTCAGTCCCGGAATCGCGTTTTTCAGTTCTCCGGATGTCGTCAGTCCTGTCGGACCCACATGTCCGATGACAACGCAGGTCGAGCGCTTCGCAAGCTCCTTGCGAACGGCGGAAATCTGTCTCAATACGTGGCTGCGGGTATTCACGTCGTCCAGGAACACATCATTCTGCAAGAGCGGCACGCCGAGCTCCTTCGCCACTTTCGGTACGACCGTCTTCCAGGACGTCCGGCTGTCGAGGAAGAACAGCCCTCTCTCCTTGCACACCTGCAGCACGATCCGCATGACCCGCTCGTCCGCCGTCGCCCGGGAACCCATATGGTTGTTCATGCCGATCGCATAGGGCACATCGTCAATGGCCGCTTCCACGCGGCGGCGGATCTCGTCGTCCGTCAGGCTCGTCAGGATCGCTCCCGGTCCCAGCCAACTGGCCCGGCCCCGAATCGGCTCCATCGGCATGTGCACGATGACGTCGTGGCCCTTGGCATGCGCCGATTCGGCATCCTTCTTCGTCGAGGGCAGGAACGGCATGATGGCGACCGTCAGCTTGACCGGCAAGTTCAGCATCTCGTCGGTACCTTTCATCCCATTGCCGAAGTCATCGATCACGATCGCGATCTGGCGCGCTGCCGCTTGCATGCTGCGGGGGTCGTCTGCGGAGGCTGTCGATGCAAGCATTCCCATGCAAACGATGACGACAACAACGATCGCAGCCAGACGCTTGGATATCCGTATCTTCATTTTCTCAATCTCCTCAATCCTTTGACGTTCCCCCTATTGTTTCCATTTCAGGGCGGTCAAAAACCACGACTTAACTTGGAAATGTTATGAGGGCTTGGTGAGAAAGGGTACCGTCCAGGTCTTGCGACTTTTACTTTCATATCTGTGAGCAAAAAGCAGGTCGAACTGGCCACCCCTTAAACCAAATCAGGACTCTGTGTTGATCCCATATATTCGTATTGATTTATTTTTCCCGTTTCCCCGGACGGCACTGCCCGAAACTTCCCTTGGTCTACCAACCTGCGACAATACTTGATGACGGTTTGTTTATGAAGTTCAAGCTCCCTTGCCGCGTCCGCAGGTCGAACAACGCGATGATGCCGGATCGCATAACGCATCAATTGTCTTTCGATTTTCCTGAATGGATGCACAATGGCTCCGCTCCGCCTTGTCGTTGCTGTCAAATAGGGAGCCAATATACTTCTCAGCATAGCCAAGATGAAAGCCGGATTTTCCTTTAATTCGTCTAAAGCTATTTCGATATAATGATAAGCCTGCGATTGCAAATACAGCCCCCGATTCACATCCATGCGATACTTGGTCCGATCTTGACCGTGCGAACCATAATCCATAATCTCGAATACGAAATAATGCGTGCCAATAATCCACATAAAATCTACGAAGTAAGATCGCCCTCTCCAGTCTTTCACTTCATACTCCGGGTGCATTCCCATCAAGTGTCCCATGAGGGGCCACCATATTTTTTCTACAAACAAACGGTTCCGTATCCATGACCTCGTTTCAGCGCATCCTTTCTTTCTCCTAGCCGTTTGGCCAAATGTTGCCGGATCCACTTTTCATGTTCAATTTCAAAGCTCAACCGAGTCGCCTTCCTCCTCAGCGGCTGCATCTAAAGCACGAAAAGCCCCGAATCTCCCTTCAAATGATTGAGGGAATGTCGGGGCGTGCTTCGCCGCTTGCGATATTATTCAGCGCTATTTTATACCACTTCTGGGCAAACTTGCAACAGCAAATTTTGTGTAATGAATTTTTCACATACTCTTGTACTTCTTTGACCCATTTGCGATCGCGATACGACGATGGTTTTGTATGAAAATTCGTACAATGCTACCACTTTCATGGTGCGACAGCGGGCTTTTGTACGAAAATTCATACAACGTGACCACTTTCATGGTGCAACAGCGGGCTTTTGTATGAAAATTCATACAACGCTCCCTCATCTTCGGTTCAGTAATGAACTTTTGTATGAAAATTCGTACAAACAGAACCACCGCATCGCCCGTATGCGCAGTTTCATACGATTGTTAATACAATCTCGCAGCCATAAGCTGCTTCGTCCGTTCGCATGTACGATCATGCACGCAAAATCCACACGACTCCGAAACAATTCACTGCTATTCGCGCACGACGGTGATTATCCCGATGTTCGATTGGTTCGGGATCAGGCCAGTTCGATTACCCGGTTTGTCCGTGCGGACTCGTAACAAGCATAGACCACGCGAACGGTTTTTAAATATTCGGTTCCGGATGACTCAAATGGCAATCCGCGCGTCAATCCGTCTATGAAATGCTGCTGCGTCGCGATCGCACAGCCGCCCTTCCAACCCGTCGGGATCGCGTAGACATGCTCCTCTTCCGCTCCGCCGCGATGCGTCACATAGATCCGCCCATCCTCGTCGAGCCGCAGCTTGCCATCCGTTCCTTCCACCGTCATCACGCCGTAAGCCGGCGTCCGAACGCGCTGCATGTACGTCGTGCGATTGGCATCGTACAGGCCCACTGCGCCGCTGGCGAAGCTAAAATGGATTACCGCCAGATCTTCGCCCCGAATGACGGGATTGATCCTGCGGGTCTGGCAGTACACGCTGCCGATTTCGCCGAACAAGTAGCGGTACGTATCGATCCAGTGCACGCCGGTCTCGTAGAGCAGGAATTTCTCCATGTCCTTGAAGTACGGCTGCACCGGATACGGCTCGTCCCCCCAACCGTCGCCCGGACGCATGGCGAAATAGGCGGTATACACCCGGCCAAGGCGGCCCTCGTCGATCAGCCGGCGAATCTCGCGATACCACCCCTGCCAGCGCCAATTTTCGTTAATCATCAGCGGGACCCCGTGATCCCGGCAATACCGCACCAGCGCCTCCCCTTCTTCTTCAGTGGGGGCAAGCGGCTTCTGGCAGAGGACGGGAAGGCTCCGGTCCGCCGCGAGCTTCACATAATGAAAATGAGAATCGGGCGGCGTGCACACATCGATGAAATCCGGCTGCTGTTCGGCAACGGCCCGTTCCCAGTCGTCATAGGCGGCGATGCCGTATTTGCCCGCAAGCTGCCCGGCCTTGCCGAGTGTGCGGCTCAGCACGGCCGTCACCCGCGCGCCTTGAACCGATTCCCACGCCTCGAGCTGAATATCGGCAAAATGGCCGGCCCCCACGATGATGCCCTTCAGCGGCTGATCCGTCTTCACCCGCGATCCCTCCTATACGCCCGTGATTTCTTTCAATTTGGCGAAGAACTGCCGCTTCCGCTCGCTGCTGATGCCCCAATTCACCGGCGGACACTGATACCCTTCCGCATAATCGCTGGCCCCCGGGTCGAAGAAGCCCCAGGAGACGCCCTTCGCAACGGAAATTGCCATATGGTTCACTTCCCGATCGAAATCGAAATGGTCGTCTTCATTGTTGACGATCGGCTGGCCGCGATACGCCGCCCGATTCCGCAGCATGTCGATCTGTTCGGACGCCCAAATCGGATTGCCGGCATTGCCGTGAATGAGGATGAAATCGGAGGCGGCAATCGCGTTGTTCGTCGGGACGGCCGTTCCCCGAAAGCTCGAGCTGATCGGCAGCGGGTTGTCCGGACGGAGCGCCGCGCTGACCAGACGCGCCAGCTCCAGCAGCTCGTGAATGCGATGTTCCTTCATGATGTCGCTCGTATAATGGAAATAATCGCACTCGTTGACCAGGTCCAACATGACGTTCGTGTAGCCGCGCTGCACCACCCATGCGGTTGCGCTCGCGACCGCCTGCTTGATGGCAGCCTCGCCGCTAAACCGGCGGTCCTGCCCGAAGTAGAAATAGTTCAATAGAACAACCATGCCCAGTTCATCCGCGCGGTCCAGAATGCGTTCCAGCCGCTGCATGTAGGACTCATCCAGCGAGCCGTCTTCACGGAAAGCGGAATTGTGCCAAGGCTGCAGCTCGGAATAGCCTTCCGGGCTTCCTCCCTGCAAGCCGATCGTGAAAGCCAGCAAGCCGTGCTCCTTCCAGAGCGGCATATGCTCGATGAACTCGCGGGTATTGCGCTCTGCGTCCCATCCGCCCGTATCCGGATAAGCCCAGCGCATGGCCGTCCGGGGATTGCGATCATCGAAGATCCCCTGGATCATCCGGCTGTTCATCAGCAAGCCCTCGATCCGGTGTCCGTTCCAATAACGCCCTTCGTAAGTCAGCTTGCGGTTGATGAGGAACCGATCTCCTTGCATGGAGACCGCCGTATGTCTTGTTTTCACGGGTTCACCCTCCTGATTTTCCTTGGTTTGTATCCGGCATGGTCGAGAAACTCGGCGGCTGTCTCCGCAGGCAATGCGTTGAGGCGGATGCCCGCCGACTTGGCGGTCACCAGCATGCGGCAAGTCATCTCGAGCGTCTCCAGCCGCATCAGCGCTTCCTTCACGCTCTCGTCGAACACCAGCACGCCGTGATTTTTCAGGATCAGCACATCGGCGTCTCCTGCCTGGGCATAGACCGCATCTCCCAGCGCTTCGCTGCCCGGATGATGGTAATCCACGTAACCCACCTTCTCGACGTAGTACATCGATTCAATGAAACATTCGGAGATGACGGGCTCCTGCGAGCAGGCAATCAACGTGGACCAGAAGGGGGAGGCGTGAATGACGACCCGGGCGTCCGCTCTGCGCCGATAGATCGCGGCATGCATCGGGATTTCCTTAGATGGCTTGCGATCGCCAACCCACCGTCCGGACCGGACGTCCACCTGAACGAAATCCGACTCAGCCAAATCGCCCAGCTGCGTTCCCGTTGCCGTCATGAGCATCCAATCCTCACCCGGACGCGCGCTGAGATTGCCGGAGTTCCCCCATGCCAGGCTGCGTTCCAGCAGTTGTTTGCCCAGACGGCTGAGCGATTCCGCCCATTGACGGTTGGTTTCGTTCCTCTCTGCCTGTCTATCCTCGCTCATGCGCGCTCTCCTCCTTGCTGCAATCGTCCAAAATAATTCTCCTGCCCAAGCTGCCCGCCCTTCAATGCCAGTTCGAGCCCGTGCATGCTCTCGTGCTGCGAATGGCAGCGGCATAACGGCGCTCCCGGCGCGGCCGACCAAATCATCTCAAGGGCGTCGATCCCCATCTCCTTGACGGCAAAGCCTGACGTGTCCCCGCCGGCGATCGCCATCCTGCGCAAGCCGGTCTGCTCCACGACCCGCTTGCCGATGCGGCCGAGCTGCGCGCCGAGCATTTCCCCGCTGCCGTGCATGCCGCCCAGACCCAACCGCTGCAAGCTGCGGCCGGTCCGGGCAATGTCGGGGTCGTCCGGCCCAGCGGCCGTGTAGACAATGACGCTTCGCCCTGCGCGGATGCATGCCGCCGCTTCCCTGGCGATCCGATTCGCGGACTCGGGGCCGGCAAGCAGCTGATCCGCATCCAGCTTGATGCCGGAAAACCCGTCGGCGATCGCCCGCTCGATCTGCTTGTACGTCACTGCCGAGCAGCTTCCGGACAGCACCAGCACGGGGCCTGCGCTGCCGGGGGAGAACAAGGCGGCGTCCGCGGGCTGCGCCGTCGCCGGCTGATCGGCGGGCCAGCCCTCGGCCAAAGCCAGTTCGACGCCGGAGGAGCCGACGACGAATTGCGAGGCGGTCCGCGCCGCCGCCCACAGCCACTGCCCGATCTGCCGCATATGGTCAGAGTGATAGGCGTCCAGCACGACCACGTCGGCGGATTTGCCGCAGATCTTGCCATGCAAGTCCGCCGGATCCGGCAGGCGATCCAGCTCGGTCAAGGATAGCCCCGCGATCGTCAGATCGGTCTGGCGCGAGAAGTGGAGCGCCAGATCGGCTTCCGTCATCGGCGTCGACGGGTGCCGCGACATGACCGGGTGCCGATCCAGCCGATAGCAATGTCCATCGAACGCCGCATAATGCTGCCCGAATACCGTATACCTGCCGAGCTGCGGCGCGGCTGCCAGCAAAGGAATCGCCGATTGCGAGGGAAACCACGGCTTGACCATGTCCATCACTTTGCCGACGGAGCCGAGCTGCGGCGACGAATCGCAGGTGGAGCATATTTTGTAATGCATGATCGGCGCATCCAATTGCTTCAGCCGCTGCAGCAGCGGCCCCAGCTCCCGCTCCATCGCGGCCGGCGTCATCGCCCGGCTCGTGCCCGCGATGCCCGCGCAGACCAGGTCGGGATAACGCTCCTCCAGCAGCGCCTTGCTCGGCGGCTCCAGGAACAGCATCGTGCGGATTCCCCGGGTGGCCAACACTTCCAACGAATCGGTCGCTCCGGTGAAGTCGTCCGCATAATAGCTTAATCGAAGGGCCACCGTCAGACACTCCCTTCGCATGCCATTACGGCACGGGACCAGGCGCTGCGAAGTGTCCGCTTGGCGCCGGCAAGCACGTCCCGAGCGTCTTCATCCGCGATCTCGATGCCCAGCGTGCGCTTGCGGTCCGGCGACAGATAGCCGGAGCGGATCAGCGCGGCGAGAAATGCGGAAACTTCCGACGTATCGTTGCAGCCGCCGGGATACCCGAAATACGGATGGCTGTCGCCGAACCTGTCGTCCTCGCGATCCGCAACACCGTTTCCGATGTGCACATGTCCCAGATACGGGGCAAGCCGGACAACCGTTGTCCCAACATCTTCACCCAGCAGAGGGATATGGCTCAGATCCACCAGTATCGAGAAGTGCGTCCAATCAGGCGGCAAACGCTCCATTAAAGCGATGACGCGGTCCGTCACTCCGAACAGCCGTTTCTTGTCGAGCCGATCGTCGAACGGCTCCAGAACCAACCGGATGTCGAGCGCGGCTGCTTTCTCGTGCAAGGCGGCAATCGCCTCGGCATAATACGCCAGGCTATCCGCCGTTCTGCTGCCGTCCGCCGGCCCGCTGCAAAATGCCATCATGTCGGCCCCGATCTCCGCCGCTTCATCCAGGCAATCGGACAGCCGCCGAATCGCCCTCTCCCGCTCGGCGCGATCTGCGCTGTGCGGGTTCAGCCGCTCCGCGAACACCGTCGGCTGCGCCAGAAAAGTCCGATTGACCTTGCATTTGTCAGCCCTCTGAGCAAACTTCCGCCTGACCGCGGAATCGGCGATGTGCGCCATTTCGATCCTGCCGTAAAACTCGTCGTGGAACACCAGCTCGGCCGTCTCCAGGATCGGGCCTTCCCCCTTCGGAAACAGCGGGTTCAGCGCGGCATGCACGCAGCTGATTTCCAGATGATCCTGCACCTGCGATGACCATCGCATCGCGGTCCCTCCTTCCCGTCTCGGCGCCCGTCTTACTTATAGACCTTGAAATTGTCGTCACGAAGAATCGGGATCGCCCGTTCGATATGGCTGCGCATCAGTTGCTCCGCTTTGGCGCCGTCCCGCTCCCGCAGCGCGGCGATGATATCCAGATGTTCCCCCAGTGTCTCGCGCGGGTCGCGGTACAAGCCTTGAATTTGGCTCGTCGCGATAATTTGATTCGTCGTGATCGTCTTCTTCAGGATCGGGTCGGCGGCCGCGTCGACGATCATCGCGTGAAATTTCACGTCGGCCTTGTAATAAGCTTCCGCCTGATGTTCGTTCACCTGTTCATAGGCATGCTCGAACATCGACTGCATATAGGCCAGGTCGGGCGCCTCGAGCCGGTCGGCAGCCAGTCGGCAAGCCAGCCCCTCGAGCACGGCGCGGATGCGAAACACCGAGATCATTTCTCCAGCCCCGAATTCCTTGACATACCATCCTTTCGGCGATGCTTCCAGCAAGCCTTCCATCTCGAGTTGGCCGAGCGCCTTGCGCAGCGGCGTCCGACTGACGCCCATCGTTTGCGACAGCTGGTTCTGGACCAGCAGTTCGCCGGGCTGCAATTGCTTGTTCAAGATCATTTCCTTCAATTTCATATACACCGTGGAATCCAGCGTATCGTGCGATTGCAGCTGCATCTTCGTATCTCGCCTCCAAATCTTAGTCCATCTTCCCTTGCAGCGCCCGCGCGACTGCATCCCCAACCTCCGAAGTGCCCGAACGGCCGCCGATATCCGACGTCCTCGTCTGACCTTCCTTCAAGACCGCGGCCACCGCTGCGTCGATATCCGCCGCCGCCCGCGTCAAAGCGTCATCCTTATGACGTTCCCCCAGCCAATCCAGCATCATGGAAGCGGACAGGATCGTGGCTACCGGGTTGGCCGCGTTCTGCCCGGCGATCGAAGGCGCGGTCCCGTGCGCCGATTGAAACAGCGCATGATGGTCGCCGATATCGCCCGAAGCGGCCAGTCCGAGCCCGCCCATCGTGGCGGAGCTCAGGTCGGAGAGAATATCGGCGAACATGTTCTCGGCCACGACCACATCGTAGTTGTGCGGACTGAGCACCTGGAATAACGTCATGGCGTCGACGTAAGCGTAATCCTTGCGAATCTCCGGATACCGGTCGCCGACTTCGTTAAAGATTTTCCGAAAATACGCATAGGAGCTCAGCACGTTCGCTTTGTCCACACAAGTGACCATCGAAGCGCCGTCAATCGGACGCCCTTGACGCTTCCCGGCTAACCGGAAGGCAAACTCGGCGATCTTCGTGATGCCCGTCTTCGTCATGATGATCGTATCGGTGGCCACTTCCCCGCGCACGTTGCACCCTCCGGTGCGCGAAGCGTACAAGCCTTCCACATTCTCCCGGACGATCAGATAGTCGATCCCTTTGGACACGTCTCGCAGCGGAGACGCGACGCCTTCGAACAGCCGGCACGGACGAACGCCCGCGTACAAGTCCAGATCGAATCGCAAGCGGAAGATCACATCGCCGTTCACTTCGCGCCCGTCGGGATGGCGAGCTTCCGGCAGCCCGATCGCCCCCATCAGCATCGCGTCGGCAGCCTTGCAATGGTCGAACGCCTCCTCCGGCATCGTGACGCCTGTGCGCAGGAATCGCTGAGCGCCTGCGTCGAAGCTCTCCATTTCGAGTTGAAATCCATGCAAGCGCTCGGCCTGCCTGAGCACCTTCACCGCTTCGGCCGTCACCTCCGGGCCGATTCCGTCGCCTGGCAATAGCGCTATCTTGTAACTGGACATGCGAATGAACTCCTTTGCTCATGATTGGGGAAGCTGAAAGATGCGCCGCGGATTGCGTTCGTATATTTGCTCCAATTGATCGTCGCTGAGCCCGATCGCCCCGTACTTGGCGAGCTCGACCGGCAAATTGCTGATGTGATCCGATCCCATGATCATGCGTTCGGCGCCGATCTGGTCCACCATCTTGCGGACCGAGTATGACGGGCACCAGGACGGCTCCAGGACGATGTTGTCCCTCGTCTTCGCCGCCACGATCGCTTCATCCGTATAGATGGCGAACCCGGCATGCGCCAGGACGAACGTCACGTCCGGATAACGGCCCGCGGGCTCGATCAGCAAGGAAGGTAGCGAGCTGGGCGTCCCCAAGCCGGTGTGCACCAAAACCGGAAGCCGATAATGCCGGGCAGCTTCATACAGCTTATCGCATCGCGGGGACAGGGGCGAGATGTTATGGCCTGCCGGATGCAGCTTGAGCGCCACGAACCGGTACTCCTCCACGCAGATCCGAACCTGCTCCAGATAAGCCTCTTCCTCCATCCACGGATCGAGGCTGACCATACCGTAGACCCGTCCCGGATATACGCGGCACATCCCGGCGATCGCCCGGTGAACGGTCGGCACGTCTTCGAGCGTCGGCTGCGGCATGACCAGGCTGACCGCGATCCCGTATCGGTCCATCGCCGCGACAATATCCGTCTCCGCAGCCGTCACGCCGGAAAACTTCGAGGTGCCCAGATGGACGTGCGTGTCGATGATTTGCATGGCATCCATTGCCTCCTGATGGAATCAAATCGATTGCTCCCGATAAGCGCCCGGGGTCATGCCTTCCTGCTTGCGGAAATGGCGGATGAAATTTTGCGGGTTCGCGTAACCGACGTGCTGCGAAATTTCCGTAATCTTCATCTCGGTATCCGCGAGCAGCTGCTTGGCGAGATTGAGCCTGAAGGCCGATGAGTATTCGGCGAACCCGATGCCCTTCATTCTGCGGAATACCCGGCCTACGTAATCCGGATGGTAATTCAAGCGCTCCGCGCACGATTCCAGCGTCAAGTTCCGGTTGTACTCCTTCTCCACGCATGCGGCAATGTAATCCGCGATCGATTCGTACTGCCGGTCTCTGCGATCCATCAGCGCCTTCACGGTCGGTTCGATCATCCTGGCGAGCAGGAAACGGCGAATCTCGTCGCGATTGCTCATGCGAAGCAGCGTGTCCGCGAACGTATCCGGTCCATTCGGACCACTGGGCCCATCCTGTCCATCGGGGCCCCATGCCAATCGATCGTCCGTCTTCTGCATGAACCCGATAAATTCGAATACCAGCTGCCCCAGGTAGACGGACTGCTTCCTGGCGCTGTTTCGTTCGTGGAAGATCTCGCTCAGCACCTCGTCAAGCCGCGCTTCTATTTGCGCCGCAGGCTCCAGTGCCTGCACGGCCTGAAACAGCATTTCCGCCGCTTTCACCGGGTAGCGATGCTGCCGTTCGTCCGTCGCCTCTACGTCCTGGATATAGAGAAGGGTATGATCGCCCAGGCTCAGGCGGTATTTCAACGCTTCCAGTCCTTCTTGGTAGGCGATCGGAATATCTTCCGGTTCGGCGAAAATCCGGCTGACGCCAATGCTGACGCTGATGCCCAGAATGTCGAGCACCGTCTTCTGAACATCCCGCATATAGCGATCCGTCCGCTCGCGGAAAGCGACCTCGTCTTGCTGCGTATCCGCGAACACGGTCACTTGCGCGCCGCCCACGACGACCGGGTCGAGCCGGTCCTGCCCCGGCACGATGTCATTGACGATATTGTTGACCGCGAATAACAACAGGTCCTGGTCCTTCTCGCCGAACCGGGTGCCGCTTAGCGAGTCAAGCTGGATCACGCCCGTGCGCAGCGATCGCCAAGCATCAGGCTGATAGCCATGTTCGCCTAAACGCTGCCTGATCTGATGCCGGGGCACCAGGTCCTGGCACAGCTTCGTCATGAAAAATTCGCTCAACTGCCTGGACTGGACTTGAATCCGATCGTAGATATACGTCACTTCATCGGCGGAACGGCCGAACGCGAATGACCGTCCCTGGTTCCTGAACAGCTTCATGATTTGCTGGATTGGCCGGTACATCCGCCGGGAGCCGTAGAATGCGAGCAGGAGCACGACCCCAAGCAAGATCGCAACCAACATAACGGTAAACCAGATCATCTCCCTGGCATCGCGCGTCACTTCCCTGATCGAGGTGCCCATGACATACTGCCAGCCGTTCCTTGCGGAAATCTGCCGCTGTACGACGACTTTGGAACCGCCATCGGTAAAGGCGCCCCGCTGCGTCAGGTCCGCAGCCGGTTCCTCCTCCCAGCTTGCGAGCGAGCGCACGTTCGGCTCATACCGGGCATCGCCTGCAAACGAGCGTCCTTGCGCGTCCATGATCATCGTGGCCGATTGCGACCCCGGCACGGCAACCAGCTTCTCCAGGCTGTCCGCCGACAGCACCATTATGAGCAGCCCCTGCGGCTTCAAGGCGTTCGCCGGTAAATTTTTGACTCCGAGCACGACCCTCCGGCCAAACTCGCCATCCTGCTCCGACGGCACGACCCATGCGCTGGCGCGCGCCGGGTCCGCATATCGCAGCAACGGCTCCATTTGCTCCCTGCGCTCATACGTTTGCCAGCCTTGATTGCTCACCGACCACAGGTAGTCCAGGTTGACGAAGTAGATGTCGCGGATGACGGGCTCGAGACTCTGTACGTTGGCAAGCGCTTGCTTCAAGTCGTCCAGGTCGCGGAAATCGATCGGCTCCAGCTTGCGGGCCAGCAAATCGTACGCGAGCGTTGACGTCATCAACTGCGCGACGAGCCGGTCCGCATTATCCAATGCCTGCTCCACGCGCTGCTTATTCTGGTACAGGATCGAAACGTTCGCTTCGTCCACCTTGTCCTGAATGCTCTCCGACGCTCGCTGCGACAGAACGACCCCCAGCACAAGGGTCGGCACCAGACTGATGCAGATGCAATACGTCATCAAACGGACGAAATAAGGGCGTTTCACCGACGTGCCACCTTCGATCGCAGCGCATTGAATTCATTGTATACAATGAATTAAACCACATATTCGCTGCCATGTATAGTGGAAACCGCTCCCCCTCTGACGACAGGAGCGGCAATTGGCTGCTTGCGGGTGCGATCGTCAGATAACGACAGGAGAAGTTCGATTACTTGTTGATCTTGGAGAACTCCGCGTTGTATTCTTCGATGATTTTGTCCCCGCCCTGTCTTCTCCACTCGCTGACGGCATTGTCGAAGTCCGCTTCGGTAAAGGCGCCCATGATGTATTTGATGCGGGCGTCGTTCGTGATTTTGGCCAATTCATTGCCCTTCGTCACGAAGGTGTCGGAAATGAGGGCGTATGCCGGGTTCTGCACCAGATAAGGCGCGTTGTCCAGATAGCTCTGGTTCACGACTTGGCGGATCGGGGACAAGCCTTCCGCCCCTTCGCGGAAGATGATATCCCAGCCGGCTCGCAATTGCCGCAGCGGGTTGATCTCATTCTCGAAGCGCTGGCCGTCGGTCGTCTTCGGCACCCCGCTCTCCAGTTCGTAATGCTCGCCTTCGATGCCCCAGCTGAGCAGGTTCGTCACTTCGGGGCCGTTCAATTTATCGAAGAAGGACAGAATTTGCTTCAGCTCCGCTTCCGTCTTCACGCTCGTCTTCGAGAATACGTACAAGCCGTCGTAGCCGGGCTCGGAGAGCAGTCTCCGTCCGTCCACCCCGCTCAAGCCGGTAAGCAGCGTCACCTGCTCCTGTGTAATGCCGGGCTGAGAAGGGATCGCCGCATCGGATACGCCGCCGACGTACATGCCGGTTTTGCCGGTGAACAGCAGTTCCTTCTTCTGGTTGATCTGCAGCGCGGCAAAGTCCTGGTTCATCAGCTTCTCGTCATACAGGCGCTTCATGAAATTCATCGCTTGCTTATAGGCGGGCGTCATAAAGTCCGGCGTGAACTTGCCGTCCTTCTCTTCCCACACGTTGGGTCCGCCGTACAGCGCCAGCAGCAGCTTGAACATGTCCAGCTGGTTGTGTTCGGCAATCCCGAACGTGTCCGCCTGGCCGTTGCCGTCGGGATCTCCCGTCGAGAACGCCTTGATCATATTGTAGAAATCGTCCACGTTCTTCGGCGCTTCCAGCTTCAGCTTCTCCATCCAGTCTTTGCGCACGATGATGCCGCCGGTCAGCGCCTGTGCCCTTGCCCGATACAGCCCGTAAATTTTCCCGTCGATCGATGCGTTCTTCAGCACGTCTTCGTTCAGCTTGCTGAGGTTCGGATAATCTTTCAGATACGGGCCGACCTCCCAGAACATGCCGGAGCGGACCGCGTTGATGAAGCCCGGGGATTTGTCCGTCGGAATCCCGACAAGCAGCACCTGCGGCATGTCGCCGGATGCCAGAACGGCATTCAGCTTCTCGCCGTAAGTCGCGCCCGGCACCCAGTTGATGTCGAGATTGACGCCGGTTGCTTTTTGAATGATCTGCATCGCTTCGTCCGTCGGCTTGGGCGCCTCCTGCACCCACAGCGTATTCATCATGGTGATGGTCGGCGTCTTCCCGCCAGGGGCCGGCTCCTGACCTTGGCCGCTTCCGCCCGAGACGTCTTTGTTCGAACCGCCGGAGCATCCTGCCAGCAAGCCGGCGAGCAATGCCACGATCGCAAGCGCGGCTCCCATCCGCTTCATCCCGTGAACCGGACTTCTGTTTGTGCTTTCCATGTTCCGTAACCTCCCGATCTTATTTTGCAGCGCGCCCCCGGAATCATCGTCTCATTCCTGTGCACCGTGCGGATCGAGCATAACAAGCAGGCGGAAGTACCGTCTATAATCCGAATCAGACCTGTTGAACGAATCGGGCCGCCGCGCGGCCATGCGCCAAAGTTGTAGGTTGCGGATTATGGACGGCAACGGGAGGCGCCCCTTACACTTAGACCATCTTCTCTACGAATCAAGGAGGTCGAACCATTTTGAACGCCGCTCTCAGAGGCAGGGTCCTGCGGAATCGCTGGCTGTACGCGATGCTGATCCCCGGCATGCTTTACTTTCTCGTCTACAAATATTTGCCGATGTGGGGGCTCGTCATTACGTTTCAGAACTATCAGCCGTTCCTCGGCATAGCGGGCAGCAAGTGGGTGGGGTTCGACCATTTCGCCCGATTTTTCGGCGAGCCGACTTTCTGGATGCTGTTTCGCAATACGCTGATTCTCGCTTGCTACAATATTGTTTTCTTCTTCCCGCTCCCGATCGTCGTCTCGCTGATGCTGAACGAGATGACCCGGCTCAAATTGAAAAGCGTCGTCCAGACGCTCATCTATGTCCCGCATTTCGTCTCCTGGGTCGTTGTCGTGGGCATCGTTTACTTGTTCTTCACGACCGAAGGCGGACTGTTCAACGAATGGTTGGCTTATCTTGGATTCGAGAAAATTCCTTTCCTCCTCAGCGAGAGGTGGTTCCGCACGATGATCACGGGCGAAGTCATCTGGAAGGAAACCGGCTGGGGCACGATCATCTTCCTCGCCGCGCTGGCCGGCGTCGACCCGAGCCTGTACGAAGCGTCGCGCATGGACGGCGCAAGCCGCTGGCGCCAGCTGTGGCATATTACGCTGCCCGCCATACGGGGTACGATCATTATACTGCTCATTCTGCGTCTGGGCAGCTTCCTGGATACGGGTTTCGAGCAAATCTTCCTGATGCTGAACGCGATGAACCGCAATGTCGGCGAGGTGTTCGACACTTACGTCTATACGGCGGGCATCCAGCAAGGACAATACAGCTACAGCACCGCGATCGGGCTGTTCAAGTCCGTCGTCGGCCTGATCCTCGTCATGGGAGCCAACTATGCGGCCAAGAAGATGGATGAAGAAGGCGTCTACTGATCGGGGAAAACGTCAACTAACCAAGGAGGAGCCATCATGCAAGACAAGTCCTGGAGCAACAAACTGTTTCACGGGTTCAACACGGGGATACTGATCGTCTTCTCCCTGCTGATGTTCGTCCCGTTCCTCTATATCGTCATGGCATCCTTCACTTCATCGGATGAATTGATGCGGAAGGGATTCGTCTTGTTTCCGACCGAGTGGTCGCTGGACGGCTACCGTTACATCTTCTCGACAAACACGATCGTGCACAGCTTGTTCATCACGATCTACATTACGGTCCTCGGCACTTTGCTGAATCTGTTCTTCACCGTATTGACCGCCTACCCGCTCGCGCGCAAAGGCTTGGACGGACGAAGCGTGTTCATGTTCATGATCCTGTTCACGATGCTGTTCAGCGGCGGGATGATTCCGACGTTCCTCGTCGTGAAAGCCACCGGCCTGCTGGACAGCACCTGGTCGCTCATGATCCCCAGTCTGATCAGCGCGTTCAACTTGATCATCATGAAGAACTTCTTCCAGCAAATTCCCGAGGAACTGATCGAGTCCTCCACAATCGACGGCTGTCATGAAATCGGGACTTTGTTCCGCATCGTGACGCCGCTGTCCATGCCGGCCATCGCCACGTTCTCGCTCTTCTACGCGGTCGGGCATTGGAATTCCTTCTTCAACGCGATTCTGTACATCAATAACAGCGAGCTGTGGCCGATTCAGGTATGGCTCAGGCAGATCGTGATTCTCGCCCAAGGCTCCGGCATCGGGGATTCCACCCAGCTCGACAGCGAGTTTGCCATTCCGCCGGTACCGGTCATCAAGATGACGGTCATCGTCATCTCGACCGTGCCGATCTTGATGGTGTATCCGTTCCTGCAACGGCATTTTGCCAAAGGGGTACTGCTCGGCTCCGTGAAGGGGTGACCCCGATTCTCACAGAAGGCGGCCGGGCGGCCGCCTTCATCGTCATTGAATTCACGATAAACCGCTTCACTGATCTTTAGCGAATCGGCCGCAGACGAATGTCATATCCGTGAACGGAAGGGAATCTTCATCTCGGCTACCGTTGCCCCGCCTTGAACTCTCCCGGCGACAAGCCGCTGTATTTCTTGAATACCTTCGAGAAGTACGTCCGGTCGGAATACCCAAGCTTCATCGAGACGACTTCGACCGATTCGTCCTTGTCTCCCAGCATCTGCATGGCCAGCTTCATCTTGAAGCCATGCGCGTAGTCGATGAAGTTGACGCCCGTCAGCTTCTTGAAGTATCTCGAAAAATAGCTTGGGTTCAAATAAAGGCGATTCGCCATCGCGACGGAGGAAATGTTTTCGGCCAGGTGATCCATGATGTAGCGGTCGATGAACTTCAGTTTCTCTTCGCGCATGTTCGGCTCCGAAGCGAGATGGGTGAATATTTTATCGATCCGGTCGAGCGTGAGCGCGGTCGTCTCCCCCCATCGCCGGGTTTTGTGCAGCACGGCATGGAAGCGTTCGGCTTCCGCATGGTACCCGCTTTCATTCTCCATCTCTCGTCTTGTTTCGCCATTCCAACACGGCATTTTCCAACTGCTCATGCCGATTGAAGGCCAAATCCCGCTTAAAGTTGCCGATCAGCACGACGCCCGCTTCCTCATCCGGAAATACGGCCGCAATGCCCGGCTTTTCCAGCACCTCGATAGCGATATTATACCAGGCATAGCGAAGCAGGTCGGCATCCTCCAGACGATAATGCGCGTTCAAGGAGGCAAGATCGATCCAGCAAATTCCGGCCAGAAAATCCGACTGCCTCCATTCAATTCCCAACTTGCGACCGGTATTCAGGACCATCTCCGTCGCTCTTCCCGACTCCAGCTCCTGCAGGAATGCGCCTTTCAATGTATCCTTGTGCCGCTGCAATTCTTCGCGGTAAGACAGTTGATCTTCCCGATCCTCCATGATCCGCGACAAGCGAATGGATCTCTCTACGCTGCCCATCAGTTTCTCCGGCGTCAATTCATCCTTGATCAAATAATCGTCCGCTTTCAATCCGACGGCTCGCTTGGCGAACTGAAAATCCTCGTGGCAAGTCAGAAACACGATCCTTACATCCGGCTTCCTGCTCTTGAACTCGGCCGCGAGCTTCAATCCGTCCATCTGCGGAAGGCCGATGTCCGTGATGACAAGATCCGGTTGGGCGTCGTCGAATTGCTTCAACGCACTCATGCTTGACTGGGCTGCGGCTACGATTTCGCAACCGTTCTTCTCCCAATCCAGCATTTTCTGCAAATATCGCAGCATCGGCACGTCATCGTCCACGAACATGACTTTATACATGAAGCTCGCTCCTTTCCGGTTGTCCGGCATTCAGCGGAATGTGCAGCACGAAGGCTGCGCCGGCATCGGCCTCGACTTCCCGCAATGTCAGATCGGCCTGCGGACCGTAAGTCAGCTTGAGCCTTCTGCGGATATTGCCCAGACCGATCCCCGAATTCTCGGCAGCCGCGTCCGATTTGTCCGCTGCCGCGGCTTCAAGTTCAAGATACTTCTGCCGAGACAGACCGCTGCCGTTGTCCCTCACTTCGATTTCGCAACGATCCTCCTTGCGTGAGGCTTCAATCCGGATCTGATCCGCCTCGCCCGGCTCCGCAAAACCGTGAATGGATTTCTGGGGCAACCCGCTCTACGTCGGTTCGCCCGATATCGGCGCGCATGAGACGACCGTTCAGGACCCGCCTTCCTCCGGTACCGTCTTTCACCCGACGGCCGACGCGTATGTTCGGAACGGCACCTATGCGAATACGAACTACGGTTCGGATACCGGGATGTGGGTGAAGTCGGATACTTCCGGCTATGCCAGAAAATCGTACTTGAAATTCGAATACGCCGCGCTTGGCGGTTCCAGCGCCGCCTCCGCGAAGCTTCGGCTGTTCGTCGATTCGGTGAACACGGATGCATCGCGAACCGTCTCCGTCTACGGAACGGCCGAAACCTGGAGCGAAACGGGTTTGAACTGGAACAACGCCCCTGCCGGCGCGACGCTGATCGGCAGCATTAACGTCAGCAATACGGCGGGCGTCTGGTATGAGGCGGATGTGACCGGTTATGTGAACGGCAACATGTCCGACAAGCAGGTAGCGTTCCTGCTCGTGAACGAAGGAGCGTTCAGCAGCATGGGCGACGTGCAGTTCAATTCGCGGGAAGCCTCCGTTCGGCCACCCGAATTGGTTATCGAGTAAGCGGTCTTACAGATCTTTGAGGTTGAACGCTCGGCACCCCAGCAAAAGCAGAACCGCCGTATACCCTATCGAATACAGGAGGAAAGCATTCGAAGGAACGCTCGGAATGGAGAAAGGCCCCATGTCAGCGATCGCCAATCCTGCCCAATCGGCTCCCCCCATCACCTCGTAGAGGCTTCTCTTGTAGATGGCGTCCGTGGGCAGGAGCAACCCGATCAGCAGGAGGAATTGGTCAAGTACGGGGTGGTCGTTCGAATAGGCCGAGATCCCTTCGACCAGTCCGCAGAAGAGGGCAAATCCGTACAGCAGCGCGGCGCAAATCCCGTTCCCGAGCATCGGCAAATAGACGGAACCCAACATGGTTAACGAGAGTAGAATTAGCGGCATCCAGACGAAGAGCACGAGGCCTCGAACCAGGTCGCCCGTCAGCACGGGAAGCCCGGCAAAGCTGTGGATGGTCCAGACTACGGATACGAACAAGACGGTATTGTACACCGTGATCCAGATGGCGTGGCCCAGCCATTTGGCCAGATAGAGCTTCCATCGGGGAAGGGGGCGGGCAGCTACGGCCAGCAGGAGGCCGCTCTCCTGCTCCCCGGTGACAATCCCCATGGCGGAGAAGAGCACGAAGAATGCCGCGAGGAACTGGGCGAAAAAGAGCCCCAGCACCAGCATGACCATGCCGGTCAACATCGATTCGGCGGGAGAGACCCGGTTCCGCTCGGCCGTGCCGGCCACCTCGTGGATCCCGACGGCGAACAGGATCAGAAAGACGAAGGTCAGGATCAGGGTGACCAGGAACACCCGTTTGCGGGTCCGCTCCTTGAAAGTGATGGAGATGTACATGGTCATTGCGGGGCGCCTCCTTGGCGGGATTGGGCCATCCGGAGGAACCAATCCTCTAGGCTGTTAGGCTCGGGGCCGGATTCGTAGAGCGTCAGCCCGCTCCGGACGATCAGGGCACACAGGTCGCCGACCTGTTCCCGATCCATTACGCGGGTGGTCAGGACCGCGTTGCCGGTTTCATCAGATTCGACCAGGCGCAGCAGCGAGGTGAGCGCGCCGCCGGCGGCGCCGTTCAGTTCCGCCCACGACTTCGGGAGCCAGCCGCCGAGACGGAAGCGCCAGTTGGCGCCGCTCTCGCCGGCTCTGCCGAGCAGCTTGTCCAGCGGACCCGATTCCAACAGTTCGCCGCCGTAGAGGAAAGCGGCTTCGTCGCACAGCTCCTCCACATCCTCGAGCAGATGGGTATTGAGGAATATCGTCACTCCTTTGCTCCGGAGCCGCTTCAACAAGCTGCGAATCTCGTAACGGCCGACGGGGTCCAAGGCCGATGCAGGTTCGTCCAGGATTACCAGTTCGGGGTCCATGAGCAGGGCGACAGCCAGGCCGAGGCGCTGCTGCATCCCCTTGGAGAAGCCGCCGACCCGGCGGTTCGCGGCTTCGGACAGACCGACCAGCTCCAGGGTGTCGCGAACCCGGCTGCGGAAGGCGGGCGACCGGGTATCACGCGTTCGCAGCCCGTCCAACTGGCCATGGAAACGAAGCACCTCCGCCGGGGTTAGCCAATCCTGAAAGCGGAACAGCTCGGGCAGATACCCGAGCTTGCGCCGCGCCAACGGCCGGCCCAGGGGCTGCCCCAGCACGAAAGCCTGCCCGGAGTCGGGACGATGGAGGCCGGCGAGCATTTTAACAAATGTGCTTTTGCCGGCTCCGTTAGGTCCCAGGAGGCCGAAGATGCAGCCCTCCGGCACCTGTAAAGTGACGTCGCGGCAGCCACCGCGTCCGTTGTAGGATTTGGTCAATTGCTCTGTGTCAATCACCATCATGGCTGGATTAGCTCCTCCGCGGCCCGCTGGAAGGCGGATTCCGCGGGGAAATCCTTCGTATCTCCGCTCAGTAAGCCCATCCGGTTCCCGTCGAGCCAGAGCAAATAGCGATTTCCGCCGTCCATGGTCATGATCGCATCATGTCCGCCCAGCCGGAGATTGGCGGTCGCTCCGTCACGGGCCGGAACCGGAAGGGTGCTCTGCCAATCGCCGATGGCGGCCAGTTTGGTCCGCAGACTGTCCGGCAGCACAGGCAACCCCAGTACCGCCTCTCGGACGGCTGACACATCGATGCCATCCTCTACCGTTAGCTCCGGCTTGCCGAATTGGAGCAGTCGTACCGGCTTGCCCGACAAGGCGCCCTCTGCGGCGATGCTGTCCGGGATGTACAGTCGGATGGCTGTGCCATCCGCTTCATCAGGCAGTATGGTGGCACTGCCCCAACGGGTGAGCAGCCGGTTGACCGCTTTCACGTTCAAGTTGAAGGTAATCGTCATTGCCGGTTGGAAGACGGGATCGACGGGGTTCGCCGGCCGAAGCAAAGGTACGCCCATCCTTTTTTCCGCTTCGTCCCAAGTAACGGTGCGGGCCTCCCCGCCGCCCGATTGGTTCAGGTGGCCGTATTGGGCCAAGCTGAAGCTCCGGTCTCCCTCGGGCGAGCCGCGGTCCAGAAGGCCGGAGATGGTCGCCATATCATCGGCCGTGATCCCGACTCCGACCATGTGCTGGATGCGGAAGGTTTGCAGCATGGCGGCCAGTGCCCGGTCCCCCCAGGTGGTAGTGAACAGGCCGATGGCCAACGCAGCCGTGGCAACTCCGGCGATTAGCCTCCGAAGCCGACGCTTGCCCGGTCTTTCCGTCCGCCAGGCTCGGTACGCCCCGTGTTGCCTTGATGCATGCATAGCCCCTGTCGCTCCGACAACCGATGACGCTTGTGTCACCCGGATTGCTTTCGACTGCTTCATCTCATCCGTACCCTCCTTCTCGCTATGTTGTTGATTACCGTTCCAGCAAATATATCTCACATGGTTATTTTATAATTTAACACAGGATTTATCGTAAATCAATATGTTTTAGTTGTTATGCGATTAATAATGATTGTTTCTTCATCATTCGAGTCCTCTATCACGTTAATCGCCAAATTTCCATGATTTAGAATCGTACAGTTGATGGAGGAATCCGGCTGCCATACACGATACAAGTTCGTGTACGCTTCGAGCAGATGCTGGTCATCGATTTGCTTTCGTTCAGATCGCCGGAGCCAAGCGACAGATCTTCCGTCTCTTGCCAATCCCGGGCCAGCGCCTCCACGCCGGCGATCATCTGAATAATTCGATTGTAGTGCAGGACAGTTGCCGTTTCCATTGATAGCTTATCGAAATAGTATTTATGGATACGGAGAGTTCTCAAATTGCCCGCATTTTACAACAATTGATTGGCGGAAGAGGACAATATGATGAAAATACTCGTTCTCAATCATTTCCCCACAGTCTATCCGCCACGAAGCGGGGGTACGTTACGATATTACCATATTTATAATCAACTTAGCGCCTATTACGACATTACTCTATTATCGCAATCGCTCGGCGATTCAGGAAAAATCGTACAATATTCGCCAACCTTTAGAGAGTATAAGGTTCAGAAAGACCCTCTTTACAAGCAGTTGAGTATAAGGATACAAAATAAGGAAATCAAATACGAACTTCCCTTGATCGTCAATATGAAACTTTCCCGACATGCAACCCTATATAAACATTATTACGATGACTTATACAAAGAGAGCGACATCATCATTCATGAATCTCCTTATTTGCTTGGTTATGATCGTTATATGGGGGCAGATCATAAACCGAGAATCTATAACAGTCATAATCACGAATTTTTATTGGCCGACCAAATTTGGAACAACGAAGGGGCAAGGAGATACCTTCCATCCGTCTATAAACGGGAGAAGAAATTAGTACAAGAAGCGGATCTCGTATTTGCCACTTCAGAGATGGAAAGAAACAGCTTTCTTTCCTTATATAATCCGGATCCTCAAAAAATAAAACTAGCACCGAACGGAGTAAATCCCGAGGAATGGAACCGGAGAACACCTAGACCCGGCGGTAACATTACAGCATTATTCATTGGAGCGAACTATCCCCCCAATATTGACTCCGTCCGTTATATTATCGATCACCTGGCCGATCAGTGCCCTGATATACAGTTTATCGTTGCGGGAACATGCTGCAAAACGTTCGAAAGATCAACAAAATCCAATGTGCAATTATTAGGTAAAATCAGCCATCAACAAAAACTGGAACTTTTCGCTCATGTCGATATCGCGATCAACCCCATGTTTTTAGGTGCTGGGGTTAACATTAAAACGATTGAATTTTTATCCGCCGGTATCCCTTTATTATCTACCCGGTTCGGAACTCGAGGGCTGAATCTTGTCGATTCAAAACATTATTACAGAGCGGAGAAAGAAGATTTCGCAGACAAGCTCAAAAAAGTTTGCCAAGATATACGACAGTTGCGGAAAATCGCTGAGCGAGGGCAAAAATACGTGAATGATCACTATTCGTGGTTCGAATGTGCAAAAAAAATAAAAAAAGAAATCGATCGGTTATAAATAGGAGGATCGGAGCGAAACGGATGAGAATCGGGATAAACCTGTTACCTCTTTCGAGAAACAGATTCGGCGGAGCGGAACAATACTTGAAAAATATAATTCGGGAGTTGGCCGACCGAGACGGATTAAAGTTGTTCCTCTTTCTCATGAATCGGAACAGAAACCTGTTCCCTGAGCATCATAGAATAAGGAAAGTTATCATAAGCGATGATCGAAATCGTTCCATCATTTACGAAGCAATTCAGAAATGTCGATTAGATTTATGGTTTTGCCCCCTGCACCAATCTTATGTTCCGAACATTCCGGTTCCGACCGTCGTAACCATTCACGACGTGCTTCATACTTTTTATCCTGAATTCGTACCCGGAGGATTGGACTGGAATAACCGGTATTACAATAAATTTCAGTCAACCTTCGATGCAGTTATTACGGTTTCCAAATTTTCCAGAACTACGATTATCGAACGCCTTCACATTCCGCGAGAGAAAGTCCATGCCATTTATCTGGATGCGCCACAACCGTTATATACCTCTCCTAACGAGATCATGAGCGCGGAAATCAAAGCCAAATACCAATTGCCCGATCATTATGCGCTCTATCCCGCGAGCTTTAGTCCGCACAAAAATCACCTTTCCTTGCTGAAGGCGCTCCTCCTTCTCCGGGACAGGCACCACGAACGAATCCCGCTTGTCTTATCGGGCTACTGGGAAGAAAGCAACCCGGCCTACCAGGCTGTTATCCATTTCATCAAAGATCATGCTCTGGAAGCGCAAGTAAAAATATTAGGATATATACCGGAGAAGGAAATGCCTTATCTTTATCTCAATTGTGCTTTCTTGGTATTCCCTTCCCTTCATGAAGGGTTCGGAATCCCTTTAGTAGAAGCGATGATAACCGCAACTCCTATCGTCTGCTCTTGTGAAGGAAGCATTCCCGAGGTCGTAGGAGACGCCGCTCTGCTGTTTAACCCTCATCGTCCCGAAGAAATCGCAATGAAAATGCTTCAAGGATTAAACTCGAATACGAGAAGAAGATTAATCAAAAAAGGCATGGAACGGGCGAAAGCATTCTCTTGGGACAAGTGTGCGCAGGAAACGTTACATGTTTTCCGAAGCGTTCTGCCTGGCTCATGAGTTGTTGGTATCCGTTACTTTTTCAATAACCTGTATGAATGCCGATCCAGCTTTGTCCCAGGACAGCTGCAGCATATCTTTTCTGCCTCGTCTTCCTTTCTTCCAGCAAAGATTCGGGTTGTCGTATGCGTATCTCATTGCCTTCTTTAAATCGCGAATGTTTGGTTCCGCCCAAAGCTGATCTTCTTCTTCAAACCATTCGCGGTATACCGACGATATGGCCTGTTCACTGTTCATGCTTATCCCGGGATATTTTAACCGATAATCGATCAAGAACGAATTTTTTTCATTCAAAAAATCCATTTGTCCACCCCACCCGGTAGCGATCACTGGAATGCCGCTTGCCAATGCTTCCATGAATGGCATCCCCACTCCTTCTCCCCTCGTAGGAAGAACGAATGCGTTACCGAGCGTATATACGCCTGTAAGATCATTGTCATTAAGTACACCTGAAAGTATAAATAGAGGTGCCGTTTCATCGCCGAAACCGAGCTTTTTCTTATATTCAAGTATTTTGCGCCCTACCGATTGTTTTTGATGTCCGTCCCAATAAGTTTTCGCTGTTTTGATCACCAATGCTACACGATCATCGAACGTAAACTCTTCCCAATAAGCCTTCAATAACGTTTCGGGATTTTTTCGATGGTTAAAATCGAATACCGATACGAAAATAAATTTTCCTTCAGCTTCTTTTATGACCAGTTTCCTGTTCCCGGGTTGAAACTTATTCGCTTCCGTCCCATGCGGAACGAGAAAAACCGGAATGCGAACGCCGCTATTGATCATGATCTCCCTATTATGATGGCTTGGGACGCATGCCGCATCAAATTGATCGATCGTTGATAACCAGGAACGAGGTATTCGCGCTGCCTCCCAAACGGTATTAAGAATCAGATGATCGAACCGTTTCCTTTCCCTTTTTGTATTGATTTTCCATGGCGGGGAGTGGTAAATTAAAATTTTTCGTTTATCTGTCGCATCAGACTTTTTAATGAGATGACTTAATCTCTCTTTCATGCGTCTATCCATTTTAATGAATGAAGGTCCCCATTTATAGGTTTCGATTTTCACGTCGACACCATGCCTTTCCAATGCAAAAACGTACTCCCTGCTTGCCGCTCCATATCCGGTGGCATCGTACACCGGACCTCTCCATACAACTTGATAATCCGCCAAATCCAGTCCTCCCTCAATCACGGATGTTGAGCTGCGTTACCAGTTCATCGCCAATCGAACGATATCATCCGTATCCATCCCGACGCCCAATTGAACCTCCAATAACTCCAGCTTGGTGATCGCCTTGATGCCATGTTTGGCGCCAATCGGGATTTCCAAAACATCGCCGGCCTGAAGCCTATGCAGCGTATGATCCAATATTATTTCGGCGCTTCCCGATAAAACCGTCAAAATTTCTTTCCGCTTGAAATGCTGGTGGTAACTCGTGTTTTTCCCCTGGGCAATCTCCACCTTTTGGATCATCGTCTCCCTCCCTTGCCCATCCTTCCAGTAGTTATAAACCTGAAAGGACCCCCACCTTTTTTCTCCGGACATGGGGATCTGAGACGCCGAAACGAAATTCTCCTTGATGCGGTTGGCTTTATCCTTTTTGGCGATCAGTATTCCGTCAAAACCTGCTGCCACAATGAAGTCGGACGCGCCAATCACTTCAATGGGGTAGGGAAGCTCGTTGATTATGTGGGTATTAACAGAATCGTCGGATAGACGTCCTGAACCAATGACCTTATCCTCAAAATGCCCGGACAGCGCCTCCCAGCTGCCCAAATCCTTCCACAAGCCGTCATAAGCCATTACAACAGCGTGCCGCGCGTGCTCGGCAACTTCCTGATCGAAGCTTGCTACGTTAAGCTGCTCGTAGCAGGCTAGCAAATTTTCGACTTGGGCGGGCAGCCCCTTGTCCTTCAAAAAGACCAACATGAACTTCAAGGCGAAAGCAAATACACCGCAGTTCCATAATGCGCATTGTTTCATCAAACTGATGGCCAATCGCCGTTCCGGCTTCTCCACGAAACGGCGGACAACGGCATATTCGTCACTTTGCCCAGGCAGTTCAGGAACAATGTAACCATATTGGCTTGACGGCAGCTTAGGCTTCGTGCCAAGGAGAGCAAGCTCTGCCTTCGAGCGCGAAAGAACTTCAGGAAAGCGGTGAAGCAGCTGAAAAAAACGGGAATCTGCAAACGTGTCGACCGGAAGCATGCATACGATTTCGTTTGGGTCCGCCTGCATCTTCTCATGCAAATAACTGGCAGCCAGAGCGGCTGCAGTGAATGTTCCTCTTCTATAGGGTTCGCCAATGATCGGGATGGACTCGCCGACATGCTTGCGCGCGATCTCCACTTGGCTGTTATGAGTCATAATACAGGCGGATTGCAGCAGATCTACCTCGTCCAGCTGCCTGCAAATTCGTTGAATCATCGATTCTCTGGTGCCGTCGCCTGATTTTAAAATCTTGAGAAACACCTTGGAGCGGATATCGTTGGATAACGGCCATAGCCTTCTGCCCGACCCCCCGCACAATAAAACGATACGCAAGGCAAGCGCTCCTTTCTTGTGACCTAGCTCTCCACTGTTCTGCGGGCTAGAACCGCCTTTTCGGCTGCCGTGTGTTATCATATGTCAGGCAAAAGAAAAGGAATGGGTAGGTAATGATACGTTTTGCTTGGTACAATTCAAGCACAAAAAAACCCTTCCCTAGAGAAGAGTTTTGTTAGTAAGTATGGTGCGGTCGACGTTTGAGAGAACTCGGAGAGAACGACACTCAAATCAGCCCTGCTCCACTACCATCGACAAATTTTAGTGGAGCAATGAAAAAACACTATTGAATAATCAAGTGGGCGCTAAACCTGAATATTTCGGTACTAGGGAGCCATTGAGTTAATGAGTGAGAGACCTTTAGTAATCATTGAGCCACACTGTTAACGGTGATCGCCACATCACATTAATACCAGGAAATACAAGCTCCCCCTCTTCCGTACTCCTCTTGGGGGAACCAAAGGGAGCATCCCAATTTTCGGGATTGGGAAAAATGACGCCACGCAACTCAACTTCGTTATAAATTGTCCGGGGATTCAGGATAGAAGTTAAGGTTAGCTTTTATTCACTTTCTGGTTCGAACTTACGAAATGCTTTGTTGGGTACTCTTATTAATTTATAACTTTTTGAAGGTAATTTACTTATTGCTTGACGTGTATCGCTGTCTTTTATTGTGATTCCAACCTCCAGGATGATTTCCAATTCACCTTCGTGATAGATTAAAAATCGTATTCTTGATCTTTTGCCCTACGAATTTCTGAATAGGCATCAACCATCAATTTTGTATCTTCTACCAGACGTTCGATTCGGAAAAGAATATCTTCATTAATAATTTCTTTACGGTTGAAATCTTTCTCTTCAATAAATACGAATGTCTGGACAATATGCGCCTTCATATAAGCGAGGATTGGTTTTAATTGCTGTTCGACCATCAAATAATGTCTCGCAGTTCCCGCTGTAACAAGCATGCTGGTGACTTTATCTCGAAATGCATTCACTGGCAACAAATCAAATATATTTTTAAGCGTGGCCGGAATCGATGCCTGAAATACAGGTGTTCCTATTATGATCGCATCTGCTGCCATGAGCGTCTCCGTTACAAATTTAGTATCGCCTTCGTAATCCGCAAAATGGCGTCCATCGCTAAATACTAATTGATATTGGGCTAAATCCAGCAGTTGGATTTCATGTTCAGGATATTTCTCCTTGAAAACTTCCTCCACTTTTTCCATCGCTGTTTTTGTTTTCGAACCGACAATCGAACCTATCACCCCTACAATTTTCATCATCTTTTCCTGCTTTCTTTATTTTTTTGTGTGGTTTCTAATGGCTGGAATAATGTCATTCCCTATGAGTTCAATATTGCTCATAAGTTTATCAAATGGAACGCCGCCAAAATCAATCTGCGCTAAAAATCGCTGCATCCCATATAGTTCATATTGGTATAATAATTTCTCAATAATTTGTTCGGTGCTTCCTACCATCAGCGCATCGCGGTAATCCGTTGCTTGTGCAAATTGCTGTTTCGGATATCCTGCACCGCGGATCGCCTGAAATCCGGCGTTCAAATGCGGATACATCCCTTGCAATGCTTCCTTTGTCGTATTCGCCACGTAAAACAGGCTGGTCGTTGCAATCGGTAATGCTTTTGGATCGAACCCATTTTGTTTTGCAGTTTCACGATAGGCTTCTACCGAAGGCTTAAAGTTCATCGCAGGACCGCCTAACGTGGTGAGCACCATTGGAATGCCCATATATCCCGCTTTAATTGCACTTGCTGGCGGACCGCCGACCGCTCGCCATATGGGCAATGATCCGTGTAGCGGGCGTGGTAAAATCTCTGCGTTTTGTAAAGGCGCCCGATACGTTCCTTGCCATGTAATGCGTTCTTGTTCATTAATCTTTTTTAATAGTTCGAGTTTTTCCTCATAAATTTCTTCGTAATCTTGTAAATCAACACCCAATAATTGGTGGGCGCCTACACGAGAGCCCCGTCCCGCGATAATTTCAACCCGACCATTCGAAATTAAATCAAGTGTTGCAAAATCTTCATACACGCGAACGGGGTCTAACACGCTGAGTACCGTCGCAGAACTCGCAATTTTTATTTTTTCTGTCGCCTGGGAAATCGCCGCTAAAATGACGGTATGCGCCTGGGAGATAAAGTACCGTTGATGACTTTCTCCAACACTAAATATATCGATGCCTGCTTGTTCGGCGAGCTTGCTCATCTCTATTAATTGTTTAATTCGATCTTGTGATGAAATGCGATTTCCTGTCAAAGGATTCATAATATGGTCACCTAAAGAATATAAACCAAATTCCATACCATTTGATGGGTGAATACGATATTTTTCCATGTTTATCTCTCCTCATTATTCATTCAAGCGGTATTAACGATGCTTCGATCTCTGCGCGTCTACCTTCCAGAAATGGCGGCAGATCCAGTGGTTTTCCAAGATTTTCGATCGTTGAATCCGCTAAGAACCCTGGTCCGTCCGTTGCAATTTCGAATAAAATACCGTTGGATTCCTTGAAGTACAAACTTTGAAAATAATAACGATCCACAATCCCTGTTATTGAGAAGCCGCTTTCCCTGACAATATTTTCCCAATAACGCAGTTCAACTTCATTGTTCACGCGGATGGCCAAGTGATGAACGCTTCCTCTTCCAGGCCTCTCGCTAGGCCCGTCTTTTTGTTTGATAATAATTTCTCCTATCGCTTGACCAGCAACAGACTGAACAATCGCCTCTTCATCAGAGCAGCTCGCTTCCACATAACCGAACTTGTCCGTCAAGGTGCGCAAGAGTCGTTCCAAATGACGAACTGTGATTTCAACGGGTCCTATTCCCAAGATGCGGTGCTCTTCGTCGATATCCGCATGTTGCCAAGCAGACCAATGTTCCGGAATCACTTCGCCGTTATGATTGATCAGTATCATTCGCAGACCATCTTCATCCTCAAAAGGCAATGCATCCCTGCCAGCATATCGGGTGATTTCGCCATGCTTCACGTCGAATGAAGCAAAGCGGTATTTCCAATACAGAAGGCTTCCGAATGATGGAACAAGTAAGCCTATTTGCGATATCGCATTCGTTCCACGCACTGTTCTGCCTAAATTTGGCATTTCAAAAAACGTCAATTCTGTTCCCGCAGCACCTGTTAAATCGCCATAAAACAAATGATACATGGATGGATTATCTTGATTCACCGTTTTCTTCACCCTGCGCAGTCCCAGGACGTTTTGGTAAAAATGATTGGTCTTGAGTGCGCTTTTGGCCAGCATCGAAATATGGTGATGTCCCGGTGTCGTATACATTATGTTCCCTCCTTTTACTTGACTAGTCAATTGATGATGCAAAAAAAATTATACAGGTGGTATTTCTTTCTTTAGACTGTGTTTATGAACTCGCGTTATTAATGCATATAGTGTTTTCTGTTCATCATCGTTTAATACATCGTCAAAAAATGAAGTTTGAAACGCTAACTGTTCTGGCATGGCTTGTTCTATGATGGATTCTGCCTTCTTTGTTAAACTGATCGTTTTCGTTTTCCAGTCTTGCTTACGTACGATATAACCTTCTTTTTCAAGCCGTGCAAGCATGCGAGAAATTCCACCTTGCGTAACCGTCACTTTCTCTGCTAATTGCATTTGCGTAAGGGGCTGGTAAACATGAATTTGTACCAATGTATCGAATTGGGCCGTCGTTAAACCAAATCGTTCTAAAAACTCGTTCGACATCTGATTGCTTTGATTAGTAAAACGCATTAATCGTAACCAAATTAACGAACCTATTGTATTATTCTGCATTCAGATCACCTCTCATATCATCACTTTACTACTCAAGTGATAATAAGTCAAGTATGATGCAATGCACTATAATAAGGGATTCCCAATCAGAGCTTTTATCTGGAATCCCTTATGTGTTACTGGTTTGTCCTTAATGTCTTTAAGGCGCCGCCCCATGCTATAACTTGATCGAGCATCATATTGACTGAAGCCTCGTGGTGCTCCGCCGGCTTAAATACACTGTAATTCTCGAAATCGGTGAACAAGGATAATGAGACTTGAGCTCGCACGCCAGCAACTTGAAGCTCCGCCATAATGAGCCTTAAATTCTCAATCGCACGTGAACCACCCAAGCTGCCATATCCTACAAAACCTGCGGATTTGTTGTTCCACTCGGTATACAAGAAATCAATCGCATTCTTTAGTGCCCCCGATGTGGCATGGTTATATTCAGGAGTAACAAAAATGTAGCTGTCAAACGAGTTGATTTTCGCAGACCAAACTCGGGTATGCTCTTTCGAATATTGTCCTAGTGAAGGCGGTACAGGCTCATCAAGCAACGGCAAATTATAATCTGCAATGTCAACAAGCTCAAACTCGGCATCTGTTCGTTTCTGTGCAAGCTCTAGTATCCAGCGGGCGACCGCCTCTCCATTTCGTCCTGGGCGTGTGCTTCCTAAAATAATTGCTACTTTAATCATCCTAATCTACTCCATCCTATTTTGAATTTAATTATTTGCTTCAGGCGTGTATAATCTTAGATTTCAGTAACCACAGTATTTCCGTCGATTAATGTGATTAAGGCAAGCGTAATTGAATACCGATTGCTTCAGCCAGGTCTAACACAACAATTAAAAAATGCTTACAATTTCTTAATTGGTGCCGATGTTCGTTTCATGAACAACGTCAGAACGAATGCGAAGCAAGCCATGCCAAAACCGATCATAAAAGCATTGGTTATCCCCCTGACCAGTCCTTCAGCTATTAGTGCGGATGAAGTCGGATCCGATGACTTTTCCAGGAACCGGCGCTGTCCTGATGTCATGACACCGATAAAATAGGCAACGCCTATCGCGCCAGCTATCTGAGACAGTGTATTTAAAATAGCTACACCATGCGGGTAATACCGTTGCGAAAGTTGATTCAGTCCATTCGTCTGTGTCGGCATCATAATCATCGATAGCGCAATCATCAAACCGATATGCAGCAGAATAAATGTTGCCTTAGGAGTATCCACAGTCACTTGCGTGAAGAACCACATAATGATAACGATCATTCCTGATCCGGGAATGATTAGCAGTTTGGGACCAAATCGATCAAACAGTCTGCCCGTCAACGGCGAAATCAGCCCATTCAAGAGGCTTCCCGGCAGCATTAACAGACCTGACGCAAAAACAGTTAAACCCAGGGCACTCTGAAATAGAAAGGGCAGCAGCGACATGGATGAGAATAACGTCATCATAACGACAATTAAAAGGATTGCAGTCATACTAAACATCGGATACTTAAACGCACGAAGATCCAATAATGGCTCCTTCAACCTCAATTGCCGAAAAACGAAAATAATCAGAGCGATGACACTGACGGCCACGACTCCGTACACACGCGGGTTGCTCCAATCCGTTCCTTCTCCTGAGCCGCTAAATCCGTAAACGATGCCACCGAAACCAATTATAGATAATAGCAGAGATAAGATATCCACCTTCGGTTTTGTCGGTTGAGATATATTTTTTAAATATTTCATTGAAATCATAATGGAGAGCACCGCAAATGGAATCACAAGGAAAAACAACCACCTCCAATGCAGGGATTCCAAGATGAGCCCAGACAGCGTCGGTCCAATGGCGGGGGCAAACATCATAACAAGTCCAATGCTTCCCATTGCAGTCCCACGCTTTTCAGGCGGGTAAAGAACAAGAATAGTATTCATCAAAACCGGCATCATTAATCCGGCTCCAGCAGCTTGTATCATCCGGCCTATTAGTAACACTGAAAAATGAGGCGCAATTCCGCATATTAGAGTACCTACTGTAAACAAGATTATGGCTCCGAGAAACATTTGTCGAGTCGTAAACCACTGCACAATTAAAGCTGACGCAGGAACCAGCACCCCGACAATAAGCATATAACCGGTTGCCAACCATTGAATTGCAGAAGTCGATACATTCAATTCAACCATCAGTTTCGGAAAAGCGATATTCAACAGCGTTTCATTTAATATGGAGAAGAAAGCCCCAATAATTAGTGAAATCATTATCGGCAACTTCTTCAAATCCTGGGAACCAAGAGAGATTGAAGTTGCACTATCCATTGTTATCTTACCCCTCCGATACTTTTGCATACTTGGATTTGGCGATTCCAAACTGGAGTCGGTAAAGCCATAGCATAGTAACTACCATCAAACACATGACAACAAAAATGTTACTGTAGACGTAGGCATTTTCATTTTCGACAAGTGGATTGAGTTGAAGAACTGTCTCCTTATGATCGAGTACCTTGCCAATGATGCTCATTGAAATGGCGCCAGAAATAAAATTCAACATGGAAAATAGCCCCATGCCGACCCCTACCTGATCTTTCGCGATCGTGCGAGAAATGGTATTCGACATCGTAATCTGCATAAACGTTTGACCGACAGTCCCTGCCATTAAAATAACGGCAATCATGTAAGGTACTACGCCAACAAAGGTTGAAAGTAATACATAACAACTTAACATCAAGAAGGATGCAGTGGACATCAGAAATCCATTGCCGCGATCATCAGCCAATTTCCCGCCTTTACGTCCTAACATTGCAGATAGGATGGCTGCTGGAAATAGTACAAATCCGATACTTCCCGGAGACAAGTCATTTAACTCTGCTAAATACAATGGAGTCATAAACGTAAGCGCGAAATTCATCGATGTTGTGATAAATGCAATGAACAACCCGATTGAAAAATTCCTATTGGTAAAAATGTCTGGTTGAATAAACGGATTCGAGGCTTTTCGGATCCTGATGACAAATAAAACAAAGAGAAGAACCCCAACGACAAAGAGCAGCCATTGACTTTGGGTGATTGCGAGTAAAATACTTGCAACTGTCCCTGTAAGCAGACCTCCGCCCAGTAAATCAATTTGTCCGGCTTCCCCCTTGACGTCGTCCAAATATTTGCGGAAAAAGGGAAGCGTGACTAGCGATATTAATGAAAATAAGAACAGCAGCCTCCAACTGCCGAAGCTTGAGATCAGTCCTGCAACAACCGGTCCTAGCGCACTTCCTAAAGCCAATCCAACAGCAGACGTCCCAAGCGCCCTTCCCCTCTTATCGGGGGGGAAGTACCGCACGGGAATAATCATTGACGTTGCCGGCAAGACAGCCGCCCCTGCAGCTTGCAGTATACGGCCAAGCACCATAATCCAATACTCGAATGCGAACATGCCAACAATGGATCCAACAGCAAAGAACAACAGCCCAAATGTTAGTAAATCTTTAAGTCTATATCTGTCCGCAAGCTTTCCATATACGACCGATCCAATAGCATATAGAACCATATACCCCGTCATAACCCAACTAGCTTGTGATGGAATCAGGTTGAATTCTTTGCTGATCATCGGCAAAGCAACATTAAACATGGTTCCATTCATGACAGAGAAGATCAAAGCAAAGACGAGGACGCGTAACAGTTTATCTGCCCTTTTGGCAGCTATATCATCCATCATCGTTCCTTCCTCCAAGTTTAAATTATAACAATTCAGTGATGTGCAACAATGCCGATATGAGAGATAAGATCATCAGGATGATGGGAGCCATATACTGCTTCAACGGATCTTTTACGCGCACATGAAAGAGGATTGCTCCTAACATGATACATGCGATCCACAGTGCAGCAAGAGTGAGTACTTCCTTATTCCAAAAGCCCATAGCCAATCCTGCAACTCCTGCCAATTGCGCAATACCTGTAACAAGTCTGAACCATTGCGGAAGCTTTAAATGCTTAAATACTTGCACCTGCAAGGACATACCTGCAATCTTCCCCATTCCGCTGATGGAAAATGCCAAAATTAAAAAAGACTGCAATATTACTGAGAAAATTAACATAGATTTCCTCCCCCACTTCTAGTGATACCCCATAAAAATAGCTTGCATCACTTTTGATGTTATATTGTTGCTGTTACACATTATGAGGTTACTCATAATTTTCTCATATGTCAAGAGAAAAAACTTCCATCCACTTATGAGCAGATAGAAGGTTGTTCAAGCCAACAAACTTCACTCGATCCGTTCAAATAAGGCGATCGTGACTTGAATAGCCAATCAGGGTATAATAAATGAAACATTCGAACAGCTGTTATAGAATAAAATCTATAATATTACAAGGTGGCCTGTTATTATGTCCATAAATACAAATGATCCTTTGGCGATTGATATCATTCATATATTGATTAAAGCAACTCATACTATCCAAAGGGATTTTACATCGCAAATTTCAGCTTTAGATCTTCCCTTTAAAATCTCAGGTCCCCGATTGCGCATACTTTCCACGGTATCGGAAGCAGGTAGAATCCGAATGAATGAATTGGCAGCAAAATTGGGGATTCAGGCTAGAACCGTAACCGACTTTGTCGATGCACTCGAAAAAGAATATCTGCTGATCCGAATACCTGATCCCACTGACCGCAGGGCAATCCTTATTGAACTCACTGAGTTGGCACATTCCCATCTGAGTGAAGCACTTGAAAAACAAGCGGTAATTGCAAATCAACTACTTCAAAACCTAACAGCGGAACAACGCAAGGTACTATTCGAACTGTTATTACTTCTAATTAGTGACAAGGATCTTTCAAACCCCTGTGATGATGAGCTAAATTAGTAATTCATAAGTACAAAAATTGAAGGGAAGCAGATTATTGTTGAGAACAAGGACTCGTATCAATACAGATATGAGGATTTCATCTACGTGGACAAGCTGGGAGATCGAATCAAGCCGGGATATATCACACAACATTTTCCGATTGTTCTTAAAAAGTACGGGCTTAGGCATATCCGTATCCACGATCTTCGCCAATGTTGCGCGAGCTTGTTGCTTGCAAATGGTGTAAGCCTGAAAGAAATTCAGGAATGGCTCGGGCATAGCCTTTATTCTACGACTGCTAACATTATGCTCATCTGAATTACAGTTCCAAAATTTCGTCTGCGCAAGTCGTGAGCAACACTTTGCAAATCCCAATCAAACAAAAAAGCTTCTGAACCGTCACAATGACAGATTCAAAAGCTAGTTCATTCTTAGGGTGGTGCGGTCGAGAGGACTCGAACCTCCACGGTATTGCTACCACTGGAACCTGAATCCAGCGCGTCTGCCAATTCCGCCACGACCGCAGATGAAGCGTTGCTGCTCAACGTCAGCTTGAATATCATATCACGCGCCAAATGGCGTGTCAACACATTTTACAAAGTACGTTTCATGATCGGGTTCCGAGAATTTCGATCCACTCGAACGGCCGCTGCGCGGCTTTGAATCCACATTCAATAATGGCGATAACGGCAACCGTCTCCTGCGGGTCGACTGCGGGCTTCCCCGTTTCGAAGAAGGAGACCAGGTTTCGGGTAAATGCGGCGAAGAAATCCGATTCCTGCTTGATGAACTGACATTCCCCGCTATCGTACGTAACCCCCAACGCAAAAGGACATCCCCGGCCGAGATGGTGGATATCCGCCTGCTTGCCTTCGCCGAAATCAATGACGAGCGAAGCTGCAGCCGGAATGCCCGTATACATCACCCGCTTCGGACTGCTTCCCATGAGGCTGACGATCGGTTCGATCTGGTGAATCGAATAATTTTCGAACCTGCCCGGCCCCCAGCTGGAAATCGCCGCAATGCCGTTCTTGTCAACGGCCGCATATTCCTCGGCGAAGCGAAGCGCGGAGGTGGAGTACATCGGCGTTCCATGCTGACTGGCGAGCTCGAACAACCGGACCGCCGTATCTCGGTCGGGCGCGAAAGTCTTGTCGATGTAAGTGGGCTTCCCCGACTGCAGCGGCAAGCGGGACAGCTCCTCGTGGAACTCGGGATGGTCCGGGGACAGGACGACCAGGTAATCGCTCGAACGGACCACTTCTTCGATGGAATCCAGCAACTCGATCCCATGCCGGTCGCACCAGTCCCGGTTCGTCATTCCGTTGTCCCGATCCTTCATCCCGTAAGCGTATTTCACTTGCATCGCCCCGCCGGAAGCTTGTTCGATCCAGGCCGGATATTTATCCGCATGAAATTCGTCCAAATAATAATCGATGAATCCGATTGTTTTCATGACAAGTCCCCTCCTTGCGTAATCAAGAGTTCCGCCCCGGCGGCCGCGGCGCTGCTGGATCCAGCCCGCACGGACAGCCGGCATGGCGCGACGGCGAACGCCATCCTGCGATTCCAGATCGCCAGCTCTTCCTTGCCGAGCTCGAAGACGATCGTCTCGCCGGCCCCAGGCTCGAGCCATACTTTGCGGAACCCCTTCAGCTCGACCGTTCGGCGCGTGATCGGCGACCCGCTGGCTTGCACGTACAGCTGGACCGTCTCCGCACCGGCTAGCGAGCCGTTGTTGGTCACCGTCAGACGGACTTCCACGCTTCCTCCCGCTTCGATCTCTTCAGCCGTTACGGACTCGCGGGACAACGCGATTTCACCGTATTCGAACGTCGTGTAGCTGAGCCCGAAGCCGAACGGATATAACGCCGAGGCCGGCATGTCAACATAAGGCCGCGGCCGACCCGGATTCTTCTGGTTGTAATAGACCGGCAGTTGGGCCGAGGAACGAGGCAGCGAGACAGGAAGCTTACCGCTCGGATTGACCGCCCCGAACAAAATTTCGCCGATCGCAGTTCCGCCTTCCGGGCCCGGATACCAGGCGCACAATAGGGCCGCACAGTGCTCCGCGATGTCCGCCAACGCATGCGGCCGCCCTTGAATGACGACAGCGACGACTGGCGTCCCCGTCGCGGCGATTTCCCGCAGCAGCTCCTCCTGGACGCCGCCCAACCGCAGATCGGCCAGATCGACCCCTTCGCCGCAGTCCATCTCCGACGGGTTTCCGGCCGAGACGATCGCCTCGCCGTTGCTGTCGAACGCTTCGTCGAATCGCCGCGCGCTGCTGCCGCCGATCGCGACGACGGCGACATCGGCGCTGCGAGCTGCGGCGATCGCCGCAGCGAAGCCGTCACGCGACCGATCGCGTATGCCGCAGCCCCGCTCATGCACGATTTCGACGCCCGCGGGAGCCGCCTTCGCGATGCCCTGAAGCACGGTCGTCCCTGTTCCTTCGCGCTGGACGCTCGTATAATCCCCCAATTGCTGATACAATCGATCCGAATTCGGGCCGATGACCGCGATCCGCTTCACCGAACCGTTCAGGGGCAGGATGCCCTTTTGTCCGCCTTCCCCGTTGCGCAGCAGCACGATCGATTCCCTTGCCACTTGCAGGTTCAGTTCCCGCGTCTCCGCCGCGCCGACGACTGAAGCTGGCAGCCCCTCGTCTACGTACGGATTCTCGAACAGCCCCAACCGGAATTTTAGCCGCAATACGCGTAGAACGGCACGGTCGATTAACGATTCGTCCATCTTGCCCTGCCGAACCGCCTCTTCCAGCTTCGTGAAGGCCGTATCCCACAGGCTCAGATCGACCCCCGCCGTCAGCGCGGTCGCGGCCGCCCCGACATGATCGCCGCTTAACGCCAACAGCCGATCGATCGCGCACCCGTCGGCCATCACGATGCCGTCGAAGCCCCACTCTTCGCGCAAGATGCCGGTCAGCAGCGACTCGTTGGCGTGACACGGGACGCCGTCGATCTCGTTATAGGCGGCCATGAATCCGGCCGCTCCCGCAGCCGCGCCAGCCTTCGCCGCGGGAAGATGAATCTCGCGCAGTTCTCGCTCGCCGATCGCGGCAGGCCCGGCATTATGCCCGCCCTGACCGGCGCCTTGCGCGCACAGATGCTTCAGTACAGCCGCCGCCTTGTCCGTGGCCCGCAGATCTTCCGGCCTTGTTCCCTGCAGCCCGCGCACGACGGCGGCGGTCAGCCGCGCAGCCAAATACGGATCCTCGCCATAGCATTCCTCCGAGCGTCCCCAGCGCGGATCCTGCAATATATCCAGCGTGGAGACAAGCGCGAGATGCGCGCCGCGCGCCCGGATCTCCGCCGCGATCTTGGCGTATGCCCGTTCCGCTAACGACGGATTCCACGTGGAGCCGATATTCAGATTGACGGGAAGCAGCGTTCCGTCCAGCGCCTGGTGACCGTGCGGACATTCCTCGGACAGCAACACCGGGATTCCGAGCCTCGTGTGCTCCTTGACGTATCGCTGCAGTTCATTGGCGACCCGGGCGTTATCCGCCGTCGGAATGCCGTTGTCGAACGTAACCGCCGACCACGGATCGGCCCGAAACAGCCCGTACAGCGCCCCCATGCCGTCTCCGAAAGCTACTTGCCGCTTGAACGCTTCCGTCAGACGGATCCGTGAGCCGTCACGGCTGTAGGCATCCCAGCCGTACATATGCTGATTCAGCTGCCCGACCTTCTCCTTGAGCGTCATTCTTGCCAGCAAATCCTCGGTCCTCTCTTCGACCGAATATGTCGGATCCATGTAGACTTCCATTGCGATTCCTCCTACCCTGCCATCTGTTATCGGGTTGCATTCAAGGCCCGGTACTCTTTCGGCGTGATGCCGGTGTACGACTTGAATACCGAAACGAAATATTTATATTCCTTGTAGCCGACCTGTTCCGCGATCTCGAACACTTTGTCGTGCGTCGTGGCCAGCAAATGCTTGGCGTGGTCGATCCGGAGCTCGTTCATATATTCCTTGAAGCTCTTGCCAGTGCTTTGCTTGAAAATAAAACTGAAATAGCCTGGTGAAATTTTCAGCCGACCCGCGACTTCCGAAGCTTTAATATCTTGATCGTATTGCTCGTTTATGTACTGTTTGGCTTTCTCGATAATCCAGTGCGATTTGTCGAGTCCGCTCAGATCGATCAGGCGAATCAGCTGCTTCATCTCGTCCACGGCGATCGCTTCGATACTGGCATACGAATTGTTCAAATGAAGGTCGATAGGCGAAGTGCGGCCATGCTCCAGATCCGTCAGACCGCTCTGGCGCAGCCGCTGCCGCAGCAGGGCAAGCAATTCGTCATAAATCTGCACCGCTTCCGGCAACAGCAGGCGATCGGCGGCCAACGTCCCGAACAACTCGTGGATTAACGCCGCAACTTCATCTGCGTCCTGTTTGAACAAACAAGAGACAAGCTTGTTCATGATGGCCTTAGCGTCGTAATCCGACTTGGGACGATCATTCAATAACAGGTTCCGGTCTTCGGGAAGCAGCGCCAGCCGTTCGTCCAGCACATGGCATTGCAGCAACTCCCTGGCTTCAGCGCTCGCCGAAGCGGTCTGATCCAACTCGCGATAGGCACGGCTTGCCGCGCATATCAGCCGCCCTGCACCACCCCACGCCCGCATCGTCTCTTCCAGCAGGCGCCTCATCGGCTCGTCTTCCCGCTCTCGATCCGATATGGCCAGCGTATATAGGACGTTCATATGATCGAATACGGCAATACTGCCGATATCACTTGCGGATAATCGTTCGCGGATCAACTCGAGCCACTGCCGTTGAACGTTGCGGTATTGTTCATCCGGCATGCCGGAATAACGTTCGGCGAAATCGGACAATTGACTGACGATTATCCGAAATGATCCGCCATGCAGCGATTGCGGGGGCGACGACAGCTCGGAGGTCGGAGACGGCCTAACCATGGCGGACAGCCACAACACTTCCTCGTCGCTGTTCCCGGATGTCTCGTCTCTCCCTACCTCAGCTACGATACCCTTCACCACCTGTACCAGTTCGTCTACATTGACCGGCTTGAGCAAATAATCCGTGACACCAAGGCGCATCGCCTGCCTGGCGTAATCGAAATCTTCATAACCGCTGATCATCACGACGCGCACATGAGGGAACTCCCGCTTCAACCGTTCCGTCAACTGCAGCCCATCCATCTCGCCCATCCGAATATCTGTCAGCACAATGTCCGTTTCATGCTCGCGCGTCATCTGCAAAGCCTCTTCCCCGTCGTAGGCTTCGCCGATCACTTCGACGCCAAGCGCTTCCCAGTCAATCGTCAACCGCAGTCCTGCGCAGATGACCGGTTCGTCATCGACGATCAGCATTTTCGCATTACGTCCGGTTGTTGCCGTCACCATCGGTTTCACCGCCGTCCACCCTGTCGGGAATTTTCAATCGGATCAGCGTGCCTTGCGGCGTGCTGGATACAACCTCCAAACCATAACCTTCACCGAAATAGATCGAGAGACGCTCTTGGATGTTGCTTAACGCGCCGGCGCTTCTTTCGTCGGCAGGCCCATTCCGCAGCGAGGAGCGTATCGCTTCCAGCTTGCCGGGTTCGATGCCGCGCCCGTTGTCTTGTACGTCAATCCAGATCTCTTCCGCCACGGCGTAACATTTGACGGATATCCGATTGACTTTCTTGTCCTTATTCAGTCCGTGCTTCAAAAAGTTTTCCACCAAGGGCTGGATGGTCGTCTTCAGCATGGGTGCCTTGGCGACGGAATAATCCATGAACAGCGAATACCGGAACGCTTGGCCAAGTCGCCGCTCTTGCAAATACAGGTAGGATTGGACGAATTCCAGCTCTTGCTGAACGGTTGTCACATAGTTGCCCTTGTTCAGAGCCGAGCGGAAAAACCTGGACAGCATCTCGATCAAGTGGCTTGTTTTCCCCGCCTTCTCCAGACGAGCCGTCCATCGGATCATATCAAGCGTATTATATAAAAAATGGGGGTCCATTTGATTTTGCAGCAGTCTGAGCTCGGACTCTCTCTCCCTTAGCTCGAGCTTGTACTTATGTTCAATCAGTTGCTGAATCGTGAGCACCATCTCGTTGAACTTGCGGTTTAAATCGGATATTTCATCATTCGACTCAATCGGCACGCGCGCTGTAAAGTCGCCAAGCTTGACGCGATTCGCTTCGTTCTTGAGCCGCAGAATCGGCCTGATGATCGTATACTGGAACCCTAGCAGTGCGCTCAGGCCCAAGAGCAGTATGGCAGCCAGGATGACCGCCATCACGCTTCTGACTTTCGCCGTTTCCTTATTGACGATCGATTCGGGAATCATCGCGATGATGTTCCATCCCGTATTTTCCATCGGACGGTAGAAAGCCATGTAATTTCGATTCCCGATTTTGTACTTCATGAAGCTGTCGTGTCCGCTGGCGAACGCATCCAGCAAGCGGTTCGGATCGAAGCTCTCGGGCATCGAATGCTCGGAACGCAGCACCTGTTCGCCGTCCGATCCGATGACGAATACTTGTCCCGATTGTTTGTACAGCCCTTTCTCCAGCAGCCCGATAATGCTGTCTTCATCCAGCCGAATGACGAGATTGGCTTGAGGGCGCGTGATTTGACTGAACGCATTGAGCGTACGAACCAGCGAGATGACGCGGAATTCCCCTTTCCAGCCGCTCTGAACGGTATAGCCGCCCGTCCAGACGATACCGCCTTTGCGGCGGGAGGCCCTCTCCAGCCATTTCCCTTCATCGGCAATGACAGGTTCCCCCATGTCGATATTATTGCCGTTAAAGCCGTCGATGCTGAAGGAGCGAATATATTTCTTCGAGAAAAGATGGAACGTCAGCATGCCTTCGATCGCCCGCTTCAAGTTCTCGGAACGTTCGTTGCTCAGCGGAGGCGATGACCGCAAATATTCGTTCAGGTCCGGACTGAGGATCATATAGTTGGCGATATCCTCGACGGTGGACGTCTGTTCTTCCAATTGGCTGACCACGCTGTCGAGGTTGCGGATCGTCGTATCCTTGAACTGCTCCCATAATATTTGGTTGAACTGAATTTGGACGACCACTCCCACGCTCAAGGTCGGAAGAATGACCAGGAGCAGGAAAATAATCAACGCTTTTCGTTTTAGACCAAAGCTTCTTGTCCTTTGGGAGTCGCTTCGCATAGCACCATCCTCCGGATGTCCGGACGCGTATTTGTCAGCCTTTTACCGCCCCCGCGGTCATGCCGGTAACCAATTGCTTCTGAAGCAGCAAATAGAAAATGATGATCGGCACGAGCGCAATCGCAAGCGCGGCCATCTGGAGCGTCATGCTCGCCGTTTCGACGCCGACGAAGTTGGCCAAGCCAAGCGGCAACGTTTTAAGCGATTCCGAGCTGATCAGCACCAATGCGAATAAATATTCGTTCCAGTTATAGATGAAATTCAGAATGATGACCGTCGCCATGGCCGGCCTCGTAATCGGCAGGATAATCGACCAGAATATCCGGAAGATGCCGGCTCCGTCCATCACCCCGGATTCCTCCAGATCTTTCGGCAGCCCCTGCATGAACCCTTCCAGTATGAATATCGTCAGCGATAAATGGAATGCCGTATAGGGCAGTATAAGCGACCAATACGTATCCAGCAATCCGATATTTTTCATGATCAGGAAGATCGGAATCAGCGTGGCGTGAATCGGTACCAGCAGCCCCAGAAGAAACAAAGCGAACGCGAATCCGCGGAACCTGAATTTAAAACGGGCCAAAAAAAACGCCGTCAGCGCCCCGAGCAGCACCGTGATAATCAGCGAACCGAACGTAATGATGAGACTGTTCAGGAAATAGGTGTCCATGTTCGCGATATCCCATGCTTTGGCGTAGTTTGAGAAATGGAGCTTCGTCGGCAATGAGAATGGACTGGCCGCGTATTCCGGTTCCGTCTTGAACGAATCGACGATCATATAGAAAAGGGGGACGATATTGAATAACGCAAACGCGCTTAGAAAGACATACGTCAGCACCTGAAGCCATTTCGAATTGTTGCTCAAAGCGGTTCCCCCTTCCATTATATATCTTTTTCTCGTCCGAGGCGGTTGACAATACTGACGACGATCAGGCTGAACAGCAGGATCAGAATCGATGCCGCACTGCCGAAGCCGAATTGTCTGCTGACAAAGGCATGGTTGTACATGTAAATGGTCATAACTTCGGTCATATGGGCAGGGCCGCCGCCCGTCAAAATTTGCACGAGATCGAATACCCTAAACGAGTTGCTGATGCTGTAAACGACCGCCACGAGAAGGGTCGAGCGAATCATCGGGATCGTAATGCGGAACACTCGTCTGAGCCCGGTTGCCCCGTCCAACTCCGCCGCCTCGTTTACTTCACCCGGAATGTTCTGCAGCGCAGCCAGGAAAATGACCATATAGAGACCGCAATTCTGCCAAATATAAGCGAGACTGACGGAATACATCGACACTGAAGTGTCGCCGAGCCAATTGCGCTGCCAGCTTTCCAAGCCCATGAAACCGAGCAAGCTGTTCAGGAAGCCGTATTCCGAATTATAGATCATCCCCCAGATCAGCGAGACCATGACGGAAGAGATGACGACGGGCATGAAACCGACCGTTCTGAAGAAAGCGGAGCCGGCCAATTTGCGGTTCAACAGCAGCGCCAGCAGCAGCCCCAGCGGGATTTGGCCGACTAAACCCGTCACCATGATGATGATATTGTTCTTCACCGAAAGCCAGAAAACGCGGTCATTCATAATTCTGACATAATTGTCGAATCCAATGGCCGTTTTGGCCGAAATGCCATCCCAATGAAAGAATGAGTAATACAACGAAACGAAAATCGGGATGATGGCAATGCCTATATAGATAATCAATGCGGGGAGCATGCCGAAGAAAATGGCGATTCTCGTTCCCCTTAACGTGTTCATTTTCTCGCCTCCGTTTCCTCGCGGGAGAATCTTTCGGGCCGTTTGAACGGAGAAAACCCGCTGCACGGGTTTTCTCCATCGCTTGTTTTCACGTTGTTGCGGCTAACCGGTTTACTTGAGGTTGTCCAGCGCTGCCTGCGTATTCTTGGCGACATCTTCAGGCGTTCCATGTTTGATGGTCAGTCCTTGAAGGCCGTTCTCGAATTCTTTGGACGGCTGCGTCGGGATGACCGAGTCGAACACTCTCGTCGAACCGTTGCTGGTGAGCGTCATCAGTTCCTCCAGGAAAGGATTGACTTCTCCCTCTGCCGCCACGTTCGTCTTCGTCGGAACCATGATGCCTGCCTTGGACAAGTCTTTATACAGATCCTCGCTGACGAAATATTTCATGAATTCGAGCGCTGCTTCCTGCTTCTCGGTGCTCAGCCCGCTCTTGATCGCGATGCCGAATTGCGGTACGCCGGCAGCCTTCTTGGCGTCGCCTTTGCCGCCCGGCACGCTCGGGAACAGCGCGATGCCGAATTTACTGCCTTCCGGATTATCGATGCGGATTCTTGCATTCACGGTTGCCGACGTGATGTGCATCGCCGCTTTGCCTTGAATGAAGTAGTCCTGCGCCTGCACCGAATCCATGTTATTCGCATCCGAGTTGAAAGCACCCAGCTTGGTCAATTCGTCGATGACCGCGACGGCTTTGACGAAATCCTCATCGGTAAATTTCGCCTTGCCGTCCAGCACGTTCTGCAGGAAGTCGTCTCCGGCAAAACGCTGCGTCAACGTAGACATATACGAGGATTGAAGCGGCCATTGCTCTTTGTTGCCGAGGGAGATCGGCGTCATGCCGGCTGCTTTCAATTTCTTAATCGCATCGATCCACTCTTCGTACGTAGCCGGGAACGTATCATATCCGACTTGGGAGAACATTTCCTTGTTGTAGTAGATAATATCGACGAAATTTTGTTTGGTCGGTACGGCAAATTGATTGCCGTTCTTGTTGAACCCGGCCAACGCGTCTTCCTGTACGAGCTCGTTCCAGTTATTCATCTGGTCGTTCAGGGGCAGAAGCAGATCGCCGCTGACGAGCGGATCAAGGTCGGCGCCCGGCCATACGACATCGATGTCGGCCAAATTATTTCCCGCTGCGAGCGTGAACAGCTTGGTCTTGTATTGCGCTGCGGCAACGCCGTCCTGCTCGATTTTAATGTTCGGATGATCTGCTTCGAACGCCGCGATGCGCGCTTTGTATACTTCATTATCCGCATTTGGCGACGTCCATGGATGCATCATGGTCAAAGTAATGGTTCCCTTGCCTCCATTACCGTTAGGCGAAGCCCCCTCATTGCCTTTCGAGTCATTCGTCTTTCCGCATGCCGTTGCCAATGCCAGAACCGTTACCATGGAAACCAGCATGATTCCTTTGATGCCTTTTCCTTTCTTCATGCGAACCCTCTTTTCTTCATTTTTTATAACACATCGTGGAATATTTCATTCCACTGCATGTTATAAAAATAGTATAAAGCGTTATCACGAAGGCCTGAATCCCACAAACCTACGATAACATCCGATTTTTTAATTTAATCCTGCTCATTTTCGTTCAGCACGTAGTCGACGATCACATCGAGCGGAACCGTTGCCAGGGCGATTGCCGTATCCGTAACGCCGTAGTAAATATATAGCAGACCGTCCTTTACGACATTGCCCGTCGGGAAGATGACATTCGGGATCTGATAGCCGAATTTCTCGTAATAGGCTTCTGGTTCCATGATGAAATTATGCGTTCTTGCGATGATCTTCTCGGGATTATCTAGGTCAAGCAGCAGTGCTCCGACGCGATAAACGGTATCATAGTCTACCCCGTGGTAGAGGACAAGCCAGCCTTTGTCCGTGCGGACCGGAGGCGTGGATCCGCCGATCTTCTTCTGTTCCCAGGCGCCCTGTCCCGCTGTAGCCAGCAACTTCGGCTCTTCCCAATGGATCAGATCTTCCGAGTAACTGATCCACATGGCCGCTTGCTTCGTTCCGTAAGCCTCTCCGACGTATTCTTCCGGCCGGCGCAGCAATGCGAACTTGCCGCCAATCTTCTCGGGGAACAGAATATTGTCGCGATCGTTAATATCCAGTGGCGTCGTATCGCACAAGTATTCCCAACGAATCAAATCTTTCGAGGTCAAGATGCCCGAGCGAGTCCGCCAATGCTCCTCCTTCTCTCCCCAGCCATCCGGGTATTGGGGGATGGAACGTTCCGGTATGCCCGTACCCGTCGGATAATAATTCATGGCGCATGGACGCAGAGCATAGTTCAGGTAGAACGTATCGTCGATCTTGACGATGCGCGGGTCTTGGACGCTGCCATAGGGAAAACCGAGCATGTCCGGCGTAACGACCGGCTCGTCCTTCACATGCTTGAAGTGAACGCCGTCGTCGCTCTCCAGCAGGCCCAAATAATTTTTGCAAGGGGTTAAGGAGCCTGCCGTACGCTCGATCATATAAAACTTTCCATTATCGATAATGACGGCGGGATTGAATACCGTCGCTTTCCTCCATTCGTATAAACCGGGCACAACGATCGGATTTTCAGGATGTCTTGTAATGTTAAGCATGTCTA
>JAEWAQ010000064.1 GCA_023391635.1 Bacillota bacterium | reverse complement strand
TCTTCCGCCCAACCGCCGCAATAGTGTCAGAGCGCCACAAATCCTGCATCTCTCCCGCTCAACCGCCGCAACAGTGTCAGAACGCCACAAATCCTGCATCTCTTCCGCCCAACCGCCGCAATAGTGTCAGAGCGCCACAAATCCTGTCACTCTCCCGCTCAACCGCGGCAACAGTGTCAGAGCGCCGCTCCCTCTACTCATCGTCTCACCGCACGGGCGACCGAAGCGCGGTAGTCGGTCGGATTTTGTCCGTGCCAGCGCTTGAACTGCTTGGAGAAATACAGCGAATCTTGAAAACCGACGGAGGAAGCCACCTGTTCCACAGTCAACTCTGGCCGTTCGCGCAGCAATCGCCGTCCCTGGTCGATACGAAACTTCGTCAGATAGGTGGCGGGCGACAGCCCTGTGTGCGCCTTGAACAATCGCGACAAATAGGCGCGGTTATACCCGAGCGTCTCCGCCATTCCCTCGATCGTCACCGGCTCGGCATACTGTGCGGTCAAGTAGCGGATTGCCTGTTGCGCCAACTCTTCGCCGTGCGAGGCCGGGCGCAGCGGCGATGCTGTGACTTCTTCCGTTTCCCCTGCGACATGTTCATAGAGCACGGCGAGCAGCAGCTGCAAATGCCCCGCCGCTTCCATCGCCGCCGAACGGTTCCGCGATAGGAAGGCATCGTAGATGTGGCGGCAATATTCGCCCGGCGCCCGATTGCCGCCGGTATGGACGGCATATCGGCCGTTGCCGAATCCGGCTTCCTCAACAAGCGATGCGGCTCGCGCGCCGGTGAACGCTGCCCAGCGATACCGCCAAGGTTCGCTGCCGTCCGACTCATAAGCCGCAAGCTGATGCGGCGGTATCAAAAAAGTATCGCCCGCCCCCAAAGTCGCTTCGAAGTCGCCCAAGTGCAATTTTCCAAAACCGGAAGTCACATGATGCAGCAAAAAGTAGTCGGAAATTTTCGGACCCACGCGGTGGCCAGGCCTCGTCTGGCTCTCTCCGGCGAACAGCACGGTCAAATCGCCCGGCACAATCGTAATCGGGTTGGAGACGACGCGGTAAGTCGGTGTTTTGGACATGCGGCTCACTCCTTCGATACTTGCCATTGTAACATTTCTACGTCTCTGCCGTGCACAATTAAGTCACATTTGTCCATATGAATGACACTTCAGGCCATTTTGACGCGGGCTTGCGATTCGATATACTCGGGGTAGAACCTAACGATAATCGAAGAAACGAAGGTGACCATGGTGAATGCAGCGGAATTGAAGGCATTATTCACGGAGATGTACGGCGGGTCGGCGGAAGACATCCAGGTGTTTCAGGCCCCGGGGCGGGTCAATCTGATCGGTGAGCATACCGACTACAACGGCGGCGCGGTGTTCCCGGCTGCGCTTACGTTCGGAACGACACTGCTGATTCGACCGCGCGAAGATCGGACGCTTCGATTCGCTTCGACGAATATTCCGATTTCCCGGGAAATTTCGAACGCGGAAGTAGTCTTCGACGAACAGGATGACTGGGTGAACTATCCGAAAGCCGTCGTGTGGGAACTCGCCCAGAGGGGCACAAAGCTGACGCGCGGCTACGACTTCCTCTACCACGGCGAGATTCCGAACGGCGCAGGGCTGTCCTCTTCTGCATCGATCGAAGTCGTCACGGCATATGCGCTGCTCACGCTGGAAGACAAACCGACGAATACCGTCGACATCGCGGTCTGGTCGCAGCATGCGGAGAATGAATTCGTCGGCGTCAAGTGCGGCATTATGGACCAGTTCGCCGTTGCGAACGGCAAGAAGGATCACGCGATTCTGCTCTATTGCGATACGTTGAAATATGAACTCGTACCATTCCGCGCGGAAGGACACAAGCTCGTCATCGGCAACACGAACAAGCGCCGCGGCCTCGTCGATTCCAAGTACAACGAGCGTCGCTCGCAATGTGAACAAGCCGTGCAGGATTTGCGCAAAGCATTCCCGGATCTGGAACTGCTCGGTCAGCTGACTTTGGAGCAATTCGAGGCAAATGAATCGCTCATCGCAGACGAGACGGTTCGTCGGCGGGCTCGCCATGTCGTCGAAGAGATCGACCGGGTGGCGCGTTCGATCGACGTGCTGAAGCGCGGCGAGTTGACTGCATTCGGAGAGTTGATGAACGCATCTCACGATTCGCTGCGGGACCTGTACGAAGTGACGGGAGACGAGCTGGACGCGATGGTCGATGCGGCGCGCAGCGTGCCGGGCGTGCTAGGCTCGAGAATGACCGGAGCGGGCTTCGGCGGCTGCACGGTTTCGCTCGTGCGCGAAGACGCGGTCCAGCGCTTTATCGAGGAAGTCGGCGCTCAGTATGGGAAAGCCACCGGCTTGCATGCCGACTTCTACGTCTGCGACATTGGCGACGGCGTGCGGCAATTGAAAGGGGAGGCGTAACATGGCGGTATTGGTGACGGGAGGCGCGGGCTACATCGGTTCGCACGCCGTGGCGGCGCTGCTTGAACGCGGAGAAGAAGTCGTCGTCATTGACAACCTGTATCAAGGCCACCGTGGCGCGCTGCTGGGCGGCAAGCTGTACGAAGGCGACCTGCGCGACGAGGCGTTTCTGTCCCAAGTGTTCGCGGAGAACGAGATCGACGGGGTCATCCATTTTGCCGCGAATTCGCTCGTTGGCGAGAGTATGAAGGATCCCGGAAAATATTACAACAATAACGTGTACGGCACTTTGTGCTTGCTCGAGCAAATGAAAAAAGCGGGCGTATCGCGTATCGTGTTCTCTTCGACGGCGGCGACTTACGGTGAACCGGAGCGGGTGCCGATCGACGAGTACGACCGCACGCTGCCTACGAACGCCTACGGCGAGACGAAGCTCGCGATGGAGAAGATGATCCGCTGGTTCGATGTCGCCCACGGCATCCGCTCGGTGTCGCTGCGCTATTTCAATGCGGCAGGGGCGCATGAAAGCGGCCGGATCGGCGAGGACCACCGGCCTGAAAGCCACCTGATTCCGATCGTGCTGCAAGTCGCGCTCGGACAACGCGCGTCGATCTCGGTGTTCGGGGACGATTACCCGACAGAGGATGGCACGTGCATCCGCGACTATATTCATGTCAGCGACTTAGCCGACGCGCATTTGCTCGCGTTGAAGCGTCTGCGCGAGGGCGGCGAGAGCGCCGTCTACAATCTGGGCAGCGGGAATGGCTACTCGGTCAAGCAGGTGGTCGAGATCGCGCGCGAAGTGACCGGGCATCCGTTACCGGTGACGATGGAGGCACGCAGAGCGGGCGATCCCGCTGTGCTCGTCGCTTCCTCGGAGCGCGCTCGCCGGGAACTCGGATGGCAACCGAGCCGCGAGCGGCTGCAGGACATCGTCTCCAGCGCTTGGCGGTGGCATCATCAGCATCCGAACGGATACGGAGACGACGCAAAGTAAATGACATGCCTGGACCGGAACCGGGAATAAACAACAGAACGGAGGAGCGACAAAATGGCTGAAATCGCTGCTGGAACGACGAATGCGTCCTCCAAGGAACGAATCGGCTTGGGCATTGAGCGGCTGTTGCGGTTCGCGCTGCTGAAGGGCATGATCGAGCCTTTGGACGAAGATGACGCGCGCAATGCGCTGCTGGACTTGTTCCGGCTGGACGAACCGCTGGAGGCGGCGTCGGATGCGCTGTCGGGCGACCTGCCGGACAGCCCGGTTCCGCTGCTGGAGCCTTTGCTGGACGCTGCGGTGGAACGAGGCATGATCGCCGACGACACGTTGACGAATCGCGATTTGTTCGATGCGCGGATCATGGGCTTGCTGATGGCCCGTCCTTCGGAGACGGCGCGGCAGTTTCGCGAACAGTCCAAGCAAGGCGGCAAAGCCGCTGCGACGGATTGGTTCTACCGATTGAACATCGACGCCAACTATATTCGCATGGACCGCATCCGCAAGAATGGCTACTGGCGGCATCGGACGGACGATGGTGAATTAGAGATCACCATCAACCTGTCCAAGCCGGAGAAGGACCCCCGGGAGATCGCCATGTTGAAGACGTTGCCCCCGGCACGCTATCCGAAGTGCTTGCTCTGCAAGGAGAATGTCGGGTATGCGGGGCGACCCAACCATCCGGCGCGGCAAAATTTACGGGTCATCCCGTTAACGCTGCAAGGCGAAGAGTGGTATTTCCAATATTCGCCGTACGTTTACTATAATGAGCACAGCATTATTTTCCGCGGGGAACACGTGCCGATGACGATCTCGCCGGCCACCTTCGCGCGGCTGATTGATTTCGTCGATCAATTTCCGCATTATTTCATCGGGTCGAACGCGGATTTACCGATCGTAGGCGGTTCGATTTTGAACCACGACCATTTCCAGGGCGGGCGGCATGTTTTCCCGATGGAGGTTGCCGAAGTGCCGGAATGGTTCGCTATATCGGGCGAGAGCAGCGTGCAAGCCGGCATCGTGCGGTGGCCGATGTCCGTACTGCGTCTGCGGTCCACTGATCGGGCGGCGATACTCCGCGTCTGCGAAACGGTGCTGTCCAGTTGGCGCGGCTATTCGGACTCGGAAGCGGACGTTGCCGCGTTCACCGGCGAGACGCCGCACAACACGATCACGCCGATCGCCCGCCTGCGGGACAATGGAGAGTACGAGTTCGATCTGGTGCTGCGCAACAACCGGACGAGCGAGCATTATCCGGACGGGATTTTCCATCCGCATCCCGAGCTTCATCATATCAAGAAGGAGAACATCGGGCTGATCGAAGTGATGGGATTGGCCGTGCTGCCGGGCCGTTTGCAAGAGGAACTGGCGGCGATTGGAGCGATTCTCGGCAGCGGCGAGAAATTCGATCCGGCGGTGGCGGCGAAAGAAGGGCATCCGCTGCACAAGCATGCGGACTGGATTGCGGAATTGGCGGCCAAGCATGGGACGTCCAGCTCGCCGGACGAAGCGATGGCGATCGTACGTGCCGCGGTCGGCGACAAGTTCCATGCCGTGCTGCGGGATGCCGGGGTGTTCAAATCTGACGCGCGCGGGCAGGAGGCTTTCAGTCGATTCCTGAAGCACGCGAAGTTGTTGAAGTAAACAGCGATATAGTCTGGACGAATGAGAAAACCTCGACGAGCGCTCATGCGGCGCCGCCGAGGTTTTCGCGTTGAGTCGGAAATCGCTGTTAGTTGCCTGGTAGGGGGAACGCGGTGAGATGGGAGATGCGGAGGGTCCGCACCATCTGCGCCCATTGCTCCGCCAAGATCGCCAATATGATGCTGCCCGCACCATCCATGCCAGTTGCCCCGCCATCATCGCCAAAATGATGCTAACCGCACCATCCACACCCGTTGCCCCGCCAACATCGCCAAAATGATGCTAACCGCACCATCCGCGCCCGTTAGCCTAAGGTTGAGCAGGAAATGCGGCGAAAATCGCCACAAATCGGTCTGGAGAGCGGCGGTGGGGTGGGCATAGAGTCGAAAATCGAAGCAACTCTGTTTGAAGCCCTAAGAGCCAGCCGCTTGGCTGCTCTTCGGGGTTGCCGCTTGATCTAGCGCCGCAGGCGGCCGAGTTCGGAGGCAATCGCTTCGACTTCGCTGATGCTGAAGCGGTCTTTGCTGCACACCATATCGTAAATATCCTTGAGGTCCTCGTACTTGGCCGTATCGAAGCTCGAAGCCTGCATGGCGGCCCCCGATGCCATCCTCAGCTTTGTCTTGATCGTCTCGATCATATGGGACACATTCTCTTGTGTCGGTTGGGATAAGTCCATGCCGATCGCTCCTTCTGTACTTGTATATACGTATTGTACCACAGCAATTGGCGGAATGCCGCCGGGCATGGTAACCTGATAAGTATGAACAAATTTCGGCTTGCGGCCCGTAACGATAGTGGGAACCGATGTGCCGGAATCATCGATGATGGTTATCCTCTGCTTAATTGCGGTAAATATATATACGAGATGGAGAATCAAGCGATGCTGGAGGCATGGCCGAAGCAAGCGGCGCGCGTCGACCGCGCCGGGCTGGCGCAGTTCGCAGCGCGCATCGCCGCGCAACATCCGCTGTCCGAGATGACTTTCCTGTGCATCGGCACCGATCGATCCTCGGGCGATTGCCTGGGACCTTGGATCGGGACGCTGCTGACGGAAGCAGGGTTCGAGGGCGTCATCGGCACGCTCGAGCATCCGTGCGACGCGGAGAAATTGCCGGATGTGATTGCGCTGCTGCCGGAAGGCGGCACGGTGCTGGCCATCGACGCTTGCTTGGGACGTCCGGAGTCGGTGGGGGCGTACCTGGTATCGGCGGAGCCGCTCATACCCGCCAGGTCCGTAGGCCGTTCATTCCCGCCGATCGGCGCGTACAGCATCGCCGGGATCGTCAATGCCGCCGGCCCCAAGCCGTATTGGACGCTGCAGACGACCTCGCTGTACCGCGTCATGCACATGGCCCGTGAAGCCGCCGAAGCGATTATCGGCGCGTGGCGGCCGTCAATCAAAATTTCCGACAGGATGTGAATAAGCGAAATGCCAAATTACGATCAACCAAACAATCGCGACAATCGCGTTTTCGCCGAAGGCGCCGCAATCGCCCTCAGCTTCAGCCGAAGCCGCAATCGCCATCCAAAGGACGGCCACAACACAACCGGGACCGAATTCACGGAAGAAGGAACGGTATCGGGGGCGGGCTCAGAGGCAATCGCGCCGGTCGTGCTGCTGCACGGCTATTGCGGCAGCAGGCAATATTGGGACGCGGTCGTCCCGCTGCTGTCCGCCGAATATGACGTGGTCGTGCCGGATTTGCGCGGGCACGGCGAATCGCCTGCCCCGGAACAACAAATTTACTCGATGGAACAGCTAGCAGACGATACGGTGGCGCTGTTGGATCGACTGGGGATCGCTCAAGCGTACGTGATCGGCCATTCGCTAGGCGGCTACGCGACGCTTGCCTTGGCCGAACGTCACCCCGATCGCCTGCTCGGCTTTGGTCTTGTCCACTCCACCTCGCTGCCGGATACCGATGCCGGCAAAGAGGGGCGGATCAAGGCTGCGGATCAGATCCGCATGACAGGCATCCAGCCGTTCGTCGATGGGCTGATTCCCAAGCTGTTCGCGCAGGAGCACCAACAAAGACCCGATATCGTTAAGCAGATCGCGCATGCCAAGGAGATTGGCTACGGCACCAGTACCCAGGGTGCCATCGGATGCGCGATGGGAATGCGCGAACGCCCGGATCGCACGCACGTGCTGCAGCAGACGCAGTTGCCCGTGCTGCTGCTCGCCGGGGAGCGCGATGAAGTCATTCCGCCAGCACGCCGGTTTCCGGTTGAGGCGCGCCCGAACATTATGACGGCCACGCTGCCCGAAACGGGGCATATGAGCATGATGGAGGATCCGGCCGCCAGCGCGCAGGTACTGCTGGCTTTCCTGGACAAGAGCAGGGGGAGCGCGCGTGTTTGAACGGGATTACCTGGTGCGTCTGATCACGCAGGCAGCGAAGGCGCTCGGCGCCATCATGGGACTGAAGGAACAACAGAAAAAAGAGCAGGCGCTGGAACAAATCGACGAATTTCTGGGCAAGGAATTGCGGATGAAGACGCGAATCGCCATGGGCTTGTCGGATGAGGACTTGCTGGCGATGCTCAGCGTAGGCGGCGTCCCGAATCCGGAATCCACGGCGATCATCGCAGCGTTCCTGCAGGAAGAAGCGGAATTGCTGGACGACTTGGGCCGCTCGGGCGAGAGCGTTCCCCGGTTCGCCAAGGCGCTGCGGCTGAGTCTGTACGTGCTGCGGGAGAACGGCGAGATTGACGGCTGGGACTTGACGGCGAGAATCGAACGGCTGCTGGCGTCGCTGGCTCCGTACGTATGGGATGCGGCGACGATTCGGGCCGTATGGCAATGGCGAGAAGCATGCGGGCAATGGGCTTTGGCGGAGGATCTGCTCTACGAATTGCGGGAGCAAGCCGGTATCGAGCTCGCTGAGGGATTGGCATTCTACGATAGATTAGCCGCTCAGGGCGACGAGTCGCTGACGGCAGGAGGCTTGCCTCGCAGCGAACTTGAAGAAGGCCGGCGGCAATGGGAGGCGGCTGCCCGCATGGAGGGAACGCAAGCATGAGTCACGACTTGCAGCAATGGATCGAACAAGCGACGGCGGACGCCAAGCTGCTGTCGGCCACGTTCAGCCAGCCCAGGCGCAAGGATGGCAGTATCTCGCGCAAGGTGACGGTTCGTCCGATCCGTCAGAAGAGCGGCATGGTCTATCAATTCGAGAAGCTGGTCGGCAGTCAAGCTTTCCACGAGAACGTGCCGCAGCATGAGGCTGCCGCCCGGCTCATCGCCACGATGGTGGATTACCGCCAGGCGCTGCTCAAGACACCGGAAGCCGATACGCAACTGCTCGCGAGCAAGAAAGGCGCCGTCGCCATGCTGCAGGGCAAGCCGACCGGCAAGCCGCTGCAGCAAGCTTCCACTGGCCACAACCGGGTCAAATCCTACCTGATTCCCGAAGGAGAACCTGCTGCATTCCTCGTTAGGCTCGGCGTCATGACGCCGGACGGACGCGTTGTGAAAGCGAAATACGATAAGTTCCGCCAGATCAACCGGTTTCTCGAGATGGTCGCCGACGTGCTGCCCGCTTTGCCACGCGGTCGGCAACTGACGATCGTCGATTTTGGGTGCGGCAAATCCTATCTGACTTTCGCGCTCTATCATCTGCTTGCGATTCGGGAACGATTGCCGGTCCGGATCGTCGGACTGGATCTGAAGACGGAGGTTATCCGGGACTGCGCCCGGCTCGCATCGGACCTCGGGTGGGACAACATGACTTTCGCAGTAGGCGATATTTCCGCCTACAGGGATGAGACGGCCGTCGACATGGTCGTCACCCTGCACGCTTGCGATACCGCGACGGATGCGGCACTGCTTCAAGCGATCGGCTGGGGTGCCTCGGTCATCTTGTCCGTCCCCTGCTGCCAGCATGAGTTGTTCCGCCAGATCGATCAGCCTGCGCTGAAGCCGCTGCTCAAGCACGGCATTTTGAAGGAGCGGTTCGCCGCCTTGGCGACGGATGCGATTCGCGCCAATTTGTTGGAAACGGCAGGCTACCGAACGCAAATTTTGGAATTCATCGACATGTCCCACACGCCCAAAAATCTGTTGATCCGTGCCGTCAAAAGTCAAGGCCAGCAGATCGGCGCTGAAACGGCACGTAAAGAATACGAAGCGTTCCGGGATTTCCTGTCCGTCGACCCGTTCATGGAAAGAGAGTGGGACCGGGAGTAGGTCGAACGAGTAGTTTCAAAGTCCTGTCCACTAGGTAAAAATTAGGTAAACTTAGTTGTCTGCATACGTAGAATTATGGTAAAATTACAGGAACCTCGTCCTATTTTGAGCGGATCAAAAGAGACCCTTGATGAAAAGGTGACCGCCTTGGCACTTTTCTGGCCCGATTTACTGCTGTTTGTCTCTCTGCTCATTTTGTTCGTCTGCGTCCTGACGTTCAACCGGATCACGCAAACGCACAAAGTTTATTTAGCATTTCACTTTGTCATGATGATGTGGCCTTTCGGCCAGTTCCTGGTTAGCACGAACGGGCATCCCGAGTTTCAAATCGCTTTTCTGAAATTTTCGTTTGCCGCGCTGTCGCTTCTGGGACCGGGCTGGCTCTTCTTCGTTCTCTTCCTGACGGGCCGCTCCGTCTCGTTGCGAAGCTATCGCGCCATCCTCTATCTCATTCCTTCGCTCATTTGCGTAGCAGGGGTCGTCTGGAACCCGGGTCACGTATTCATGACTCCCATCGACGATTCTTACATCGACAGAGAATACGGGCCTTTCTTCTGGCTGCTAGTCGTCATCCAGTTTCTTTATTTCATCTACGCGCTGTTGATCATGTTCCAAGAAATGCGGTTGGCCCGTTCCTGGAATCAACGCAAGCAGCTTGCCATCACCGTCATCGGAATTTTCGTCCTGACCGGATTTAGTGCGTTAGACATGCTGCTCAACGTGCTGCTCGTCTCCTGGCTGCCGATCATTCCGGGCATGATGTCCCTTGGCATCCTGCTGTCGGATTGCTGCTTTGTCGTCGCCATCTACCGCTACGGCATGTTCGATATTCTTAGTATGGCGCAGCGCGATATTTTCTCGCTGATCACGATGGGCATCGTCGTCGTGGACGACAACGGCAAAGTGGTCGAAGTCAATCGCGGCGCATCTCAGTTCGTCCAGACGTCCAAAGGCGACATTTTCGAAATGGAGAAATTCCTGGCCCCGCTGCAGACGCAGGGGGAAGTTTACGAATTTCTGTACAAGTACCGCCACCACCCGCAGGAGCGCATGCAGACGGAAATTACGCTGAACGACAATACGAACCGCCATGTTTCCATCCAGATTTCGCCGGTTCTTGACGACCGCAAGACGTTGATCGGACGCATCTTCACGTTCCACGATGTGACCGAACTGCGGAAGCTCGTCGATGAAATGAACCGCAAAAACGAGGCGTTGCACGAGCGGAATCTGGAACTGATAACGATTCAGGAAGAGCTGTTTCGGGTAAATCAGAAGTTGGAGCAGATGGCGATCACGGACAGCTTGACGGGCTGCTACAACCGGCGTTATCTGATGCAACAGCTCGAGCACGAAGTGCTGCTGAACATGCGGTACCGCATTCCGTTCTCCATTTTCTTGTTCGATATCGACCATTTCAAGCAGATCAATGACCGATACGGCCATCTGGTCGGAGACGAGGTAATCCGAAGCACGGCGGAGATCGTGCGGGACAAGCTGCGCAGGACCGATATTCTGGCGCGGTACGGCGGCGAAGAGTTTACGATTTACTTGCCGCATACGGGCCGTGAACAGGCAAAAATGCTTGCGGATCGCATATTGAGCGCCGTTAGCGAGAATACGGTGGATTCCGGGACGGAACAAGTGTATATTACGATTAGTATGGGGATTGTGTCGGAAGACGGGGAAGATCTGCGCTTCGACGATCCGAAGGCGTTCCTGCGGGATGCGTTCTCCCGGGCGGACGCGGCACTGTATCGGGCGAAGAACGGCGGCAGGAACCGCGTCGTCATGGCGGAATAAGTTCGGTGCGGGACGGTCAGAAGAAGGAGGGCTTGTGTTGAAACGAGTCGGTCGGCTGGTTGGCGCGGGTGTGGCATTCACATTCGGCGCGGCGGTAACCGTATCGCTGCTTGTCGGCACGGGCGAGCTATCGCAGCTCCGCTCCGCCGTCTGGGCAGGGCTCGTGTTCTGCGGCGTCACGCTGCCGCTCGGCTGGTGGTTCGGCAGTTGTTACGACCGTCTGAAGCGATGGGCCGAACAGGACGCGTTGACCGCCGTATGCACCCGCAGATTCCTGCAGCAAGTCTATCCCCGGTTGGTGCGGCAGGCGGACCGCAAAACCAAGCGGTTTTCGGTCATTCTCATCGACGTGGACAACTTCAAGACGATTAATGATACGTACGGCCATGCAAGGGGCGACGAGTTGCTTCGCAAGCTGGCAAGCGTGCTGAAGGGCGCGGCAGGACACGGAGAGATCATCGGCCGCTGGGGCGGTGACGAATTCGTCATGCTGTGTCCGTACGGCGACCCGCAATCGCTCGATAAGCTTCATCGTGCGCTGGACGAGCGGACTGAGCAACTGGCCAGGCAATGGCAGGTCCCGATCTCGGTATCGGTCGGCTCCGCCGTATATCCCGACGAAGGCCGCCTTCTGGATGAATTGATTCAGCAGGCGGATCGCAGCATGTATAAGGACAAGAACCGCAGCAAACCGGCCGTAACGCATAAATTGCAGGCTTAAGCCGAATTGGCGGCTTTTTGCCTGCGGGCGACCGTAACAACATAAGCAAGATTCGTTTCAAGGCAAACTTGCCGAAAGGCAAGGACGCAAAGCTACAGGGTCTAATGTTCGCGAGCAACGACCGAACGATGACAGCCTGGCTGCCGGATCATCCCTCAATATGGGGATTGGGCAACAGGCTGCTTGACGCGAAAGCAGTCTTTTTTGTGGTTTCGATGCGGTCTGATACCGGTTAGGCGGAAGCAAGAAAGGAAAGGTGTTGTTTGATGGCGAACGGATGGAGCAGTCAGGGCGGATGGACGGTGTCGAACGGAGAAACGCTCCCTTTAAGCATACTATTGCATTGCCGGACGGTCGTGGAGTCGGACAGCCGGGTCTCGACCGGATTGATGACGCAAGTGGACGGAGAATGGTTCGAAGTGGAAATCAGCGAATATGAAGGGTTCCGATTGGGCGAGAAAGTCAAGCTGACGGTGTACTCGCCCGCAGGCATCCAGACGTTCCATTCCACGGTGTTCGCTAAATACGAAGGAGCGATTGCCGTCATCCAGCCTCCGGAGGTGAAGAAGCGGTACGAGGAGAAGCGCGGTCAGCCTCGTGTCGAAGTGGAGGGAAGCGTGCAGGTGTTGGGCGGCATGGACCAGGCGGGGCAAGCGGTGGCGTTCTCGGGGCCGCTGGAGGCCGTCTTGCGGAACATCAGCACGTCCGGCATCGGATTCATCGGGCCAGACTTGCCTGTGCTGCATCGGCATGCCCGGCTGAAGGCGATCGTGTCGATCGGCGTCGGCATCCGTTTCGGATGCGAACTGGAAATCGTGCGCCGGGACCCAAGTGCGGATGGGGTGGAAGTCGGCGCCGCGATGACGCTGGACGAGCCGGAGATGATGCGCGCCCTGCGCGCCTTGATTTTGCAACGTCAGGTGGAGCAAAAGGTGAAAATGCGCCAAACAAAGAAATGAATCGCCGGATCCATTACCCGCCGAAAGCGTCGCGAAAGGCCCGCGATAGTCGGGCAGGCTCCACCTGCCAGAGCGCGGCGATATCCGGACAGACCGCCTCGTCCCACCAATCCGCCAACATTTTACGATTGCTCTGATTCATCGTGATCCATTCAAGGTGACCGATCACCTTTCGCGTATATAGTTCTTCAGCTGCCCTTACCGATTCGGAGGGGATATGCTGACGGAGCCGCTTGACGGCGCGATAAAGCTCCTTGCCGCAAGCTCTCCGAATCGTGCGCGGGTTCGGGGGCTGTGCCGTGTGTTTCACCCGTTCGTGGTTCATGACGCGTTGCTCCCTTCCTAGCTGGATGTAATCCACTGTATGCAAGAGAGCAAGGAAGGGAGCATGGGCATGCCGGTGCAGCGATCGGCCTTGTGAAATGCAAAAGACGCCCTCGCGGGCGCCTTTCTCATTGAACGACGATGTAGCCGACCATGGGGCCGCCTTTGCTCAGTTCATTATGCGTCTGACAGACGATCGGGTAGATGCCGGCGTCTTTCGGCGTGAAGCTGACGACCGTCGTTTTGCCCTTGTGCACTATCCCTTTAATATTCAAGCCTTCGATGACGAACGGATGGGATTGGCCGTTAATGCCGGTGATGCGCAGCTCGACCGCTTCGCCCTTCTTCAGGATGACCGTGCCCGGATCCCAGCGGTACGATTCCAGCGCATTGCCGTCTGTCCCTTTCGCCGTGAACTCGCCCGTCACCAAGTGGATGACGCGCGGACTGTCCGCCGTTGCCATGGCCGCGCCCGCTGCCGGTCTGGTCTGCATCCAGCCGATATACGCCCCGATCATGATGATCGCCACCGCCAGCAACGCATACAGCTGCATTTTTTTACGATCGATGAAAACGACTTTGCTCATGCTCACACTCCTCCTCAACTTTGTCCAACTACCAGATTGTATGCCGCAGCCCGTCCCGGCATGACAAGCAGTTCGCCAGCCGTATCGCCGTCATGCGCAATTCCGTTCGCCATGCGATTGTCCATTTTTCCGGTGCTGGAATGCCCTCGTCCCCATATGCTAGAATAAGAAAGATTTGCGAAAATGGGAGAGAAAGCAGGTCGAGCGCGCTTGATGGATCTGATTCACGAATGGTTGGCGCAATTGCTGCAGTGGGTAGAGAGCCTGGGGTACTTCGGCATCGTGATCGGGCTGGCAATCGAAGTCATCCCGAGCGAAATTGTCCTCGGATTCGGCGGTTATCTGGTTTCGCAAGGGCAAGTCACGTTCATCGGGGCCGTCATCTGTGGCACGATCGGCGCGTTGCTGCAGCAATGGCTGCTGTATGCGATCGGTTTGTACGGCGGGAGACCGTTCCTGCTCAAGTACGGCAAGTTCCTGCGGATCAAGGAGAAGCATGTGGACATCGCGGAACGCTGGTTCGACCGCCACGGACCGATCATCGTGCTTACGGCCAGGTTCGTCCCCGTCATGCGGCAGGTGATCTCCATTCCGGCCGGCATGGCCCGTATGAACTTCACCGTCTATACGCTGCTGACGCTGCTCGCTTCCATTCCTTGGTCGTTCCTGTTCGTCTGGCTGGGCTGGAGCCTCGGGGACAATTGGGAGCAGATCGGCGAGAAAGCCGCGCCTTACACGAAGATCATTTTCCCGGCCGCCATTGGGTTGCTCGTTCTGTACGTCGTCTACGCCGTATGGCGTTCCAAGAAGAAGAAAGCCGTCTAACGGATTTGCACGCATAATTCAAACAAGCGAGGGAATCGATATGAGTCAACAAATCGCCCATAAGTTAGGCAAAGGCATCACGCCGCAACAATTCCGGGAAGGCATGACCAGAAATCAGGAAGCATTCGCCTCGTGGTACGACAAGTTCGAATGGCCGGACAGTGAAACGCGGGAATTTTTCGAATCGCTGCAATTCCGCGATGATCTGGTCTGTTCGATCCTGGCGGCGGATTGGTGCGGCGATGTCGTGCGCAACGTGCCCGTCGTGCTGCGCGCGATGGAGGCGGCCGGCATTCCGACGCAAGTGCTGATCATGGAAGAGCATCTGGATCTGATGGACGAGCACCTGACGATGGGCGGCCGGTCCATTCCGGTCGTGTTCATTGCGGATACGGGCGGAGCGATATTGGGAAAATGGGGGCCGCGTCCGAGGCACGTTCAAGAGGTGATGGAGGCGTTCAAGGCCAACAATCCGGACCGGGAAGCGCCGGACTATCAGGACAATCTCACGGCTGCCCGCCAAGAGATCATGCGCCGATACGGGGAAGACACCGGCTATCAGGCGTTGATCGTGCAGGAGCTTCGCGACCTGCTGTCGCGGGTGTGAGCCGATGCTGACGTTTCAGACATTCCCGCTGGGCCCGCTGGAAACGAATGCGTACGTGGTCACAGATGCCGCGCGTACCCGGGCCGTCGTGATCGATCCGGGTACGGCCGACGGCGCCTTGCTCCGCAAGCTTGACGGATACGAGGTGGAAGCGGTGCTGCTTACCCATGCGCACTTCGACCATATCGGCGGCGTGGAAGCCGTTCGCAAGCGATACGGCTGTCCAGTATACATTCATTCGCTGGAGAAGGATTGGCTGACGGACCCGGCGAAGAACGGCTCGCTGCGATGGCCGGACGCGACGCCCCCGATCGCCGGGGAAGCGCCCGATCGCCTGTTGGCGGACGGAGACGAGCTGCCGCTGCTCGGATCGAAGTTCCGCGTGCTGTTCACGCCGGGCCATTCGCCCGGCAGCGTCGGCTTCCTGTGCGGCGACCTGCTGTTCGCGGGCGACGCCCTGTTCCGCCGTTCCGTCGGTCGGACCGACTTGCCCGGGGGCAGCTCGGAGCAGTTGGCCCGATCCATCCGGGAGAAGTTGTACACGCTGCCGGACGACACCCTCGTGCTGCCGGGTCACGGACCGGAGACGACGATCGGCGAGGAGAAGCGGGACAACCCGTTCGTTCGGCAATAGCAGCTATTCAGCCGAGATGATTCCTTCGGTAAGTAGGTCAGGAAACCAAAGCGTATCCGCGTAAGCGAAAAAAACACTTTACATTCACATAGGCATTTGCTATAGTTTTCCTTACCAACTTCATACAGGAATATTCGAACTGCGAAGCACGCAGGCGATGGAGAACCCAAGTTCTCTATTTGCCTGCGTTTTTTATTTACTTCAAACCAAGGGAAGAGGTGCGTAAGCCATGAATCGCAAGAAACAGATGGCGATCAGCTTTTCTGCGGCCATGCTCTCCGGCATGCTGGTGTACGGCGTGTATTGGGTGCAATTGAAGCAGGTCAAGCAGCAGGAAACAGTCGGGATTGTCGTGCCCCGCCAATTCGTGCCGATGGGAGCAACGCTCGCAGCGGACGGGCTTGAGATCAAGTACTTGCCCCGCGGCGCGTTGACCGACGAGATGATTGTCGATCCGGCGGAAGCCGTCGGCTTGGAAGCTGTCGCTCCCCTGGGCGCGGGCGAGCCGCTGCTGCGCTGGAAGCTGGATCGCTATCGGCTGTTCCCGGTCGAGGGCGAGGCGACGTTCCAAATTCCCCGCGAATACATCAAGTCGATCTCAAACGGTATACGGGCGGGCGACCGGGTGATCGTTTATTTATCGGATACGGCGGCCTCCTCGCGTCGGCTATTCCCCCGTTCAATTGTCGTAGCGGGCGTGAAGAGCGCGGCCAACCAGGAAATCGACAATCCTCGTAATCCGAACATCCTGTCCATGGCGGACGGCGACAAGGAGCGTATGTACGCTTCCAGACGGGAGGCGAACGGGACGATTGACGCGATCAATCTGAACTTGACGGAGGAGCAGTGGCTGTCGATCGATACCGCGTGCAAGACGGGGCAAGCGAAGCTGATCGTCGCCTTTGCCGCCGATGCGGTCGACGGGCTTGCCGGGAAGGAGGCGCCGCGATGAGCGGTCAACTGGCAGCGTTCATGGGCTCTACGCCGAATATCGGCACGACGCTGGCCGCCTTCGGGACGGCTTATCGGATCGCTTCCTCGACAGGACGGAAAGTCGGGTTTCTGTGCCTTAATTTGAAGAGCGCCAAGACGCATCTGTACCTCGGGATCGATCGGCCTCAGGTGACGCTCGACGGTCTCCGTCCGGAATTGCGGGCGGGCACGCTGACGGCGGACAAGCTGTCGCAATATGCGCATACCGGAGCGAGTCTGGGCAGCCTGCGGGTGCTGTTCGGCAGTCTCGCCCGAGAACAGGCGGAATATTACGAGCCGACCGACATACGGCGTCTGCTGGAGGCTTCCCGTGAGACGTATGATTTGACGATCGCGGACGTGAGCGCCTATTGGGACAATGCGGCGACGATTGTCGCCATGCAGGAAGCAGACGAGCGGTATTTGACGACGACCGGCAGCTTCAGCCATTTTCAGGAAGACATCCAGCGATGGACGGGACAAGTCGGAAGTCAGTTCGGAATATCGCCGAACGGTTTTCATGTCATCTTGCTTCAAGGAGGCACACGAGCCATGGGGGGTTATGGGATGAAGGAGATTCGCAAAGAAATCGGGAGCCGGTCGCTTACGGAATTGAAGCTGCTGGAGAGCGTACATTTGCAGCTGGACAGCGGACGCCTGGATGAATGGCTGGCATCGCACGACCGCAATGCAGGCCTGTTCGATTCGGTGGCGGAACCGCTGATACGGAAGCTGAATTGGCCGGCCCGGCTGAGGCAGATCGAACAGCCGTGGCTGCGCAGATTGTTGTTTTATCGGAGGACGGGGCGATGAGCGAGACGGTTGTCCGCAAGCGATTCTCGATATCGGCGTACGCTGCCGAATACGCGGGTCAGACGGGCAGCGTACGCTTGATGACGAAGTCCGGCGCAGATAAGGGGGCCGAGGGAACCGCGCCGCTTCAGTCGCTGACCGAAGAGGTGAGGCACATGCTCGCGTCGCCGCGGGGCTGGAGCGACGAGGAGCGGCGGCAATACGCCGAGAAGCTGAATCGAGCGGTCATCGGCTTTCCGCAGGAGCGTGCCGAGATGCTGGCGGTCATCTCCGATTGGATTATCAAGAAGCGGCTGCAGCACGTCCCGATCGGCGGCCTGCCCTATGGCACGTTGGCCGAGGCGCTGTTCGCGGAAGTCATCGGAATGAACATGCTGGAGCTCGTGCTGCAGAGCCGCGAAGGGCTGGAGGAGGTCCAGGTCGTCGGGACGCGGATATTTGAGGTCCGCAATGGCCGAGCGGTGCCTTCGCCCTACCGGTTTCAGGACATCTCGCAGGTGGAGAGGATTCAGCAGAACCTGGTGCTGTTCAATAACGATCGGATCAATCCGCGCAAGCGATGGGCGGAGGTCGTGCTGCTCGACGGTTCGCGCGTGACGATGACCGGATTCGGGTTCACGGCGCAGCCGACGCTGACGATTCGGTTCTACGTCGTGAAGCATTTCAACTTGGCCGCGTTGTGCCAGCCGGAATACCGAACGATCGACGAGCCGGTACGGCAGTTGCTTCTGACGATCGTCCGCAGCCGCTTCAACCTGGTGGTGATCGGATCGACCAATTCCGGCAAAACGCATATGATCAAGGCGCTGATCGCGGAGATGCCGGACGAGGAGCGGATCGTTACGATCGAGACGCGTTACGAACTGATGCTGTCGCGCGATTTTCCCGACAAGAACGTGATTGAGTACGAGGCGGACGAGGAGGACGCCGTGCACGGTCCCCGGCAAGCGTTCAAGCTGGCTTTGCGGCAATCGCCGCAGCGCATCTGCCATGCCGAGATCCGTGATGAAGATGCGAATATTTACGTCCGGGCATGCACGCGCGGTCATGAGGGGAGCATCACTTCCGTCCATGCCAGCTCGCTGGAGGACGTGCCGGATGCGATCGCGGACATGTGCATGCTGGACGGCCGCGGGATGAATCCGGCAAGGCTCGTCAGGCGGATCGCTGAGCATGTGACGCAAATCGGACTTGAAATGAGGCAGATCGGCGACAGCCGCAAGCTGGTTCGGATCGGCGAGTTCCAATGGGCGGACGGAGAAGTACGGGTGCGCGATCTCGCACGTTACGACGAGGCGGGTGACCGCTGGACGTTTCCGGCGCCGTTCTCCGCGAAGGGAGCTGCTCGCATCAGGCGCATGGCTCCGGACCGTGCGAAGGAAGCCATGGGGGAGGAGGAGTCGGATTGATCGGATGGACGGGATGGAGTGGTGGGGCGGAATGGGCAGCGATGGCTGGATGGACGAAATGGGCAGCATGGGTCGGAGGCGAGGAAGGAGGAGCGTGGACGGAATGGTCAGAGTGGGGCGGATGGGCCGCATTTCCGGGTTCTGTTGCCACGATATGCCTGTTGCTGTTCCTTTTGCTTTTCGCCAGTTTCCATTACGGCGGATCGCTGGTCTGGGATCGGGTCATGCGCAAGAGGCGCCTTGCGGTCCGGAGGATGCGAGAACGCGAGCAGGCGGATTGGAATCTTCGGCATGCTCGAATGTACGGCAAGCTGTACGCGCACGCGGCGGATATGCTGGCGGCCGTCGGTTGGAGAATGGCGCCCGCTTCATTTTTCTCCGGCTGTCTGTTTCTGGGCGGCATCGGATGCTTCGGCGGAATAGCCGTGTTTCGGTCCATTCCGTCTGCCTGCCTGCTGACGCTCATGCTGGCCAGCATTCCTTATGTAGCGCTGCGGATGAAACTCGTCAGCTTGCAAACGGCTACGCGTCTGGAATTTCTTCCGGCGGTAGAACTCTTCTACCATTGCTACTTGATTACAGGCTGCCGCCATGTACGGACTGCCTTGCAGAAGACGGTGGACGAGCGGCGGCTGCCCGGCGAGGTGCAGGCGGTATTCGCGCAGCTATGCCGCAATTTATCCGTAAGCGAGGACCACGAAGAGAGCTTGCGCCGCTTCTCGCTTGCGTTTGGACATGTATGGGCGGATTATTTCGGCAGCATCCTGAAGGTCGCTCTCTCGGAAGGCAACAATGTATCGGCGAATTTGAAGGAGTTGATCGGCGACATGCGCAAAGCGCAATTGGCGAACCAACAGGAACGCCATCGGCTGCTGGAGATCCGGCTAGCGAATTTCACGCCCGCGCTGTTTCTGGCCGTGTTCTTGGGCATTAACTTCCGATTGAACCCGGAGGCAAGCTATCGCTCTTACGTGCTGGACCCTTCGGGCAGGAGCATGCTCCTTAATGCGCTGGCGCTCTTGTTCGGGTCGCTGCTCATGGGTCTCTATCTATCGCGAAGGAAGCTGTAGCCAGCGGCTGCTGCCAGGGAGAAGAGGGATCGAATCATGGATTACGGAACGGGCTTGTACGTCTGGGCCGGGGCGCTTGTTCAATTCGCGGCGGCGTTCATCGGCATCGCCGTCGCGCTCAGAGCGGCTCTGTATCGCCGCAGCAGATGGCGCATGAAGTGGCAAGGCTGGCGCAAGCACCAGACACCGCTCTGGCTAATAAAGCTCGGACGCACGGACCGTGAGAGCCGGTCGCTGCAGGAGCGCACCGTGTTGCTCGCCGGCTGCGGCCTGCGCATCGATCCGCGCGCTTATGTGGCATGTCGCCGGCTGATAATTGCCGTCTGCCTGCTGGCTATCGCGCTGAGCACTGGGCTGGATATGGCGGGTATGGCGGAGGCAGCCCGTTGGTGGAAAGCGATTTTGGCTGCATCGATCATCGCCGGGGTCGCCTATTGCGACGGAACGGCATTGCGCGCGATGCGGAAATACCGAACCGACCGCATCCGGAGGGAATTGATCGCGGTCAGCAGCCAGTTGCTTTATTACACCAGTTCGCGGCTTCACCTGCATGGCAAACTGATGAAATGCCTGCCGCTTACTGGCATGGTCCGCACGGAATTGGGGTTGATGCTCAATGAGTGGTATCACGATCCGGATCGGGCATTGCAAGATTTCAAGCAGCGGTTGGGCACGGACGAAGCTTACGGATTCGCCGAGAGCATCCGTTCCTTGCGGCTGCACGAGAGCGATGAGGTGTACGATCTGCTCCGGGAGCTGGTACGCGAATACAAGGCCAAGATCGATCTGGCCCGGGAAGGCCGCAAGGAGACGGCATCCTACTTGATGTTCGTACTTGCAGGCATTCCGATTTTATATACGTTCCAAATCTTCCTGCATCCATGGGTGCAGGAAGCGTCGAGATTGTTTGATGCACTGAATGCCTAGGCGGAAAGGAGGTCGGAAGGGATGAGAAATATTCTTATGACGGTCATGCTGCTGATCGTAGTCGCGCTGATGTTCAATTCGATCATTGCCGAGGACACGACGGGCACGAAAGCCCGCATCGAAGCACAGGGCAGCTCGGCGAATGAAGCAATCAGAACGATGCAGCCTTAAGCGAATATCGGCCGTGTTCGAACGGAGGATACAGGTGTTCGACGGATTTCGGTTGCCGCGATGTCTGAAGGAAAGGAGTCGTTGCCCGGTGAGACAACTCTTGATGACAGTGCTGCTGATCGCGGTCGTTGTGTCGATCTATTCTTCTACCGTACAAGGAGAAGACGGCATGAAATCGCAAATCAGGGGTTCGGGAGTTCGCATGGCCGACGAGATCTCCCGGATCAGTCCATGAAGCAAATCTTGGTCTTCGTATTGTTCGCCGCGATGTTCTGTTGGCTCATGTTTTCGCCGGTGTACAAGCATGTTCTGCTTATTCGTCAGGCGCTTCTGCAGCAGGAAGCGGATTACTTGCTGGAAATCGGGGCGAGCGGCCGATTCGGTTACATCGACAACGGGATGCTGATGCAGTCCAGGGAACGGCTGGCCGGTTACGGGTTCCAGCCGGCACGATTGGAATATGCCGTGTCTTCCACAAGCGGCGAGCCGGCCGACGATTCCGCTTCGCCGCTCGAACGCGGCACGGGACTGCGCCTCACGATCCGTTATCCGTACGATAATTTGCTGGATATCGACCGACTGATCGGCATCGCTCCCACGCCTGCGGAGGCGAGATTAACGGCAAATGGAATGAAAATGAGCGAATACGTGCCGTGGTAAACGTCGTGGCAAGGGGTGGGGGTGTGTATGGCCAAGCTGGTATTCGGCATCCTGATGGCGGTTGTTTGGTGGATGCTTCATGCGCTGCAAATCGACGAAGAATTGGCGATGAACACATTGCACGAAGCAAAGCGGGCCGTGGATCGATCCGCCCATGCCGCCGCCCAGCAGCTGGACCGGGACCGGCTGGAGACGGGGAGGATCGCGTTGGACCCGGATTTGGCCGAAGACGCGGTCCATGCGTACTTGCGGGCCAATCTGAGGCTTGATGCCGACCTGTCGCCGCTTCCCGGAAGCCTGCTCAGGGAACGGGTCGTCATCGAACGGCTCGAGGTCATCGGGGACGACGTGACGTTCCCCTACACTTACAGGAACGAATCGTATGATTACGAGGTGACGCTGATGCGTCCCGGCGTTGTGCTGATTGCGCATGTGCGGTTTCCCCGGCTCTTCGGCGTGCTGGCTCCAATCGCCTGGGATTTGAAGGGATCGGCGGAGACGGTGTATGCTTGATAGCATAAGATACGCGAAGAGGGGCGTACAGCGATGGCGGCGATGGCCGGATTGGATTCGGAAGAACGAATCATACTGCTGCAGCGACGCATACAGCAGGAAGCGAAGCTCGCAGGGTGCCTGGTTTCCCAGAATGTCGGAATTTACTATTACACCGGTTCCGCTCAGACCGGCTATTTATTCGTCCCGGCGGAAGGCTCGGCAACCTATTACGTGAAGAGAAGCGTCGAGCGGGCTGAGAAAGAATCGCGCGTGCGGGTCGCGGAGCTGGGGCCGATGCGCCGATTCGGGGATTTGCTTGCGGCCGATTATCCCGATCTGTTCGCGGGCGGAGCGTGTCCGGCCATCGGCGCGGATCTTGACGTGCTCCCGGCGCAAACCTATCTTCGCCTGACGGAAGCCGTTCCGGCCGCATCGTGGATGGACGCTTCGTCCTTGCTGCGATCATTGCGAAGCGTCAAAGGTGCCGGCGAAATCGCCTGCATCGAGCGTGCCGCCCAAGCTGCTGCCGCGGCGCTGGAAGCAGGGCTGAGTTCCATAAGCGAAGGCATGACCGAGCTTGCGCTCATGACGACGATCGAGCGGGAGCTGCGGGCGAGGGGCCATGCGGGATTGATGCGGATGCGCGGCTATAATCAGGAAATCGCGACCGGCATGGTCGCGGCAGGCGAGGCGGCGGCGGAACCGACCTACTTCGACGGACCGGCGGGCGGCAGGGGACTATCGCCCGCCGTGCCGCAAAGCGCCAGCATGCGGCCGATCAGGCGCGGCGAACCGATCTTGCTCGATATCGGCTGCTGCCTCGACGGCTATGTCATCGACCAGACGCGCACCGCCGTCATCGGCACGTTATCCCCTTCTCTCAGGTTTGCCTACGACACTTCTGTCTCCTTGCTTCGCAAGATCGAGGAGCTTCTGAGGCCCGGCGCCGTGCCGGAGCAATTGTACGTGCAAGCGCTGGCGATAGCGGAGGAAGCGGGGCTTGCCGGGCACTTCATGGGCTATGGCCGCGACCAAGTGAAGTTCCTGGGCCACGGCATCGGGCTGGAGATCGACGAATGGCCGGTACTGGCGCGGGGATTCCGCGAACCGCTGCTGCCCGGCATGGTCATTGCCGTCGAGCCCAAGTTTACGTTTCCGGGCGAAGGCGTGGTCGGAATCGAGAATACATACCTCATTACGGAGGACGGCTGCAGGGCGCTTACGTGCTCGCCGGAGAGACTGTTCGAGGTCGAATCGGCGGATTGAGGCATTTCCTGTTTGCACTGCGGGGAGCTTTCTAGTAGGATAACAGTATCACCGCGTAGGGCAGAGAGGGGAGAACGACGTGCTGAAGCTGGGAGAGAAAGTCGTCATCGTCGGAGACCGCTTCGAGCAGAATCTTCCGATTGGGGAATATGGTTATATCATTGCCTATGACCGCAATAACGACAGCGCATTCGAATATATCATTCGCGTACCGAAGGCGAATCGGCAGTTTTATGTCCCTTCTGCCGATGTGGAATTGGAAGAGACGCTGTTGGAGCAAGAGGCGCAGCGGATCGAACGGGAAGCACTCATCGATTATGCATTGTCCACGCGCAACGAAGAATTGTTCAAGCGGATCTTGCGGGGCCAAGAGGAAGAACCGGCGGAAGAGAGCGATCGGGAGGTTCAGAGCCGGGAGGAATTCATCCGGCAGGTGAACTTGAAAGCTTGGATATAAGGCATATGATGAACAGAAACAGGCGCTCCCGGTTGATAGAACCGTTGGAGCGCCTGTTTGTCGCTTAGGCAGGTATTATAACGTCGACATCGAATGCATCGCGTCAGCAGGGACCGGTGCGGCTTTGCCGAACAGATAGCCTTGCAGCAGCGGTACGCCGATTCGGCTCAGGAAGCGCCATTCCTGCTCGCGCTCTACGCCCTCTGCCAGCACAACGCCGTGGAAGCGGGCGGCCCGTTCCAACACGTCCTCGATATGCCGCTGCTTCTCGCGGTCTTCGTCGCAACGGCTGACCCATTTACGATCCAGCTTCACGTAATCTGGTTGCAACTTCTCGATCGTCGCTATGGTGGCATAACCGGAGCCGACATCGTCCACAGCCAGTCTGATCCCTTTACTTCGATAGCGCTCGAAAATTTCCGCCATGTCGGGATGGTCTAGCGGCTCGGTCTCCGCCACCTCGAATACCATATCTTCGGGATCGGTTCCTGTTTCTTCCATGGCTTCGAAAGTGCCTTGCAGGCATGTATCGGCGCAATACAGCGAAGACGGCAAGAAATTGACGAACCGTTTCATACCCTGAGGCAGGTGGGCCGCGCTGATGCGGATGGCCGTATGGCGGGCTTCCCGGTCGAGGAAAGTATGCTGGCCGATCTTGAGCGCTTTCTCGAACAGCTCTGCCGGGCGGAATGGCGCTTGCTCGGGCAACGGCCGCAGCAGGCATTCATAGCCGACGATCTGGCCGCCGGGCTGGACGATCGGCTGCATATATGTCGTAAAGTAATGATGTAAAATATATTCGGAAACCCCGCGACCGCCGACTGTCTCGAACAGTCTCGAGAGTGGCGCCCAAGGCGTCGCTTTATCCTCGTAACGCATCGAGAAACGGATTTGCTCCGTTTCCTCCCGCAGCAGTTCCGTCTGCAATCGAATGATCAATTGCAACAACTTGCGGCTGTTGTCATAGCGAATCGAAGCTCGATCAAGAGAGGACGGCTGATCCTTCTCATCAAGGCAGCTTCGGATCGTGTTATGCAAGCGAGGGTATACATCCACATCGTCAGCGGCGAATTCAACGATGCCCGCATCCCGCAGGGGCAGAGGGACGGCCATCTGTTGGCGATGCGAAGACATAATCTGCATCTCCTTTCAGTGTGTGCTTGATGTTCATTAGTATTACCCGAATCGGGCGGTTATGAATCCGCGGAATTGAAGGTCGGACACTGGCGTTCCCCCACCTTGTCCGATATAATGTGAAAATGGCGAAACTACGGACCAAACGGGGAGGATGAAGCGGATGGGCATTACGGTAAAGGATGTCGAGCATGTGGCCAACTTGGCGCGGCTGAATTTGTCTGCGGAAGAGAAAGAGCAATTCGCCGGCCAATTGGACGCGATCTTGAAATATGCCGATAAATTAAACGAACTTGATACTTCGAACATTGAACCGACCAGTCACGTACTGCCGCTTGCGAACGTTATGCGCGAAGACGAGACCAGGCCTTCCTGGCCGATCGAGCAAGTGCTCGCGAACGCGCCGGACGAAGAAGACGGACATTTCAAAGTACCCGCGGTACTGGAATAGAAGGGGGAGAAGACGTTTTGTCGCTGATGGATTTGCGTTTGGCGGAAATACATAACAAGTTGGCCGGCAAGGAGCTTGCCGTCTCCGATCTCGTGGAGGCATCGCTGGCTCGGATCGCGGCTACCGACGAGCGGATCGGCGCTTTCCTGACACTGGACGAAGAAGGCGCACGCCAGTCGGCACGGCAAATGGATGCGCAATTGCAAGCAGGCGGAGAACGCGGCTTGCTGTTCGGCTTGCCGGTCGGCATCAAGGACAACATGGCGACGGAAGGGCTTCGTACGACGTGCGCCAGCCGATTCCTCGACAATCATATTCCGATCTACGACGCCACCGTCGTCAAGAAGCTTCGCACGGCGCAATCGGTGACGGTCGGTAAGCTTAACATGGACGAATTCGCGATGGGTGGCTCGAACGAGAATTCCGCTTACCGCAACGTTCGCAATCCATGGGACCTGAACCGTGTGCCCGGCGGCTCCAGCGGCGGCTCCGCCGCAGCTGTGGCGGCAGGGCAAGTCTACTTCGCTCTCGGCTCCGACACGGGCGGTTCGATCCGCCAGCCCGCCGCCTACTGCGGCGTCGTGGGGCTGAAGCCGACCTATGGACTTGTGTCCCGATTCGGCCTCGTAGCGTTCGCGTCTTCGCTTGACCAGATCGGGCCGCTGACGAAGAACGTGGAAGATGCCGCTTACGTGCTGCAGGCGATCGCGGGACACGACGAGATGGACTCTACGTCGGCGAATGTGACGATACCCGATTATACGGCAGCGCTCGCCGGCGACGTACGCGGCTTGCGCATCGGAGTGCCGAGGGAATATATGAGCCAAGGAATCGACCCGCAAGTGAAGGGACGCGTCATGGAAGCGCTGGCGGTGTTCGAATCGATGGGCGCCGTGTGGGAAGAAATCTCGATGCCGCATACGGAATATGCCGTCGCTGCCTATTATTTGCTCGCTTCGTCCGAGGCATCCTCCAACTTGGCGCGGTTCGACGGCGTGCGATACGGCGTTCGCGCGGAAAATCCCGACAACTTGCTCGATCTATACCGCCGTTCGCGCAGTGAGGGCTTCGGACCTGAGGTCAAACGGCGAATCATGCTCGGTACTTACGCGCTGAGCTCGGGCTACTACGATGCCTACTATCTGAAGGCCCAGCAAGTGCGCACATTGATCAAGCGCGATTTCGACCAGGCATTCGAACGGTTTGACTTGATTATCGGACCGACAGCGCCGACGACCGCGTTCCGTCTCGGAGAACAGGTTGACGACCCGCTGACGATGTATTTGAACGATATCGTCACCATTCCGGTCAGCTTGGCCGGCGTGCCGGCCATTAGCGTGCCGTGCGGCTTCGCGGACGGTCTGCCGGTCGGCATGCAGATCATCGGCAAGCCGTTCGACGAATCGGCAGTGCTCCGCGCAGCGCATGCTTACGAGTCCCATACGGATCATCACGGGCGCCGTCCGGCGCTTTCCTAGAGAGAGGAGGTCAGGATCTGCATGTCCCTGCAACAATACGAGACGGTCATCGGCTTGGAAGTGCACGTCGAGTTGCATACGAAGTCGAAAATCTTCTGCGGCTGCGCGACTTCGTTCGGCGCCCCGGCCAATACGAATACGTGCCCGATCTGCCTTGGACATCCCGGCGTGCTGCCGGTATTGAATCGCCAGGCGGTCGAATACGCGATGAAGGCGGCAATGGCCATCAACTGCGAAATCGCGGATTGGTGCAAGTTCGACCGCAAAAACTATTTTTACCCTGACTCGCCCAAAGCTTATCAAATCTCGCAGTACGATCAGCCGATCGGACAGGGCGGCTGGATCGATATCGAAGTGGACGGAAAGACGAAGCGGATCGGCATCACTCGCCTTCATCTGGAGGAAGACGCGGGCAAGCTGACGCACGTGGACGGAGGATACGCATCGCTGGCCGACTTCAATCGGGTTGGCACGCCGCTCGTGGAGATCGTATCCGAGCCGGACATCCGCTCGCCGGAGGAAGCCAAAGCGTATCTGGAGAAGCTGAAGTCGATCATGCAATACTGCGATGTGTCGGACGTCAAGATGGAGCAAGGCTCCTTGCGCTGCGACGCCAACATCAGCATCCGGCCTTACGGGCAGCAGAAATTCGGCACTCGCGCCGAGCTCAAGAACATGAACTCCTTCCGCGGCGTGCAGCGCGGTTTGGAGTACGAGCAGATGCGTCAGGCGGACGTGCTGGACGGCGGCGGCGAAGTCGTGCAGGAGACGCGCCGCTGGGATGAAGCCCAGGGTAAGACGATCAGCATGCGGGGCAAGGAAGAAGCGCACGACTATCGGTATTTCCCGGATCCTGACTTGGTGCGCGTTCAATTGGACGAAGAGTGGAAAACGCGCGTACGCGCCTCGATTCCCGAGCTTCCGGACGCCAGGCAGGCCCGCTACATGCAGGAATATGGACTGTCTTCCTACGATGCCGGCGTTCTTACGGCTTCCAAGCAATTGGCCGATTTCTTCGAGGACAGCCTGAAATATACGGCGGACGCCAAAGCGTCCGCGAACTGGATCATGGGCGAATTGCTCGGTTATTTGAACGCGAACAATCTCGCTTTCGAAGACGTCAAGATCACCGGCCAAGGACTGGGCGAGATGATCCAGCTGATCGAGAAGGGCACGATCAGTAACAAGATCGCCAAGACCGTCTTCAAGAGCATGATCGATTCCGGCAAGCGGCCTCAGCAGATCGTCGAAGAGCAAGGGCTCGTGCAGATCAGCGACGAAGGCGCGATTCTGGCGATCGTCGATGCGGTCATCGCGGCGAACCCGCAGTCCGTGGAAGATTACCGCGGCGGCAAGGACAAGGCGATCGGATTCCTGGTCGGCCAGATCATGCGGGAGACGAAGGGCAAGGCTAATCCCGGACTCGTGAACCAATTGCTGATGGGACGTCTGAAATCATAAAAGCAAGAGCCGGAGTCAATCATCACATGCAGGAACAGCGGCAGCTCGCATCGGAAGGCGGGCTTGCCGCTGTATTCGTCAATATGGACCTACGCCGGAGGATAAAAGGAGCATATCGCCAACGTGTCGAACATTCGTCTTCTAGATCTATCCGATCTTGATGCTGCGGAGGAGATTTGGGCTTTGCAGCATGCCGCTTACCGGCAAGAGGCTGCGCTGGTCGGCGCCGCCAAACTTCCGCCGCTGCAGGACACCGTCGCATCGCTTCAGCGCAGCGAAGAGGCGTTTTACGGCTTTTATTCGGCTGACGGCGAGCTGACGGGCGCCGTCTCCGTGAAGGATGCTGACGGCCGAATGACGATCTGCCGCATGATGGTCGACCCCGCTTATTTCCGTCAAGGCATCGCAAGCGCATTGCTGCATTATTTGACAGGCGAAGCGTTCCCGGGACGCACCTGGGTGGTGAATGCAGAATTGCGGAACGTTCCCGCCATTCGGTTATATGAACAGAGCGGGTTCGAGCGAACCGAGGTTTGGCAGCCGTCTCCCGGGCTGACGATCGCACGCATGCGCAAATCCTGTACGATGCCGGAACCGTGAGATCGGAACCAAGACCTGCGACCAGGTCGTCACCCCGCCCCTGAACCATTGTTGGTTTCGAAATTCGCATGATAAAATGGGAAGCAAATGAGCCGATACAGGTTGGAGGAAGACGACCGATGAATGAATGGGAGCGCGGGAACGACCGCCAATTCATGTCTGGATATGCGCAAGGTTACCCGGCAGGGTATCCCCAGGACGCGCAGATGAAAATGCCGAAAAAGAAAAAATGGCTGGCCGGCCTGCTGGCTTTCTTTGTTCCCGGCATTGGCCACCTCTATTTGGGGTTAATGACGAGAGGCATCGTGATCATGCTTCTGATCGCATTCGATATTTGCGCGATCGTGTTCGCTAACGATCAGATTCGGCAACCGCTCTTCGTCTTACTCTTGAGCTTGATGCTCGCCATCATGTATTTCTACAGCCTGTTCGATGCTGTCCAGAGTGCGGATGCCGTCAATCAGCGGATGCGTTATCCCGCATGGCAGCCGCCGATGTTCGTACCCCGGCAGGATTATGCGGAGCCTCATCCGCCAGCCATGTCTCCGGCTGACCCGGGCTATGGCGAGCGTCCGGCCCGGCCAGACTCGCCGATCTATGCGTCCGCGCATGCCGCAGCCGGAGCCCAGGGGCAGCCCGTCCCCGATCCGAATGCCATCGGCTCCATGTCGGCACCCTCGCAGGGGCCTGCAGGTATGCCGCGGCAAGTGAATGCGACAGGCATCATGGTGCTGGCCGCCGTCGTCGTCGCGCTTGTACTCGTAACCGGCATGGGCTGGTCGGGATGGGTGTTCCGTTCGTCGGGGTCGATGGCGGGTGCCGTCTTGTTGATCGGCGCCGGCATCGGCCTGTGGTTGTGGGAAATGCGCGGCGACCGCGCAAGGAAGAGATAACTATCGGAGGAATCGGCATGGTGCGAGTCGGCCGCTACACGGCGGCATTGACATTGACAATTGTTGGCGTCCTGCTGCTGCTCGATCATGCCGGCAGCCTGGACGCCATCCGCATTCTGCGGGTATGGTGGCCGGCCGCGCTGGTGGGGCTCGGTCTGGAATTGATTATCATGCAATCCGTTTACCGGAAACCGGGTACCCGGGTGCGCCTCTCTTTCGGTACGCTGCTTGGGGCGGTCGTGCTGGGTGGATTCGTCTTGATCGCCTCACGCGGGGATGATTTCGACTTGTCGACGATTCAGAAATGGACCGAAAGCGCCAACTTGGGGCTCTTCGATTCTGTGCATGCGAAGCACGCCTTCGACAAGGAATCGACGATCGTAGCTGTCGATAGCCGAATTACGATCCAGGACGCCAATGGTAAAGTGACGCTGAAGCAAGGCCCGACCTCGGATATCGAGGTCGCGGCGAAAATATATGTCGACATTTCAGATGCCGTGAAAGCTGACCAGATCGCCGAAAAATCGGGCATTCAGGTGAGTGGCGATGACGGCGGCACGCGGATCGTCGCCCATGGCGAACCTTACGGCACGGCGAATATCCGCAAACCGAGAATCGACATTATCGTGACGTTCCCGCAAGACCGCATGCCTGAGCTTATTGCCGTTGACGTCGGCAATGGAGCCGTTCAGGTCGATGGTCTTGAAGCCGCGGCTTCGATCACGCTGGACGTGAAGAACGGGGATGTTGAAGGAGAGAGGATCGGCGGAGCCATTCAGGCCAAATTATTCAATGGCGACATCAAGCTGGCGGAAGTGCGCGGAGATGCGGATGTGGATGTCGTTAACGGTAATATAACGATTAATCGTTCGGAAGCGGGCGTTTCCGCCAAAACCGTCCATGGCGATATCGGCATTCGCAGCAACGTCGTTGGCGGCCATTGGCGCGTAGCGAGCACGCTTGGCGACATCAAGCTGGCGTGGCCGGAATCGGTAGGCGTGGAAGTCGCGGCCAAGACCGAGATCGGCAACGTGAACAGCGATTGGCCGTTGAAACTGACGGAACATTCGGCTTCGGGCAAGCTCGGGGATGGCGCCTGGAAGATCGACGTACAATCGCAAATGGACATCACGCTCGAGAGAGGCGAACCGTAACGGCTGCTTCTTCCATTGACAATGGCAAGAACGCCAACTTACAATGGAATTATTATGATCTGGTTATCACTTTAATCTGAAAGGCTGTGAAGAGCATGGAACCCCGGGTACATCAGGCCGTGGACCAGCTCAAATCCGGCGGCGTCCGGATGACGCCGCAACGTTATGCGATCCTGGAATATTTAATGGAGACAGACGTGCATCCGACTGCCGACGATATTTTTCGGACGCTTTCTCCCCAGTATCCGAGCCTGAGCGTCGCGACGGTGTACAACAATTTGAAACTGTTCGTGGAAGCCGGGCTGGTCCGGGAGTTGACTTACGGAGACGATTCCAGCCGATTCGATGCGGACTTATCCGACCACTATCACGCGATCTGCACCGTATGCGGCAGCATGGTCGATTTCGAGCATCCGCCCGTTAAAGCCGTGGAAGAAGCGGCCGAAACTTCGACAGGCTTTCTCGTACAGGGACATCGCATGGAGATTTACGGCATCTGCCCCACATGCCGGGGCGGCAGCAACTAATTGCATAATCCCCCGAGGAAACGGTTCACCGCCCTGTCACGACAAGCCGGCAAGCCGTTTCTTCTATTTTACTCGAAACTTTCCATCCGGCGGTCTCGTCCAATAACGGGCGACAGCTATTCAACCAGAAGAAGGAGTGGAGATCGTGAGCAGATCGCTGGAGCTCGGGACCCGGAGCCGCAGAAGGAAGTCCCGGGCCTGGTTATGGGCAATCTTCCTGTTATTCGTCGTATCTGCGGCAGCAACCGCATGGTGGGCTTGGACGGAGACGGAGAAGCCGAACACCGAGCATGTCATTCCTGCCTATCTAACCGCTCCTCATCCGATCATGCAGAACGGAGAATGGACGAAATCCTATTCGTTGGGAGAAAGAGAAGGGCTGCTCATCCCGCTTGAAGTCGGCCAGCAGCTCGTTGGAGATGGCATTCTTTACGAGAAAGAGTCGGATACGGTCGTGCTGACGACGAAGTCGCAGGTGCTGCATTTCAAAATCGGAGCACTTGACGCCACGATGAATCATAAGCCGTTTACGCTGCAATTCGCGGCGGTGAAGGAAGGCGAGACAGTCTACCTGCCGCTCGCGCCGCTCAAGGAATTATTCGGCTTCCAAACCGAGATGGACGATAGCACGGGAATCGTGACGCTGTTTGCGCCGGGACAAGCCATTCAGCCTGCGGAAATCACGCAGTTGAAGGAGAATGGCGTGCAGCTCCGCGACGGACCGGGCATCCGACATCCAATCGTGGAAGATCTGGCGAAAGGCGCGGCCATTCGCATATGGGGAGAGCTTGACGGATGGTACCGGGCGCAGTCCGCATCCGGCAAACTTGGCTATATCGCCAAGCAAGATGCCATCCTGCTGCCTGCGAAGACGCTGCCGAAGCCGCAGGAGCCCGAGGCGTTCACGCCTTGGCAGGCGACGGGCAAGCGCATCAACCTGACTTGGGAGGCCATCTATAACGTCAAGCCGGACCCGAAGAAGATCGGCGATCTGACGGGCGTCAACGTGGTCAGCCCAACCTGGTTCGAATTGACGGATGGCAAGGGGACGATTCGCAGCAAAGCAGATGCCGCCTATTCCGAGTGGTATCGCGCGAAAGGCGTGCAAGTGTGGGCGTTGTTCAGCAACGGCTTCGAAAAGGAGCGCACGGAGCAGGCGCTGGCGTCCTACGAGACGCGGCTGACGATGATCCAACAGCTGCTGGCTTATGCGAAATCGTTCAAGCTGCAAGGCATCAACCTTGATTTCGAGAATGTGAAGACATCCGATAAAGAGAATTTGGTCCAGTTCGTTCGGGAGTTGACGCCGCTTGCGCATGAGCAAAATTTGGTCATCTCGATCGACGTGACACCCAAATCGAACAGCGAATTTTGGTCGGTGTTTCTCGATCGCGCCAAGCTGGGACAGACGGTCGATTATATGATGGTCATGGCGTACGACGAGCATTGGGCGAGCAGTCCGGTCGCCGGTTCGGTCTCGTCTCTGCCGTGGGCAGAAGCGTCCATTCGCCGTATCCTGCAAGAAGACAAGGTGCCGCCCGAGAAGCTGGTGCTCGGTCTTCCGCTGTATACGCGGATGTGGTCGGAGACGCCTGACGGCAAAGGCGGGGTGAAAGTGACGTCCAAGACGATGAGCATGAGCGCCGTTGCGACGCTCCTGGCGGACAAGAAGCTGACGCCGGTATTCTCGGAGGAGACGGGGCAGCATTACGTCGAATTCAAGGACGGCGAAGTCACGCAGAAAATGTGGATTGAGGACGCCGTATCGATGGAAGCGAGAATGAACCTGGCCAAGAAGTATAACTTGGCTGGCACGGCAGCTTGGGCGCGAAGCTTTGCGGCAGGCGATATTTGGAAAGTGATGGATCAGCATTTGCAGAGTCGCCCATAAGCATAAGAAGCATAGGTATAAGCGTAAGTGCAGATATAATACCCCTACGTGTGGCGGCCGAAAGGCCGCTTTTTGTTGTACTGATGCATAGAGGTCGGCTTGTTTGGGACAATAAGGATACGGAGGGATTTACGGAAGGGAGCGTGCGGTTCATGCTGTATTATCTGGCGATAATAGGCGTTGTCATTGTAATTGTCGGGACCTGTTATAGCGTGCTGATCATGAACAAACAACAGCACAAGCGAAGAGATCTGACAGAGCCTTCCAGCCTCACGGCGCAACGGCCGATTGCCCATAACCCCATCGTCGTGCTCTATATCGTCATTCCCATTCTCGCGCTTGTGCTAGGCATTTTGGCGTGGCTGGCATTCGGGTAACGAAAGGAGCGTTCGCATTATGGAAAAGTCGAAATATTACGTATCCGTGCAATCGAAATCGTTGTCGCGGGAGCAAGGAAATGCCGCATATGAATGGGAAATTGAAGCGACGGACGAAGAAGCGACCGCGCTTGAGCGATTGTTCGGAAGACTGGACGAGTCCGAGCATGCGACTTTCATTCGCGGTATGACGCCCGGGTTGCCTTACCATTGGGATCGTGAGAATGATGCGTATGACGGAACGCTGAGGCAGATTTTCGATCGAATTCATGCGTTGGGAACGCCGGATACCAAGGCGCATATGGCAGAAATATCGGATCAATTGTCAGGCTTGGGCAGCGAATGAATTCGCGGATCGAAAGGTTATATGAACAAAGAGAGTGTCCGAAAGCCGATGATGGCCCGAGCACTCTCTTCGTTATTATAGGCGGATATTTAAGCTGAGGGGCCTGGCGATTCGGCTTCGGCCGGCGCCTTGGAAGTGGCCTTGTCCCGGTTCCAAGTCAGAATCGTATGGCAATACATGCAGCGGTCGGTCTCGCCCAGCATCTTCGTGTTCTTGCTGCATTCCGGGCAAGTGATGACGGGCGCGTTCGTCGATACCATGCCGACCCAGAAATAGACGCCCATGCTCACCAGGCAGGTGATGATGCCGATAACCATGAAGATGCCGGCGATGATCTTGCCCGCCTGACCGAACATGATGATGCCGATCGTCCCGAATACACACAGCCCGAGGCCAAGCATGACGAGCAGAAGCCCCCATGTGCGCAAAGTGGAAATTTTGCTCGCTTTCCATTTCATGTAGCGATTCCCATCCTTTAATAGGCAGTTTGCGGAGCAAACTCTCCCCGATATTGTTGCGGATTTGATTTCTGTCAGACGTCCCGAATGTTCGGCAGGAAACTGGCAGGTCGTTGTAGAATTATCCTTCATTATAGCCTACATTACGCGGACAGGCTACCTGTTCCATCCGCGATCCAACGGGTGGGATCGCCAATCATGAGCGTCGGACGGTGAATATTTTGAATCAGATGGATTCAAAAGCGGTGTATTTTCGTGATTTATTCGGCAGAGAAGAAGGGTTGGCCGGTCTCATGCTCGTATCCGACCCTTATGCCAGTCTGTCCGGAGAAGCCGACCGATTGGTTCTGATCGTTTGCGACAAGGTGTCGCCGCTTGAAGAGACAGAACTGTGGCTGCAAGGCGACTTGCGGGTCCGCGTGCGGCGGGTTACGCCTGAAGCACTGGAGCAATGGGCGGTAAAAGGAGATCGCGACGGCGTCAGGTGGCTCGTGAAGGGCGAGGTGCTGTCCGACCCGACGGGGCTGCTCACGACATTGCGCGGAAAGCTCCGAAAGTGGCCGATTTTACTGCGGGAACAGAAGCTGCTCAGCGAATTTTCCCGCTTCGTTCTTTCCTATAAAAGCGCGCAGCGCGACCTTCAGAGCGGTCAAATTCTCGATGCTTACAGCCATGTGCTGACAGCGTTGCATTATTGGGCGCATGTGGCTCTGGTGGAACAAGGGATGTTGCCGGAATTGACGGTCTGGGAGCAGATGCGAGGCGTCAATCCCGGTATCTATAAGCTGTTCGAGGAACTGACGACGAGTCCGGAGACGCTCGAGCAGCGCGTCCAGCTGGTCGTGCTCGCCTGCGAGTTTTCCATGCAAACAAAGATGCAGACGTCCTGTTCGTTGTTGATTCACATGTTGGGCAGTCGGGAGGAGCCGTGGTCTGTGGCGGAACTTCAGCAAGATGCTCGTCTGCTCGGACTGCCGCTGGATCTGCCGCTGCTCCTGCAGAAGCTGATTCAGCGGGGCTTGGCCAAGGAAGTCGCGAGAAACGTATCCGATCACGGGATATTGATGCAGGAATTGCGATATACGTCGGGTGAATCGAGAAAATGAAATGAAGTTGCGATCGGAGAAAATGAGCAGGACTGAAACGTGAGGTTGACGCGGCATGCCCGAGTGTGATAAATTAGCTTTCGCCGTCTTTATACAGCTAGCGGCGAGAATGGCTGCCTGATTGTGAGAAGGATTTGGAATAAAAAAAGTTCTTGCAATGGCATAGGCGGCTGTGATATATTATAAAAGTCGCCGTTAGCACGGCAGACACACGATGAAGCCTTGTGGCGGAGTCGAAATTGCCCTTTGAAAACTGAACATCGAGCGTAATACGGAACAGTCGTCTTCGGATGACAAACCAGTTTCAAAATGAGCCATCATGGCTCTCAGATATTGGACATTTCCACTCTCGGGATCCCTCACGGGACCCTGCCGTGGAAAGTCCGTTAACGGAGAGTTTGATCCTGGCTCAGGACGAA
>JAEWAQ010000059.1 GCA_023391635.1 Bacillota bacterium | reverse complement strand
TTCGTCCTGAGCCAGGATCAAACTCTCCGTTAACGGACTTTCCACGGCAGGGTCCCGTGAGGGATCCCGAGAGTGGAAATGTCCAATATCTGAGAGCCATGATGGCTCATTTTGAAACTGGTTTGTCGTCTAAAGACGACTGTTCCGTATTACGCTCGATGTTCAGTTTTCAAAGGGCAATTCCGACTCCGCCATAAGACTTCGTCGTATGTGCACCGCGTTAACGGCGACTTTTATAATATATCACACAGAATTGGGTGTTTGCAACTGGAAATATTATTCTTCCCTCGGCGACCATCTGTGCGTTATGTTGCCCCCATAAGGGGCGATAGATAATTTATCACATCATGAACGTGCACGTCAAGTGCAAATTAACTGCAAAAATCTAACATGCAAGCACAAATCGTTATCGTCCGTTGCGCAATCCGATCGCGTACCGCGACAAATCGCGGGGAGAAGCCATGCGGGCGTAGATGCGAAAGACGATTTTATACCGTTTCACGATCGCTTCCCTCACTGGCCCCTCCAGCTTCCTGTCCCCAATATCCATCAGCATTTCGTCCAATTCCTTGCGAAGCATATACCCCAGTTCCCTGCATTCTTTGTCGGTGAACATCATTCCAAGCATCGCGCCCGCACCCTTCTGTCGTGATAAGCGGAATCGCCGAGACAGAACGCATCATAAGACAGTCCTGCACGGCACGTTTTAGTGTTATGCACCAAATCGTTCCGATTTATCACACCCGAAAGACGCCAATATTCAAATCAAGTCATCAACGAATACGTGACAGTACTTTCCACTATGGCAGCCAGCAGCAGCAATACGACCAATACGACGAGCGCAGGAATCGAGCCGCGAATGGATCGGGAGAACAGCCCCCACGGATCGGTCTTGCCGAACAGAGAACCGAACACTCCCCTGAGCACCCCAACCCCGAGCATCATGCCGAAGCCCGCCGCCAAGAACAATGCCGGCAGTTCCAGAATGCCGTGCGGCAAAATCCCTTTCACGATCAGCAGCCCGACAGGCTGCCCTTCTTGTGACATCGCTCCGAATAGAAAACCCATTAACATGCCGTTCAGCGCCATCGTGAACAACGGAAAAATGCCCGCCCCGATGCCCAAGTACATGGTCATGATGCAAGCCAGCACGTTCTTCTTGAAGATGAGCCAGAAGAAAGCCATTTGCGGATTGTCGGCCTTCTCGGTCTCCTGTGCCAAATCCGCCATGCTGCGAACCTGGTCCTTAATGAAATCCGTCGCCCCGCTGGGTGTCCCTCCCACGACCATCGCCGCGAAAAACAGGATAAGAGCGAAAATAAAATATGGACGCACATCTCTCCAGGATGCCGCCAACGCCGGACGAGAGAACATCTCGGACCTCCTTCATGGAACAAGAATAAGTAAGCAGGTCAAGCCATACAGTGTAATAGACAAGTTCAAGACACACCTAGGCAAGTTTGCGGAAAATACCCGAACACTGAGCTCAAGTACGGAAGGAGCCGGATCCTGCCATGAATTTATTCATTGTACTGAATGCCAAGAAAATTCGTCAAACTCTGTTCGTCGCGATTGCATTCGTGCTGTCGCTCGCCGTCATCTGGGTGGAAAAAGATCATCTGAGCGTATTCGCGCCGCAATCGCAAGCCCCATCTGCTATCTACAGCGTGCCGACCGACCGCAAAGTCATCGCGCTTACCTTCGACATCAGCTGGGGAGACAAGCGCGCCGCCCCCATCCTCGACATTTTGCAAAACAAGGGCGTGGACAACGTTACCTTCTTCCTGTCTTCACCTTGGAGCAAGACGCATCCCGATCTCGTCAAACGCATCGCGGATGCCGGTTACGAAATAGGAAGTCATGGCCACAAGCACGACAACTACAGCACCTATGAAGAGCCGGACATCCGCAAACAAATTTCGACCGCCCACGGCATGCTGACAGAACTCACAGGCAAAGCCCCGAATCTGATCCGGATGCCGAACGGAGACTTTGACAAACGCGTGCTGAAGGTCGCAGACGAACTTGGCTACAAAGTCATTCAATGGGACACCGATTCCTTGGATTGGAAAAACCCCGGTGTCGACACGATCGTTCAGCGGGTCGTCAGCAAAGCGCACAACGGCGACATCGTGCTGCTCCACGCCAGCGATTCCTGCACGCAGACGCACCAAGCGCTCCCGATTATCATCGATCAACTTAGAGCGAAGGGCTACGAATTCGTAACGGTCGGGCAACTGATCGGCCAATCCGAAACGAAACATAAAGTCGTCGAAGATCGCTCCGCCTGGAACACGCTAGCTTAACGCGGTCGCCGTGCTTCAACTAGCCTTGGCTGCGTCAGACAACGGGGACTTGGCTTCCAGTATCCGGTGCAGCTGCAAGATCTGATACGTATTGCAAGCAAACAACGGAAGCATCATATAGACCAATGAGGAGATGCTTCCCGATCGAAACGCCGGGTTCCCTTCCAGCACCGTCACCACGATCATGAAGAACAGCGAAGGAATCCAGGCGTTCTTGGTCGTTTCCCGAACTTTGCGCCAGGTCACGGCAAGCGATGCCAATACGAGCACGATCGGCAGCACCCAATATGTCATCGGCGGGAAGCTTGTATCGTATAGATTGATCGTGACTTCCACCAACACGAATAACGTCACGAAACCTTGGAAGGCAATCCACAAGTACGGCTTCTTGAAAATGCTTAGCGCGATGTAATTGAGCGTCAAATACGCGAAGAAGCCCATATGCGCAAACGCGCCGAGCGTCAAACCGCTGAACAAAAATGTAAACAGGTTATAGATCCAATCGTCCGCTTTCGGTATGGAAAAGTCCGGATCCAGGTAGGCCATCACGACACCTACCGCCAAGGACACGATCCCTCCGATCGCGATCGAAATACCGAACAATTTGGCCCATTTACGCAAACTCAAGGCACAACTCCCCCTTCTCCCCTCCCATTTTACCATGATCCAACCTCCATCGCCACGAACGCCCTTGATAAACCGACGATTCAAAACACATACTATTCCCATCATCATCCCCATTGAAGGGAGAGGTCGGTATGCGCGCAATCGCGATCGCCGCAGCTCTCGCAGTCTGCTCGCTTGCGCTCGCGTCCTGCGGTCAAGAATCCAGCGGCGGCGGCAATCAGATGAGTTATAAAGAAGTGAAGTCGATGGTCATCGACATCCTCGGTTCCGAGGAAGCCCAGAAGGCCATTACCAAGGCGTCCTCGCTAACGGCGGAGGGTGAAGGCACGTTGCTTGCCAAGAGCATGACGCCGCAAGATCATGAGCAGGTCAAGCTGGCGGTCAAGGACGTGTTGACATCGCCCGATTACAACGTCGTGATCGAGAAGATCATGAAGGATCCGAAATTCGCCGGCGAATTCGCCAAAGCAGTCAGCAAAGACAACAAGCAAATTCATAAAGACCTGATGAAAGACCCCGACTACCAGAAAGATCTGATCGAAATGATGAAGCAACCGGATGCCCAGCGCGTGCTGTTCGACGCGACGAAGACGCCGGAATACCGCAAGCAGCTGATGTCCGGAGTGACGGAAGCGATGCAGAATCCGTTGTTCAAGCTGGAGATCATAAAGATGCTGCAATCCGTCGTCAAGGAAGAATTGACACCGAAGGAGTCCGGCAAGCAAGAAGGACAAGGAGGGAAGAGCGGGCAAGGGGAAGGTCAAGGCGGCGAGGAGGGCGGAGGAGAGGAAAGCGGAGGCCAAAAAGAAAGCCAAGGCAGCGGGGGATAAGTCCGCCCAGCAAAACAGGGGTCTTCCTGCAATCGGTCATTCGACCGTTTTGCACAGGAAGACCCCTCTGTATGAATCGCTGCCAACCCCGCTATCGCTATGCACCGCACCTTTTGATGACCGAAGCCGCCAACGCATCGTATGCCTGTCCGGTCTGCGATGAAGCCTTGTACACCGACGGGGAATAATCCGGTTCGGACGGATGATTGTCCGGTGCGCCAAGTGGAAACTGTGCGAGCAGTTCCGTATTCAGCGTCTCGGCCAATTTGCCGCCGCCACCTCGGCCGAAGACGTAATCCCGGTTGCCGCAGCCGCCGCATTCGTAGTAGGCCATATTTTCCACGACGCCGATAATTTCGTGATTTGTCTTGATCGCCATAGCGCCGGCGCGCGCCGCCACGAAAGCGGCCGTCGCGTGCGGCGTCGTGACGATGATCTCCTTGCTCTGCGGAATCATCTGGTGGACGTCGAGCGCGATATCGCCCGTACCCGGCGGCAAGTCCAACAACAAGTAGTCGAGCTCGCCCCATTCGATCTCGGCGAAGAAGTTGCGCAGCATCTTCCCAAGCATCGGCCCGCGCCAGACGATCGGGCTGTTGTCTTCCACGAAGAATCCCATCGAGATCACCTTGACGCCATAACGCTCCACCGGAATGATCTTCTGCCCGACCTGCTCCGGCCGTTCCTCGATTCCCATCATATCCGGCACGCTGAAGCCGTATATATCGGCGTCGATCAAGCCGACCCGCTTGCCCTGGCGGGCCAGTGCCGCCGCCAGATTGACGGTGACGGTCGACTTGCCGACACCGCCCTTGCCGCTGGCGACCGCGATGAACGAGACGCCGCTGTCAGGATGGAGCAGCGCATGCTTCTCAAGCCCGGCAGCATGGCCCTTGACCGGCGCCGCCTGCGCTTGCGGCTGTGATGTCGTCGCGGCATTCGACTGCAGCTTCGACAGCACCTCATCACGCTCATGGTCGGTCATCTCGCGAATTCGGAGATGAACGGATGGTGCCCCCGCTTCCGACAAGGCTTTCTTGATCTCCTCTTCCAAACTGCCGGCCTGCCCCATACTGCTTGGATGCAATACTGCCGTCAGGTTGGCGGCAGACTCCCGCACGACGATGTCGCGGATCAGGCCGAGCTCGGCCAGTCCCTTATGCAACGTCGGCTCCGCGATCTGCCGCAAAGCCGCAATGATTGATGCTCTTGTTAACATGACGCGACCTCCAGTATCGATCTGCTTGCTGCTCCTATTATAGCACAGCCTAAGGCTGGTCGCTGTTGCCGGTCATGTATCTTAGCATCCCCCTGTAGATGGCAGCAGCAACCTTCTTCTGGTATGCTTCGTTCGCCAGCAGCCGCGATTCGCCCGGATGCGACAGGAACCCGACTTCGACAAGCGCCGTCGGCATCTTTGCTGTTTTAAGCAAGTACACCGTGTCGTTCGTCTTGGCAATCCTGTCGGTATTCTCGAGCGCGACCCGAATTTCCGTCTGGATATCGTCCGCCAGCCGTTTGCCTTCGGCATTGCCAGAGTAATAGAATGTCTGGGCGCCCGACCACTTAGGGGAAGGAATGCTGTTCATATGGATGCTGAGAGTCAGATCCGGATGCTGCTCCCCGATCCTGTCTGCGCGTTCCAGCAAGTCCTCCGTCTTGCGTCTGGAATAACCCTTCGTATCGGGCTGAGCCAGATCGTAATCGCCTTCTCGCGTCAAAGTAACGACCGCGCCCGCTTGCTGTAGATAGTCGCGCAAATAAAGCACGATCGCAAGGTTCAAATCCTTCTCGATCGTGCCCGACCGGCTGACAGCCCCGCCGTCGGGGCCGCCGTGGCCCGCATCCAGCATGATCGATTTGCCGGATAACGGCATGGACCAGTACGTCCAGGTGCTGGACGACGGAGTCTCGGACAGCAGAATCGCCGTCGTCAACGCGACCAAGCCCGCGGTTACCCCCAGACGAATCCATCCGCGCCTGGTCAGCCAGACGACGAATCGCCGACGGATGTTCATCCTGCTCCGCCATGATCGATGATTGGCATTCAACAACAAAACCCACCCCGTCCCGGGAACGATATTCCCTATATTCTATGGGACAAGGCGGGCTATTATGATGGTTTAGATGGAATACGATTTGCTGGCTTCCGCCATGCCTTCGATCAGAATCCGGGCTACTTCGGGACGGGAGAACTCGGGCGGCGGGCAGATGCCGTCACGCAGCATCGCGCGAACCTTCGTACCGGACAATGCGACATGATCTTCCGACCCGTGCGGGCACGTCTTGTTCGATGCCATATTGCCGCATTTTTTACAGAAGAAGCTGTGCTCGAAGAACAGCGGAGTAATGCCGAGATCGTCAGGCGGGAAGCTGCGCAGCAATTCCTGCGCTTCGTAAGTGCCGTAGTAGCTGCCGACACCGGCATGGTCGCGACCGACGATGAAGTGCGTACAACCATAGTTTTTGCGGACCATCGCATGGAAGATCGCCTCACGCGGTCCCGCATAACGCATCGCAGCCGGGAAGACGCCGAAAAACACGCGGTCTTGCGGATAATAGTTTTCCAGCAGCGCCACATAACTCTTCATGCGCACGTTCGCCGGTACATCGTCCGATTTCGTCTCTCCGACAAGCGGATTCAGGAACAGGCCGTCCACGACTTCCAGCGCGCATTTCTGAATATATTCATGCGCGCGGTGCACCGGATTACGCGTCTGGAACCCGACGACCGTCCGCCAACCTTTCTCGGCGAAGATCTGACGCGTCTGTTCGGGCGTAAAGTAATATCCCCCGAACTTCTCCGGCTGCGGGCGATTAAGCACCCGGATCGGGCCGCCCACGTATACATCCGGACGATCGAACAGCTTCACGACGCCTGGATGTTCGATGCTGTCCGTCTTGAATACTTGGACCGCCTCATGCCGTTTATCCGCCTTATAGATGCTTTCAATGTCCATGATTGCATAGACAACGCCATCCTTCTCCCCGATCAACGCTACCTGCTGACCGACCGACAACGCACCTGCTTGATCGGACGTAACCGCAAGCGTAACGGGAATGCTCCAGACGAGACCGCTCTTCAAGCGCATCGTGCTCACTACGGACGTATAGTCCTCTTCGTTCATGAATCCGGTCAACGGGCTGAAAGCGCCGACGCCGATCAGGTCCAGATCGGATATCGTCCAATTGCTCACGGGAATCGCAGCCAGCTCATTCGCCTTGACCATCCATTCCTCGCGCTCCGCGCCTTCTGCCAACCGATTGATCAATGTGCCGCCATGCGGTTGAATCGCACTCATAATTGCGTTCTTTCCTTTCTACTTATGGATGGTATTACTTGTGAAGGCCGCATTCCGTCTTCTCGTTGCCTGCCCAACGCCCCGCACGCGGGTCTTCTCCGGGCATGACCGGACGCGTGCAGTACTCGCAGCCGATGCTCGGATAGTTCCGATCGTGAAGCGGATTGTAAATAAGGCCGTGCTCGCGGATATAGGCCCATACGTCATCGGATGTCCATGCAGCGATCGGGTTGAACTTCACCAATCCGAACTTCGTATCGTACTCAACCTTCTTGGCATTCGCCCGAGTTGGCGCTTGATCCCGGCGGATGCCGGTAATCCACGCTTCGTATTGGCCTAAGATGCGGGTGAGCGGCTCCACCTTGCGGATATTGCAGCATTCGTTCGGGTCGCGCTTCCACAGCTCATCGCCACGCTGTGCCGCCTGCTCTTCCGGTGTCAAAAGCGGCTTAACCTGCACGAACGACAGCCCGTATTTATCTACGATTCTGTCCCTGGTTTCATACGTTTCTTGAAAATGAAAATCCGTGTCCAGATAGAAAATGTCCGTGCGGGGACTGATCTTCTGCAGCATGTCGACAAGCACGACATCCTCGGCGCCAAAGCTGCATGCGAACGTGATGTTCGGGAATGTATCGACCGCCCAACGAATCACCGTTTCCGCCGAAGCGTCCTCGAACGCCTCTGCCTTCTCCCGGATAATCGTTTCTTTTTCGAAAAAGTTCATAAAGGTTTGCCTCCGTCCATAATTCCAAGTAATTTTATCCGATTTAATTACATTATACTCGGATCATACGGCGAGTTCAATGACAAGGTGTTTTCCTGCACGGATTATTGCGACAATCGCCTATCTATGCATCGTATTCACAGCATGCAAAAATGCCCCTCTTGCCAGAAATTCGGCAAGAGAGGCATCCGTGTAGTTCGCATAATAGGCAAAATCAAATTAACGCTTCGAGAATTGAGGCGCGCGGCGTGCAGCCTTGAGGCCGTACTTCTTACGTTCCTTCATCCGCGGGTCGCGGGTCAGGAATCCGGCTTTCTTCAGCGCGGGACGCAGTTCCGGATCAGCCTTGAGCAGCGCGCGGGAAATTCCGTGACGAATCGCGCCGGCTTGACCGGACGTGCCGCCGCCATGCGCAAGTACAACGACATCGTATTTGCCCGTCGTATCGGTAAGTACGAGCGGTTGCTTGACGATCAGCTTGAGCGTATCCAGACCGAAATATTCGTTGATGTCGCGTGTATTAATGACGATGCGGCCTTCGCCGGGCACGAGACGAACGCGTGCGACGGATTGTTTCCGACGGCCTGTTCCGATATATTGCAATTGAGCCATTCGCTAGTCCTCCTCTTATCCGCGAAGTTCGTAAACTTCAGGTTGTTGGGCTTGGTGCGGGTGCTCGCTGCCTGCGTACACCTTCAGATGCGTCTGCAGCTGATGTCCGAGCTTGTTCTTCGGAAGCATGCCGTACACGGCAAGTTCCACGATGCGAGCAGGCTTCTTATTCAGCATTTCGCCAGCTGTCGTCGTCTTCAAGCCACCCGGATAGTGGGAATGCGTGTAATACTTCTTCTGCTGCAGCTTCTTGCCCGTCAACACGATCTTGTCGGCATTGACGATGATGACGAAATCACCAGTATCAATGTGCGGGGTGAACTCCGGCTTGTGTTTGCCGCGAATCAGTGCGGCGGCTTCGCTGGCCAGACGGCCCAGCGTCTTGCCTTCGGCGTCGATCAGCAACCATTTGCGCTGGACTTCGTTCGTCTTCGCCATGTAAGTGGTACGCATGGATGATCCTCCTTAACGATTGTGTTGCATCGTCTGTGTATCGTTCAGTTGTCGCTTGCCGCTGGATGGTCAGCGCAAGTCCGATTCGCATGCAATGTTCATGTTAATCATAGGAAAAAAGGTGACTTCCCTTCCTCGGGGCCGTGGGAAGCCAGGAAGAAAGCACAATGACTATTTTACATGAATGTATCGGGCAGTGCAAGCAATTTATTATCGTATTCGATATTCCATAAGGTCAGGCCGTGCGGCACTGCCGTAGGGCCTGCCTTGGCGCGACTGCGCGCCCCCAGGATCGAGCCGATCTCTTCGGGCGGACGCTTGCCTTCGCCAACTTGCAGGATCGTTCCGATGATAATACGGACCATTTGATACAGAAAGCCGTTGCCGGTAACGTATAGATGATATACCCCTCTGGATTTGCCTGGATAGCGCTCATGGTCGAAATGTTCCAAATACGTAGGGACTTCATCTCTCAATGGTTCGTGGACCAATCGAGCTTCGAATACCGTCCTGACATGATGCGGCTTCGTAGACAAGGGGCTGGTGAAAGAAGTGAAATCGTGCTCGCCGATCAGATGCTGCAACCCAGCTTGCATCGCTTCAATATTCAGCGGAGTTGGGTGGTGAAACTGATAGCGCCGATGAAAAATGTCCGGAAATTTGCAGCTGTTGATCGTATAGCGATACGTTTTGCGAATGGCATGCCTCCGGGCGTGGAAATGTTCCGGCACTTCATGCGCAGAATGGACGACGATATCTTTCGGCAATCGTGTATTCAAGGCAACAGCCCACCGCTCGGCCGGAATTCGCGAATCCGTATAGAAATTAACGGCCATCTTCCTGGCATGAACGCCCGCATCCGTTCGCCCGGCGCCGGTCACATGCGTCGGAACACCGGTGAGCATACGGATCGACGCTTCCAGCATGTCCTGTACTGTGTTGCCGCTTGGCTGGCTTTGGAAGCCGCTATATGCCGTTCCGTCATATCCGATGATCAGACACAAGTTCCGCCGCACTTCCACACCTCCGACTTTCTGTTGAAAAAAAGAGGATGTTCCGAATATGGATTCGGCTCATCCTCTAATAGGGAGTTTGCAGAGCAAACTCTCACCTTTCCTGTTCGTCGTATCCGCCTGCTTCTTCAGACCTTACGCTCGATCTACGAGCTCCAGATATACCATCGGCGCAGAGTCGCCGCGGCGGGGTCCCAGCTTCAGGATGCGGGTATAACCGCCCGCGCGCTCCGAATATCGGGATGCCAGATCCGAGAACAGCTTCTGGATCGCGTCTTTCTCGCCGTCCAGCGTCTCCCGACGCACGAATGCCGCAACTTGGCGGCGCGCATGCAGGTCGCCGCGCTTGGCGAGCGTGATCAATTTCTCCGCGATCGAACGAACTTCCTTGGCTTTCGCCTCGGTCGTCTGAATGCGTTCGTACAAGAACAAGTCGGTTACCAGGTCGCGGAACAAAGCCTTCCGCGAGCTGGAGTCGCGACTCAATTTGGAATAAGCCACTGTATTCCCTCCCTTACTAGTGCAATTCCAACCAACGGCGCCCAAGGCTGCCGCATATGGTCGTCACGTTACTACTCTTCGATGCGCAGGCCGAGCCCAAGCTCTTCGAGTTTCTCCTGCACTTCCTCCAAAGACTTGCGCCCGAGATTGCGGACCTTCATCATGTCTTCTTCGGTCTTGGTGATCAATTCTTGAACGGTGTTAATGCCGGCGCGCTTCAGGCAGTTATAAGAACGGACAGATAGATCAAGCTCTTCGATCGTCATCTCGAGCACTTTCTCTTTCTTGTCCTCTTCTTTCTCCTTCATCGTCTCGGTATCCTTGGCTTCATCCGTCAAGCCGACGAACAGCGACAAGTGATCCGTCAGAATCTTCGCGCCGAGGCTGACCGCTTCTTCGGGTCGAATGCTGCCATCCGTCCAAACTTCCAGCGTCAGCTTGTCGTAGTTGGTCACTTGTCCGACACGGGTGTTCTCAACTTGATAGTTCACGCGCGTAATCGGCGTATAGATCGAATCGATCGGAATGACTCCGATCGGCTGATCTTCTTTCTTGTTGCGATCCGCGGGAATGTATCCCCGGCCTTGTCTGGCGTAAATACGCATATGAAGGCGCGCGCCGGAAGCCAGCGTAGCGATGTGCAGGTCCGGGTTGAGGATTTCGACATCGCTGTCCGCCCTGATATCGCCAGCCAGTACAACGCCTTCGCCTTCTGCGTCGATTTCAAGAATCTTCTCCTCGTCGGAGTGAATCTTCAGCGACAATCGCTTCAGGTTCAGGATGATCTCGGTGACGTCTTCCATCACCCCGGGGATCGTGGAGAATTCGTGAAGTACGCCGTCAATCTGTACGGAAATGACGGCGGCGCCCGGCAAGGACGACAGAAGAATACGGCGGAGGGAGTTGCCCAGCGTCATCCCGTAGCCGCGCTCGAGCGGCTCCACGACGAAACGACCGTATCTTTTGTCTTCCTGAATTTCTACCGATTCGATCTTCGGCTTCTCAATCACAATCACAAGCATTACCCTCCTTCAAACGTCTCACGCTCGGACGTTGCCGTAGTTTACACAAGGTAAACCATGTAGTATGCCTAACCATTACAACCATTATTCACAAGTTGTTTTTGTTTGATACCACATTGCGGCGCGTCTTATACGCGGCGGCGCTTCGGAGGACGGCAGCCGTTATGGGGAACCGGCGTGACGTCTTTGATCATGCTGACTTCAAGACCTGCAGCCTGCAGGGAACGGATCGCAGCTTCGCGTCCGGCGCCCGGACCTTTAACCATAACTTCAACAGTACGCATGCCATGCTCCATTGCCGCTCTGGCTGCGGATTCCGCGGCCATCTGGGCGGCAAAAGGCGTGGACTTGCGGGAGCCCTTGAAGCCCAGGTTGCCGGAGCTTGCCCAAGAGATCGCATTGCCGTGCGGGTCCGTAATCGTAACGATTGTATTGTTAAAGGTGGAGCGGATGTGAGCAACGCCTGTATCGATATTTTTCCGGTCGCGACGTTTCGTACGAACGACTTTCTTACCTTTAGGTGCCATTGTTGATTATCCCCCCTTATTACTTCTTCTTGTTCGCTACCGTACGACGCGGGCCTTTGCGTGTGCGCGCGTTCGTCTTGGTGCGTTGTCCGCGTACCGGGAGTCCGCGGCGATGGCGAATGCCGCGATAGCATCCGATTTCCGTCAAGCGCTTGATGTTCAGAGCAATTTCACGACGAAGATCGCCTTCCACCTTCTGCGATTTGTCGATCGTCTCACGAATGCGGCCAAGCTCATCTTCCGTCAGATCGCGTACACGCGTATCGGGATTGACGCCGGCCGTCTGCAGCAGCTTCTCGGAAGTCGATTTGCCAATTCCGAAGATGTACGTCAGGGAGATTACCACGCGCTTGTCGCGCGGAATGTCAACACCAGCAATACGAGCCATAGACTGAAAGCACCTCCTTTAACCTTGTTTTTGTTTGTGTTTCGGATTTTCGCAAATAACCATCACATTGCCTTTGCGGCGAATGACTTTGCATTTTTCACAGATCGGCTTGACCGACGGTCTCACCTTCATGATTGTATCCTCCTTGACATCGGGATCTTTGAGCCTTACATCAGGATCTTTGAACGGAGTTCAAAGTCACACCGAATCCCCAAAGTCTCTCCCATTCCTATTTGCGGTAGGTAATGCGGCCCCGCGTCAGATCATATGGCGACAGTTGGATTACAACTTTATCTCCCGTCAGAATCCGGATGAAGTGCATCCGCAGTTTGCCGGAGACATGCGCCAAAATCTGGTGCCCATTCTCAAGTTCCACCTTGAACATCGCGTTCGGAAGCGGTTCGACAACCGTTCCTTCCACTTCAATGACGTCCTCTTTGGCCACCGTCATTCTCCTTTCTTCTCAGCACTGCCGATAGCGAACCGAAGCTTCGCGTTCGTGACGCGACCGGTCTCGCGAAGACTTCCGGACACTTCCTCGCTCCGGATTCCGAGCGGCTGAAGGTGCAGCAAGTTCTTGCGCTTGGGCCGATCGAACCGGCGCTTGTCGCCGTCGGCCACGAGCGCGAATCGCTCGTCGACAATCGCCAGAACAACGAGGAGTTGACCCTCGTCCTTGCCGCGCCGGCTTCTCACCACATCGCCGGGCACGATCGATTTCCTGTCTGTCATCGCGAATCACCTGGCTTATTCATGCACGGGTCAGTATTTCATGCCCGTCTTCGGTTACGGCTACGGTATGCTCGAAATGCGCGCACAGCGAGCCATCCACCGTCACGACCGTCCAATTGTCCGCAAGCGTCTTGACATAGCGCTCTCCCGCCACGACCATCGGTTCAATGGCAAGCGTCATGCCCGGCTTCAGCCTCGGGCCTCGGCCTTCGATGCCGTAATTCGGAATTTGCGGTTCCTCGTGTAGCTTGGCCCCAACGCCGTGACCGACATACTCCTTCACAACCGAGAACCCCGCACTTTCAATGACCTTCTGGATGGCGTGGGAAACGGTGAACAGCCGAACATCCGGACGTACGAGATCGAGTCCCGCATAGAGCGAAGCTTCCGTAACGTCCAGGAGGCGCTGCGCCTCGCTCGAGATCGTCCCGACGCCGTAGGTCCAGGCGGAATCGCCATGATAACCTTTATACTCGGCGCCGATATCGATGCTGATGATGTCGCCCTCTTTGAGCTTCCGCGGCCCGGGAAACCCGTGAACGAGCTCCTCGTTCGTGGAAGCGCAAATACTGGACGGGAACCCGTTGTAGCCTTTGAATGATGGAACGGCACCCTGGCTTCGAATATAGTCGTCCGCTATTCGATCCAGTTCCGCGGTTGTAATGCCGGGCGCCACCGCTTGATTCATCAATCGGTGCGTTTCCGCGACAATACGGCCAGCCTCCCGCATCAGGTCCAACTCTTTGGCGGATTTGCAGATGATCATGATCGACCGGATCTCCGCAGAAGCAAATCGATATCGGCCGTCACCTGGTCGATATCCTTCTCTCCGTCCAATTCGAAGAGCAGGTTCTTATCGCTGTAATAAGCCAAGAGCGGCGCCGTCTTGCTCGTGTACTCGTCAAGACGGGTACCGACCTTCTCTTCCGTATCGTCAGACCGCTGGTAGAGCTCGCCGCCGCACTTGTCGCAGACGCCTTCCTGCTTCGGCGGATTGAACAATACATGATAAGTGGAGCCGCATGACTTGCAGATCCGCCGCCCGGTCAGGCGCGCCAACAGCAGGCTGCGGTCCACCTTCAAATTGATGACATGGTCAATCTTGCGACCCATCTCTGCCAGCATATCGTCAAGCGCGTTCGCTTGCGCGATCGTGCGTGGGAATCCGTCAAGCAGAAATCCGGATGCGCAATCCGGAGCAGCCAGCCGTTCTCGCACGATACCGTTCGTGACTTCGTCAGGAACAAGCAGTCCCTGATCGACGAATGACTTGGCTTGCAGCCCCAGAGGCGTGCCTTGCTTCATCGCCAGACGGAATGCATCGCCGGTAGAAATATGCGGAATCCCGTAACTTGCCGTAATCCGTTCCGCTTGGGTGCCCTTGCCGGCGCCGGGAGGCCCCATAAACAGAATGTTCATTGATACTCCACCTTCAACCGGCTCACTTATTGATGAACCCTTTGTAATGCCGCTTGATCAACTGGCTTTCGATCTGCTTCATCGTCTCCAGCGCAACGCCGGTCACGATCAGAAGCGATGTTCCTCCGAACCCGACGGTGCGGGGAAGATCAGCCGCGGCTGCGAAAAAGACCGGAAGCACGGAAATGACAGCCAAGAAGATCGATCCCGAGAGCGTCAATCGCGTCAACAGCTTCATCAGGAATCCTTCCGTCGGCTTGCCTGGCCGGATGCCAGGAATATAGCCGCCGTTCTTCTTCATATTGTCCGCCATCTGCTGCGGGTTGAATTGCACGAACGTGTAGAAGAAGGTGAACCCGATAATGAGCAGGACATAGAAGACCATGCCGAGCGGCTTATCGAAATTCAGATTCGTGCTGATCCACTGTGCCCACGTCCGATCGGACCAGAAGTTGGCGATCGTAATCGGGAACATCAGCAGCGACGAAGCGAAGATGACCGGGATAACGCCTGCGCCATTCACCTTAAGCGGGATGTGCGTCGTCTGCCCGCCGTACATCTTCTGCCCGACAACGCGCTTCGCATACTGCACGGGAATCTTGCGTACGCCTTGCTGCACGAAGATAACGCCTGCTACGATCAGGATGATCACGATCAAGATCGCGGCCAACTTCACGATGCTCATGAACATCTGATCCGCGTTGATGAACTCGCTCTCGATGATCGAACGCGTATGCTGCGGAATCGAAGCGATGATCGCCGCCAACATGAGAATCGAAATCCCGTTGCCGATGCCCTTCTCGTTGATCTGCTCGCCAAGCCACATCAGGAACGAAGTGCCCGCTGTCAGGACGATCGTAATCATGATGATCGTCGCCGCCGTCGGGTCGATGATCATCTGTTGATTGTACATCCGGTTAAAACCGATCGTCGTCGCGAACGATTGGATCAGCCCGAGGATAACCGTACCATAACGAGTCACTTGCGCCAGCTTGCGTTTGCCGATCTCGCCTTCCTTGTTCCACTCCGCGAACTTCGGAATGACGTCCATCGACAACAGCTGCACGATGATCGATGCCGTGATATACGGCATGATTCCCAGCGCGAAGATCGAGAACTGGAACAAGGCACCGCCGGAAAAAGTGTTCAGCATGCCGAACAGATCGTTGCCTTGCTGATTCGCCGCATTCAGAGCATCCTTGTTAATGTTCGGGACCGGTACGAATGCTCCGATCCGGTAGATCAAGAGGATGAACAGCGTAAACAGGATACGCTTGCGGAGATCCTCGACTTTCCAGATGTTCTGGATGGTCCTTAGCATTAGATCACCTCGGTTTTACCGCCGGCGGCCTGGATTTTATCAGCAGCGGATTGTGAAAACTTATGGGCTTTCACGGTCAGCTTCACGGTCAGATCGCCATTGCCGAGAACCTTTATGCCATCCTTGGGATTGCGCAGAACCCCTTCGGCGAGCAACAATTCCGGCGTGACTTCCGTACCGTCAGCGAATCTGTTCAGTTGATCCAGGTTGACAATCGCATATTCGCTAGCGAAACGGTCATTGTTGAAGCCCCGCTTCGGCAAACGACGGTAAAGCGGGTTTTGGCCGCCTTCGAATCCCGGACGGACGCCGCCGCCGGAACGGGCATTCTGCCCCTTATGACCGCGACCGGACGTCTTGCCGAGACCGCTGCCGGTGCCGCGGCCTACGCGCTTGCGGCTGAACTTCGATCCAGCAGCTGGCTGTAGCTCATGCAATTTCATCGTACGTCGCACCTCCTTGAGAGTTATGCAGATCAAGCATTTTCAATTTAAACTTCCTTAACTTCGACCAAGTGGATGACAGTGTTCACCATGCCACGAATGGCCGCATTATCTTCTTTCACGACAGTCGAATTCGTCTTGCGCAAGCCAAGCGACTGAACCGTCTGGCGCTGATTCTCCGGACGGCCGATCAAACTGCGCTTGAGGGTGATTTGCAATTTTGCCATCTGATACCCCTCCTTAACCCAACAGCTCTTCCACGGTTTTGCCGCGGAGTTTGGCCACGTCTTCGGCACGCTTGAGACGGGACAACCCTTCGAGCGTCGCATTCACCATGTTCATGGAGTTGGAAGATCCGAGCGACTTCGTCAGGATGTCGCCCACGCCTGCCAGTTCGAGCACCGCACGCACCGGGCCGCCGGCGATCACGCCCGTACCTTCGGATGCCGGCTTCAGCAATACTTTGCCCGCTCCGAAGTGACCGGTTACCGCATGCGGAATCGTCGTGCCGACGAGTGGAATGTAAATCAAGTTTTTCTTCGCGTCATCTACGCCTTTGCGAATCGCGTCCGGAACTTCGCCCGCTTTGCCGATGCCGGCACCGACCCAGCCTTTGCCGTCGCCTACGACGACGAGCGCGCTGAAGCTGAACCGACGGCCGCCTTTGACGACCTTCGCAACGCGATTGATTTGAACCATTTTTTCCGTCAGTTCCAAAGAATTCGGATCTACACGCAAATCGTTAACCCTCCTTGTTTCGCCATTTGATTAGAACTGAAGCCCGGCTTCGCGCGCCGCGTCCGCCAGTGCTTGAATCCGTCCGTGATAGAGATAACCGCCGCGATCGAACACGACGTTCTCGAATCCTTTGGCCTTCGCGCGTTGTGCGATCAATGTGCCGACTTGGCGTGCCGCTTCGACATCGCCGCCGTTCTTTACTTGTCCGGACAATTCCTTGTCGACAGTGGATGCGCTGGCCAGCGTTATGCCCTTGATATCGTCGATCAATTGCACGTAAATATGCTTCGAAGAACGGAATACGGAAAGGCGCGGACGCTCCGTTGTACCGCTGATCTTCTTGCGCACCCGCAGGTGGCGCTTCAGACGAGCTTTGTTCTTGTCGCTTTTCGTAATCATGCCGAGATTCCCTCCTTACATCAGGATCTTTGAGCATTACATCAGGATCTTTGAACGGAGTTCAAAGTCACACCGAATACTCAAAGTCACTCCTTATTACATCAGGATACTGCTAAGCTGCCGTATTATTTCTTCTTGCCGGCTTTGCCTTCCTTGCGGATGATGCGTTCGCCCTCGTACTTGATCCCTTTGCCCTTGTACGGTTCAGGTTCGCGTACGGCGCGTACTTTCGCAGCAGTTGCGCCGACAAGCTCTTTGTCGATACCGCGAATGATGATCCTGTTTTGCGCCGGAACTTCGAATTCGATGCCGCTCTCAGGCATGAACTCCACCGGATGCGAATAACCTACGTTCAGAACGAGCTTGTCTCCGGACTTGCTTGCGCGATAACCGACGCCTACAAGTTCAAGATTCTTCGCGAAACCATCGGTTACGCCGCTGACCATGTTGGCAACGACCGAACGGGTCGTACCGTGCAGGGAGCGATGCAACTTGTTTTCAGAAGGACGTTCGACCGTAATGACGTCGGCTTCGACCGAAACCTTCATATCTTTATGCAGTTCACGCGACAAAGTGCCTTTCGGACCTTTGACAGTAATCGTATTGTTGTCCAGGTTCACGTTCACGCCGTTAGGCACCTGGATCGGTTTGCGTCCGATACGGGACATGGGTACACCTCCAATCGTGTGCGGGTTGAATTACCAAACGTAAGCGAGCACTTCGCCGCCATTCTTGCTTTGACGCGCTTCCTTGTCGGTCACGACGCCTTTGGATGTCGAGATGATCGCGATGCCGAGGCCACCCAGCACCCGCGGAACTTCATTCGATTTCGTGTAGACACGCAGACCGGGCTTGCTGATGCGCTTCAGACCGGTAATGACGCGCTCATTATTCGGGCCGTATTTCAAGAAAATGCGGATCAGCCCTTGCTTGTTGTCCTCGACGTATTCTGCGTCGCGGATGAAGCCTTCGCGCTTCAGGATTTCAGCAATCTGCTTCTTCACTGTGGACGCGGGCAATTCCACCGATTCGTGACGAACGAGGTTCGCGTTGCGAATCCGTGTCAGCATATCTGCAATGGGATCAGACATAACCATGGGGTAAACCTCCTTCCCGAACTAGGCTGATTACCAGCTCGCTTTTTTGACGCCAGGAATCTGGCCTTTGTATGCCAATTCGCGGAAACAAATCCGGCAAATTTTGAACTTGCGGTAAACGGAGTGCGGACGGCCGCAACGCTCGCAACGCGTATAAGCGCGAACTGCAAATTTCGGCGGGCGCTGTTGCTTGATTTTCATCGACGTTTTTGCCACTTTGCTAACACACCTCCCAGGGTTTGGGGACCTATCACTTCGTGAACGGCATGCCCAGTTGGGTAAGCAGCTCGCGGGCTTCTTCGTCCGAATGAGCCGTCGTCACGATTACGATATCCATCCCGCGGATTTTATCGATCTTGTCGTATTCGATTTCCGGGAAAATCAGCTGTTCCTTGAGACCCAGCGTATAGTTGCCGCGTCCGTCGAACGATTTACTCGACACGCCGCGGAAGTCGCGCACGCGAGGAAGCGAGATATTGAACAACTTGTCGAGGAAATAGTACATCCGGTCGCCGCGTAGTGTAACCTTCACGCCGATCGGGAGATTCTCGCGCAGACGGAAACCGGCGATCGATTTCTTGGCCCGCGTGATAACCGGCTTCTGGCCGGCAATCTTTTGCATATCCTCAACAGCAGCGTCAAGCACCTTGGAATTCTGGACGGCTTCGCCGACCCCCATGTTGATGACGATTTTCTCAATCTTCGGCACTTGCATGACCGATTTGTAATTAAACTTCTGCATCAAGGCAGGCGTTACTTCACTCTTGAAAAATTCTTTCATTCTTGCTGCCATGTGTCACAGTGACCTCCTTTCCGTCCTTGCTTCGATTAGTCGATTTCTTGGCCGGACTTCTTCGCGATCCGGACTTTCTTGCCGTTGTCGAGCACCTTGTATCCGATCCGAGTCGGCTTGCCGCTCTTCGGGTCGACATGCATGACGTTCGAAGCGTGAATCGGAGCTTCGCGTTCGATGATGCCGCCTTGAGGATTCGCCTGATTCGGGCGCGTATGCCGCTTGATCATGTTGACGCCTTCGACGAGCACGCGGTTCTCACGGGGATAAGCAGCGATGACGCGGCCCTTCTTGCCTTTGTCTTTGCCCGTGATGACGATAACGTTGTCGTCCTTTTTCACGTGCAGTTTATTGTTGTGCGATTCCAGCACTTTTTTCAACCGGGGCATGGGTACACCTCCTGCCTTCTGCTTCTCTTATCCGGGACCGGATCTTACAGCACTTCCGGAGCCAGGGAAATGATCTTCATAAAGTCGCGTTCGCGAAGCTCGCGGGCGACCGGCCCGAAAATCCGGGTGCCGCGGGGGCTTCTGTCTTCCTTGACGATGACGGCCGCATTCTCGTCGAACGAGATGTACGATCCGTCCTTGCGGCGGGTCGAGAACTTCGTGCGGACGATTACGCACTTCACGACATCGCCCTTCTTGACAACGCCCCCTGGTGTTGCTTGTTTGACGGAAGCGACGATCAGATCTCCGATGTGTCCCACGCGACGGCCCGTGCCGCCGAGGACGCGGATGCACATCAATTCTTTCGCGCCGGAGTTGTCGGCAACTGCCAGTCGCGTAAACGGTTGAATCACCTGTGGGTCCTCCTTTCACGCTTGAATGAAGTACAGTTAGACGATAACGGCCTTCTCGGTGATTTCAACCAGACGCCAGTTCTTGTCCTTCGACAGCTTGCGGGTTTCCATGATCTTCACCGTGTCGCCGATTTGGGCTTCATTGTTCTCGTCATGCGCTTTGAATTTCTTCGTGTACTTGATGCGTTTATGGTACAGGCTGTGCTTCTTGTAAGTCTCGACAGCCACCACGATCGTCTTATCCATCTTGTCGCTGACGACTTTGCCGATCTGCACCTTGCGGTTATTCCGTTCGCTCAAGGAAAATCCTCCTTCCTCTAATAGGGAGTTTGCGGAGCAAGCTCTCACCGCTTTGGAGTTTGCGGAGAAAACTCTCTCCTTAACTATCCAATGCCGAGTTCACGCTCGCGCAAAATCGTTTTGGCCCGGGCGATTTCTTTCCGCAGTTCGCTGATGCGGTGCGGATTGTCCAGTTGGCCGGTAGCCAGTTGGAAACGGAGGTTGAACAACTCGTCCTTGAAGCCGGCGACCTTCTGCTCGAGCTCAGCCGACGTCAGGTTGCGGAATTCACTGGCCTTCATTTGCATCACCACCCAATTCTTCACGCTTCACAAACTTCGTCTTGATCGGCAGTTTGTGAGCCGCAAGACGCATGGCCTCGCGCGCGATTTCCTCGGTTACGCCTGCCAATTCGAACAGGATTTTGCCCGGCTTGACGACGGCTACCCACTTCTCTACGTTACCTTTACCGCTACCCATCCGCACCTCGAGAGGCTTCTGGGTGATCGGCTTGGAAGGGAAAATTTTGATCCACACTTTGCCGCCCCGCTTGATGTAACGGGTCATGGCAATACGAGCGGATTCGATTTGACGGTTCGTTACCCAAGCCGGCTCCATCGCTTGCAGGCCATATTCGCCGAAGTGCACTTCCGTGCCGCCCTTGGCCATGCCTTTCATCTTGCCGCGATGCTGCTTGCGGTGTTTAACGCGTTTGGGGATCAACATGATCAGTTGCCTCCTTCCTCAGCGGCTTTCTTCTTCGTCGGAAGGACTTCGCCGCGGTAGATCCATACTTTGACGCCGATGCGGCCGTAAGTCGTATGGGCTTCTGCCGTGCCGTAGTCGATGTCCGCACGCAGCGTGTGCAGCGGCACCGTACCTTCGCTGTAGCCTTCCGTACGGGCGATTTCCGCGCCGCCCAGACGTCCACTTACGGATGTTTTGATACCTTTGGCGCCTGCGCGTTGCGTCCGTTGGATCGCTTGTTTCATGGCGCGACGGAATGAAGTGCGGCGTTCAAGTTGCTGTGCAATGCTCTCGGCAACAAGAATCGCATCCAGTTCCGGATTTTTGATTTCGGAAATATTGATATGAACCTTCTTGTTGTTTGTCAGCTTCGCCAGCTGAGCGCGCAACACTTCGACTTCCGATCCGCCCTTGCCGATGACGATGCCCGGCTTGGCAGTATGGATCGTGACGTTCACGCGGTTAGCCGCACGTTCGATTTCAATGCGGGCAACAGCGGCGTCCTTCAGTTTGTTTTTGAGGAATTCGCGGATTTTGACGTCCTCCATCAGGAGATCGCCGAAGTCCTTGTCGGCATACCACTTGGATTCCCAATCACGGATGATGCCGATACGAAGACCGACCGGATTTACTTTTTGACCCACACGTTGTCCCTCCTTATTTTTCGGATACGACCAGCGTAATGTGGCTGGTGCGCTTGAAGATGCTGAACGCGCGGCCCTGAGAGCGCGGCTGGAACCGTTTCATGGTCGGGCCTTCGTTGGCGAAAGCCTCGGAAACGATCAGCTTGTTCACGTCCAATTGATAATTGTGTTCAGCGTTGGCAATCGCGGAATTCAGCAGCTTCTCCAGAACCGGAGATGCCGAACGCGGCGTATGACGCAAAATCGAGACCGCTTCGCCCACTTGCTTGCCGCGGATCAGGTCGAGGACCAGTCGGACTTTGCGAGCAGGGATGCGAATGTTATACACATGAGCTTTCGCTTGCTGAGACATCGGTGTACCTCCTTTTATCGGGAGTTTGACGGGTCAAACCCTCCCCGCTTTGTTACGCAACCGGCCTGGCGGCCGATTCGCAGGGTTTTATCTTCTGCCCGTCTTCTTGTCGTCGTCCGTATGGCCCTTGAACGTGCGCGTCGGCGCGAACTCGCCGAGCTTGTGTCCGACCATATCTTCCGTTACATAGACAGGGACATGCTTGCGGCCGTCATATACGGCAAACGTTTGACCCACGAATTGCGGGAAAATCGTCGAACGGCGCGACCAGGTTTTGATCACGACTTTCTTGTTCGATCCGGACAGTTCTTCGACTTTCTTGAGCAGATAGCCGTCAACGAATGGTCCTTTTTTCAGGCTGCGACCCATGGAATGCTCCTCCCTTCATCGCGCATGACGCGATTGTAGCCGTTCACGCCGCCCGGCGCTTACTTGGAGCGGCTGCGAACGATGTATTTGCTTGAAGCTTTCTTCTTCTTGCGTGTCTTGTAACCAAGCGTCGGCATGCCCCATGGAGACATCGGCGACTTGCGTCCGATCGGAGCGCGGCCTTCGCCACCGCCGTGCGGGTGATCGTTCGGGTTCATGACAACACCGCGGACAGTCGGGCGCTTGCCGAGGTTGCGGTTGCGGCCAGCTTTGCCGATGTTGATCAGTTCATGGTCCTGATTGCCGACCGTACCGATCGTGGCGCGGCATTGCTTCAGGATGCGACGGATCTCGCCGGACACCAGACGAATCGTTACGTATTGCTCTTCTTTGCCGAGCAATTGCGCGGATGCGCCGGCTGCGCGAACAAGTTGACCGCCTTTGCCAGGCTTGAGCTCGACATTGTGGATAACGGAACCGACCGGGATGTTCTCCAGCGGAAGCGCGTTGCCCACCTTGATGTCGGCTTCAGGGCCGGACATGATTTCGTCGCCGACCTTCAGTCCCTTCGGCGCGATAATATAAGCTTTCTCGCCATCAACGTAATTGATCAGCGCGATGTAAGACGTACGGTTCGGATCGTATTCGATCGTGGCCACGCGGCCGGGTATGCCGTCTTTCGTCCGCTTGAAGTCGATGATGCGATATTTACGCTTATGTCCGCCGCCATGATGGCGCGTCGTGATCTTGCCTTGGTTGTTGCGTCCGGCCGTCTTGCTGAGCGGTGCGAGCAGCGATTTCTCAGGCGTCGAAGCGGTAATCTCTTCGAACGTGGACATCGTCATCTGGCGACGGCTCGGCGTGGTCGGTTTAAACTTTTTGACTGGCACTCGGGTAACCTCCTTACCTTAAAAATTTGTATTATACGGAAGCTTCGAAGAACTCGAGCGGCTTGCTGCCCTCTGCGAGCTGAACGATCGCTTTTTTCCATTCCGACGTATAACCGCTGTGGCGGCCATAACGCTTTGGCTTAGCCGGCATGCGCAACGTATTGACGCTGACGACTTTTACCTTGAAAATTTGCTCGACGGCTTGCTTGATCTCCGTCTTGTTCGCCTTGATGTCGACTTCGAACACGTATTTCAGCTGGCTAACGAAATCGCTGGTGCGTTCGGTAATGACCGGCCGCTTAATGACATCACGGGGGTTTTTCATTACGCGAACACCTCCTCTACCTTCGCGACTGCGTCCTTCGTGATGATCAATTGATCATGAACCATCACGTCAAGCACGTTAATTCCGTCTGCGACAACGAATTTAACGCCCGGAATGTTGCGTGCGGACATAGCCACGTTGTTATCGAATTCTTTGGTCACGACAAGCGCCTTGCGCGCAACCTTGAGGTTGCTGAGGATTTTCGCGAAATCCTTCGTCTTCGGTTGGTTCAGGCTGAGCTGGTCAAGAACGATGATGCCATTGCCGGCAACCTTGCTCGACAGCGCGGATTTGATGGCCAAACGGCGCACCTTGCGAGGCAATTTGAAACCGTAGCTGCGCGGAGTCGGTCCGAAGACGATGCCGCCGCCTTTCCATTGAGGCGAACGGATCGAGCCTTGACGGGCGCGGCCAGTGCCTTTCTGTTTCCACGGTTTGCGGCCGCCGCCGCGAACTTCGGAACGGCCTTTCGTTTTGTGCGTGCCTTGACGAAGCGACGCTTGCTGCAGTACGACTGCACTGTGCAGCACGTGGGTATTCGGTTCAATTCCGAAAATGCCTTCAGCAAGCTCAAGTTCTCCGACTTGGCTGCCTTCCACGTTATATACTGACACTTTAGGCATGAGTGGTCCTCCTTTCTGGATCGATGCTTATTATTTCTTAACGGAAGCGCGAATTTTAAGATAGGTGTTCTTAGGTCCGGGTACGGAGCCCTTGATCAGCAGCACATTGCGCTCGCTGTCGACGCGCACGATTTCCAGGTTCTGAACGGTGATCGTCTCCGAACCCATGCGGCCGTGCATCTTCTTGCCCTTCGGAACGCGGTTGGCATCACGAATCGTCGCGAGCGAGCCGTTGCCGCGATGATACTTGGAACCGTGACCCATCGGCCCGCGGGACATGCCCCAACGTTTGATGGCACCTGCCGTTCCTTTACCCTTCGAAATACCCGTTACGTCAACAAATTGACCTGCCTCGAAAATGTCGACTTTGACTTCCTGGCCAACTTCGACTCCGGCGAGGTCTGCTCCGCGAATTTCGCGGACGAAGCGCTTGGGCGCCGTATTGGCTTTTTTGGCATGACCAATTTCCGGCTGCAGGGCAATTTTGATCCTGTTTTTCTTGCCTTCTTTGACCGGCTTGACCCGTTTGTCGTCGAAACCAAGCTGGATCGCTTCATAACCGTCGCTCGCTTCGTCTTTCTTCTGAAGCACGACGTTCGGGGCCGCTTCAATTACTGTGACCGGCACTACGCTTCCGTCTGCCGCGAACACTTGCGTCATCCCAAGTTTACGTCCCAAGATTCCTTTCATGTTGACACCTCTTTTCCTTTCTGTATGAGACCTTGTCTCCATGGATTAATTACAGTTTGATTTCGATGTCTACGCCGGACGGCAGATCAAGACGCATCAGCGCGTCGACCGTCTGCGGCGTCGGATTGACGATATCAATCAAACGCTTGTGCGTGCGCATCTCGAATTGCTCACGCGAATCCTTATACTTGTGCACCGCGCGCAGAATCGTAATGATTTGCTTCTCGGTCGGCAGCGGAATCGGACCAGATACACTTGCACCGGTGCGTTTCGCCGTCTCTACGATTTTCTCCGCGGATTGATCAAGCACGCGGTGGTCGTAGGCTTTCAAGCGGATACGGATCTTTTGCTTCGCCATAGGGAATTCCCTCCTCATTCGTCCAATTTTGGAATCGGACATACTCCGTGAGAAAACCCGACAACAACCGGACATCCACTCTATGGCAAAGGGGCCGGGTGTGTCAGCAACCTCTCACATCATCGCACAGTCACAGACCAACATTCACTATTATAGCGATCTGCCAAGGTGAATGCAACAAAATTTTATTCGTGTTTTCACAACTTTGTTTTCGGCCTTTGCGCACCGGATCCAACCGCTGGCGGGCGGGAGTTAGGTACTTTCAATGCCCATCTCCCGCCATAGCTCCTCGTTTCGCCGAACTTGGGTACTTTCAGTACCCATCTCTCGCCGCGCCCCCTCGTTTCGCCCAACTTAGGTACTTTCAGTACCAACCACCCGCCATAGC
>JAEWAQ010000030.1 GCA_023391635.1 Bacillota bacterium | reverse complement strand
TTACGGAGAGGATGATTAGGAAGAACGAGATCTTCGATACAGACAAATTCATACTGGTTTTGCACGTTGGGATTTGACCGAAGCACATGACCACCGCCTATACAGTATAGTTATATTATACCATATTGACGCGGTAATTTGTTAAAGAATAATGATACAAAAAAAGCCTGTTGAGCTTTTTCAACAGGCTGGGCGCAGCGAAAGCTGCGCTTTTTCTTTGGTCACAAAACTCCACCACCCGCTAACCTCCCAGCCTAGATAATTTCCATGTACACGACTATCTGCACGGTAATACCGCGCCAAGCGCGTGGATACGCGTCGTATCGATGAACGGATGCGGCTCCATCACCGTATCTTCAATGACGAAGAATGGTATTCTCGCCTTTTCTATGATAAATGTGGTATTGTAAGTCGATCTGGCTGTTCAATCATGATAGAAAGGTTGATTTCCTTATGAATCCTGCCGAAACCCTGCACAAGAGAAACCGCTTGCTTGTCAATATTATCTGGGGCATGCTACTGCTGGGCATCGCTGTCGATCTGCTGACCGGTGCCGCAGCCAGCTCGATCATCGTCCTTACCGTCGTTGGCTTCATCACCTGCAGCGGGGCCACGCTCATGACGTATAAGCGCTGGCTGTCCGGGTATGTCATGTATTATATCCCCATCGTCGTGATCGCGTCACCGCTTCACTAGAAATACTGAACGACTTCAACGGCAAACTCAAAGAGAACGTTACTTCAACCAGCACCATCTCCCGCGAAGTAACGGCCGCTTTTACGGAAGTCACCGCAAGCATCGAAACACAGACTGGCAGCATCAACGATATCGACGAGCACAGACGAACCTGCTGGCGCTGAATGCCGCAATCGAAGCCGCGCGCGCCGGCGAGCACGGCACAGGGTTCGCTGTCGTGTCTCACGAAATTCGCAAGCTGGCCGAAAATTCGCAGCAATCAACCGAGCAGATCGTGACGATCCTCGAAGGCATTCGTGCAAAAACAGACCGCGCAGCGGAACAAGTCCTGCAAGGGCAGCAGGACATCATCGTCAGCCATGACGCTGCGACACGAGTCGCGGAGACACTTAGCGCATTGTTCGGCGACGCATCGAGCGTAAAGGAACAGTCCGCTCAGCTGCAGTCGGCAGCAGGGGATGTGCAGGATCAATATACGAGGATGGCCAGTGAAATGAGCACTCTTGCGGAGACGACGGAGCGGAACATGGCCGCGGTCGAGGAGATGGCCGCCAGCATGACGACGCAAGATGTACGGATTGGCGAAGTTAAGGAGAGCTTCCTTGAGTTGGACAAACTGGCGGTAGATTTAAGCAAGACGGCGGATCGTTGAATCCCCTCCCTATCTTGCCAACGCCGCGTCATTTCCAAAGATGACTGGGGGAGCGTAATCGTTCCCCTATCTGCTTTACCGCCCTCTGTGAGCAGAAAGATAATCTGTTCGACGCTGCGTTTGGGACGATCTTCTTCCGGAAGGCCGTGAGATACACTTCCAGGTCCAAATGCCAGGGTAGCAGCGTCTGCTACGCGATTTGCCTTCTTATTAATTTTGCTTTCGCCGCTTATTTCCCGACAGGGGAACTAAGCGGCAACACCAATGGTATTCTTTCAGACTTGCGTTTGCCCGCTGGCGGTTTGCTGTACCCATTTTCCTTGCTGGCGCCATAAAACAAACGGCACAGGATTGATTCCCCGTGCCGTTGCGAATTCCCTCTTTATTCCTGGTTAGTCTCTGAGCTTAACTTAATGACATTGCCCTCGAACACGATTCTTTGTTCTATTCCCTTGCTCGATCAATACACATATTCATCATATATCTGACCCGATGGCAATAAAACGCCGTTATGGTAAATCCGGCATTCCCCGACATCAAAATCGTACAGGTAAATAGTTCCCCACTCGATGTCCTTGAAATCGGGATCTTGCAGCGCCCGCATAAACCATCTGTACAACTGGTGCCTTTCCTCTTCGGTCACCTGATTGCGCTTGTATCCCATCTCGTCTACCAAAAATTTCTTGTCGGTGCCGATGGCATCGGTAATCGGCGTCATCATATCGGCTATAACTTGTTTGGTTGAAATGTAACCGGTAGACGGCGAAGCATCAAAGGGCACAAAGGGATAGATATGAAGCCCGATCCGATCCAACTCATCGATATAGTTGGTTGCCCCGGACTGATTCGGATGGGTGCCCTGTAGCAATTGCAGGAACAGATCGGTATCCATCACGCTGCCGTCATTCGCAGATACCCAGGATGATTGCAGCTTGACTACGCCCCCGGAAACAATTTGCACCTGATTTACGCCGAAGATGTTTTCCGCAACGTACCTCGCGCTAATAATCGCCTGTCCCCACTTGTCAATGCCAGCGCGAATGTTGCTGTAGTCGGGATCATTCCAGGGCGTTGTGTGATTGAATATTTTGCCTCCAGGGACAACCGGGAAATCGCCATTGAAGTCTGCCCAGTTCTCTTCATTTCCAATTCCGACGATCGCAACTTCACACCCGGCATCATAAAGATATTGCATAATGGACGCAAATTCATTGGCAAACAACACCGGATCCAGATCGGACAATCGATAGGCGTCATTCCAATGGCTGCCCCCGTCCCTGGGAACGGCCGACGTCGGATAATAGTCGGGGTTGCCGGTCAGTCCTACCATAAGCATAACCTCTTGTCCAATGCTGTTGGAATAAAGGACCAGATCCTTAATATCTCGCAGATTGTCGGAATGACTGAGGTTATGTCTGATCCGGGTCATACCATTATTGTACATTTCATCAAGCAGATGATACTGATCCTGTTTGTTCCTGATGTCCACGTCGTCAAACTCGGCCTGCGCTTGCCAGGTACCCAGGCCGACTTCTCCAGCGGTCAAAGCGGTATCTGTCGCCGAAACGATGGCCGCATCGTCGATAAAAACGCCAAACTGGCTGTCGTATACATCGATTTCCACCCGGTATTCAACGTCGTTGCTTAGCGTAAACGGAGCCCATGCCAATGTGGACTGGATACCGTTTACTTTTTTCTTCAGCTCCACTTTGGCGGCATCCAGATATGCAAAGTAATAGTTGTTGTCATCCGTGTATCGGAATATAAGCGTTACGCCGCCGCTGCCGATGTTGAGAGGAGTCACTTTAGATTTGAAGGTGTAATTGCTCCAAGTATTTTCCCCGGCGATGGCTCGGGCCGATATCCCCGTGCTTCCGTTGGTTTGCTTCAGTATATAGTCGCTATCCACATCCGAATCCGGATCGGGAACGACAGACCAATTCCCCGAAACAACGCTCCAATCCGCCGAAGATTCGTCATTGAAGTCGTCAACGAAATATTTGTTGTACCAGTAAATATTGCTTCTGGAAATGCCTAACTTCAACGTTTCGGTCACTCTGACATTGTCGAATCTCCCAGATGCCTGCCAGGTCCCAAAGCCGATCTTCCCGGTTGCCAGAGAGGTATCTGTAACGCCGGCCACCATATTATGGTCTACGTAAGCTTTAATATAGTCGCCGCGTACTTCCGCCTCCACAACATAATGCCAGTTATCATTGAATGTATAAGGCACTTGTTTAAGAACGGTTTGTACATTGTTTACTTTCTTCTTGATCGATAGCGTCGAGCTGTCCATATAGATGAAATAATAATTCTGATCGTCGACATAGCGGAAAATAAGCATTGTGCCCCCCGCATGGATCGAAGTAGGGGTGATGTTGACACTCAGATTATAATCGGTCCAGGCGCTTTCGCCCGCAACCGTTCTGCCCCCTTGTCCAATGCCGCTGCTGCTTTGCTCGTACAGCTTGTTCCCGGTTCCATCGTCCACAATCGTCCATGTGCCTGCTACATTGGTAAATCCGTTGGCAACGCCATCCTGGAAATATTCAAAAAAATAGGTGGTTTGCGCAGCCGCCCGCTGCGGAAACTGCAAGCTTGCCAGAAGTATACACAGAATGATAAGCAGAGTCGTTTTGGGGGCTCGTTGTTGGATGATTGGCATATGAAACCCTCCCTAATCTGATGGAACAAGCTTTACGTCCGTTCCCCGTCCGTGCAAATCACGTCGCTGTCCGAGCGAAACGGCGATGCCGGCAGTTTTGCATAGCTGTACAGATTGCAGACAGGTCTGCTGCCCCAACCGTACCGGACCGCGCGCGGCTGCTGAACCGATTCATGCCAGACCACGACGGTATCCGTACCTTCAACCTTCGCCTGCGCTTCCCTGAATACGCCATCCGCTCCGCAAATCTCGAACCCGCGCAACCCGTCTTCCGGCTCTGCCAATCCGCTGCCCGCATGGGTAAACCGTACAATCGCATAGCCTTCCTCAAAGCGGGCGCCGCAATAGAGTGGACTTCGGCTATCGAGCGATTTGCCATATATGGCATTGCCGGCCAGAAGAGCCAGCCGCTCGCCAACCGGCTGCTTGCGAAGCGGATGAATATCCGTCTCGTCTCCTGTATCGATCGTCACAGCCATCTCCGTATGCGGCACGCTGAGCGCCGTCATCAGTTGGGCTTCCCGAAGCAGCGGCCATTTCACTCCCTTGCCGTATCCCGGAAGCTGGACGAACAAAAACGGAAGATCGTGGCGCCGCCAGCCGCGCCGCCAGTCCGCGATCAAAGCCGGGAACAACTTCCGGTATTCGATCGGATTGTATATATTGGCATTGCGTTCGCCTTGATACCAGAGCGCTCCCCGAACCGCATAACGTTGAATTGGCGCAATCATGCCATTGTAAAGCACCGTTGGCCGCCGCAGCCACTCGCTTGCAGTCAGCCCGTCATCAGGGCGTCTCATCTGAAGATATCCGCTGAAATCCGGATCCTCCTGCAGCGAACGGCGGCTCATCCAATATTGCGCCGCCGTTCCGCCAACAGCCGTCTGCAGCAGCCCGATCGGAACGCCCAGCCATTCTTGCAGTCTCCGTGCAAAATAATAAGCGACGGCCGAGCAAGAACCGGCATATTCACGCGTACAAGGAAACCATTCCCCCTGCACCGACTCGACAGGCTGCTCAGCCGCCTGCACTGACTGCCGGAAGAAACGGATCTGTGGATAATTGGCTTGTCCAGCCTCCGATTCTCCATATTCCGACGAGTTTAACTGCCATTCCATATTCGATTGTCCGCCGCATACCCAGACTTCGCCGATATACACATCGCGCAAGACGATGCTGCAGTCCGCGGCTGTAATCGTCATCGTATAAGGGCCCCCGGCCGGCATAGGCGCAAGCGTTACACACCACTTCCCGTTCCTGGAAACGGCTTCCACCGTCTGATCCAGGAAATGAACCGTCACCATCCCATTTGCCGCCAGGCTCCCCCATACCATAATTTCTTGCTGTTGCTGCAATACCATATGATCGGAAAACAACCGGGGCAGACTCAACAAATTTTGCTCCATCATTTATTTGCCCGCTTGCTCGGCGGCTTTGTTCATTTCGTCGATATACGCCTGACCGTTGCTCTTCAACCAATTTGCTTTAAATTTGTCCCAATCGTCTTCGAAGTTTTTGGATTCAATGATCATTTTAATAATGGCTTGCTGCGCCAGATCGGACAATTGAGTGGGAACGCTTGGATCAATGACCGCCGCGTCGGGTTGAATCAGGAATAAAGGATTTCCGTACGCAGCGTTCATGGAGCTAGCTATTGCCTCCAAATAAATATCTCTGTTCTGGAAGTTCTCCGGATAATAGTCGCTATTCCAGGAAACCAGACTTCTCAGCTTATTCGCTTCATCCACGTCCCCGATCGTAATGGGTTCGCCCTGTTCGTCTTGACCGAGCAAACTTACAAATTGATCGCCATCCTTCTTATAATGCACGCCTTCAATTCCCCATAAAGTTAAAGACTGCCCCTCGTCAGACAGCAAATAATCAAGCAGTTCGAGCGCTCTTCTGATTTTCTCTTCTCCGATATTGGCGTTGATGGAGGTCATGCCGTAAAAGTTCGGATTTCCGTCCATACGCTTGCCGCCGTCTTTCCCTTCCAATACTGGAACCATCGCCATAATCGTGTTCGGATCCTTCTCGGGATACGCTTGTTTGAGCTTGTCGTAAACCTGGTTATAGAGCGTAGTATTATACGCCATAATTCCGATCTTGCCGGTTACAAATTTCTCAAGCATCTCAGGCACTTTGTTAAGCATAAATTCGGGGTCCAGAGTTTTCTCATCATACATCGATTTCATATAAGCAGTGAAATCTTTCATCTGGTCGGACAATACTTCAGGCTGCCACTTGCCGTCCACTTTGGCAAAACGATCGAGGCTTGCTCCGAAGGCGTTATAAATAGGATAGCTCCAATACATATTGGTGCCGACGCCATACGTATCTTGTTTACCGTTACCATCGGGATCCTGAGTTGCAAATGCTTTGGCTACGTTATAGAGGTCGTCAAGGTTCGCGGGCATATCCAGACCGAGCTTATCCAACCAGTCTTTGCGGATAAAGACACTGTGCAAGTTTTGAGTCTCTCTCGGCGTATCGAACAAGCTGGCAATCGGCAAACCGTAATGCTTGCCCCCTTGCGACGCTGCCAGAAATTCATACTTTTGCAATTGCTGCTCAATGTTCGGATAATCCTTGGCATAATCGCTGATCGCTACGATCAGACCTTCCTGAACCCACTTTTGGAATTGCTGCATCTGCTGGATGCCCTCCGACATGAAAATATCCGTCATATCCCCTGAAGCGATCATGACATTCAGCTTGTCTTTCCAAGTGTTTTGCGGTGCGGTTATGGTTTTGATATTGACATTAAACTTCTCGGAGATAACATCATAAATCGGATGACTCTCTCCTTTATTCAATCCTTCAATATAATAAGTGAATACAGACAAATCGACCGGATTTTGTTTTTCCGTTTCTTGGGACTGAGCGGTATCCGCTCCCTGCTGCGTCGCCGGGGGCGGCGAAGACTGGCCAACTCCCGAATTCCCCTCTTTGCTGCAAGCCATAATTATGCTGAACATCAATGCCATAACTACAGAAACCATTACTACTTTCCACAGTTTTCCTCTTAACATTTGGCCTTCCCCCATATCATTTTTTTTGCGAATACAACATGCCGTCTGTGAAACATCAACTTTTTACAGCGCCAAGCAACATCCCCTTTACGAAGTATCTTTGGATAAATGGGTATACAGCAATAATGGGAATTACCGAAATGATAACTGTAGCCATCTTGACAGATTCAGATAGTAAATACTCTGTGCTTTGATAGGAGCTGTTCGCCGTATCTATATCGTTCTCAATCAGTATGGCTCGTAATACAAGCGCCAAAGGCCACTTTTCTTTGCTATTGACAAACAGCATCGGCGCAAACCAGTTGTTCCAGTATTGCACCGCGATAAACAATCCGATCGTAGCCAATACCGGCACACACATCGCCAGCACGATTTGAAAGAAAACTCGAAAATAACCTGCACCGTCCACCTTGGCCGATTCCTCTATTTCGTCCGGGAGCGTCTGTATAAAGGTTTTGACGACAATAACATTAAAGGTAGAGATAAAGGACAGATTGAAGATTTGTACGGCCCAGGTATCGATAAATCCAAGATTTTTGACCAGAAAGTAATAAGGAATAAGCCCGCCGCTGAAAAACATCGTAATAATAATGAGCGTAAGCATAAGATTTTTGCCCGGCAGGTCGGACTTGGACAAAGCATATGCAATCATCGTTGTTGTCAGAAGGGAAAGCGCCGTTCCGACAACTGTAACCATCACGGTGACCACAAAACTGTTGACGGTCAATGGGTCGGCGAAAACATACTTGTAAGATTCCCAGGAGATTTGGGTTGGAAACAGGTGAAAGTTCGATTTGATCGATTCGGAATACGGGAGTACCGACTCCACAAGCACATACCAGAATGGATACAAAGTAATAAGGGATAGCAACAGAAGAAACCCGATATTGGATACGTCGAACACCTTGTCTCCCAAACTTTTTTTATGCATTTCGAAGGCAGTCCTTTCTGTTCAGAAATCTCAATACAGACCTGTGCCGCTAATCTTCCTGGAAATCCGGTTGACGGTGAAAAGCAATATGCAGTTGATGATATTCAGGAATAGTCCTACTGCGGCTGCCAGGCTGAACCTGCCCTCCGTAAGCCCTATTCTGTAGGTGTATGTGTCAATAATATCCCCAACATCATAAACGATCGGATTATACAAGTTAAAAATTTGATCGAACCCTCCGGTCATCATATGGCCGATTCGCAAGATGAGCAGGATCGATATTGTCGGCAGTAGTCCCGGCAACGTAATGTTCAGTATTTTCTTCCAGCGGTTGGCGCCATCCACCTCGGCAGCCTCATACAGTTCCGGCGAAATGCCCGCCATCGCCGCCAAATAAATAATCGTACCCCAGCCCGCTTCTTTCCATATATCCGTCAGGACAAGCAAAGGGCGGAATAACGCCGGACTTGTCAGAAACTTTATTTTTTCGCCTCCGAACATCACAATCAGATTATTGACCATGCCTTTGTCAGAGAGCAGAATAAGTACGATGCCCGCTATCGTTACCCAGGAAATAAAGTGCGGCAAATAAATAATCGTTTGTACGGTTCTTTTGAAGTAAATTTGACGCACCTCGTTAAGCAGCAAAGCCAATATAATCGGCACAGGAAAAGAGAACACCAGTTTTAGTAAATTGATTTCAAGCGTATTCCGGAACACCTGCCAAAACTTAGGCATGGAAAATATAATATTAAAATGGTCCAGCCCTACCCACGGACTACCCATAATGCCTTTGGACACCCAATAGTCCTTGAAAGCAATCAATGTCCCGTACATCGGAAAATAATGAAAAATAACATAAAACACAATGGCAGGCAGCGCCATCACATAGATGGCTCTATAATTCCACATTCTTTTGCGAGAATGCGCTTTCAGCCGACTTGCTTTTTGCAACAACGTTCACCTCTTAGTGGAAATACATGCTGTTTGAATGCTTGTTCCTATTGTACATGGAGCGCCTTGCACCGTAACATGTGCATATATAAGCGAAATTTGTAGTTTTGTAAGATGCGGCAGCCCAGGATCAGAACCCCTTATTATTCCAACTCGCTATATTTGATGCTGTGCCCTCTTCGATATAAATGCCGTTATCCGAAGTATCCACCGTTTCCAGCCTTTGATTGTTGTAAATATATACCTGATCGCAATGACTGGCCATTATGGTGCCTTTATACAAATATCTTTGTCTGACGCGATTGCCGTCATTTCGGTCCGCATCTGTTTTGATTGCAACCGCGTTAGGATTGACGATAGCATTGTTGCGCACCGCCACATGCCGGCAGGAAGACAAATAAAGGGCCTGCTGCGGGCAATCGACAATCGTATTATGTTCAAAGCAAATATTCGTAAAGACAGGATAGTTCGTTCTCCCTTTGCTTAAATAAACTCCCAAATAAATAACGGACATATGCCAATGGTTCACATCACAGTTTTCGATCAAATTGTTGCGGATGATGACATTATCCATGCCAAAACCTTCAGCCCAGCGTTGCTCGACTCCACATTCCAGCCGCATAGCCGAACCCTGATTCATATAAAAATGATTGTCTTCAATTAATCCGTTACTGGCATGGACAAGAATGCCTCTGGCCCGATTATGATGGAAAAAGTTATTTCGGACGATATAGTTCCCGGAGTCGTATTGGCGGTTAAACAAAATCGTGTCGGCAGGCAAAGATTCGGGCAGCTTCTCAGAAAAGGTTAATCGGCATTCTTGCTTGTCGCGATCCCATACCGCCTCCGCCACTTCAAGGGTCAGATTCATCGGCGAAAGATCGCTGTTGCGAAATTCCAGCGGATCGCCCGGAGCAAACGGATTTCTGTCTTCCCGCACATTCCCCACCTTTAATGTATGGGAACTGATTGGGATTAGCCCTGAAGCGGAGTTGTCATGTATATTGAGACAGTCGTCCCCGTTGTAGCTGAAATCGCAGTTCTCCATACGAAAAAAACCTTTAGAATTGCTAATATGGCAGCCATCGGCTGTAGCCGAGATACAACGTGTCGTTCCCGGACGCTTCTTGATCTTGCAATCGATTATTTGCCAATGATGCTGGCTGCCTTGGGCCAGAAACGCATGTCCCGGGCATGAATAAACCGTAATTTGCTCCAGACTCAGATGCGCATTGTTTTGCATCGAAAAGCCGTGAGCGTCATAAATATAATGACGAACAATATAACATTGCCCCTCTTTCAGGAAATCCATTTCAGCGCTGTCCCGCGTAAAAAATCGCATCGTATTAGCGTTTAATTTCCTTTGCCCTTTCATACAGGCAGCGCCAAACTCCACACCTCCTGCATAACCCGGACTCAACATGTAAGGATTGACGGGATTAAACCCTCTGACCTCCATCTCTTCAGGTACCTTGTCATATTCGGGGAAAAGAACATCGAAATAGCTATAATCCCCCTCCACATGGACAATTTTCCCGATGCGCGCCAGCGGGGCTTGCTCCCAATCCCAATCCACGATAAAATGTTTCAGCACGATACGTTCGCACTGCCGGATCGAAATAAACGGTTTTACCGTCGCAAAAATAAACTCGGAGCCTTGTCCATCAAACACAAAATCGCTTAACTGTTCGAATTCGAGATGAACGCCCGAGCGAAAATAATACACCCCTTGAGGCACAATCAAATGGGTCGCATTCTGTTTTCTGCAATATTCGATTGCGTTGCGAAACGCTTGCCCGTTGCACATTTCCGCATCGGTTGTTGCGCCAAAATCGGTAACCTTAACGACAAGCCTCCGTTCATGCAAAGGTGGATCAATATCAATAAGCGCCGGTCCTGCAGGCGCAATCGTTTGCTGGTACATATAAATCCCCCGTCCATATCGGAAATAGTTGTCTTGACGACGACTATAATGTATCCGAATAGCCGGGGGATTGTACATGGAGAATGCTAAGCATTATATGTGTTTTCGATATTGCGAAGGCGTCATGCCTTTATGCTTTTTAAACAATTTGCAAAAATGAAAATAATCATCGTATCCGACTTGCTCGCTGATGGCGTACAACGGTTGGTCTTCACGCAACAATTCGATCGCTTTGTTAATTCTCAGCTCAATCAGAAAATGGGTAAACGACTTTCCCGTCTCCTGCTTGAACAGTTGGCTCAAATAATTCGGATGTACATGATATTGGGCCGCTATGTCATGCAACGTCAGCTTCCGGTGAAAGTTGCATAGGATATCCTCCACCATTTTTCGGATCATCGAACTGGATAACGTATGCGGGGTTTCTTTTTGGCTGTTGTCCAGGGATGTATGGAGCGATTCCGCCAGTTGTTCCAAATGGTCAAAGGAATAGACGATCTCCTCCGCATGGACAAGCTCCGCCTCTGATTCGGCCCTGCCTTCCAAGCGTGCCTTACACAACATCACTTCATTATATAGCTGCGCCAAACCTGCCAGATCAATCCGGTGTTGCCTCACCCATTCCGGAAGCTGCTCTGTCAGGCTCAACAGCTCCCGGAATCCCGACGCCGCTTTTACCTGATGAATCACTTTTTTCAATTGCGGCATGCGGGATGAATAGGGGTAAACGCCCGGGCGGCTCGTCATAAAATCCTGATCCGCCATTATTTCGGCTTGCATATAGTAAATCTTCAGTTTCCCCAAGTCAGTAAACGGCTGGCTTAATCCTACGGTCAATCGATGGACGTTTGTCATTTCGTTGAGCCTGCGGAATGTGTTTTTGACATGACGCCTAGTCGTATCCGCGCTGAAATGCATCAGGAATACCCATTTTCCTTCACTGGTTCGGACGGGCAGACAGCCGCTCCGCGGCAAGCCGGACATGATACATTCCTGCCAGAAGGACATATTCGGGACATCACCGTTCTCCAGCTTCTTGATGATCGCAAAAGCGTAATCGTCTTGCTCAGGGATAAATCCGCTGCGGCTTAGTTGTTTTTTGATCGATATATGTGATTTTTTGGACTCCAGCACATCCAGCAGCATTTGGATGTTATCGAACTGGCGTATTTTGTCCTTCACCCGATTTATCTCCACAATTTGCAGCCAGGCTTTCTTCAATACCTCTTCCAGCTCCGCCGCTTTCGCCGGCTTCAAAATATAATCGAACGCCCCCATCTGGATGGCTTGCTTTGCATAATCGAATTCGCTATGTGCGCTAATGAATACAACCAGCGTGTCGCTATATTTCCGCTTGATCCGGCTCATCAATTCCAGCCCACTCATTCCTGGCATCCGGATATCGCTAATAATCAGATCCGGCTGATATCTGGCAATTATCGCTTCGGCCCCGTCCACTTTGCCGGCTTCGGCTACAATCTCGAATCCCAGTTCATTCCAATTGAAAATTTCGCGCAAATCTTTCAGAATCCATGGCTCGTCATCGATCAACATCACTTTATACATTCTGTTCATCCCCCTCCATCACACACGGGAGCAATGCAGCCACAACCGTGCCTCTATTCACCCAGCTTTTCACCTGCAAGCCGTATTGCGGTCCGCAATGGATCTGAATTCTTTTATGAATATTGATTAATCCGACGCCGCGCCTCTCTCGTCCCGTTTTCTTTTCATGATTATGCAGCAACGCTTCTTGCAGGCGGAGGACACGGCGCGGTTCGATTCCTTTGCCGTTATCCAGCACTTTCAGTTGGATGCCCTCATCCATTTTGTGGATGGAGATTTTAACGCTTCCTTTACCGGACTTTTGCTCCAGCCCGTGAAATATGGAGTTTTCCACAAGCGGCTGCAAAGTCAATTTCAAGACGCTGCAAGGTTGCACGCGCTGATCGATATCGAATATTACATTAAACCGATGGCCAAACCGCAGCTTTTGGATAACCAGATATTTTTTTAAATGCTCGATTTCTTCCTTGAAGGTTACAAAATCGTCCATGCGGGTAATGTAGCGGAAATAATCAACCAGGTTTTCAATGATCGTATTGACCTCATGTTTGGCGCCCGTCAGCGCCATTCCCCGAATGGAATGAAGCGTATTGTACAGAAAATGGGCGTTGATCTGCGCTTGCAGCCCGTTAAGCTGAAATTGTTTTTTTTGCAGTTCATTTTCGTACAACTGCTCTTGTGTTGATAACAAATGGTTGGTCAGATTATCGATCTTGTCGATCATATGGTTAAAGTGATCTTCCACATACGTAATTTCATTTTTATGTTTGAACGTCAGCTTGAACTTGAAGTCTCCTCTTGCCACTCGGTCAAAGGCGTCGGCCATTTTTTTGATCGGCAAAGTCACTCTGATATTAAAGGCGAGGGTAACAATGATGACGGAAATAAAAATAAGCAGCACCAGGACAGGCACCGAATACTTTAATACATTGCCCTCCTTGATAAGCCGCTCCATATGGATATTGGCCACCAGTCTCCAGCCCACTTTATTGACTGAGCTTGTTTTCAGCAAATATTCCGAATTACCATGTTCAATCCTTTTAATGCCTTCCGACAACCTGCGCCCTTCAATCTCGTCGAACAGTTCCCGTCCGGTGCCCACAATCATTTGCTGATTCGAATCGACAATATAAATTTCCGAGCTCGCCGACAAATTGTTGCCTTTAATAATTTCATTGATTTTATTCATATCAAGCACCATGACACCGATACATAGCGTGTCCAAATAAGACTGGCCGCTGATCGACTTGACCTGGCGAAATGCCAAAATTTCGTCGACCGCTTTCCCGCTCCCGCTTGCCTGAAGCCGGCCCGAGAAATTAAGCTTCCCCTCCTGCATCGCAGCAGGATCGACGCTCTCCAGATAGTTCAATATTTCTCCTTTAACGCGATAGGATTCGGCCACATATAACTTCTGTGAAGGGTCGATAATGCCGATTAGGCGGATGGAATCGTTTATATCCAGATATGGCTGAAACAAACCGGCGATCCGTTCACTTTTTTCCCAATAGCTCATGTCTCCGTTGGTTAGCAAGTTTTGCAAGCTTTTATTGTAGAAAGCGGTTTGAGACAATTGATTGATATTGTCGAAATATTCTTCAAGTCTGCTATTTACCTGGTCAAATAAAATATCGACGGAATCGGACACATTTTTGCGGACGGAGTCCAAATACATATTATAGAAAATAAATCCGATCAGAATAACGGGGAGAATCGAGATTGAAGCGTTTACAAAAATCATCTCGAAACGCATTTTATATTTTTTGCGGTTTGCCAGCCATTGTTTAATCATGTCTCGATTCCTTCGCTCTCGGAAGAATAAATGTTGTTTCTATGATAGCATGTCATGACCGCTTTGGGTATGGATGCCGCCGCCTCGCTCCTGCCGCACCGTCCATACTGGCCAACAGAGGACCAGCATGGTCTCGGCTTGGTTGGTGAATCAGGCGTGCCAGATACGCGGCATGGGCATCGTTTCTTTGCCCAGCTCGGCCCAGACGTATTTGAGCAGCAACTCCGTCTTAAGCGGGAGATACGCAGGATCATCCCAAAGATTGTTTAACTCCCGGGGATCGTTTTCAAGATCAAAAATTTCACCGTAGGTTTGATGATAATAGACCGTGATTTTGTAGCGTTGGTCTACATAGGTTTTCTGATGGATGGTTGTGGCTTCATGACGAAACTCACAAATGGCATGATCGCGCGCCTGCTCCTTCTGTCCAGTCCACACCTCGCTCTGATCAACGCCGGACATAACGGCAGGTTGCTCAATGCCGCAGAAGCTCAGAAACGTCGGAGCCAGATCAACAAGCGATTGTATGGCGGGCGATTGCCTGCCTTCGGGAACGCGGCCGGGATAACGCACAATAAACGGCAGTTTGATCAAATCCTCGTAATGGAAGCCTCCCTTGTATTGCAAGCCGTGTTGACCAAAGAAGTGGCCATGATCCGTTGTGAAAACAATAATCGTATCGTTCGCCAGGCCAAGCTCGTCGAGCTTGGCGAGAATTTTGCCAATATATTTATCCATCATGCTGATCATTCCGTAATAGGTGGCAACCAGCTGCTTTCGCTCCTGCTCCGGCAACAAATGAGAGTGATAGCCGTGTACGCCGTAACCGCTCTCCCGTAAGTTGCTGAAATCCGGCTTTTCCTCTTGCGTCATGCCAAAATGCGGCGGGTTTTTCGCATGTTCGCCGGGCGTTACCCCCGGAATGGTCAGCTTCTCCGGATCGTACATCTTGTCCCAAGGCTCCGGCACCAGATAGTCCGGATGCGGGTCGAAGAAGCTGGACCACAGGAAAAACGGCTCTTCCTCTGATCTGTATTGCTCAAGCAACGCATTGGTCCGCTCGGCAATCCATGTATTGTAATGATACTCCTCCGGAATCGGCCATGTATGCATAATGGAGCGGTCCATCGTGCCTGTTGGCGGAAGGAAGTAATCCCTCCAGTTCGCGCAGCCCTTCTCCTCCAGCCAAATCGCGTAATGCTGGCCGACATGCGATTCATTCGTATGATTCCGGGCCAGCTCTACATGGTCGAAGCCATAGAAAGGCCCGTGGAATGACTTCCAGAACTCCAGATCCTGCAGCGCCGGATACGCCTCAAGCGACGGGTATTCCTCCGTACCCTGCAACGGCTGGAAATGCGCTTTGCCGACAAGCGCCGTCTTGAATCCGGCAGCCGCAAACTGCTTGCCAACCGTGCCGCGATCCTCCAGCAGCTTGGTTCCAAGCGTCCAGGCACCGTGCTGGCTCGGGTACATGCCGGTAATAATGGAAGCTCGCGTAGGTGTACAGGTCGGATTGGGACAATATGCCCGTGTAAATGTGGTTCCTTCCCTGACCAGTCGATCCAGATTGGGCGTGTGCAGTTCATCGTTGAACGCGCCTATCGTATCCCAATGCTGTTGATCGGATGTAATTAGCAAAATATTCGGGTGCTTCAAATCCATATCTCCTCTCTCATGCTTAAGCAAGTTCATATTTCAAGCTTATCTTGTCTGCAGCTATAAGGAAATGACATAATGCATTTAGTAAAATGTCAGGTGGGGATCTATGTGAAGGAGCATGCGATCGAATATGCCGATGTATGGCACTATATGCCGTCCCGCTATGAGCGGGCAGGAGGGTTCTGGCTTGTGCGGGCAGGACGCAATTTGGCCAAGCCGAATTACCGGGTAGGCCCCAAGCAAATTGACAGCTTTGGTCTGCATATTATTATGGAAGGCCGGCTAACGTTGCGTTACGGTCATCAGGAAATCGAGCTTGGGGCCAATGATTTATTTTGCCTGTTCCCCCTTATCACTTACGAATATCGGATCTGCGGTGACGAAAGGCTGCGGATGGCTTGGCTCACGATGGAAGGCCCACAAATGAGGGAGCTTCTGAAAATGCTGGGCGTAACCGCCCATAAACCTTATCGTTATGCAGCAATGGATGAAATGGCGCTGCAGCATTTGCGTGATCTGGAGCAGACCCTTGTGGAGAGTGCGGGGGGACAGCGCAGGCTTGCCCTTATGTCCGCCGTTTACCGCCTGCTGGCGCAGCTTGAGCTGGAACCGGGACGCTTCAAATCCGGCGGTGCCGACGAAGCTCCGGAAGGCTGGGTTCATGAGGCAGTACGGTTCCTCCATCTGCATTATACGGAACCCTTGAGGATCGAGGCTGTCGCCGGCATGTTTGGTGTCCACCGCTCCTATTTCTCGCAGTTTTTCAGGCAAAAGCTTGGCCGTTCTCCCCAGCAGTATCTGCAGGAGCTGCGGCTGAGCCGCGCCAAACAACTGCTGAGCGACCAGACGCTGCCAATCGGTGAAATCGCTCAATCGGCAGGTTATCCCGATCTGTATACGTTCTCGCGAGCCTTCAAGAAACATATCGGCTGTTCGCCCAGTGAATACCGCCGGCAGGGCGGCTGAAAACGGCCCATGCGGATTCTAACGGACAAATTTGCCCACAATTCGACGACGGTCGCCGGGTCGCCCTCGATATACAGCAGGCGTCTAATCCCCACGGCCAGGATCTCCCCTTATTCCGCCAGCGCCGCGTCGACTGCGCCGATCGCGTGAATCCGCGTCGTGTCGAACAACGGAACCGATGCGTCGTCTTGCTTGATCAGCAGCGAGATTTCCGTGCAGCCGAGGATGATCCCTTCCGCTCCGCGGTCGGCCATACGAGCCATGATGCGGCTCATGCAAGCGCGCGACTCGGACAGAAGCTTGCCCTGACACAGCTCGGCGAAGATGATCCGATGCACCTCCGCGCGATCCTCGCCGTCCGGGATCATGATTCGCAGGCCGTCTTCGGCGAGCTTATTCTTCAGAAAAGGCTGCTCCATTACGTACTGCGTACCCAGCAAAGCCACGTCGCGCAGCCCCGCAGCTTGCACGGCTTGCGCGGTGACTTCGGCGACATGGAGGAGCGGAATGCCGATTGCCGCCTTCACCTGATCGGCCACTTTGTGCATCGTATTGGCGCCGATCAGTAGCAGGTCCGCCCCGGCCCGCTCAAGCCCTCTTGCTGCGTCTGCCAGCCTGGTGCCTGCCGCGTCCCAATCGCCCAGGCGCTGCATCGCGGCGATCTCGTCGAAGTCCACGCTGTGCAACAATAACGGCGCCGAATGCAGCCCGCCCAGCCGCCGCGCCGTCTCTTCGTTGATGATGCGATAGTACTCGATGGTCGATGACCAGCTCATGCCGCCCAACACGCCGATCGTTTTCATTTTCCGCCGCACGCTCCCGATTGTTCGCCTTACTCCAAGACTACCACAATTGTCCCGAATGCAGTCAAGGCAGCGGGCAGCCGCAGCGAACGTTTAGGCAATATGCAAAAGAGGGTGTCCCAAAAGTCATAAATAACTTAGGGACACCCTCTTTATTTTGGAATGATATTGAACATCTCTTTGTCATTTGACCGATTGCGGTTATGATGATTGAATGCCCAGTATGGCCGATACTTGCTCCATCGCTTGTCGGAGATGAGCGACGTCCTGCTCGCTCCAGTTCCGAACGCCAATGTTGTAATGGACTGAAATCACGCCAATGAGGCTGCCGTTTTCAATTACGGGTCCAAGCATCTGCGCTTTGACGCCGTAATGCTCGATCAGACTAGGGGGCGGCGCAGGGATTGCAGTCGAGCAATCGTCCTGCACCAAGATGGTCAGATGTTCGGCAAGGTATTTCACGGGCGCAACCGTATTCCTCAAATCCGTAATGCTTTTGCTTCCTTTGAGGGTTTGGGCTCCATGCGCTGTCGCTTCTGCGGCGATCGTGTCCAGAATCAAATCCATGGAAGGAACATCCAGACGCAATGTCGTTCTGCTAGCCCCGGTCGTTTCCAGTAACGTCTCCATCACGCCTTGAAATCGGACTTCTATATCGTGCTGCAACTTCATATGGACCGGCTCCTTTCGAAGAAAATAATTATTTGATCAGCGCTAGCGCCAAATAAGGAATATAGGTGACCAGCATCAATGCGGCAAGTAATACCAACGCAGATGGCGTTGCTCCCTGAGCGACCCGGAGCGGCGGAATCTTCGTAATCCCGCTGGCCACGAACAGATTGACGCCAAATGGCGGCGTAATGAGGCCGATTTCCAGATTCATGACCATAATGACGCCGAAATGAATCGGATGGATGCCGAGTTCCATGGCAACCGGCAGCAGTATCGGCGCGAGGATAACCAGGGCGCTGATCGTATCCATGAAGGCTCCCACGATGAGCAGCAGCAAGTTGACGACAATCAAGAACGCCCATGGCTGCAAGTTCATACCCGTAATCAGACTGGTCAATTCGGCGGGAATCCGCTCATAGGTCAGCACGAAAGAGAACAGCATCGCATTTACGATAATGAACAAGATCATCGCGGAAGTTCTTGCCGAACGTATTGTAATCGCGATCAGATCTTTCCATTTAATTTCCCGATACACGAACAGCGATACGATCAGCGCGTAAAATACGGCCATTCCTGCCGCTTCGGTGGGCGTGAATATGCCCCCGTAGATGCCCCAAATGATAAAAATCGGTAGGAGCAAGCTCAAGAGCGATTCCCGGAAAGCCTTGAACTTCTCCCGCCAAGTCGTGCGGGGAAACGCGAAAGTGCTTACCGTTCTGAACCGTGAAATAACTATTACCAGGATGATGATCATGAGGCCGCCCAGCAACCCGGGAATAATGCCGGCCAGAAACAGATCACCGATCGATTGCTCTGTCGCGATTCCATATACGATGAAAGCGATCGACGGCGGAATGAGGATGCCCAGGGAGCCGGATGTTGCAATGATGCCCGATGCGAACTTCTTGTCGTATCCCGCTTTGATCATTTCGGGAATGAGCAGCGTACCAACCGCGACTACCGTGGCGGGGCTGGATCCGGAAATCGCGGCAAAAAACATGCAACTCAATACCGCGGTTACGCCCAGGCCCCCTTTTAAGTGTCCGACCATGGCGTTGGCCATGGAAATAATCCGCTTGGAAATGCCCCCTTGGGACATGATGTTCGCGGCGAGCACGAAAAAAGGAACGGCCATCAGAGAAAATTTGTTTAAGCCGTGAAATAAATTTTCGCTGAGCTGGGTCAACGGAAAGTCGATAAACAGCACGAAATAGATTAAGCTTGTCAGCCCCATCGCGACGGCGATCGGCGTTGTCGTCAGCAACAGGGCAGCAAAGATCAAAAACAAAATAATCGTCATGATGTCCATGCTAAATTCCCCCGTCCTTTACATGTCCGACTTCCTCTTCGGGAAAACCCTGCTTATAGCGGGCTTGGCGGTACAGCAATTCCATTGACCGCAAAAAAAGCAGCGTTAAACCTACCGGAACAGACAATTGGACGGTCCATAAAGGAATTTTGAGCGCGGGCGTCACCGACGTATGAACAGCGGGATTGGTGATCATGATCCAGGCCAACGTTCCGAATGCGCCGCAATAAATGACGAGCAGCAAGGCGCCAAGCATCGCTAGCACCCATTTGCCCCGTTCCTTGAACAGGAAACTGACGATATCCACCCCGACATGCTCGTTATAGCGAAGGGTGATGGAAGTGCCGATGAAGACGGAGAAAATGATCAAATAAATGACGGCCTCTTCGCCCCAAAAAATGCTGTAGCTGAAAAACGTCCGCAGGAAGACGTTGACGATCGTGAGGATCGTCGCGACGCCAAGCGCAATGGCGGCCAACGTATTTTCGAGCATACTGATGATTTGACCCAAGCGTGCCAATGGCTCACCTCCGTGTTGTCGAGCAGGGCGCGATGCTTCCGGGCATGCACGCCCTGTCGATTCAAACTGCAAGTTCTAGCGGTTGCTCAACAATTCATCGATGATTTCCTGGCCGAAAGATCCGGCATTCTGATTCCAGACGGACGGAATGACTTTATCTTCAAACTGTTTCAACTGCTCCGGGGTAAGTTCGATAAATTCCGTCGTCTTGGCCTCTTCAATCTTCTTCCTTGCCTCTTCTTCTTTTTGGAACGCGATTTCCACATTGTATTTCGCTGCTGCGTCAGCGGCTTCCTGGACAACTTTCTGCAGGTCGCTCGGCAGCGATTCAAAAAACTTCTTGTTGATGATGTGAAGGAATGCATTGTAGCCATGGTTTGTAAGCGTGACGGATTTCAGCACTTCGTTCGCCTTCAAAGACACCACGCTGGAATAGCCGTTGTCGAATCCATCGATGATCCCCTGCTGCAGCGCGTTGTATATTTCCCCCAGCGCCATCGGTGTCGGATTGGCGCCCCAGGCTTCCATTTGGTTTTTGAGCACTTGGCTGCCGCCGACGATACGCAGTTTTTGGCCTTTGGCATCATCCACGCTGCGAATCGCTTTATTGGACCAAATATGCTTGAAGCCGTAATCCCACAACCCGATGACTTTAATGTTGGCGGAGGCAAGCTTCTCATTCTCGTAGAAGAGTTTGGCTGTTTTGGAGCCCGGTTTCGTAATATCGGCCAATACTTGATCGGACTTCAGCAAATAAGGCAAGTCCAGCAGCCCGATCTCCGGCGCCACGGCCGTCATGATCCCCGATGCAGGAGCCAGCATTTCCAATGCCCCGTTCTGCAGCGCCTGCAATCCGTCTTGATCCCCAAACAGCTCTCCGTTAGGATAAATTTCTACCTTGATGCGTCCTCCGGATTTCTCCTCGACTTCCTTCTTGAACAGCTCGGAAGCCAGCGCCTTCGAAGTCCCCCCTGCCGGGTGAATGTGCGAGAACCGGATCGTGTACGTCGATTTGCCGCCTCCGCTTTTATTGGATACTGCGCAGCCGGATACTACGAGAGCGACGGCAAGCAATATGAAGAGCCATGATTTTCTTTTCATCGAATGAGTCCTCCTTGAGTGTGTGTGTCGGGCTTAAAAGGGCAATTGCGGCTTCCTGTGCGCCCACGGCCGGACCGCTTCGAATGCCGCTGCCGCGCGAAATATGTCCGATTCACGATTCGTTCCGCTTACGATTTGCAATCCGATGGGCAATCCTTCTTTTGTGAAGCCGCAAGGGATAGAAGCAGCGGGGTTACCGGATAAGTTAAAGGGGTACGTATAGTACACCCAGGATACGATATTGCGATCCGAGAGCTGACCAGGTACGTTACGACCTGCCTCAAATGCGGCGACCGGAAGCGTAGGCGTGAGCAGCAGATCGTAACGACCGAAGAAGCTGCGCACGTGTTCCCGGAAATCATATCGGGCAAACACTTGCGAATAATATTCGTCGATAGACTGTTCCAAAGCCGTGTCCAAAATATCCGCGACAGCAGGATCGAGCAATTCGCGGGAATTCGCGAGCACGGGTTTGAGTCTGGTTCCGACGCCGGCATAAAATTCCGCGCCCCACATCTCGACTGGATCCCGCTCAAAAACTTGATCCACCTGCTCGACGATGCAGCCCATTTGTTCGAAAACTCTGGCGGCTGCGGCGGTCATCTCGACGATTTCCGAATCGGGTCTGGCATAACCCAAAGTCGGACTCCAGGCCACTCTCATCCCTTTGACCGGCGCATCGCACGCGGCAAGAAAATCCGGTACAGCCTCGGAGACGCCGGCAGGATCTCGATTATCGAAGCCCGAGATCGACTGCAGGAGCAGGGCGGCGTCTCTTACGGTGCGCGCCAGCGGTCCGACATGCCCCAAAGTCGGGGTTGCGCTGGTCGGAAATACGGGAACCCGACCGTACTGCGCCTTGATGGCGAACAATCCGCAGAGCGAACCCGGAATTCTCAGCGAGCCTCCTCCGTCCGTTCCAAGCGAAAACGGCGTGATGCCGGCCGCCACCGTCGTTGCTGCTCCGGCGCTTGAACCGCCTGTTGTTCTTGTCAAATCCCAGGCGTTCCGTGTAATCCCGGTTAACGGGCTGTCTCCTCCGCCGGCTTTGCAGCCGAATTCCGTCGTAGTCGTTTTGCCAATGATGCAGGCGCCGGCGCTACGAGCTTTCTCGACGGACGGGGCATCGGCAGCCGCCACATTATCTATCATCGCGCGGGAGCCGAACGTAGTCGGCACGCCGCCAACATGAATAAGATCTTTGACGGAAATGGGCAATCCGTGAAGCAGTCCCACAGCTTCGCCTAAGGCCAGACGGCGATCCGCATCGCGTGCGGATGCCATTGCAGCCTCTTCCGTCCTGGTCACGAACGCGTTTAACGAAGGCTCAAGCTGCGCCATCCTGGTAAGCGTTGCTTCCATCACTTCTACTGCGGACAACTCTTTGTTCAACATGGCCGTTCGCAGTTCGATCGCGCTCTTGTAGGCGATATCGTTCATGCTGCTTCCTCCTGCGCCTATTCTTCGATGATCGCGAATGCACGAATCGGGGAGCCGCTGCCGCCGTTGAACAATAGAGGCACGCCGTAAAACATGAACTCGCCTTTTCCGATAAGCGCTTCCAAATTAACAAGCCATTCGATATGCGAAATACCCCGGTCTCTGCAAGTGCGGTGATTCGGGAAATACCCGTTGCTGGGCACATCGGTCGAAGGGCCTTCGACGCCATGCAGCCTGGAACCGCGATCGGCAAGCCAGTGCGTAGCTTCGGCCGTGATGCCCGGATTGCTGATCACAACCGAAGGATTCGGATAATGGCGCTTGTGCAGCCCGGTATTCAGAAGCACGATATGGCCGTCTACCTTCACGCCTGCTTTTTTCTCGGCTTCTTCCATTTCTTCTACCGTAATTTCGCCCAAATCCGGGATGTGCGTCATATCCAAGCAAACCGCTTTTCCGAAAAACATCTCCAGCGGCATCTGATCGATCGTCGCGCCGTTCGGATCGAAGTGATAGAAAGCGTCTACATGCGTGCCGATATGATCCAACGTGCTTAAGTGACTGGTGGCGAAAGTAATCGGATCGCCTTCAACGCCAAGACCGAGCGTGCTGCTGTAATCATGCGTCCAATGCGCTCCGTAAATCGGTCTTTGAAACAGCTTGTGCGAGGGAATGTTGTCGTCAATTTTCAGGGATAAATCGATCGTTGTTTGTGCCATTGCTTCCTCCTGTTTTTGAGTATAATCATCGGTAGAGTAATGGAGGTTCATTGAATCGAAAACAAATTTTTGCTAGACTAAACATGGAATGAACGCGTTGAACCAGACGCGATTCCACGTAAGACCCCGGGGCAGCTCTTAGGCGCGATTCCCGACCAAGGCACACGCCATGGGTTGCCCCCCTTACGATAACGCCGACTCTGATCGTGCCATTCGTCTTTGTCGGAACACCTCCCTTCCATACATAAACGTCAGTTATCCTCGCTGCCGAATGCATCCGCCAACCGGATTTGTTCCTCAATCTCGGCAATCATGGCATCCATGTGGATTCTCATTTGTTTTTCCGCTTCGTCAGGATCTCCATTCTTGATCGCCTCGGCAATCAACTTGTGATGCAGCGCATATTCGGCATTGCGGTTTTTGGCCATCTCCAGAATTTTCGATTCCAGTTTCGACTCTTCATTAATCAAGATGTTGAGCGATGCGCTCAGAAAACGAGCATTCGATGCTTCAGCCACCTTCCCGTGAAAGTCCAATGCAGGCTCTGTCGGATCAGCGCAACTTTCCAGACACGATTCGTGGCCAAGGACTGCAACCTCCAATTGTCGGATATCCTCTGAAGTTGCGCGAATCGCAGCCATGCGAGCGGTTTCACATTCCAGTAATCTTCTCGTTCTGTAAAGATCCAGCAGCTCATGAAGATTTTGCGGTTGAGCGGCGGTAATCATTTTTTTTCGAAGTTTTTCCCTCTGCATTTTTTTCGTCAGATTGTTCACATGCTGGATGCCCTTCCCGGTAATAATTCTGCCTTGCGTCCCCACAAGCTCCGTAAATCCTTGGGCATCTAGGCTTTTTAGAAACCGGCCTACCGTCGCCGTGCTGACTGCAATTTCTTTTTTCTCAAGCTGCGTTTTAAGAATCCAGGAGCCTACCGGCTCGTTCATCTGCTGCATTAACGTTAACAGCAAGTATTTTATCGCTTCCTCGTTGGAGGAGAACATATCCATACTTTCCATCGTGGCATCATCTATCTCAGCCATCTAAATCAAACCTTCCTTTCAGCTTCTTCTGAGGAGGCAAATTGAAACTTTACTCCTCCTCATCAATGAGGAGGAGACTGTTGAACAAAATATTATCACAATCCCCTGCTCGAATCAAACCATAATCTGGTTTAAATGCGTTTGGATGAGCACCTTCATGAAAAAATCTGAACATCTTTTGAATCCGGCGCCATTCAAGTGTTTGATTGATGCTATCATGTAATGAGTTAAAGATCTTGCAACGTTGGAGGCTACCGCGGTTTCGTGAATTTCTGATCGACTATACATCGAATAACGAAAATGAGGAGCGGCGCGCATGAGCGACTACGAGGCACGGGTACAGAAGATGAAAGACTGTTTCCGAACGCACCAGACGAAGGACATCGGCTTTCGCCTCAATGCCCTAATGAAGCTGGGCGATGCGATCCGCAAGCACGAACGCAGCATCACGGAGGCGCTCGCGGCAGATCTGAACAAATCCGAATTCGAAGCGTTCGCCAGCGAGATCGGTATCGTGCTGAAGGAGATCAGCTTCGTCCGCAAGCGTCTGCGCAGGTGGGCCAAGCCGCGGAAGGTCCGGACGCCGCTCACGCATATCGGTTCACGAAGCGCGATCCACTCCGAGCCTTACGGCGTCGTCTTGATCATCGCGCCCTGGAATTTCCCGTTCCAGCTGGCGATCGCGCCGCTCGTCGGCGCCATTGCGGCAGGCAATTGCGCGGTCGTAAAGCCGTCGGAGCTGACGCCGCACACGTCCGAAGCCATCGCCGCGATGATCCGCGAGACATTCCCGGAGGAATATATCATGGTCGTGCAAGGCGGCGCGGACGCAAGTCAAGCGTTGCTCGACATCGACATCGACTATATCTTCTTCACCGGAGGAACTTCCGTAGGAAAAGTCGTGATGGAGGCAGCGGCCCGGCACTTGACCCCCGTGACGCTGGAGCTCGGGGGCAAGAGCCCGTGCATCGTGCATGAGGATGCTCGCCTGGACCTGGCGGCGAAGCGGATCGCCTGGGGCAAGTTCATGAATGCGGGGCAGACGTGCGTAGCGCCGGATTATGTCTATGTGCATCAATCGGTGCAAGAGGCGTTCTTGAGCCGCCTGAAGGAGGCGATCGGGCAGCTGTACGGCGCCAGCCCGCTGACGTCCGGCAACTACACGCGCATCGTCAGCGAGAAGCACTTCGAGCGGCTCGCGCGCTTACTGGAGAATGGACGCACCGCCGTCGGCGGGGGCTGCGATCGGGATGGGCGGCTGATCGAGCCGACCGTGCTCACCGAAGTGGCGCCGGACGCCGCCGTCATGCGGGACGAGATCTTCGGCCCGATTCTGCCTATCCTGACCTACACGGACTTGGACGATGTCGTCTCCGCGATCAACGATCGCCCGAAGCCGCTGGCGCTGTACGTCTTCACCGAGAGCAAGGAAGTGCAGCGGCGAGTGCTGGGCCGCACCTCCTTCGGCGGCGGCTGCGTGAACGATACGGTGTACCATTTTACGTCGCCTTACCTGCCATTCGGCGGAGTAGGCCCGAGCGGCATGGGCGCTTACCACGGGCGGAGCAGCTTCGAGCTGTTCTCGCACCGCAAAAGCGTGCTCAAGCAGACGACGTTATTCGATATTCCCTTCCGCTATCCCCATCGGAAGAATGGCCTGAAAACGATCAAGCGATTTCTGAAATGAGAAGGCGGCCCGTCGTTCCGGGGCTCCGCCGAAATCAGAGCTGATTTCTCCTTGACGGTTCTTCGTTCTTGCTTGCGATTATTGATGATTCGCCCCGTGCCCTTGCTTGATCGGATCGTACCATACCTCTTCCAGTACGCGCATGGTGTTGCCGCCGATCACTTTGGCGATATCCTGATCGGAGTATCCGTGCTTAACCAGCCAGCGCACGATATTCGGGAAGCAATCGCCCGGGTTTTCCAGGCCTTGGACATACTCGACTTTCTCGTATGGCTGGGAACCTTTGGAAGCTGATAGCGACAGCGCTTCGGAAAGGGCATCGTGGATCCCGACATGGTCGCCGAACAGGGTATCCGGCCCGAACGATACGTGATCGATGCCTACCAGGTTGGCGCAATATTCGAAATGCTCCATGAACGATTCGATGTTATGGCGCGGGTGGTTTTTCGTAATTGTCGTGTGAGGCGCCGCTTCGATAGCGATAACGCCGCCTTTGGCCGCGCAAGCTTTGATGACGTCGTCCGGTTTGAGACGATTCGTATCCCACAACGCGCGAGCGCCCGCATGCGTGATAAAAATCGGCTTGTCGCTCACTTCGATCGTATCCAGCGAAGTTTGGTCATTGGAGTGGGACACGTCGATGGCGATGCCCAGCTTGTTCATGCGGCGCACAGCCTGCTTGCCGAATGCGGTCAAGCCACCGCTCGCTTCCTTCAAGCCCATGCCGAGCCCGTTGCCTTCGCTATAGGCGATGCCCAGACAGCGTACACCAAACCCGTAAAGAATATCCAGGCGATCGAGCTCGTTCTCGATCATGCTGGCACCTTCAATCGATGCGACGAACGCGATTTTGCCATTGGCTTTGGCATAGCGGATATCGTGCGTAGTGAGACCCAGAACGACCATGTCCTGATGGGCGATATCGCTGAGCCGCATGCCGAGATCATACAGGATGTCGTCCCATTTCCAGCCTCCGCGCGAAGTAATCATGGCGGTGCCATTCATCAGGTTGTCGAATACGCAGTCCAAACCGGACCGCGCCAGTCCTTCATAGCCGGTAAAATCGCGTCCCCACCGGCGAAACTCAAGAAATTCATTCAGATTGGCGGGAGCTTTAAACGTATGTTCATGCAGTGAAATGACGATGTTTTCTTCCATTAACCGCTTGACGCGAGCTTCTTCGTCCCCCGTTACCGGAACAATATAATCCGGAAATAGCGTCGTTTCTTTCACCAGCTCGAAATTTTTGAAATCCACGCCTGCTTCAAGGTATTGATAGGATTGATAACCGCGGTATTTTTTTTTGTTTATGGCCATGTTGTGGTCACGCCTTTCTTATTCGTTAATGTGCAGGTGCAAATTGTGCTAGAAACTTGCGGACTTCGGACAAAAATTTCTCGCGCTCTTCGTTCTGCGGCGAATGTCCGCTGTTCTCGAACACGACAAGCCGGCTGTTCGGAATTTCGCGAGCGATTTCCTCCGAGGCTTCGAGCGGCGTAATCCAATCGTGACGTCCGCAAAGGACGATCGTCGGCGCTTGGATCGTCTTCAGCCGGGGGACCAGATTGAAGTTCGGCTGATTGCGGGAAAATGCCCAATTATGCGTTTCATAGCGAAAATTAATCGAATTCAAATGCTCATCCAAATCTTCTTGCGTAAAGTTGACCCAGTAAAGTGGAAGAATAGCCGTATACATCTCGCGGAAATCGTCGTTATCCCGGGCTTGGCCGTTAAAGATCCGATCAAGCATTTGTTGCGAGATGCCAGGGAGGCCGCTCTTCATCGCACGTTCGTGAGCCGTATAGCGGTAAGCATTGGATGCTGCTGTATCGCGCAGTACAACTCCCGCTACATGTTCAGGATAACGCAGTGCATATTCAAGAGCTAAGTAACCGCCATAGGAGCCGCCCGCAATAATAATTTTGCCTAAACCGAGCTCTTGCCGCAGCGCCTCCGTGTCAGCATTGAACTGCTCGTGGCTGTATGGCTCAGCCCCTTCTGACTCGCCGCTTCCGCGTTGATCATAGGATACGACGCGATAGCCCTTGGCAGCGAACGTGCCGAATACGCGGGCGTCATCGTGGCGCGATCCGAGACCCGGGCCGCCATGCAGCGTAACGATTGCCGGTCCCTGGCCCTGGTCTTCAACGTGCAGCGTAACGCCATTGACGTTTATCTTCTTGAGCATGAACCGTACTTCCTTTCCTCAATTATTCGATTCAGTCAAACATATTTGACTTTCACAAAATATAATTCAATCTCTCTGATTATGCAACCGCTTTTTTAGGAGAAGTAGACCGGAATCGACGGTAGAAAAGAACTTTTATTCTGAAGATATTGTTATTCCAGTAAAAAGTGTTTGACTTAATCAAACAAAGCAATATACAATAATCAAAATTGCAAGTCATTATGAAACAAGGAGGGTTTGAATTTTGGCGAGAAAGGCACCTGCCGACACAGAGAGAAAGGTCGGCGATTCCAGGTATGCAATCGAATCTGTCATGAAGACGCTGCAAGTGTTGTTTTCGTTCTGCGAACCGCCCCACCGATTTAGCATCGGGGAATTGGAAGCCCTTACAGGACTGCCGAAAAACCAAGTGTTTCGCAGCTTGAAGTCGCTGGAGGAGTTTGGGTTGTTGAGGATGGAGCCCGGCGGCCATTACCTGGTCACAGCTGTCGCCTATCGTTTGTCGCTTGCCGCAGAACCGGAGGCCCCGCTTGAAGAAGTGGCGCAGCCGTTTATGGAACAATTGCAGCAAGCGACCGGTGAAACCGTCAACCTGGCCTGCCTGACGGATGGACAGTGCACGATCGTTGCAAGGCGCCACAGCAAGAAGAGCGTAAGACTCATGACCCGTCTGGGCGCGCGAACCCCTCTCCATGCAGGGGCGACTCCGAAAGCGATGCTGGCCTTCCTGCCGTTAGAAGAACAAGAAAAAGTATTGAGCATGCTGCCGCACTATCAGAAGTTGACGGAGAAAACGGAAACGGATCCGAATCGCCTGCGCATTGAGCTGGACCAGATCCGCAAGCGCGGGTACAGCATAAGCGACCAAGACTTCGAAGAAGGGGCGACCGGGGTAGGTGCGCCAATCTTCGGCCGCAACGGCAAAGTCATAGCCGGCATTAGCGCCGGAGGCCCGATTTCCCGGGTAGGGCCGGATTCGATTGCCCTGTTCGGCGAATTGACCGTAGAAGCGGCGAATAAGATTTCGCGAATTCTCGGCTACTACCCCAACACAGATAGGTAAGAATAAACGGCTGTTGCCGCTCACAGTGACATTACTACAATTCCTAAGGAGAATTACACCATGTCCAATTCCAAAAAGTTTCTGACCGCAGCATTCGCCCTCGTATTGACGGTTGCGTTGGTTCTCTCCGGCTGCAGCGGATCCGGCTCGAAAACGGAAACCAGCCCGAGCCCCAGCGCATCGCCGGATTCGTCGGCAGCGCCTCCCAAGCCGGCTACAAACAAAAATGCGACGATCACCTTGTCGACGAATGCCGAACCTACGTTTAACCCTTGGTTCCCGACCGGATTTGTGGAGTCGGAGCCGATCACTGAGCTCTTATTCAACGGATTAACCGCATGGGGCACCGACTATCAGCCGATGCCGGCGCTCGCCACGGAATGGAAGGCCGCCGATGATGGCATGAGCTGGACATTCAAACTCCGTACAGACGTCACTTGGAGCGACGGCCAGCCGTTTACGGCCGACGACGTTGTCTATACGTTCAACGAAATCGTTCTGAACAAAGATTTGGGAGCTGCCAACTCTTCCAACTACGTGGCCGTTGACAAAGTAGTAGCCGTTAATGCTCATGAAGTGCAGTTCCTCCTGAACCAGCCGTGGTCTTCGCTGCCCAATTACCTCGCCTGGTTCACGAAAATTTTGCCCAAGCATATTTTTGACGGCAAAGACCCTTGGGAACTGACTTCTTTCAACAAAGAAAAGCCGATCGGAACGGGTCCCTATATTCTGACCAAATATATGGCTGGACAATATGTAGAGCTGGAGCGCAACCCGAACTATTTCGGCGGTGAATCCCAGATTGCGAAAGTCGTCTTCAGCATTATTCCGGACGGCAACACGCAAATCGCTCAAGTAATGGCCGGTACGATCTCCATGATGCAAGTGGAAGATCCGAACTTGATGGACAAGATGAAAGCGAATCCGAACTTGACCGTGCATGAAATCGCGGATAACAACTACTACTGGGTTGCACTCGATCAAGCCCAGGAACGCTTCCAGGACGTTAAAGTGCGTCAAGCGCTTCTGCATGCCATCGACCGCGAAGCGATCATCAAAGGCATCTTGAAAGGCTATGGCCAAGTTGCGACCGGTCCGATCGCGCCCGTACAGGAAAAGTACTACAACAAGAACGTTAAATCGTATGCATTCGATAAGGAGATCTCAAAAAATTTACTTAAAGAAGCGGGTTATACGCCTAACAAGAACGGGTTCATGGAGAAAGACGGCAAAGTGCTCGAAATCAACATGCCGACTGGCCAATACGGCGTTCTCGTACAGGCCACCCAGTTGGTTCAACAGTACTGGCAAGATATCGGGGTGAAAGTGAACCTGGACGTCATCGATTGGAACACTTATATCCAGAAAGTCGTCATCGACCGTAAATATGACGCTACGCTTTGCTGGTGGCGCGCACCGGTCGACCCGGATGTTCTCGCTTATAATCATAGCAGCGCCGCAGGCACAGGAAATAACATCCCGGGCTACAAAAACCCGCAGCTCGACAAGCTGTTGGAAGATGGCCGCAAAGCGAAGACGACGGAAGAGCGCGTGCAAATTTACAACGACGCGCAAGCTTTGATGGCGGAAGAACTGCCGTACTTGTATCTGTGGTACCCCACGATTGGAGTCGTCACGCAGAAGAGTCTGGTCGTGCCGAAGACAACTTACATTGTAGCGGAAAACAACATCACGGACTGGATCGTACAGTAGCGACGGTGCTTTCTCTTTACAGTGCGGCCGGCAAACGCTCCGCACTGTAAAGAGTCATGGAAGGAGTTAACCGATGTCCCGATATATGGTTGTCCGCATCAGTCAGGGGTTGTTGACGCTTCTGCTCGTATCGGCTCTGACTTTCTTCTTGATCAACTTGGCCCCGGGCGGACCCAGGGCTCTTATGAATATGGACGCGACGGCGACGGAGCGGGACGCGCTCACGATTAAACTGGGTTTGGACAAGCCTGTTGTTCAGCGATATTTCGAATGGCTCGGCGGCGCTGTCCAAGGCGATTTGGGCATTTCGCTCGATTCGCAGCAACCGGTTGCGTCTCTGCTTGCAGAGCGGTTTCCCAACACGGTCATTTTGTCTGCCTCGACCTTGATCTTCACGCTGCTGATCGGCATTCCTTTGGGCGTGCTGGCTGCCGTCAGACGCGGAAGCGTGCTGGATCGGGGGATTACGTTCTTGTCCACGATCGGCATGGCCATTCCGGAGTTCTGGCTAGGCATTTTGCTGATTATCGTTTTTGCAGTCATGTATCAAATATTTCCCGCTTCCGGGATGTTAACGCCTGGCGGCGCCTTTGCGATCGGAGATCTGGCCCGGCACATGATTCTGCCAATGATCACCTTGTCGATTCTCATGCTGCCCAACATTGTCCGCTTTACCCGATCAGCGATGGTCGACGTCATCTCGCTCGATTATATCCGAACGGCAAAGGCCAAGGGACTGGGCTCTTTTCGCGTATTTTTCAAGCACGCCCTGCGCAACGCGCTGGTGCCGATTGCTGCCATCGTCGGGCTGATCATTCCTATTTTGCTGGGAGGGTCCGCCGTCGTGGAAAATGTATTCGGATGGCCCGGAATGGGGCGCTTGGCCGTTCAAGCTGCGGTGAACCGCGACTATACCGTCGTTATGGGTGTAACGATGTTAGTAGGAACGATTGTCATTATGGCCAATATCTTAACGGATCTGCTCTATTCCGTTTTGGATCCGAGGATTCGTCATGAGTAAGCCGGCCAACATGCGCGAGCCTCGTCCGTCGTCTGCGCCCGTAGCTGCACCCGGCTTCGGAAGGACATTCGTGAAGACGCTCCAAAATTTGTCTCCGATCGGCAAGTCGGCGCTTGGATATTTGCTCGTGATCTATTTCGTGGTGATTGTAGCTCCGTGGTTTCTCCAGCATTCCCCGACGGCTACCAATCCGCTCAATGTGACCCAACCGGCCAGCGCACAGCACTGGCTGGGAACGGATGAACTTGGACGCGACGAATTGGCGCGATTGGTATCCGGCGGCAGAATTACGCTCACAATCGGCCTTGCGGCCATGTCGATTGCGGTAGTGATCGGCGGTATTTTGGGCTCGATCGCCGGCTTTTTCGGCGGGAAAGCCGAATATATCATCATGCGCATCGTCGATATGATGTTGTCGATCCCGGCTTTCTTCCTGATATTGATCGAGATTACTTCTTTCGGGAACAGCCCTCCCGTCGTCATTATCGCAGTCGGAATTACCTACTGGCCACAGATGGCGAGGGTCGTATATGCTGAAGTGTTGAAATGGCGCAACAGCAGTTTGGTGGAGGCGGAAGTTACGCTTGGCGCAAGTCCCTGGCGCATCCTGTTTCGTCACGTCGTCCCCCAAACTTTTTCCTCGATCATCGTCTTGGCTACACTAGGCATCGGATGGGCCATTCTGGCTGAGTCCAGCTTATCCTATTTGGGCCTCGGCATTCAGCCGCCGTTCGCTTCATGGGGCAACATGCTGCAAAACTCACAAAGCTATATTTGGACATCGCCCGTTCTTGCCATCTACCCCGGGGTGCTCATTCTGCTTACCGTGCTGGCGTTCAGCTTGCTGGGAGAAGCTATGCGGGACGTCCTGGATCCAAAACTGAAGCGTTAACGCCGGAAAGGGGGCAAGGTGATGGCCAAAAGACTCATGGAAATCCACAACTTGAAAACGTACTTTCACACCAAGCAGTCGGTCGTCCGCGCCGTTGACGGCGTTGACCTTGAGGTGAAAGAAGGTCAAATCCTCTGTATCGTCGGAGAATCGGGCAGTGGCAAAAGCATTACGTCCCTGTCCATCATGCAGCTGCTTCCGAAGCCGATGGGACGCATTGAGGAGGGGCAAGTTCTCTTCGAAGGCAAAGATTTGACGAAGCTGTCCGAGAAGGAAATGGCCGATATTCGCGGAGATCGGATTTCGATGATCTTTCAGGAACCGATGACGGCGCTTAATCCCGTCATGAAAGTTGGCGAGCAAATTACGGAAGTGCTGATTCGTCACCGCCAAGTTTCACACGCGGCCGCAAAGGCGAAAGCTGTCGAAATGCTGCACTTCGTCGGCGTTCCGCGAGCTGAGCACATCATCAACGAATACCCGCACCAACTGTCCGGAGGCATGCGCCAGCGAATCATGATCGCGATGGCGATGGTATGCGAGCCGAAGCTGCTCATTGCGGACGAGCCGACAACGGCTCTGGACGTGACGATACAAATTCAAGTGCTTGAATTGATGAAGAAGATGCGCGACGAGTTGAACACGTCGATCATCCTGATCACGCACGATCTCGGCGTCGTTGCCGAGATGGCCGATCACGTGATCGTCATGTATGCCGGCCAAGTGGTGGAGAACGCCAGTGCGGATGCCATCTTCATGAAGCCGCTGCACCCTTATACACAGGCACTGCTCGCCTCCATCCCTTCGCTCGAAGAAGAAAAGGAAGTGCTGTATTCCATTCCGGGAACGGTGCCGAATGCCGCGGATTTTCCGCCGGGTTGCCGGTTCGCGGAGCGCTGCTCGATGGCGCAGCCGTCTTGCGTACAGGCGATGCCGGAGCTGCGGGAAATCGGGCCGGGCCATTATGTCCGTTGCACGCTCGTCGATAACGGAGGTGGACCCGAATGAGTGAAACATTGCTGGAAGTGAAAGGTCTGAAAAAATATTTTCCGATCATGTCAAGTTTCCTTCGTCGTACGGTCGGACACGTCAAGGCGGTTGACGGAGTGTCGTTCACGTTGAATGCCGGAGAGACGCTAGGCATCGTCGGCGAATCCGGATGCGGGAAATCGACGACCGGACGCATGATTATGCGGGTGCTCGACCCGACGGAAGGCCGTATCCTGTTTAAGGGTCAAGACATTGTAGGGATGAGCCCCGGCAATTTGCGCAAGCTGCGCAAAGACTTTCAAATGGTGTTCCAGGACCCGTACTCTTCGCTCAATCACAAGATGATGGTTCGCGACCTGCTCGCTGAACCCTTCCATATTCATGGACAAGGATTATCGGCAGCGGAGATCGATCGGGAAGTTTGCCGCCTGCTGGAAACCGTCGGCCTCCGGGCTGAAAATCGGTTTCGCCATCCGCACGAATTTTCGGGCGGCCAGCGTCAGCGCATTGGCATCGCCCGCGCTCTGGCGCTGAACCCTAAGCTCATCGTGGCTGACGAAGCGGTGTCGGCGCTGGATGTGTCGATTCAATCGCAAATTTTGAATTTGATGGTCGACCTGAAGCATCAATATCACCTATCGTATATTTTTATTTCTCACAATCTCGCCGTGGTCAAGCATATCAGCGACCGGGTCGGCGTGATGTACTTGGGCAACATGGTCGAGATCGCCTCCAAGTCAAGCTTGTTCCGGAAGCCGCTTCATCCGTACACGGAAGCGCTGCTCTCCGCAGCCCCGCAGCCTAATCGGGTCCATAAGCGCGAGCGGATCATCCTTCAGGGCGATGTGCCGAATCCGGCCAATCCCCCCAAAGGCTGCCCGTTCCATACACGATGCCCCAAAGCGTTCGATCGGTGCTCGCAAGAGCGCCCAATGTTGAAGGAAGCGACTCCCGATCATCAGGTGGCTTGCTTCTTGTATTGACGCATCCGTTACCGCCTGCGATTACATTAGAGGAGGCAAACCAAATCCGCGATGTCCAATAACAGACAACTTCTATATCAAACAATAGCCGAGATCGGGCGCCTGTATCGCCGGAAGGCCGTCTCTCCCGTGGAAGTTATGAAGGCGACGTTGGAGCGTCTGCACGAGGTAGAGCCGCAGTTGAATGCATTCATTACCGTCCTGGAGGATCAGGCGCTTGAGCAAGCCAGGAAAGCGGAAGAAGCGTTCCGTCAGGGTGAGCCCGCTGGCAAGCTGTTCGGCATCCCCGTGTCCGTGAAAGATATTTTTCATACGAAAGGGATTCGCACCTCCATGGGGTCGCGGATTATGCGCGACTTTGTTCCGGATGAAGATGCTGATGTGGTGAGCGCGCTGCGGAAAGCCGGCGCCATCCTGTTCGGCAAAACGAACATGCTGGAGTTCGCTTTTGGCTTCGTTCATCCGGACTACGGTCAGTGCAACAATCCGTGGGACGTGACCCGGACGGCAGGCGGCTCCAGCACCGGGTCTGGAGCTTCTGTAGCAGCCGGCGTCGGTTTTGGTTCGATCGGAACCGATACCGGAGGCTCGATTCGCGCTCCCGGTTCGTTCTGCGGCATTATCGGATTGAAGCCCACCTATGACCTTGTCTCCCGTCAGGGGCTATTCCCGCTTTCGGACACGCTCGATCACATCGGTCCGCTGACCCGAACGGTCGAGGACAATGCGATCTTGCTCGAAAGCATATCTTCGGCCAAGTTCAATTACGACAAAATATTGTCCGGCGAAATCAAAGGGATGAAGGTCGGGGTCATCCGTTCATTAACGGACAACGTGGCCAACAAGGAGATTAAGGGATTGACGTTGGCAGCCATAGGCCGCCTTGAAAGCTTGGGCGCTGATATCATCGAAGCCGAGATCCCCGCGATCGAGCAAATTGAGGAGATCGCGATTCCTTTGCTCTTGCCGGAGGCTTCCACGCATCATCAACGGTGGTACCCCCAGCGAGAGGCCGACTATGCGCGCTCAACCTTCAATAATATCAAAGAAGGATTTAACATTCCGGCGGTCAGCTATTTGACGGCGATGGAGCGGCGCAGGAAGTTTACGAAAACGGTAGACCAGGTTCTTCATCCATTGGACGTTCTCGTTCTGCCCACATTCTCGTTTACCGCAACGGTGAAAGATCCGTCATTTGAAGAGGGCAACTTCGATATTTCTTCCCGAACTTTGCCCTTTAACGTGTCGGGGCATCCAGCGATTACCGTGTCTGCGGGAAATACCGCGTCGGAGAATCTGCCGGTTGGATTTCAAATCGTCGGCCGCCGTCACGATGAAGCGACGGTGTACCGCGCAGCCCATGCCTTGCAGCAAGCTTTGGGAGGGTTCAAGCAACCTCCGTTGTAAGCCAAAACGCACTCCGCCGTCCGATGGGATGAGCGGAGTGCGTTCGTGTCACCACTGGTTGACCGCGTGCTCGGCGAAGGCGACCATGTCCTTCACTTCGATCTCGCGCCCGTCGTCCAGCACCGCCGTTCCGCTGAATTTGCCGAATACCTGGTGGCACTTGTTGTCCACAAACTTCGGGTCCGGGATCTTGATCGTCAGGATTGCGCCGTTGCCGCACTCGGCCTGGGCAATGGGAGCATCCCCGCGAAAGTCGCCCTCCCCCTCGAAGACTGCGGCCGCCAACCTTATATTCGGTTCGCTCGTATTCGCTTGAACATGCAAGGTCAAAGTCCCGCTGTCGATGTCGGGCGTCATGCGCAGCGATTGGATGTAATGATGAGGCACCGGCTCGAGCCAGACGGTCTGCCAGATGCCGGACACCGCGGTGTAGAACAGCCCTTTCGGATGCAGCGTCTGCTTGCCCCGCTCCTGGCCGTACATGTCCGTAGGATCCCACACGATGACGGTAACCGTGTGCTCCCCGGCACACGCAGCTGAATGCTTCTGCGCTTGCTGGGCAGCGGTCGAATGGCATATTCCCATAGCCCGTTCAGATTCAACCAGCGCTCCCGTGTCATCTGGGGCCGGGGATACTCGGGCAGCGGGCATCGCGGATCGACTTCCTGCGCCCAACTGGTCATCAGACTGCCGGGAGCAGGCTTCCACGCAAGCCCGTTTCCTGCATCCTTCTGGCTACCAGCAGCGATTTCAAGCATCTTGTTGTTGGCGTACATACGAGCGCCTCCATCCGATTTCGAATCTGCCGCAACTACTGTGTCTTTGAAGAAGAGCCGGCCGGGAAGGGCCGACTCCGTCATTGCCAAAGGGGGCATTTACCAATCAAATATCGAGTTCATCCAGCAGAGCGTACAGCATGCGGGCTGCCTCTGCGCGAGTAGCCGGCGCACCTGGACGGAACGTGCCGTCTTCGAAGCCGTTCACGATACCGCGCTGCACGGCCTGGGCCACGGCATCATGAATCGACGCGCTATCCCTGAACGCAAGCGTCTGCTCACTCGCCACCCCGCTTGCGCCCAGCGCTTGGGCGATCATCGCGGCGATTTCCGCCCGCGTAATCGACTGCCCCGCTTTGAACACCGTGCCTTCATTCTCCTTATATCCGCTGATCAGTCCCGCTTCCACCGCCGCCGCCACGGAAGGCTTGGCCCAAGCGCCGATCGCTGCATCGTCCGCGAAACCTGTTGCCGCATGCCCCGCCTTCAGATCAAGAGCGGATGCGATCATGCGGGCGAACTGAGCGCGAGTCACCTTTTCATCCGGCTTAAACAGCCCGTCCTCGAAGCCGGCGATGATGCCCATGCCGATCAACCGCCCGGTGTACGGCATTGCCCAATGCTTGTCCATGTCTGCGAATGTCGACAGCGGCTTCTCTGCGAATACCGCGAATTGCGTAAAATGGTCGATCGAAACGCTGATCGTGCCATTGTCGTTCACCTTGCCGCCAAGGTAAATCCAGCGCTGCTGCTGCTCGTGATAATAATATACGGAAGGTTGCTGTCCCGCCGCAAGCTTGCTCGTATCATAATAGAAGGTAAGCGTCAGCGGCTTGTCGAAGGATCGCTGTCCATTATCGAGTTGGAGCGACATGACCTCGTCTATTACCGTCCGTCCGCCGAAGGAAGGTGCAGAATGGCTCGGTACGACGGCAATCGTCAATGTACGTTGATCGGACAGAACGCCGCCGGGAATATCCACGCGTATCTTGCCGGGAAATTCCAAGCTGCTCGTAGCCTGACTGCCTCCGACCCGCCCCTGAACGGAATCAGGATCGGTCGCGGGAGCAGCAGGCGGTTGGCCGGCACCCGTGTCTGTACCCGTATCCGAATCCGGGTCAGACGGCGGCGTTGAAGCGGTCAGCCTGTATGGCCCGAACGCTGTGCGCGCTTTGTACCCGTCCGGGTGATCGGCTGCCACGTGCAAATACCAATCGCCGCTGGCGTTCGTCTTGCTAAGCGCGTCGTGGCTCACGAACGGCTTGAATAACGAATCGTCGGGGATGACCGCCGACTGGGTCCAGGCATACTGCAGCGTACCGTCCATAATGCCGCTGCCGTCCAGGGTATACACGCTCGCGGTCACCGTAGCCGCAGGCGCAACCGGCGCGCTCTCCAATGCGAACGCAGGCTTAGGGATATTGAATTGAAACTCGCCCAGCAGCTTGACTCCGCTGTAAACCGTAAAATGACTGAAAGTGTCATGAGGTCCCGGCATCATCAGGAATTCGGCATTTCCGTTCATCGTTGCCGTATCCGCTCGCAACACGAACATATCCCCTAAGGAGTCTGCGTCCGATTCGAACATCCTCGTACTATTGTCCGCGGTATTCGTCCAGGCCAGCACGTGGGTGAGCCCATCCACCGGCGTGTCATGATCGCCATAGATGGAGAGCGTGACACGGAACGTACCGTCGTCCAAAGATTCAATGCCGCGGATGCTCGCACCGACCGCGGGAATCGTCGGCTTTTGCATAATGTTTCCCGCCAATAGCTCTAATTCATATATTCCGCTAGGAAAAATGGTTTCCCGGCGTGTAATCCTGTACTCCGGCTTCCAGTTGACGATGCCATCCGAGACATAACCTTGCAGATATTCCGAGCCATCGGTCAACGTGAACGTATGATCTGCGTCGTTGCGAGTCATTTCAACCGCAAGGAGTACATTGGGAACACTATTAGTATCTTGTCCTATCATATACACGCTCTCGCCAACCGATACGACGCCATTTGGATCCTTAACCGTGTATTCGCAAGCAGACAAAACAACCGCAAAAAACAGCAATGTCAACAACTTCTTCCCCAATTTCACCGTCATCACGTCTCCAGTTCCTGTGTTCACATGTATGTAGGTTGCGTCGCTATAATATATCAGATATTTCAAAGGTTTTGGAAAAGAAATTTTCCTCGCAATGCAGAGACGACGAATCCGCCGGCCGGGCACAACCCAGCCCGCAACGCATACGATGGGTGTATCCCCAGTAGGCAGGAGTTGATTACGCATGTCCATCGCTCCGGGAACTCATGTCATGTATACCGTCCGCTCCGGCGATACGCTGTATACGATCGCGAATCAGATCGGCACGAACGTGCCGGCGCTGGTGCTGGCCAATGCGCTGCATCCGCCGATTACCGATCCCAATCTCATCTATCCCGGCTGGAAGCTGATCGCCAGGGTGCCGGGCATGTCGCAGGAGAGCGCGCTGCTGTATCAGGTGGCTCCCGGCGACACGCTAAGCCAGATCGCACGCATGTACTCTGCCGATGTCGCTCGGCTCGCCGAGCTGAACAGCATTCCGAACCCGAACGATCTGAAGGTCGCGCAACTGCTGTACATTCCCGCGATCGTCTACGAGATCGAGCCCGGCGATACCCTGTATCGCATCGCCACCCGATTCGGCATCACGCTGGACCAACTGCTGCGCGCCAACAGTCATCGGCCGGGCTTGTCGCGGGATGTCATCTACGCCGGCTTCCGCCTCGTCGTCCCGCAGCCGAACAAAACGCCAACAGGAGGCTAGCCGAGTCGTTTGTCAGAATATCGCAGCATACGGGAGCGCGCCGCGTTCCCGTTTTTTATTGTCGGCGTGAAGGACTTCGTCCCCCCGGAAGGCTCGCTATAACGAGGGAAGAAGCGGTAGTACCGGAGGAGATTGTGACGCTTAACGGATCCGGTGCAATCTCGACTTCAAATTCGATATCCGGATCGAAGCAGGCTTGGAAGTAAATTAGGTGAAGCTACTACTTCATTCGTAAGCCTTCTATCGGACGCACCGGCACTTATTTGACCCACTGCACCATTGTGCCTTCTAACGGACACAGCAGCGCTTATCTGACCAAAAATGCACCATTACGACTTCTAACGGACACAGCAGCGCTTATTCCGGGAAAAAGCCTGCTCTCACGCCGGTTTGAAGGCAAATAACGTCTTCTGTGTCCGTTAGCCGTTGTCGATGAATCGCTCCGACGAAATAACGTCTTCTATGTCCGTTACGGCTGCCACTACACCGAGCAGTTCGGTGCAGCGGCACCTTGTCCGGCGCTCTCACTCTCTGCTCCGAATAGAACAGTGTCATCCCATCTGATACATCCACCGCTGCTCCTGCCGCAGCACCTCCCCCGACTATAGCAAAACCCCGGCGATTCGCCAGGGTTCCGTCGTTACCGTTATTCCGCATCCAGCATTTCCTTCAGCGTATCCGATGAGTGTTCCCACCATTCGGCATTGTGCGCCATAAGCAGCTTTTTCAAAGCTGCCTTTTCCGCCGGTCCCACGTTGTCGAGCATAATTTTGCGCTTGAGCGCCGCGTCGAGCCGGTTAACGTGGTCGGCCAGCACCTTCCATCCCCGCCGCGCTTCTTCGTCGACCAACATCTCGCAAGTCGTTACGCCCGCATAGTAACTGCCTTGCTCTCCGCGATCCACTGCCACCCACGCAATCCAAGCCGATCGGCCGTTCGGGACGTCTTCCTTGTTCGGCGAAAATTTGATGCCCCGCTCGATCTTGCTCTTCGCGTGCATCGCTCCGACGTCAATGTAGGCCTCGCCTCGGTCGATAATGACGCAGGCTACCTGGCTCAAATCGATCGTGCCCGCGCCGAACCCCCGATGCGGCTTGCTGCTGACGACGTTGAGCGACAATTTCTTCTTCTCAGTCGGCTTTTCGTTGCTGTTCTCCATCACGCGTACTCGCACCTCCGCTAAAAAAACGGGCCAGGGATCCCCCGAAGAAGGTCCTTGCCCGCCTGATTGAATGTTGATTTCCCCATACGAACGCTTGTTCTAACTTTTTTAGGCAATCCGATAACCAACATCATACCAAAAAGCAAAACATAAGTCTATTCTTTTTCGCGGTTTTTGTGCACAATGGTTACTGGCGCCAATCGAATGAACGGCAGAGGAGGAACGCAAGTGACGGAGACGAGTGCGAATAGGACGAATGCGAAGACAAGTCCAGTGACGGATTCAGAGATGAAGACGAACAGGAAGCCAGGCGCGAATACGAGCGACACGAATGCATTATCCGAGGTATTCCGCGACGAACGGGAACGGCTGCTGGAGACCTTCTCGGAAATCGAGCGGCAGCGCGCGGCGATCGGACCTGTCTACTACGGCGACGACTTCGTGGAACAGCTGCTGGAAGGAAAACGGGAGGAAACGCGGCAAAGGATGGCCGTGCTGGGCGCGGAGCCTTATTTCGGCAGACTGGATTTTCGGGAGCATGGGCACCCGCAGGCAGCTCCGCTTTATATCGGCAAGCGCGGCATGGACCGCGGCGACACGGGCGAGCCCTATATCGTCGATTGGCGGGCACCGGTCGCAAGCCTCTTCTATTCGTTCACCGGAGGGGACAACGCTGTACAATACGAAGCCCCGGAAGGCACGATCGAAGGCGAAGTTCATCGAAAAAGAAATTTGCAAATCCGCGATAAAATGTTGCAGCGAGTCGTGGAGAGTTACGTTCGGGGCGGAGACAACCTGGGGATCGGCGACGAGTTCCTGCTGTACCGGCTCGGCGAGAAGAAGGACAACCGACTGCGGGATATCGTCTCGACGATCCAGGCCGAGCAGGACCGGATCATCCGCGCGCCGCGCAACCTGGCCTTAATTATCCAGGGCGCCGCCGGTTCGGGCAAGACGACGGTCGCGCTGCATCGACTGGCCTTTCTGCTCTATCAATATCAGGGGCAGATCAAGGCGGAACGGATGGTCATCTTCGCTCCAAACTCCATGTTCCTGGACTATATCTCCGGCGTGCTGCCGGAACTCGGCGTCGGCAACGTGCGGCAGACGACATTCGCGGAATGGGCACTGGACCGGCTTGAGGACGAAGTGACGCTGGCGGCGGATTCCGGGGAAGGCCGTTCGTGGTTCTCGCTGGAAGGAGGCAGGCCGGCGTTGGACGACAAGGTGCCCGGGCGCCTCAAGGGTTCGCTGCGCTATCGGGATTGGCTGGATGCGGAATTGGTCCGCTTGGAGGCGGAATATCTCACCGACGCAGACTTTGAAGCTTGGGATCGCTGCGTGCTGACGGCCAATCTGATCCGGGAGTGGTTCGACGTCGAGTATCGCCACTATCCGCTGGCCAAGCGGCGAGAACGGCTGCTTGGCCGGATGAACCGCTGGCTGGAGATGCAGTTGAAAGAGATCGGCGATGCGCGAATTCGCAAAGATCGGGCCAAGATGGGCAAACAGCGACTCAAGGCGTTCGCGAAGCGGCTGCCGGAAGCGAGTCCGCTCGCGTTCTACCGTTCACTGTTCGCACAGGCGCCGGAGTGGATGCCGGACGCGGTTGCCGCGTCAACGAAAGCTTCACTCAAGAAAGGTACGGTCATGCCGGAAGATTTGGCGGCTCTCGTCTGGATTCACCGGCGGTTCCACGGCCCGGGAGAGATGTTCGACCACGTCGTACTCGACGAGGCGCAAGACATATCGCCATTTCAGATCGCGTTGCTGAATACGATGATGGCGGAGCCGTCGTTTACGATTCTCGGCGACTTGGCGCAAGGGATTCATGCTTACAGAGGGATCGCACGCTGGGAAGAGTTCAAGGAGGTGTTCCCGGAGGATCGCAGCGCCTATCACGAACTGCGGATGAGTTACCGCTCCACGCTGGAGATCATCGCGTTCGCCAACCGCATCTTGCCGCATACGGGCACTTCGCTGCCCCCGGCCGAGCCGGTGTTCCGCAGCGGCGAGCCGGTGAAGCTGATCGATGTCGCTTCCGGCCAAGAGCGCATTCGCGTGATCGCGGATTTCATCGCGGACAATCGCGAGCGCGGCATGCAGACGATCGCCATCGTCGCTCGAACTGACGACAACTGCCGCTCTCTTGCCGCAAAACTGGAAGCTGCCGGCGTGGACGCTCGTCTGGTCGCCGAAGGCCAGACCCGCTACGGCGGCGGCGTGTCGGTCGTACCCGTCTATCTCGCCAAGGGGCTCGAGTTCGACGCCGTCTTGATCGCCGATGCCGATGACGCGCACTATGCCGCCAACCAGCAGGACGCCAAGCTGCTCTACGTCGCCTGCACCCGCGCGTTGCACCGGCTGACGTTGCTGCACGAGGGAACGCTCACGCCTTTGGTCGCAGGGGATTCAGGCGGTATTCTATAACGCCGCTGAAACAACCCGCCCGGGCGGGTTGTTTTATTTTCCGGCCAGTGATCGCCAGGCTTAAAGCGGTTATGGAGCCGCCACAAATCTCCAGTGCCGCGGCATCACCTTCACGGTCCGCAGAGCCGTCCTTCCCTTAGCGTCAGAACGTTGCCCTCCACTGCCAGACCGTCAGAAGGATGGTGCGCGGCAATGATGATGCGCCGTTGTCCCTCTTCAGCGAGCCAGCTTCGCATTTGCGCTTGTCCTTCAATGTCGATATGAGCGAAAGGCTCATCGACAAGCAGAAGCTTGGGATCGGCCAGCATCGCCTGCGCCAGCATAAGGCGCTTCTTCTTGCCGACGGACAATTGGCCGGTCTTCGCGCCTGCATCTTCCGACAACCCGAACTGTCGGATCAGCTCGCGGATTCTGGCGCCGATGGCCGATTCCGGCAGCAGTCTCATCCTGGCGATATATTTCAAATACTGATGAACGGTTAGCTGCGGGTGGATGGCAACTTCCTGCGGCGAATATCCCATGTATCGCTTGTACTCCGCTATGTGCATCGGCCGATTGTCCAGGATCAAGCGAAGATTGCCCCCGTACACGGGCGCAATGCCCGCAAGACCTTTCAACAACGTGGTTTTGCCGCTGCCATTGTTGCCGAGCAAATAGTATAATCCAGCTGACAACGTCAAACTGACAGGCTGCAGCTTGAAATTGTTGGCTTGAGGGTGTCTGAAGATGACCTCTCTCATCATCAACTGATTCATGATACGCCTCCGCTCGCTTGAGGGATTGCAGCCCCTGTCGAACTTCTCCTTAGCCGGTAAGCCATGTAAACAACAGCCAGCAGCGTCAACATACCGCCCATCGCTTTGCTGGATGCAAAGTACGGGGCATTCCAATCGCCGAGCCAGTAGAACATGCCAAGCCGTTCCCGAAGCAGTGCCTGGCTGAGCCAGAGCAAGATCATCACGATGGTCGCCCCTGTCACTCCCACACGCATAAGCAACAGAACGGTCAACACGCTATATAAGCAGAGGGGCACTAACCAACTTACCGTAAAAGGCAAAATCAAGGAGAGATCGTTCCATGTCGTTATCAAACTCGCGACCGAGAACAACACGATGTAACCGGCGAGAACGGAAGAAATTTTTCCCATGACCCACTGCGCCGGCGTCGAGGGAAACGATAATTCCAGTTCGTACATCGGGGTCCCGTAAGATCGGCAAGCATAGGCGACCGCAACCAGGGACAGCAACGGAGCCGCCAGCACGACCGGATTCGTATGCACAGGCAGATCCAGCGCGGCGAACGGTTCGATGCAGAGCAAGCTGATGCCGATCGCCATAACGGATCCGACCCAGAACCAGACGGACAACAATTGAAATTGCGGAATGAGCCAGCGGGCGCCCGTCGCCAGTTTGCCGCCCGATTGCCTGTCCCCTTGATCCGCTACGACAGGTCCGTCGTCCAGAAGCGGCAGCACACGATCGATTAACGCGGCAGTCTGCCGGCGAGTCGGCGATGCTACCGTGTATCGGGGCAGCAGTGCTGTGAGACGCTGCCGCTCCTCGTACGTCCAAGGCTCATATTCGCCCGGTTCTTCGGCGGCCTCACGCTTTAGTTCGGATAATATCTCGGTCAACCGATCATCCATCGTTTGCAGCCTCCTCGCCCGCCAACTCGCGCGCCATCTTCTTCAACGCCTGATACAACTTCCACTTCGCCGTATTCAAGGGCAGGTCCACAATTTCCGCAATTTCTTGCAGCTTCAAATCCTCGTAGTAACGAAGAATCACGATGCTTCGACTCTCTTCATCGAGCAACGAAATCACCCTGATCACTTCCTCCCGCTCCCACTGACGATCCAGGATCGAGGCGACCGTGTTGTCGTCAGGCGTCGCCGTCAAACGCCGATCTTCCACCAGCACCTCGCTCCGGTAAGAGGCCTTCTTCCACTGATCCTTGCACAGGTTCGTTGCGATCCTGTAGATCCAGGGCCGCAGCGCTTGCGGCAATCTTCGGTCCCTCACCGCCAGACAGACGCGAGCGAAGCATTCCTGGGTCAAATCCTCCGCCAGATGGGATTGACGGACAAGTCTTGCGATATATCGATAAACGGGTTCATGGTAGCGATAAATGACCGCTTCCAGCGCTGCCGGATTGACTTTTTGCAATTGCGCCAACAGCTGCTCGTCCGTCAATCCGATCCCTCCTGGCGATACCATCTTCTTCTTCCAGACACGAACAATAGAACGATTAGCCCCATATAAACTGCAGCAGCTGCGGTTAGATAGACGGCGTTGTCCGCAACGCTAACCTTTCGGGAATGAAACACATTTTGAAAAAGAAACAACGCCCCCGTCCACTTCCCCATCGTCATGAGCTCCAGCATCCAGTAGCCGGCGGCTGCGCCCAGACCCGCCAGCACCCCTCTGCCCGCCAGGCTGCACAGCAGCGCCAGCATGGAAAGATAGAGGTTAGCCGGCCACACTTGCTTGCCGATATCCCATATTTGATCCGCAGATAACCGGACGAGCGCGAAGTGTGCGGATACTACGCAAGACCAGTATACCAGCATAGACAGCAACAGAGCCGGCGCAATCCGTTCAAGCAGCAGCCAGGCGGCCTTCTGCGGGTACGTGAACAGCAAGCCGAATGTCCGCTCCTCCATGTCCTCCGCAAACAAGCTTGCGAACAGCAAAATATTGAATAGCGGAAACCCGATCGACATCACTGCGACGATGGTTGCCGGATCGGCGTTCCCGATCGACCAGCGATCGGCATTGATCAGGACGAACAGCAGTCCCCCCCAACAGACGATCGCTCCATATCCGTAGCCGGATATCATCAGTTTAACCGAATACAGCATTCGGTGCAGCGGAGACATCGTCATCAGCGGCTTCCCCTCGTCCGTGAGGCAACCAACGCTCGTTCCTTCTCCATATAGTCCCGATACGAGAGAGAATCGTCGCTGGCCAGCTCATAATAGTCCTTCAATAATTGCTTGAATTCCTCGTCCGTCGATTGCTCGAAAAATTCGATGTATTCCCAGTATAAGTTATTGCCCGTCATAAGACTGGCCACCACGAGATTGAGGTTATCCTTGAACGTCTGAAGCGATTGTTCCCTTGTCGGCTCCAGGACGGCAAGCGAGTACGCGGACAACAATGAAGAGAAGCCCTGCGCGCGCAACACTTGTTTGCCCATATAATGATCGAGCAACATTCCTGTCCAGGTTGAGCTGAAATATTGTCTGTTGTAGGCAGCCAAATCCCTGTCGGTCAAGTTCACCAACCCGCTGGCATTGTCCAGCTCCGGTTGGTAAACGGCATTCGGGCCTGTCCACCCGCGGTGGGAAGTCGAATCGCTCATCATCAAAGTCAGCGCTGCGGGCCACATCCGGTCAGCCGCTTCTCCTTCGGATCGGGGCCACAATTCGGGCAGTATGCGCTGAATCGACTCGGTCTGCTTTGCGATATCGGCAAGCCGCAATTCCGCTTCCCGCCCGATCCACCAACGATCGACGACCATCGACAGGTCAAGCTCGCTTGCCGCCGAAATCTTGCGCAACGGACCGGCCGCGAGCGTAAAGCCGGGAGCTTGCTGCGCTTGCAGCACCGTTTCGTAAGATGGCCCGTTAAAGCCGGAGGATAGGATCGTCCCTACGGCAGGTACGATATTCAGCCTATGCTCGCTGATAACCCGCACGCGATAATCCGCTGGAGGCAGTGTAAATTTATTGTCCGCGAGCACTTCCTCGTTGCGTTCGCCGGCTATCCCCGTATTGAAATAGGTCTCATACATCGCCGTCAACGGATAAATACCCGGGATGGGGAACCAGCCGAAGGTTCCGGGCAGCAGCATGCGATCGGCATCGATCAGCGCGACCCGCGCGTACTGTCCGACCGTAAATCCCGGATACCGCCAACCGTCCACCTTCCCGTCGTAGGTCAGTTCAAGCTTTACCTCCTTATTTTCCGCAATAGGCGCCGCAGGAACCACCCATACATAGTCGCGACCGGGCTCCCATTCGTACTTGGCCTCCGCGTCGTCAATCCGTACGGAAGAGATCGTGTACAGATGCCGCAGCGTCAAGGGAAATCTCTCCAACGCTTGGCCCGTCCCGTTCATCATGTGCAGCGACGCCTCGATCTTCACCCGATGATCCTTCTCCGGATATACCGCCAGATCATAGCGCTCCGCAGCGAGCCCTTCGAATGCCCTCCTTCTGCCTTCCTCGCGCTGCTTCATTTCCGATACGATTTCTTCGCCATCCTTCGTGTAATAAGTTGCCTCATACGTACCGCGATAGAAGTCAAGCTCCTCGCGAACGGCTTCCATCCTGCCAAGCGCAACATGTATGTAGGAATACGCAACCCCAAAGGTGAGGACAGCCATTATACCCGCTAACGCACATTGTACGGCGAATCCCCGCTTCTCCTTGCGGCGGCGCATGCTCACGATGACCAGGACGAATGAAACGGTAAGCAACAACCCGAGATAACTGGCCCGATGAAGCCAAAATAACTCATCCTGCATGAAGCCCCATTGCGAGGAATATAGCCGCGTCGTAAAGAAATCCAATTGCGTGAAATCGAGCAGCCCCAGCCATAGACCCGGAAACCTCTGCAGCACCAGAAACTGCAGCAGGTAAGTAGCGCCAATAAACCCGGCCAAGCCGATCAAATAAATCCATCGTTTGTTCGACAACGAGCCTGTCGCATAACCCATGACCACGACCAACCATACCGGAACGACGGAAGAAGCCAGCGCGGCAATCCCCCGCATCGCCTCGGCAATCGGAATTCCCTCCCGAAAGACAGAGAGGGCGAACAGGCATGCAGGGACGAGCGCCAAAACGGTCAAGGGAAGCGACAGACCGACGATCCTGGCCGCATGCAATTGCCACTGGCGGACAGGGAGCGCGCCCGATATGAGCCCGTTCCGGGTGGTAAAATCTCTCCTCGCCGCATGCATGGACAAGAGCAATCCCATCAGGAACAGAACGAACAGGAACATGCTTCGGTCCATGGCCTGCTGCCCGATATTATGAGACGAGGGACTGTTCTTGGAAAACAAGTAAAATACGACGCCGCACAGCAGACAGCAAATCCAGAAAATAGGACCGCGAAGCAACAGCTTCCACTCGATCAGCAAATAACCCCGCAGGTTACGCATTCGCATTCCCTCCGGTCACGCGCATATAGGCGTCTTCCAATCCGGGGTCGGCGGCGACCGCATTCGCGAACGGCTTCTCCTCCGCGACAATCCGCACTTCTTGCCCTGCCGCCGTATAACGGGCGGATACCACCTGATGCCTCGACCGAAGCTCCTGGAGAGCGGAATCGTCCACCGTGCCTGTCCATATTTTCCCGGCTGCACGGTCTAACAGCTCATTCTGCGTACCTTGAAACAGTACTTTCCCTTGGCGCATTATCGCGATCTGCGAGCAGCTGCTTTCGATATCGCCCACGATATGCGTCGAGAGAAGCACGATTTTATTCGCGCTCCACATGCCCAGCAAGTTGCGAAAGCGAACGCGTTCTTCAGGATCCAGACCGGCCGTAGGCTCGTCCACGATGAGAATTTGCGGATCGCCGAGCAATGCCTGAGCAATGGCGACTCGCTGTTTCATGCCCCCGGAGAATCCACCGACCTTCTTGTTGCGGGCAGCGGCAAGATTCACCTTCTCCAGCATTTCCTGTACCTGGCGCTTGCGCTCCCGACGGTCGTCAATCCCCTTCATCAAAGCGACATAATCCAGATATTCGTAAGCCGTCAGTTTCTTGTAAATCCCGAATTCCTGCGGCAAGTAACCTATAATTTCGCGTATTTGCTGATCGTCCCGGCCAATCCGATAAGTGCCCATGCACACTGTGCCGTCCGTGGGAGATTGCAGTGTGGCCAGTATTCGCATCAGACTGGATTTCCCGGCACCGTTCGGGCCGAGCAAGCCAAACACCCCCGGGCCAATGGTCAGCGACACTTGATCCAGGGATGGGGCGTTCCTGCCGTAAGACAAGCTAAGATTTTCGATTACGATCTTCAACTGCTTCGCCTCCGTCATACATCCTAACATCACTCCGTGCGCACGGCGTCTGTTATTCCTTATGACGAACGACTCGGGCAAAAGTTGGACTTCATATCCCCTCCTACCCGCGAAGCAGTTCCCGAACCTCCTCATCCACCAGCCGAGTCTCCCACGGCGAGAAGAATACGTTCACGCCATCATCGGCTATCGTAAACGAATAAGCCAGCGGTCCGTCGGACATATGGAAGACCATCCGACGATACTCCGGGTCGCCTTGCTGATTCGCCGGACGGTAATCCCGCGTGTCCTGGCCGCTGTCCAGCAGCGCGATGAACCTATCCTTATCCGTCCCCTCAAGCGTTCTGTACGGCTCCACATTCCTATCCCGATACAGCTCCACCTGCGTTACCTGAGCCTTCGGGATATCGGCATAGTTCATGCGCAGCGTCTTCGCGAATCCATCCTCCGCATACAGCTTATAGCCGCCAATCACCGACGTGTCCCGAACAGCCAGCAGTTCGTCTTCCGCGAATCCCCGCACGCGCAGAAGCTCCGTGCCGATCGCCAAGAACGCGGCATCTCCGTCCTTCGTCCGATAGCTCGGATTCGAGACGACATCGCCGACCTTGAACTTGACCTTGCCCGCCACTCGCTCCGTCACATCGTCAGGGTATTGCAGCACGGCTTCCCACAGCCCCGTATACGAATGCCCATTGAACTTCACGAAGTCGACCCAATCGATAATGGCATTGCCTTTGATCGGATTGCCGGACAGACCGGAAATTCCGCCCGAGCAACCGAGCAGGGACGCTACCAGCATCACAACAGCGGCTCCAGCCCCGAAACGCAACAAAATCGATGAAACGGGACTCCTTGCCCCGATTCGCCTCGCAACTGCCACCGCAACACCACCAGCAGTGACCGGCCTCACAACTGCCGCCGCAACGCTCCTGGCCCTGGCACGCCGCTTCAGTTCCATTTTCATCCCCCCGCCCCTCTATCACCTTACCATGCTAGACGCCAACCTCTTCCAAAATGTTGCTGCCTCTAACGCCACCTCTATCCTGCTGCCCCTGCCCTCACCCTCCGGCAATAGACAAGCAGAAATATTCGCCGGACAACCCGCATATAGATGACCGTAGATGCTTGTCAACGGGAGGGTAATCCGTTATGCCGAAGCGCCGCTCGCTGCGTATCCTGCTGTTCTCCGCCGTCGCCGTCGCCTTGGTCGTCTCGATTCGCTTCGGATTCGCGGACGCCTGGGAAGCGCAATATTCATTGCCCGCTTCCGCTTGGGCCCGGGAGATGGCGCCCGCTGCATCCGTACAGCCCCAAGCCCGCTCCCCGCAGCCGGCGGACAGTGCGCCGATCGCGCCCAAGCCGGTCGTGCTCAGCCAGCGCGTGACGGAATATCACATCTCCGTCGTCTTGAACGACGATCATACGCTGACGGGAACGCAGACATTGACCTGGAAAAATCCCGGCCGCAAAGCGGTATCGGACCTCTACCTACACCTGTACCCGAATGCCTTCTCCCCAGGCAGCACGTTCCTGAAGGAATCCGGCGGACAATTGCGCGGAGACGCCATGAAGCCCGGCAGCTACGGCTCGATGGACATTGTCGCTCTCACGACGGAAGAGGGCGAGACGCTGCTTCCCAGGCTCCACTATATCCAACCGGACGACGGGAACAAGCAGGATCGCACATTGGCAGCGTTCCGGCTGCCCGAAGCGGTGGAGCCGGGCGGTTCGGTCACCGTGAAGATGAAATTCCAAGTCACCCTGCCGCCCGTATTCGCCCGCATGGGAATAGCAGGCGACTTCGTCATGGCCGGCCAATGGTTCCCCAAAGTCGCCGTATACGAGACATCCGGCATGCGCGGAAGGTCGGCGGAAGGTTGGAATTTGCACCAGTACCACGGCAACTCGGAATTTTACGCGGACTTCGGCATCTACAGCGTGAAGATCGACGTGCCGGATACGTTCACGGTAGCCGCTACCGGGTTCCAGACCAAGACCGCAACCGTGTCCAAAGGACGCAAAGTGTACCAATACTACGCCGACGATGTGCATGACTTCGCCTGGGCAGCCTCTCCCGACTTCGTCTATTACGAGGACTCGTTCTCGGCCCGCGGCATTCCAGGCGTGCGCATCCGGCTATACCTGGACCCTCTTCATCAGGAGCTCAAGGACCGCTACGTGCACGCGGCGGAATCCGCCCTCACCAAGCTTGCCTCTTGGTACGGCGAATACCCCTATTCCACGCTGTCGGTCGTCGTGCCCCCGTCAGACGGCAGCGGAGCAGGCGGCATGGAATACCCGACGCTGATCACGGCCGCGGCCGCCAAGAACACGAGCCCCGGCTACGAGCTTGAACGGACGGTCCTTCACGAGGTCGCCCATCAATATTGGTACGGCATGGTCGCCACCAACGAATTTGAGGAAGCTTGGCTTGACGAAGGCATCACCTCGTACACGGAAGACAAATTGATGTCGGCCATCTATGGCGTCACAACGAACACAGCCATCGAATCCAGTTATACGACTCATCCCGAGCCGCTGCAGCAATTTTCCTGGTCGTTCAGCCGGAAGGACGGCTATGCGGACAACGTGTACCTGCGGGCCAAGCTGGTGCTGAACGAGATAGAACGCCGGACGGGCGGCAACGGTATGAACAAGATTTTGCGTGCGTATTTCCAGAAATACCGTTTCAAGCATCCAGCCGCCTCCGATTTTCAGAAGATCGTCGAGAGCGTGACCAAGACGAGATGGAACGATTTTTTCAACGCGTATGTGTACAGAGGCGAAATGAGCGACTTCTCCGTCGACGCGATCGACGTGCAGCCTCTGCCGCAAGGCAAGGACGGCTATCTCACCACCGTCACGCTCGGCAGAAACGGAGGAAGCGCCCATCCCGTCCAGGTGCTCATCGGCTTTCGGGACGGTCGCACCGAACGCAAGTCATGGGACGGCGTCCAGCAGCGCGCTCAGCTGCAAGTACAATCCTCCGCGCCTCCGGCATACGTCTTCGTGGATCCCGATCGCGCAATCGTGCTGGACAACAGACGCTACAACAATTATTTGAAGGCGGAAGTGCCGAGCAGCAGCAGGATCAAATGGACGGCCGGCGCGGCTCAGGCGCTGGAAAGCTTGTTCAGCACTCTAGCATGGTGAGGTGAGCTCGGGTGAAAAAGTGGATTAGCCGGGGATGGGACATGACCCTGAAGCATAAGTATGTAGGGGTGCTTATCTTCATCTACCGCCTGATGTGGGGATTTCTCCTGTTCCGATTCATCGATTCCGTCGTCACGCCCGTGCTGGCGCGATATCCGGATTTGGGGCCGGGCAAGGATGCGGCTGCGCTGTTCCTGATCGAGGCGGAATTCCGCCTGCTGCGAACCGATCTGGCCGATCCCCTCTTGTGGATGTTAGGGAGCATGCTGGCGATCCGGATGATCGTCACGCCTCTGATTAACGCCGGTCTCTTCTATTCGTTCCACCATACGCACATGGCGCGCGAAGACAAGAGCGGAACCCGCATGCTCGCAGGCATACGCCAGCGCTGGAAGCCGATCGTCCTGCTGTACGGGATCGAGAATGCGCTCATCCTGCTGCCGTTCGTCTGGCTGCTGCCTGTGGCGAAATCGCAGTTTTTCGCCGCCGCGTCAGCCTCCGGCTGGCTGCATGAGTTGCTCCCTTACGCGGCTGCATGGCTCGCCTGGGGATTCGCCGTGCATCTGTTGTTCCGATGCATGCAATTCGCGGCCGCCGGCCGCGAAGGCCTCGCCAATGGCGCGGCGCAAGCGCTGACTCGCGCCTGGCCGCTGCTCGCGGTATCGCTGCTGCTGGCCGGCATCGGGATTGCCGCTTCTGCCATGCTGTCTGTCGTTACTGTCGTATGGTCGGGTTTGCTCGCCGTTGTGCTGCACCAATCATTCTATCTTTTACGCGCCTTGCTTGCCGTCTGGACCGCTGCATCCCAGTATGCGGCGTGGCGGGAATAAGCTCCCGCGCGCCAGATTCGGCAATCGGGGAAGATTAAGGAATTCTAATCCACGGGGAGCAGGAAGTTAGAAGCATAAAGCGAATATGTAGAGCTGTGTGAAAAATTGCCGAATTCCCGTCGAAACCGGGAAGCGGGGGAACCACGCCGGGTGAATGGGCTTCACTGCACGACAGAAGCCTTAGGGGACCTTCAACCGAACCCTCCAGCTAACCTCGCAGGCATTGGAAGGGGACCACCAGCTTTGCGTAAGTTGTCGGTTATGTTGCTTTCTCTTGCTTTTCTGTTAGCTTTTCAGCTTGGAAGCGCGTCCGCCGATTCCAAGCTCGATGAGTCGATCGAGCCGTTAATCGGGATTCATTACAAGTCGAACGGAACGACGACCGCAGGATTCGATTGCTCCGGATTCACGCAGTATGTATTCAAGAAGCTCGGAATCGACATTCCCCGCGACTCCAGGTCTCAGGCCAAGCGCGGCGAGAAGGTAAGCCAGAAGGATCTTCGTGCCGGCGATCTCGTATTCTTCAATACGAACGGCAAAGGCGTCTCGCACGTAGGAATCTATGTCGGGGATGGCAAATTCGCGCATTCCTCCGTATCCAAAGGCATTACGATCACCGCATTGGCGGATAAATATTACGTGAAGCGTTATCTGTTCGCCAGACGCGTGATCGACACGGAAACTTATCAAGAGATCGCGACCGACCCTGAAGTTGTTGCCGAAGCGGAAGCCGCGGAAGTGTCCGACGCACTCGTGATCGGTACGGAAGCCCCGGCAGACGGGCAGTAATAAGCACGAGAAGATAAGATGGGCACCCGCAATAATAAAACGGGAGGCTGTCCGCGCGCAGGTCGATCGCCTGCGATACGCGAACAGCCTCTTTCCGTTCTCTGCCATCAGTCGAACAAATCGCCGAATACATCGAGCACGCTCTTCTTTTTCTTCCTGTACTTCGGGTGGCCCTGCGGATGACTGCCGTAATACGGCTGATTGTATTGCTGCGGCTGCATCGGCCTCGGCGCTTGCCGTTCCTTGACCGTCGAATCGCCATAATACCACTCGTTGTAATCCTGGCGCACTTCCCTCACGTCGCTCATCAGCTTCTCCAACTCGCCGCGATCGAGCCACACCCCTTTGCAGGTCGGGCATACGTCGATCATAATGCCATCCTTCTCCACTTCTCTCATGCGCGTGCCGTCGCACACCGGGCAATTCATCGGGAGAATCCCTCCTTCTTATGCTTAGTATGTTTTTACGAATAAAACCATATAACGTTCCAATGTGGCCACGCCTTAAATTTTCCTTAAAATCGTCCCGATTCTCTTGGCAAATCTTGTTTACTGGTGAATAATAGTAGACGGATGCAAATTTGCTAGAATTGGGTTCGAAATTGGAAGAGGAGTGAGGTTTTGAAAAAGACAAAGAATGCCTGGGGGCGCATGTTGGTTTCGGCCCTGCTGTCAGCGAGCCTGCTGGGCGGATGCGCGCTGGGAGCGGGTGAAGGCCAGAGCAAAGCGGAGAAGTCGGCCTTGAAGATCATGTATTACGACGAAGGGTCGTTCTTCGATCAATATGGCATGCTGTTCTCCGCTCTTCATCCGGAAGTGGACATCGAAGTCGTCACGACACAGAGCGTCCGATGGGAAGAAGGCAAAGACATGAACGCGGCCATGCTTGAATTCATTGACGAGCAAAAGCCCGATGTCGTCATGTTATCCGCCGACCAATACAAGAAGATGGCGGAGGAAGGCAAAATCATCGACCTGGAAGCCCGCGTGGAAGAGAAAAGCTTCGACAAGGAAGGCATTATGCCGGGTATGCTCGATTATTTGCGGGATATGGGCGGCGGCAAGCTATATGGCCTCGTACCCGATTTTTACAGCCAAGCAATCTACTACAACAAAGATATGTTCGCCAAATACAACATCGACCTGCCCAAGGACAAGATGAGCTGGGATGAGTTGTTCCGACTAGCCGCGATGTTCCCGACCACGGGATCGGAGGATGACCGCGTATACGGGCTGAAGATGGGGTACAATGGATCCGATCTGTTCCAGCTCGGCACGATGATTGGTTCATCGCTGAGCTTGAACTTCGTCGACCCTGCCGGCACCCAGATCACGATCAATTCGGACGCTTGGAAGCGCGTATTCGAAATGGCCGGCAATGCGATCGACTCGGGCACCCTCTATCCGCAGGATATGAACCGCGGCCCCACCAGCATGAGCTATGAAGATTACTTGCTGCAGGACCCGTTCATCGGCGGCAAAGTCGCCATGACGATGGACGGCACCTACATCATGGACCAGATCAAGCAAGCCCAGGAAGTCGTGAAGGACAAGGCGATTCAAAATTGGGACATCGTGACGATGCCGGTCGATCCCGCCAATCCGGATTCGAGCCCTTACGTCAGCCTGAACAACATATTCGCCATCTCGGCCAATTCAGGCTCCATTGACGCCGCTTGGGAATTCATGTCCTACGTGCACAGCGATGAATTCGCCCGCGTCACCTCCAAGCGGCAGCGGGGCAGCATGTCGGTCCGGACGAAGTACCTGAAGGACGAGACAGGACACAATTTCGCTGCTTTCTATTCGCTTAAGCCGATGCAGTCGTCCTTGTATTCGAGCTACGACAAGCTCCCCGAGAACTTCTTGGGCCAATTCATGGGCATGGCGCAAGGCTTGCTGTCCGCGAAAGAGAATGACAATCAGAAGCCAATCGCGGACTTGCTGAACGAGCTGCAGACACAAGCACAAGATGCTTTGACGCTCGCCATCCAGCAGAAAAATTCGGAGGCGTCCGCATCGCCGTCGGCTGGTTCAGCCGGAACTTCCGTCGAGTCGTCCGCATCCTCGTCGACATCCGCATCGGCCGCCCCTTAACGAGATCGCGAAGCGCCGCCGGGTTAATTCCCGACGGCGCTTCTTTTGTCTGCTTGCGCGCGGGCGATGCTGATCGCGTTTTTCCCGACGCGGCCGCATCAAGCATCTCCGCTGATCATTTCCTCCACCGATTTCCGCCTAGCCTTCGCATCGAGCGGCTGGAACGTCACGTGAATGACGCCCGGTATGCGGCGCAATTCGTCGAGCAAGCCCAGATTCTTCTCCAACACGATCGTTTTCACGCTCAGATGCAGGTGCAAGTCGGATTCGTTGCCGCGCGACGGATTCTGATCGGCAGACAAGTTATTTATCGATGCCCCAAGCGGTTTCACCTTATCCATCACGGACTGGATGCTGCCGCTTGCTTCCTTCAAGACGACGGTCAAGTCCGCCATCTTCCGCTTCCTGGAGAAAACCTTCTCCAGCTTGTTCAGCACGAACAGACAGATCAGTACCAGCAGCGCCGTCAGCGCCGCGCCGTAATAGAATCCGGCTCCGACCGCGAGTCCCAGAGCCGCGACGACCCAGAGCGACGCGGCTGTCGTCAGGCCGGAGATCGAATTGCCGTTGCGCAGAATCGTACCCGCACCGAGAAAGCCGATGCCGCTGATGACTTGCGCGGCCAGACGTGCCGGGTCCGTCCGGACGTTCGGTTCGTCCACGAATACGCTGAATCCATAGATGGATAAGAGCATGATCAGCGCCGAGCCGAGACAGACGAGAATATGCGTGCGAAATCCCGCCGAGTGCTGGCCGAATTCCCGTTCCAGTCCGATCAGGCCGCCAATCACCAAGGCGAACAAAACCCGCAAAGTCAGTTCCCATTCGCTAATTTGCCATACTGCCGGGTTGGACATGTTGTGGACGCTTCCTTCCTGTAATAGGGAGTTTGCGGAGCAAACTCTCACCTAACGTTCGAGAGGTGTTGTCAAGCGCTGCCGGTCTTTGAAATACACGATCTCCCGATAGCCTGTATTCCATGCGAGCTGCGCCGCATCGTCCAGCATCGTGCCGATGTCGTCCGGATAATGCGAATCCGAGCTGAGCGTGATCGGCACGCCGTGCGCGTGAAGCCGGCCAAGGAACGTCGGGCTGGGGCACATCTCCTTGATCGGATAGCGGTAAGCGAGCCCCGTGTTGATCTCGGAAGCGACATCTGCCTCCTTGAGCGTCCGTGCCACGTCGTCGTACAGCTCGACCAGCAGCGCCTCGTCAGGACGGTAATTGAATACTTTCAAATTGTCCAGGTGCGCAATGATGTCGAAGATGCCGGAGCGCGCCGCTTGCTTCACATGGTCGAATCCGTAGCGATACAGCGTCAGCAAATCCTTGCCTTCGAATATATGTTGCACATCGGGATTGTCGAAACCCCACCCGTCGACAAAGTGCACGCTTCCGATGACATAGTCCAGTTCGTAGCGATCCAGCAATCGCTTCAGCTCCGCTTCCCCGCCGGGAAAGAAATCCGCCTCCACTCCGATGGAGATCGGATGCCCCTGCTTCTGCATCCTGCGCACTGCGTTCAAATACTGTTCGATGGAGCCGATCCGCACTTTGTCCAGCCACTCGTGTTGAATTCGGCCCAGGTCGCTGTCGTCGACAAGCATGTATTTCTCATAGTAGTCCTTGAACTCATCGAACCGATACAGATGGTCGACGATACCGAAGCGCCCGATGCCCCGCTCCTTGCCCAGCTTCATGTAGCGCTCGATCCAGCGGTCCGTGAAGCAGCCTTCTTCCAGTCGCGCATATAGCCGCTTCGTCAGTTCTCCGATCCAATCGAGCGTATGGCTCGGATAAGCGATCTCCGGCTCGTCCGGCGCATTCTGCAGCGCGCGGGCTGTACGCTGCAACCAATTGAACGAGTACGGGCCTTCTTCCAGGTGAAAATGAAAATCGACTTTCAATCCTGCCCCTCCTTTTCTGCCACCAACAATACAATGTCCTGATTCACCATCTGCCGCCGCCATTCTTCGTCGCAGTAATGGTCGGTGACGATCGTATAAACTTCGTCAAGCGAGCAGACGTTAGCGAACGTCGTCTTCCCGAATTTCGAAGAATCCGCCAAAATAATCGTTTCGTCGGCACGCTCCATCATTTTCCGGGAAATACTCGCTTCGGACAGCTCGAAATCGGTCACGCCGTCCGCCAAAGAAATGCCGCCCACCGAAATGAACGCCTTGTTCACCCGCAATTGATTGAGCGTCAAAGCTGCCAGCGGCCCTTCCGAAGACTTCTGCCGCCTGTTCATCTCGCCGCCGACGAAGATGATGCGGCCCGGGAATATCTCCAGCGCGAGCAGCAATGCCGGCGTGGAGTGGGTCACGATCGTCACGTCCTCATGATCGCCAAGATGTCGGATCATCTCGATCGGCGTCGTGCCGTTGCCCAGCATGATCGTGTCGCCATGATTCACCATCTTCGCCGCGTACTTTCCGATCTCCGTCTTTTCCTCAACATTGAGCTGACTCTTCTCTTCGTAAGGGAGTTCCAGCGAATCGGCCCTGGCCCTGACGGCGCCTCCATATACTTTCTTTAGTCTGCCCTCTCCATCAAGTCTTTCCAGATCCCGACGAATCGTCTCGGTCGATACCTGAAACTGTTCCGCCAGAGCGGGCACTTCCACCCGGCCTTCCCGGCTAAGCTGCTCCAGAATTTTCTTCTTCCTTTTTTCAAACGATAACGACATGGCCACGGCTCCTCTGATGAGGATTTTCAAGCGAGTGGAGTACGCAACTTGCATCTGCTGCCGCGTGGACGCCTGCATTTGCATTAAGTGACGTACTTTTTGTACTTCGTGCACATTGTTGGCATGTGGATTCATGTTGATTGACTGCATTATAAGCGTTTCCACTTGAATTGTAAACGATTATTCCACTGAAATGACCATCTTTCAAAACAAATATGTGGATTCTCTTTGTATTATGCATGAGTGTTGGAACATTCAAGACAGTTTACATTCCGCATAGGAGCTTTATACTTATGTCATGACAGAGCAAGAAGATTCAGGCCATCATCGAACCTATAAGGAGGGGCTGTATATGACACAGACGATCAAGGCCGGCATTGTCGGCTATGGCAACCTCGGCAAAGGAGTCCGTAAAGCGATCGCGCTTAATCCCGACTTCGAGCTCGTGGCGGTATTCACGCGCAGACAACCGGAGCAGATGCAAGCGGAAGCGGGTGTCCGCTTCGAGCATATGTCCAAGCTGGAGCTGTACAAAGGCAAGATCGACATTATGATTCTGTGCGGCGGTTCGGCTACCGACCTGCCGAAACAGACGCCGACCGTAACGGCGCATTTTAACACCGTCGACAGCTTCGATACGCATGCGAAAATTCCGGAACACTTCGATGCGGTCGACCGCGTCGCCAAGCAGGCGGGCACGGTAAGCATAATCTCCACCGGCTGGGATCCGGGCTTGTTCTCGCTGAACCGGATGATGTCGCAAGCCATTCTGCCGGAAGGCAAGGATTATACGTTCTGGGGCAAGGGCGTCAGCCAGGGCCATTCCGACGCGATCCGGCGCGTGCCGGGCGTGAAGGCCGGCGTGCAGTACACGGTGCCGGTACAATCGGTCATCGAGCGGATTCGCGCCGGAGAGATGCCGGAGCTGGCCACGCGCGAGAAACATCTGCGGGAATGCTTCATCGTGGCAGAAGAGGGGGCGGACCAGGCGGAAATCCGGGAGACGATCGTCTCGATGCCGAATTACTTTGCGGATTACGATACGACCGTCCACTTCATCACGGATGAACAGTTGAAAGCCGAGCACCAAGGCATGCCGCACGGCGGATTCGTCATTCGCAGCGGAAAAACCGGCGAGGGTACGAAGCAAATTATCGAATTCGGGCTCAAGCTTGGCAGCAATCCGGAGTTCACGGCGAGTGTGCTCGTCGCGTACTCGCGGGCAGCCGCGCGCCTCAGCCGCGAAGGCCAGAGCGGTGCCAAGACCGTGTTCGATATCGCACCGGGCTACTTGTCCCCCCGCTCGGCGGAAGACCTGCGCCGCGAATTGCTGTAGCCCTTCATTCTTCGAACGGATGCTCCCCATCGAGCGGCTGCAGCTTGCCGTTCTGAGACTAGACGCATCCGGTTTCTCGATCACCGCCCTCAGCCGGCCGCCTCCTCGGTCCCCGACCTTGGAGCGGTCGATTTTTTTCCTTTTAAAGGTATAAATTAAATTAATCGGATTCGAAAAATATTTCAATTGGAGTTATCGCGATGAATAATCTACAATCAGTAAGTATAAAAATACAAGGTTTACCGGATGAATCTAACGACCAATCACAAGAAGGAGTGGCTGAATAATGACCAACAAGACGATCGATGCCGAGCAGACGACCGCCGCCAAACAATATGTGCAATCCGTATACGAGACCGTGATCAAACGCAACCCGAACGAGAAAGAATTCCATCAGGCCGTGTGGGAAATATTGGACTCTTTGACACCGGTATTCGAGAAGCATCCGAAGTACATGAAGCACGGCATCCTCGAGCGTATCGTGGAGCCGGAGCGCGTCATCTACTTCCGCGTGCCGTGGACGGACGACAATGGTAAGATCCACGTCAACCGCGGCTATCGCGTACAGTTCAACAGCGCCATCGGACCTTACAAGGGCGGCCTTCGCTTCCATCCTTCCGTCAACTCCAGCATTATCAAGTTCCTGGGCTTCGAGCAGACTTTCAAAAACTCGCTGACCGGACAGCCGATCGGCGGCGGCAAGGGCGGTTCCGACTTCGATCCGAAGGGCAAGTCTGATGCCGAAGTCATGAGATTCACCCAAAGCTTCATGACCGAGCTGTGCAAGTACATCGGTCCGGATGAAGACGTGCCGGCCGGCGATATCGGTGTCGGCGGCAGAGAGATCGGCTACATGTTCGGCCAGTACAAGCGCATCAAGGGCGGTCATGATGCTGGCGTGTTGACAGGCAAGGGCATCGTCTACGGCGGCAGCCTGGCGCGTACGGAAGCAACGGGCTACGGCTGTGTGTACTTCGTAGGCGAGATGCTGGAGTCCAAAGGGCTCAGCTTCCAGGACAGCACGGTCGTCGTCTCCGGTTCGGGCAACGTCTCGATCTATGCGATCGAGAAGGCTACGCAGCTCGGCGCCAAGGTTGTCGCTTGCAGCGATTCCAATGGCTATATCTACGATCCGCAAGGCATCAACCTCAACACGGTGAAGCGCCTGAAGGAAGTCGAGCGCAAGCGCATCAGCGAATATGTGCTGGAGCATCCGCATGCTGTGTATACGGAAGGCTGCTCGGGCATCTGGTCGATCGAGTGCGACATCGCGCTGCCGTGCGCCACGCAGAACGAGATTAACGAAGAAGCGGCACAGACGCTCGTCGCGAACGGCGTGAAGGCGATCGGCGAAGGAGCCAACATGCCTTCGACGCTGGAAGCGATCGAAGTATTCCTGAACAATGGCGTGCTGTTCGGACCGGCCAAAGCCGCCAACGCCGGCGGAGTTGCCGTATCCGCGCTGGAGATGGCCCAGAACAGCATGAGACTGTCCTGGACTTTCGAAGAAGTGGACGCCAAGCTGCACGGAATCATGAAGAACATCTACCAGAACAGCGTGCGCGCTTCCGAGCGTTACGGCCACCCGGGCAACCTGGTCGTCGGCGCCAACATCGCCGGCTTCATCCGGGTAGCGGATGCCATGATCGCGCAAGGCCTCGTATAAACGAACTTTTTCGGACTAATATATAGAAGAAACCGTCAGGAACAGATGCGACTTGCTTGCGTCTTCCCGGCGGTTTCTTTTCGTTTGCTGCATCATGTGCGCACTATGCCAATATCCCCTTCGCTCAGGACGACGAAAATAAATTCGGCCGGGCTCCGAATGCTGACACGAAGATGTCATCATTGCCTGGTTACAATGATTACATAAGCGACAAATTGAGCATAGAGAGGATTGGATTCGGATGCAATACGCGCAAAGCAAAAGCGGAATGGTCATCGCCGGACTGCTGCTCGCCATTCTGATGGCATCGATGGATAATACGATCGTGGCCACGGCCATGGGTACGATCGTCGGGGAACTGGGAGGGCTCGACAAATTCGTCTGGGTGACTTCTGCGTACATGATCGCGGAGATGGCGGGCATGCCGATCTTTGGCAAGCTGTCGGATATGTACGGGCGCAAACGCTTCTTCATCTTCGGCATCGTCACGTTCATGATCGGCTCGGCGCTCTGCGGAACCGCAGGCTCTATCGTCGAGCTCAGCCTCTACCGCGCCGTGCAGGGCATCGGCGGCGGAGCGCTCGCCCCGATCGCGTTCACGATCATGTTCGATGCGGTGCCGGCCGACAAACGAGGCAAGCTCATGGGCTTGTTCGGCGCCGTATTCGGAATGTCAAGCATATTCGGTCCGCTGCTCGGCGCTTATATTACGGATTACGTGCAATGGCAGTGGATTTTCTATATTAATCTGCCGCTCGGACTCCTCTCGTTCTTCCTCGTCACCGTCGGCTACAAAGAATCGCTCGAGCACAGCAAGCAGCGCATCGACTGGGCCGGAGCTGCCACTTTGGTCGGCGCGGTCGTCTGTCTTATGTTCGCCATCGAGCTTGGCGGCAAGACGTACGCTTGGCAATCGCCGCAGATCATCGGCTTGTTCGCCGGATTCGCCTTGCTTGCCGTCTTGTTCCTGCTGGCCGAATCGCATGCGGCGGAACCGATCGTCGCGTTCCGCATGTTCCGCAGCCGGCTCTATTCGACAAGCAATGTCATTGCCATTATGAGCGGAGCGGCCTTCATCGGCGCATCGGTGTTCATTCCGATCTACGTGCAAGGCGTGCTCGGCGGCAGCGCCACAAATTCCGGCCTCATCCTGCTGCCGATGATGCTCGGTACGGTCGTAACCGCGACCGGCGGCGGGTTCGTGATGAACCGGTTGTCCTACCGGACGATTCTCATCTCGACGCTCGTGCTGCTGTTCGCCGGACTCGCCTTGCTCACGACGATTGACATGCATACGCCGCGGTTTGTGCTGACGCTTTACATGATTCTGGTCGGGCTCGGCGTCGGGGCTTCCTTCTCGGTACTGGCCAATGCGGCGACGCACCTGCTGCCGAACCGTCAACGCGGAGCGGCTATGTCGACGCTGAACTTCCTGCGCTCGCTGGGCATGACGCTGGGCATCACACTGTTCGGCATCCTGCAAAGCCACTCTTTGACTCGTCAGCTGACCGGCGCGTTCTCGGGCGGAGACGGCGGATCGTCCACTCTGCCGCATGACCTCGACTTCAGCGATCCGCATGCGATGCTCGCTCCGGAAGCACGAGCCGCGATTCCCGAGCATGCGATGCACACGATCGCCGAAGGGCTCTCAAGCTCCATCGCGCAGGTGTTCGCCTGGGGTCTTATCCCCGCGGCACTCGCTGTCTTCGCCGCCATTGCCATGGGCCGGGAGAAGTTCGATCCCGCCGCTGAAGCCAAGCTGGCGGCGACGCCCGAATACGCGGCCGCGCATTAGCGCCTAGTAGAAAACTCCAGAAATATCGTGACTGCTAGCAGATAGGTGAAACGGACACCACAGTTCATTCGGATGAGATGTATTTTCTACAGCTCTGTTGAGCGAAATAGTAGGTTTTATTGAAAGGTAATGCAGAATTGCAATTAGAATAAAAAGTGGACACCCGTTAAGTGTAACTAGATAATTATATTATCGAGAAGAGGTGTCCCGTATGGAGAAGAAGACGCGAAACCAGTACACGGAAGAGTTTAAGAAGAGAACTGT
>JAEWAQ010000015.1 GCA_023391635.1 Bacillota bacterium | reverse complement strand
CTTTGGATCGGCGCTATAGAATATGCGGTTCCTTGACCGTTATAGTTTGCATTCTCCAAAGCTTCTCTTAAGTCTACCGTATTATTGCTTCCCGCGACGACATCGGTAAACTTGCCGCCATTGCCGTCAAAATCCGATTTTTTAGCGTATAAGAGCTGTGTTGTTTTAGTCGTAATCGGTGTTACCCAGTTGAAGCGCGCAATATACTTGCCGGCTTCTTGTTTAAATGAATCATACAAAAATGTTACCGAGGTTGGCGCTTCGCCGCCACCCGTTGGTTGTGTTATTTTTTCTCCCGATTTTACAATATTGAACTCATCAATGACATAAAACGGCTTATCCGCGCCTAAAGCTTTGTAGTACGTTTTGTACGTTATTGCATTGCTTGTAACGTCCACCTTGCTGTAGACACCAGGTGAATTGATCGATCCGCCGCCTGAACTCGACTTGTTGATACGAAGGTCATAGAAAAAGTCGTTCCAGGAAGTATCATTAGTAGCGTGTAAACTATAAGCATAGTTATAGACTGATCCGCCTATCACATAGGTAGGCGCCTCACCAAATGGTACATTTTCAATACTTCCTGTACCGGCTGCTTCGGAAGTTGTTTTTAAAGTCGTTCTGGCATAGGCATGCTCATGGCCATGTAATACAAGATCAATCTTGGCATCAGTAAGTTTTTTGCCTGTTACATTGTCCAATGCATAGTGGCTTGCACCCGGATCGTAAGGCGAGGCATGGAAGTATACGATTTTCCACGCTTTAGTAGTCGCTGCAGCTTCTTCCGCCAGAAACTCCCATTGAATCCTTCTGTCTTCGGAAGTGACAGCATAGGAATTAAGAGAAATAAATAATGCGTCTCCGTATTCAAAAGAATATACTGTGCCTTGTGACGCTTCAGACAAACCGGCTGGTTTCTTTAAAGAGCTGTAGTCAAATCTTGCTTTGTATTGTATAAAATCTTGATCATAGGAGTAACCGTCATGATTGCCTGGAGTAGCCATAATCGGAAGCGTACCTAGCAGATTTTGAGCTGCATCAAAGAAGTATTGCCATTCGTCAGATACATTTCCATCTTCTACTACATCGCCCATATGAAGAAGAAACGCAGCATCTGCTTCATTTTCCTTAATATGATCGTACATTTTTGCTGTGTTTTCATTCGATTTCACATCATATCCCTGTGTGTCAGGAATAACAACAAACGAAAAGGGCTTGTTTGCAGCAGGATCCGCAGCAGCTGTAAAGCTTGCTATAGCGCTATATCCATCAGCCTCGTTACCAACTTTATAATAATATTTTTGCTCAGGTATAAGATCCTGAATGACTACGTTAAAAGAATTTATTGGAGTGAATTGAAATGGGTTTTTTTGACTTTGCCCTGGTTTGATAATAATATCTTCTTCTTTTGGCGTAGACATTGTTGCACTTACGCTTACACCATCAGCAAGTGTAGGCGAAGTTCCATATACAATTTCTGAGACAGTCACACTAGGATCAGTTAACCAGTTAAAGCTCATCGCAGATTTGCCTGGCTCAGCCCCCCCAGCCAGTCCCATTGTAATTTGCGATGGAGCCTCTGCAGGTGCGGCAGCTAACGCAGCATTGGTGGGCATAACAATTCCCGAGATAGTTACAAGCACTGCCAAAATTACGCAAGTAATTTTAGACGTTGCCTTTTTCACATGATTCATACCTAGTGCTCTCCTTTTCTTAAATAAATTTAAATGCTCTATGCATTATCAGATACAAGTATTAACTTTGATGCATGTTTATAATAATAATCTGTCAATGACTGTTTTTTAATTTAAATGGATCACAGAGAACATTCCCAATTCTGACAATAAGAAAGACCCCCGCAAGCTGCTGGAGTCCCATTAACGTATACATCCTTATTCAAATGCTTTATCATGTTATTTCGAATTCTTAAATGATAAACCAAACTCCTCCAATACGATTCTTAGCTTTGGGATCGTACTGGGGCCGACTCCATGTAGCTTTAAGATATCCGACTCAGCATACTCTGATAGGCGTTCGAGTGAGGTAATATCGTTCCGTTCAAGAGCCCTCCGGGCAGGTGCACCTATCTTGGAGAGAAAATCACTTTGGATCTCTCTTTCTTCCTCGCATATAGGGCAAGTTGGGCAATCAGAGCTTTTATAGTAGTTGTGACCATTTCTACAAGTCCTCAATGTTGTAATAGCCATCGTAATTGTCCTCCTCTTCATGCAAACCCTTTATTCCCAATTATCAATATCATCAGGTTATTGAGCAATTCCGCTAAAGCTTAACGAGACTGCCTTTACAGATTCATGGCAGCCTCGTTAATTCCCTATATTTATATCGTTTCTTATTAGGCCGCTGGGTCAACCATAAAACTAAGATGGAACGTAGGTCAACCTGATCACCTGCTCGCCAATTCGATCGCTTGCCACAAGGCGCAGCGGCGGCCGCGGACCGGCGAAGAACGGCTTGCCGCGACCCAGCACGACTGGATGGAGATAGAGTCGATACTCATCAACGAGCCCAAGCTCCGTTAGACTGTGCGCCAACTCCGGCCCGGCAACTTCAATCTCCCCTTCATGCTGAGCCTTCAGCCCACGTATGGCCGCTGCGAGGTCACCCTCGATGAGCGAAGCGTTCTGACCGACAGACTTTAACGTCCCCGACACCACCCATTTTGGTTTGCTTTGCCACACTGTTGCATATTCCCGTTCCGATGCATCCCATTCCAAATGGTCTCCGTCCCAATACCGCATGATCTCGTACATGTGGCGTCCGTACACGCTGCCCGTCAGGCCGCGCACGTCGTCGATGAAATGGCGGAATAGCACGGGGTCAGGCAAAAATGCCGTGTGGTCGACGAACCCGTCTAGAGACTGGTTCAATGCGAAAACGATCTTTGCCATGCGACTGACTCTCCTCCTTGGTTTTCTGACCTATTCATAATCAGAATTACACACGTTCCATTTGCGGCCTCCCTCGTATGATAGTACTTGATAGATATTCTCTCTTTTCAACTGACCCGGGCAGCGGACAGAAAGCGATTTTAATCTCATTTATTTAGACGAAATTGGATTGAAAAATTCATCGGACTAATTACTCAGGAGGCTCAAATCTGAAATATATTTTTGCGCTAAAGAATATTTAGAGGTTGATGGAAGTGCAAGCCAGCTTAATTCGTGAGTTGGAGGAGACGGTTGGCATTCGGCAGGAATGCGTCGTACTCAACATAATGGAGTATTGCTTGACGAATTGGTTAAAAAGCTGTTTATAGTTGCCGGCATTTATCCCAACGCGCTCGTGGTTATGGTATCTGAGATAAAGTCGATGCTTGAACAGTTGCTCAGAAATCTGTTGATGTTGATGGAGCAGTTGCTCGAACGAGTCATTTTCCAATATCTTTTGTAGTTTGCCGATCTCCTCTTGCAGCTGCTGGACCTTCAGCTCGTAGTACCTCCGTTGATAGTTCAGCAGCACATCGATCTCTTGTTCTCGAAGACGCTTAAAGTCCATAAATCCATGTCGGAATATGTGCTTAATCGAATTTGAGATACTGCGGACATTGCCTCGTTCCATGGCAATATGATGATCAATCAGGAAAGATAAAATTTTGTCCGGTGTCTGACGGTAAAACGACAGTTTCCGAATCTCCTCAACATCTTGCTTCGCGTAGTAGGCCTCGAAATGTTCCTGCTCCAGCCGATAAGCAGACAACTGCATCTGCAGTTAGACTTTCTCTTTTTCAACTTTGACGACTTGCTCGTAGAGGCCTTGTTTCACGGGGATGAGCTCCTGTCGTTGGTGATGGGTTCCCTTCTGTTAAAATTCGACAGGAAGCAGAAAGCTTCCTCCATAAATTGATAAGTTATCTCATATCCGAGAAACTCGATCAAGTTGGCTTTCAACCATTAAAAGTGCTATTATTTATTTACTCCCCCACCGAACATACGATCCTATACTTAAAGTGACTAAACGTCTTCGGCGGTGCGGAGATTGGCGGCAAGCTCCGCCGCGCCGACACGCCGCAAATACGAAGGGAACGCGAATCGCTCGCGTTCCCTGTTCATCGTTTCTAATCCTCAGTCCGCCATGCCCATACGTTCAGAAGCACCGTAACGGCCTCCGCTCTCGTCATCTTTTCCAACGGATCGAACGCATTGGCACCTTTGCCTTGGACCAGACGCAGTTCCCGAATCGCGGACACATGGCCTCTTGCCCAGTTCGGAATTACCTTGTCATCCGAGAAACCGGACGTCGCGCCTGCGTCGATCGGCAACGCTAGAGCGCCCGCGATCATGACCGCCATCTCGGCGCGTGTAATCCGCTCATTCGGACGGAAGCTTCCATCCGGATTCCCCTTGATGATGCCGGCCTGCACCGCTTTTCCGACGGCATTCTGTGCCCAACCCCCGATATGACCGGCGTCCGTGAACGACACCGTAGCTTGTCCCTCGCTCAGTCCTAACGCGTTGACCAGCATGACCGCGAATTCCGCGCGCGTCACCGTTTGATTCGGCCTGAACGTCCCGTCTGAATAACCGCTTACGATTCCCGCGCTCGTGGCTTGCCCAATGGCCGCCGCCGCCCAATGGCCGGAAATGTCGTTGAAATCGCTCGCCGTCTCAGATCCGGCTGTCGAATGGGATGCGAATACGGCATAGGTTCCGGCCTGTTGTACTTCAACCGTAAGGGTGTGGCCGGATAGATCTCCTCCTGCAACCTTCGACCATTTACCGTCCGCCTCGTTATATCGGTATACCGCCAATTCCCCGTCGCCCTCGAGTCCGGCAGAATCGAAAGCGAGCCTTATCGCGATGGGCTTAACGAAGTTCTTTTCGACATTGGCGCTAATCTCATAGATGGAACTAAGAAGCCGTAGTTGCTCGCTCTCTCGGGTCTCCCCCTCCGTGTCTTGCACTTTCTTGATCGTCAACGTCAATTCTTCTGGCGAGGCGCCGGAAGGAATGAAAATCACGATCTCGTCCTTCAGGCGGACCTCGCCGCTTGCCCCCGCGGGCAGCTTGATCTGTCCGTTATCGGAAATTACAGGGTCCCGGGGAGCGGACGGCACGGTCGTATTACCGGTTGGGACGGATGGCTCAGATGGACTGGTATCGTCTGGAGCGGCTCGTCTGACCTTCACCGTATACGTCAGCTCAGTACCGTCCTGCGCGTTTACGACGATCCTTATCTCGTTATCCCCTACCGTTAGTGGGATATCTCCACTTGGTTGCCCGCCCGGAACGGCTTGTCCGTTAATCGAGATCGTAGCTCTCGGATCCGATGCCGTTGCCGTTACGGCAAGACTCTTCACGTTGTTCGGCACGTTGGCCGTGTATTCCGTCGTCCCTGGCGCGAATGCAGGACGGAGCGCGCCAACCGACAGGACGATTCCGCTTAAGCTGGCATCGTCTCCGGATAGACGATGCAGCGTTACCGCATATACATTCGTCGTTCCGTCTTCGGCCTTCACCTCAATTTCGATAGGTGTCTCCCCCGGCCCCACATCAGACAAAAAATACATGTGATCGAGACCGGTCGCGGAAACATAAACGGCTCCTGTTACGGTAATCGTCTGGCGAGGGTCCATCTGGGTGAACGATATCGTGACGTCCGTTTCCATATAACGCAGATCCACGTCATATTGCAATTGCAATGGCGAGAACGCAGGCGCGAAGTCCCCTTGATCCACCAATAGGTTAGCCAATAACGCATCGTTGCTCGCCCACTGCGCATAAAGCGTGAGATTGCCCGACCCGATCGGAATCGCATCCCCGATAGGATAGGGCGTGCCGCTGCCGTCCGGTTCGGTGTTCCAACTCGTAAACGTATACCCCGTCTTCTCCAGAGTACCGCGATCAGGCGCGGTTGCGTTGGAACCGTATGCGTGACTGCTAGCGGCCGGTGCCTCGCCTCCCGTATTTCCATTGCCCGCGTAGGTGATCGTATAGTTGTTCACCGTCCACTGCGCATACAGCGTCACATGGTCGGAGCCGATCTCGAACGTACCTCCCTCGGCGTAAGCGGTCCCGCTCCCGTCCGCGGCCGTATTCCAGCCCGCGAACGTATGACCCGTCTTCGCCAAGTCTCCAGGACCAAGCACCGTGACTTCCGTTGCAAATTCGTGACTGCTTCCGCCCGGAACGCTGCCCTCCGTACTGCCGTTTCCATCATAGCCGACATCGTAGCTGTTGATCGTCCACACCGCATACAGCGTCATGTCCGCCGCATCCATCGTGAACTTGTCCCCTGGCGCGTAGGTCGTTCCACTGCCGTCTGCAGCCGTATTCCATCCCGCGAGCGAATAGCCTGTCTTCCTCAAACTACCGGAGCCGGAAACCGTGACGCTGGACTGATAATCGTAACTGCTCGCAGCTGGCGGACTGCCTTCATCGCTTCCGATGCCCTCATAGGTGATCGTGTAGCCGTTCACCGTCCACTGCGCGTACAGCGTCACATGTTCGGCGCCGATCTCGAACGTACCTCCCTCGGCGTAAGCGGTCCCGCTCCCGTCCGCAGCCGTATTCCATCCTGCGAACGCATGACCCGTCTTCGCCAAGTCTCCAGGACCAAGCACCGTGACTTCCGTTGCAAATTCGTGATTGCTTTCGCCCGGAACGCTGCCTTCCGTACTCCCGTTTCCATCATAGCCGACATCGTAGCTGTTGATCGTCCACACCGCATACAGCGTCATGTCCGCCGCATCCATCGTGAACGTGTCCCCTGGCGCGTAGGTCATTCCACTGCCGTCTGCAGCCGTATTCCATCCCGCGAGCGAAAAGCCAGTCTTCCTCAAAGTACCGGAGCCGGAAACCGTGACGCTGGATTGATAATCGTAACTGCTTGCGGCCGGCGCAGTGCCTTCGTCACTACCGATGCCCTCATAGGTGACCGAATAGCTGCTTGCCGTCCACTGCGCGTACAGCTTCACATGGTCGGCGCCGATCTCGAACGTACCTCCCTCGGCGTAAGCGGTCCCGCTCCCGTCCGCGGCCGTATTCCAACCTGCGAACGCATGACCCGTCTTCGCCAAGTCTCCAGGACCTGGCACCGTGACTTCCGTTGCAAATTCGTGACTACTTCCGCCCGGAACGCTGCCCGCCGTACTGCCGTTGCCGTCATAGGCAACGTTGTAGCTGTTGGCGGTCCACTTGGCATACAGCGTTAAATTCGATGCCCCCATCGTGGACGTGAACGAGTAAGGCGTCGTTAGTCCGCTATCCGAATACCATCCGCTGAACGTATGGCCTATCCTCGCCGGATCGGCGGGTTGGTTGACCAATTGGCCGAATGTGACCGTCTGGCTGTCCACCTCCGAGCCGCCGTTGCTTACGAAGTTCACCGAATAATCGATTGGCTGCCATTTGGCATACAGCACGTCCGAATCCAGGATCCTCAACGTTTGTCCGACGTTATAGTCCGTGCCTAGCCCGTTCGGTTCCGTGTTCCAGCCTAGGAAGGTATGCCCGGTTCGGGTCAACCCCCCGGTGTTCTCCGCTACCGTCATATCCGTATCGTAATGCTGCGTGACGCTGGCGGGCACGCTTCCATCTGTATGCATGTTGCCGTCATAGCTGATCGTATAGGAGTTGATCTGCCACTGCGCATACAGGGTGACGTCCGCGGTGCCAATCCTTAGCGTCTCGCCAAAATTGTAGTGAATTCCGTTGCCGTCCGGATCCGTATTCCACCCTACGAAGGTATGGCCGTATCGGAATGACGTTCCCATTCCCTCCACCATGACGTCCGTGTTGTAATCGTAGCTGACCTCGGGAGGGACGCTGCCTCCGGAATGGCCGTTGCCGACATAAGTCACTTTGTAGCGGTTGATCTCCCACTGCGCGTAAAGATCTACCCCGGCCGTGCCGATCGGCATGCTCCCCCCGGCAGCATAGCCGGTACCGTTGCCGTCCGGTTGCGTGTTCCAGCCAGTAAACGTATAGCCCGTCTTCGCCAGGATTCCTTCATTCCCCCGAACAGAGGCGTTGAAGCCTGGATCGAAGAACTGGTCCTCTACCGGCGCTGTTCCTCCATCGTTGCCGTTGCCGTGATACGTAATGCCATGATTGAGCTTCATCATCTTGAATACATTGGATTCGTCGACGAAAGCGGCATAGACGATGCCGTCTTCGACGAACAAATCGTGAGCCCTCACATAACCCGGGGAAACCCCCGTGTCGCCAGCCGGTACCCAATTGCTTCCGTCGAACTTGCTAACTTCCAACCGGTTCAAAGCCACCGTGTTCATATAAGAGACATAAGGAATGCCATCGCTGACCACCAATGACGGGGGCCCGGGATTATGCGATGTGAACCCGGCGCTGCCTACCGTTGTCCATTGGTTGCTGTCACCCAGCATCATGACTCTAATTTTGCCTTGTGCTGTATTATCAGAATAAGCTATATAAGGCGTTCCATCATCGACGTACAGGGTCAGATGAAAGGCCATTCCCGGGGAAAAGTTGGCGTTGCCTACCGTCGTCCAACTGCCTCCCTCGTACTTCATGACCGTCGCCACGCGGGATTCGCTCAAATAGGCGATATAAGGAACGCCCTCCGGCGTACCGTTATCTTCAATATATAAAGAGATATTTTCAATAAACCCCGGCGTGATGGTGCCGCCGCCGAAATCTTCCCAGACTGTTCCGTTGAGCTTCTTCATCTTGCCTTTATAACTTTCCATGTAAGCTAAATAAAACGTGCCGTTATGTTCGAACAGATTCACATCTCTGGTCGTCCCCGTCGTAAGGCCGGGCGCCCCGACATTCTGCCAGCCGCCGTCATATTTTTTGACGACCAGCCTGTCGAACTGGGCCTCATCCGTATAAGCAACATAGGGGACCCCGCCATGGACCTGAAGGGAAACAAAATTGATCACCCCGTCCGATAATCCCGCAAATCCCGTAAATTGCCAATTGTTTCCGTCCGATTTCAGTATCGAGAGCTTGTTCGCGAAGCTTGCATCTTTGACAGCCACATAGGGAACGCCATTTTCCACGAACAAGGACATCTTCGGAATCGCCCTGTCGAACGTGTTCACGACCGTCTCCCACTTACTCTCGGCTGCCTGTGCATGGCTTCCTCCGAATAGCGCCGCCATGCACGCCACCGCGATGAGCAGCGTCGGCATCAACCAAGCATTTGCTTTATTCAATTTCATTGCAATCCCTCCTGAGCGGAATGAATCATCGACTTCTCCTCGTGCGGCGATGACCGATCGCGATGAGGTTCGACACGATTCAACCTTCATTCTAGAGGGTGAGTTATGAAATAAACTGAAAAGAAAGCGCTTCATGTTAGGTTTTGCATTTACTCTTTTCAGAAAAATCAATGAAATGTCCGCGCCGCGTCACGGAGACTTCGAGAAACTGCTCTCGGTATTGGATCCGGATGTCGTACTCCGAATCCTTCTCCATCTTGTCTTTGTTTATCGTGGGCGTCACCCGTGTCACGCTCTGTGCTGCTAACACTCGGCTGCACAATCGTCTTGGATGGGTTATCTCTTCTGTCATGACCACAATCAAAATTTATTTACGTTCCGACCAACCCCGAGAAACCGCGACGCTGCGCGGTTTTTCCGCATTCTTCGCCCTTTTCTTTCATTATCCTTTTATTCGGCTCCGCTAGACTGAAAGTATGCCAGTTAAAGGCAGCTTATTCTGGCGAGCAGGTTGCGGGAGGAGGTGACGAATAGATGGCGGAGCAGAAGAAGACAGAAGCAGCCAAGGAATCCGTTGAGACGAACAAGGATCAAGGGATCAAGCTGGACAACTTGCCGAAGAAGCTGACTGAAGAAGAAGCGAAGAACGTGACCGGAGGCAGATTCATCTAGCAGCCTCGCCAGACTGAAAGGATGCCGATTGAAGATGGAACGGCGCGGGAGCGACTCCCGCGTTTTTATATAGGAATCCAAGTAAAAGCGGCTTCGTCGTCCCCTTCGGGACAGAGAATGTCGTTTTTATCGGAGGTGATTCAGAAAAGTGTGGCGAATTTTATACTTTCTGAATCACTCATAAAGGAGTACGGCACAATGTCGCTTAATCAAGTCGCGGCTCTTCAAATCGACGATCGAAGCTTCTCGTTAGCGGCCGTCCTGCGTTCCGCCGTCATGCGCGGCGGCTTCGGCGCGATCGACGATTACCTATCGAACGTGCTTGTCGCCTCCTATGCGGAAGATAACGGCATTGCTGCCGGCCAGGAAGCGATTCAGGAGGCGGTCAACGGCTGGAGAATCGCAAATGGGCTCTATCAAGCCTCCGAAGTAGCGAATTGGTTGGCGGAGCGCAAGCTTGCGATGGACGATCTGGCCGAATTCGCCAGGATGGAGGTGTTGAAGGAGCGAGTCCGTGAGCATGTGGCAGCCGGCAAGGTGGAGAGAACCTTCACGGAACAGCGGTCCCGATTCGAGGCGGTCGCTCTCTCGCAGATTGTCTTGAACGAAAGAGGGCTTGCTCGCGAGCTGCGGTTCAAGATCCTGGAGGGTGAACCCTTCTATCTGCTGGCCCGTGCCTTCTCCATTGACGAGTGTTCCAAGCTTGCCGGAGGGTACATGGGCCGCAAGGAGCGAGGGCAGCTGCCCAAGGCGATCGAAGAGCATGTGTTCGGGACGGTTCCCGGAACGATAGCCGGACCTCTCGAGATCGACAAGAGATTTTACGTGATCAAGGTTGAAGAGGTATACCCGGCGGAGTTGAACGGAGACACCCGGGCCAGAATTGAACGAATGCTGTTCGATGAGTGGCTTGCCGCCAGACGCAAGGAAGCGAACGTGCGCAAGCCGCCGTTGTGGACACATGACTAGGTTACAAGGGGAATCGAAAGCGATGGAGAACAGGCAGCTCGGCTATCTGGAGCAGGTTCCTTTTTTCAGTGTACTTAGTCTGAGCGAGAAACAGCTGCTGTCCCGGCATGCGCAACTCCTCCGGTTCACGATCGGACAGACGATTCTGGAGAAGGACGGCATCCCGCAATATCTGTATTGCGTCATCTCGGGAGCGGTCCGGATGATCGACGAGCGGCCCGACGGAACGGAGAGCAGCCTCGGCCTGTTGAACGATGGGGACAGCTTCGGGTGGGACGGAGACGCAGAACGCCCGATTAATCCCGTCGCTTACAGCACGGCTGAAGACGCGCAGCTGCTGACCGTACCTGTCGAGACGCTGCGCGAACTGTTCTCTCATCATCCAGAGCTCAGACAACTATTCTCCACCTACATGTCCTCTCGCGCGGTCACGATGTTTCTGAGGCGCACGGCGCTTCTATCCTCCGAAGATCATCAGGCGGTGCGGAAGTTCCTGGAACGGATGACGGTGATCCAGGCGGACAAGGGACAATCGATCGTACGCCAGGGAGACGAGGGGGATGCGTTCTTCATCGTTCACTCGGGTCATTGCGAGGTTGTGAAGGAAGAGGACGGGTCCGTCATTAACCGGCTCATCCCCGGCGACTTTTTCGGGGAACTGGCCTTGCTCACGGGAGCAAGGCGCAAAGCGACGGTCGTAGCCGCCAGCGCCGCACAGCTGTTCCGGTTAAGCAAGATCGACTTCGATGCCATGATCGTGGAACACCCGGCTCTGCGGACCGCGATCGAGAGCATATCCTCCAACTACGCATCCCATGCTTCCAAATATGAGGATGACGACGTAATGGAGGAGCTTGCGGCTGCTTCCAGCCAATCGGTCCAATGGGTGGAGGTCGAACGTAAGCACCCCCGCCCCGCACGATTCCGTCTGCGTAAATATCCGATACGCTTGCAGCAGAACGAGATGGATTGCGGCCCTACCTGTCTTGCCATGGTGATGGCGTATTACGGTTCGCGGATTCCGATTGGCCGGATTCGGGAGCAGACGGAGATGTCGCGTTCCGGCAGCACGCTGTACGGATTGACGGAGACGGCGGAATCGCTGGGGCTCGCCGCGCAAGGCTTCACGACGCAGCCGGGCGCTCTCTCCAGGATGAAGCTGCCCGCGATCGCGCATTGGAAGGGCGAGCATTTCATCGTGGTATACGAAGTAACCGACAGCCATATCATCGTCGGCGATCCCGCATATGGATTGGACAGAAAAAGCAGAGCGGAGTTCGAGTCGGGCTGGAGCGGGGCGATCCTGACGTTAACGCCGACGGATCGGCTCGCTTCTCACGAGCGCATGCGCAGCCCGATCTCGCGGTTTATCGCCTATGTAACGCCGAACCGCAACGCGTTGCTATTGCTATTCGCCACGTCCTTGCTCGTGCAGCTGACCGCGCTCGCGATTCCGATTTTTACGCAGGTGATCGTAGATAAAGTGCTTGTCGGTCACCAGAGCGATCTGCTCCGGATTCTGCTCGTCGGCATGCTGGCGTTGTCCGGTTGTTACATCGTCGCCAACTCGTTCCGCAACTTCATCGCCGCCCGGATCGCATTGAAGATCGATATCGGCATGTTGGGCGATTTCTACAAGCACTTGCTGAGCTTGCCCTTGTCGTTCTTCCTAGCCCGAACGATCGGCGATCTGACAAGCCGGGTCGGCGAGAATCAGAAGATCCGCAGAATGCTGACGTCCGGAGCGGTCCAATTGCTGCTGGACTGTCTCACCGTTCTGATATACGGAACGCTGATGCTGGTCTACCATGTCAAGCTGTCACTCATCGCGTTCTCTATCCTTCCCTGTTATGCGGCGCTCGTACTTCTCTTCTCTCCCCTCATGCGCAAAAACAGTCGCAGGCAGTTCGAAGCGGAAGCGGAATCCCAGACGACGATGGTCGAAGCGATCAAGTTGATCTCGACCGTCAAAGCGCTTGCCGCCGAACCGGCGATCCGTTGGAAGCTGATGGACAAGCTGCAGCTCTCGCTGAAGCAGCGGATCAAAGCGATTCAATTGCTGGTGGCATCCGAGACCGTTGCCGACTTTATCCGCACGATAGGCAATGCCTTGGTGCTGTACGCAGGCGCGGTGTTCGTCATGCACGGCCAATTGACGGTAGGGCAATTCGTCGCTTTCTTGTCGCTCTACTTTACGGTAACGCAATCGATTACCCAAATGCTGCAGATGCTGAACGACATGATGGAAGTCAGGGTATCGATGGAGCGGATCGACGATGTGTTCATGGCGCATCCGGAGGAGCCGGAGCCTCAGAACATGCGGAGATTGGCCGCGCTCAAGGGGCATATCCGGTTCGACGACGTCTCGTTCCGTTATAGCAAGGACGGGCCTTACATCTTAAAGCGGATTCAACTGAACATCGAGCCGGGTCAGACCGTCGCGATCGTCGGCAGAAGCGGCGCAGGCAAATCGACGTTCGCCAACCTGTTGACCAAGCTGTTTGCGCCGTCGACTGGCACGATTCGTATCGACGGGCACGATATCCGGCATATTCACGCGGCATCCTTGCGCCGGAAGATCGGAATCGTGCAACAGGAGAATCGGGTGTTCCGCGCGACGATCCAGGACAATATCGCGATCCGGTTCCCGTCCGCCACCCTGGAGGAAGTCGAGGCGGCGGCCAAGCTGGCCGGCGCTTACGATTTTATCGCGGAGCTGCCGCTCGGCTTCAAGACCATGATCGGGGAAGGCGGGCTGAGCTTGTCCGGAGGACAGCTTCAGCGGATCGCGATCGCGAGAGCGCTGCTCGGCGAGCCGGGCATTCTGATCTTCGACGAGGCAACCAGCGCCCTGGACTCGGAGTCGGAGCGGATCATTCAGACGAACATGGACGCTATGCTGAGGGGCCGTACCTGCCTCATCATCGCCCATCGTCTGAGCACGGTGCAGAAGGCAGACCTTATCGTCGTCCTGGATCGCGGCGAGATCGTGGAGACGGGCTCGCATGCCGAGTTGATCGATGCGAAGGGGCTTTATTTCTATCTGGTCAGCCAGCAGTTGAGTTGAGGTGAGAAGGCTGGAACAAAGAAGAGCGGCACCTATGCACCGCCCTTCAAACTCCCCCATCGATTCGGTTATCGTTCCCTGTCTCTTAACTCAGGTTCAAAAGAAATTGTCGCGTGCCTCGATAGGCGTCTGTCCATCCCATCTTCGCGTAAAATCGAAGTCCATCGAGTCCCTTGAAATAATAGGCGCCGAGCAACCGCTCCTTGAAATTCGGAATCGCTTTGCCGGCTCTCGCCAGATAGTCTTGATACGCCTGAATGACGCCGCTCCTCGGCATATGTCGATCGAGAATGGCAAGGTCCACAAGGCTATCCCCATACATGCAATTGCCGTCTATGATGCCGGTAATCCGCTTGCCGTCGGACAAAATATTCCACTGGTGAAAATCGCCGTGGATAACGCCTCTATGTGGTTCGTTATACGATACGCAAGCCATTAACCGGTTATAGATTTCTTCGAATACGTCTCTCTCCAGGCAAGACGTGCGATAGAGGTCGTGCCAGTTCTCCCAGAACGTCCCTGTCTGATCTTCCGAATTGACCGCAACGACAAAATCCTTCCAGGATTCGTAGGTTCCGTTACCGTCCGGCTTGATCCATCCGTACCCGAACGTGGATCTGACTTCCACATCAGCCAGACTCGCCAAGATACCGATCAGCTCCGGCAATTGATTGTTTTGTTCCTCTTCCGTGCAATCGGCCAGGTTGCGTCCGGCCATCCGCTCCATGATCACATAAGCCAGTTGGCCGGTTTTCTTTAACGCGTAACATTTGGGAAAAGGGATTCCATTGCCCAATAGCAAATCAGAGACATAGCGTTCCGTCTCGTATGCACCGGCCAGATCGCTGAATTTCACGCAATAACCTTTACCTTCATGGTCAAAGGAAAACACGCTGCTCAAGTTGCCGCCCGCCATAGGAGTGATTTCAGCCACACCGGCTCCAAAATGATTCCGCAATACTTCCTCTATTTCGCTAATGGCCAAGCTCGGTTTCTCATAGGCAGTCATTGTGCCATCTCCCGTTCATTAAGTTATTCCCTGTCCAGCGGTTCCTCTCTGTAGACGCAGAAAAGCCGCGAAGGAACATTCTTCATCCACGGCTCGTTTTGACGTTGGGAATGCTGAAACAAAATATACGACTTTGTTTCGCACATTCTTTACGAAGCAGTGATGATAATCGTGTTCAAGTGAGGTGTGTACGAACGTCTGCAAAGCAAATCAATCCCTACTTGGGATAGTAGAGTGCTTCAATCACGCTCGTACGTTTTCAGTTAATTGAATTAACCTTTTACCTCTGTCAGGAACACAGCCATCATCATCACGGATTGTATACCACCATTCATTATTTGTTACCATGATAATATTTCTAAGGTAAGTAGTCAATGCAGGACGCTTTGAGACATGGCTTCGGGGCTGTTCAATATTTCATCCCATCATTTCGGACATCTGCAACCTATTCGAATCGATTCACGTCTGATAGATTGTCAACGTTGACGTGCATCAATCTCGGATTTGATTCGGAAGGAGCAATTTGCATGAAAAAGAAAGTAGCTATCGCATTAACTTTGGCCGGGATACTCGGCACGACGGCCGCAGTCGGAGCGGAAGGTTTGGTAGCAAAGGTTACAGGTTACTTACAAAAGGATGTAAAGGTTCTTATTAACGGACAAGACAGCATGCTTACGCCTGTCTATATCGATGGAAAAGCGTATATCCCGGTGCGCGATGCTGCGGCTAAGCTTGGATATACTTTAAATTACGATGCAGAGAACAAAGAAATCGAACTCGACGAAGCGGCGGACCTGATGCGTGCCTCCGGCGTGATCGTAAGCGTGGAAGCTCAAGACGGCGGGAAATACCGTATTCAGCTGCTCGGCAGCACATGGGTCATATTGACCGTAGACGAATCGACAGCTATTACAAGTCTGGACGGCACAACGCGAACCCCTGCCGATTTGAAGGCCGGCACGCAAATCGATGCGGAGTTCGGACCCGCCATGGCAATGAGTTTCCCGGGCCAAGCACATGCCGTTAACATTAACGTTCATGTAGACCGCGCCGTCAAAGAAGATACGATCACATCCGTGAAGCATACGGATGACGGCTGGCAGGTTCAATTAGGCGATGCTTTGGTACTGAACGCAGGCAAGGAAACGCGTGTCATGACGTCCCAAGGCGAGTCGTTGAACTGGGAGGACCTGAAGGTGGGCATGAAAGCAACCGCGTACTACGGTCCTTTCGAGACGAAGAGCCTTCCTCCGCAAAGCCCTGTTTTCCTCCTCGTTGTTCAGGCTGAGACGCCTGTTGCAGGCGGACTGAAAATGTCGCCGGAAACCGCACAGGAATACCGCGACTTGGCATGGGCGCAAGTGGGTGAGCAATCGTCCCATATTACGACGAAGCAAGACGAAGCAGCTGTTCACATCGTCTCTTCCAAAGAAGCTAGCGTATTAACTTACACAGCCGAGCAGAAGAAATTGCTGGAAGACATTCAAGCTGCGAACGGGAACTTCGTGACGGTTACTTACAACACGGACCAAAACGAGTTGATTGGACCCTTGACCGTCGTGTTCGACTTCAACACCAAAGCTTTTATCGGCTTCTACCCTAGAAAATAACGGATTTCCAAGCAGCCATGAAATTCAACCTCCGTTGAGTTTCATGGTTTTTTATTTCGTTTGGGCATGTTCGTGTATAATGAAAGCAGGAATTGACGAATTGGAGGCCCGCCTCACTATGTTGAGTTTTGAAGAAAAGCTTGCAATTGCCGATTCATTCCCGGAATTGCAGCGCAAGGAAGTATCTCTTGGACGCGTAAATTTCCATTTTGATCAAAGCGTTACCGACAAGAAAACGGTCGTTTATCATCTCCACCCGAACGGCAACGGATATGTTTACGCCGGCGAATTACATGATGTCCATTCAGATAACAAAGGGCTCGTGAATATAAGGGATTTTACGGCCGAGGAACTCCGCTCCCTGATCGAACGTTCGATCCGCTCGCTTAGCGCCTCTGGCACTGGTGCGTCTGCACCTGCAGGTCAAGCCAAGGAAGAACGTTGGAGTAATGGCAAGGGGCAAACGCTTGAACTCAAATTCGAAGATGAGGATCAAATGTGGTACATTTACTCTGGCATAAACCTGGACGCGACTTTCGATACGTATGTGGAAGCGAAGGAGTATCTCGAAGACGAAGGTTTCGAACGATCTTAAATGCCGCTTATCTGTTAACTTGACTTCACCTCGCCGGCTTCTAAGGTTTACGATGCGACCGACTGTTGACGGAGGTTCGCTGTATTCTGTTCGAATCTAATCGATTCCACAACAATGGAGCCTGGAATTTATTCCGGGCTCCATTGTTGTGGAGAACATCCTCATGAAGTTAGATGTGGCCCAGAGTGGCAGCCTCTTCGTTAGTATGATTCGTGCAATTTCGATCCGCAAAGGACCGTCAGAGTGATATGATCGATCCGGTCTTGACGATTTTTCTTAAATTTGTTTCGCAATTTCGCGAATCCATTCCACCGGCGATACTCGATTGATCATTTCAGGCGATTCATTCTTCCAGTTAATAGGGGATTCGACTAATTGCTCATAGCTGACGAAAGGATCGTCAAACCGTGCCATCCACTCTGACGTTAATCGCATCAGTTGTTTGCGAATCATCAAATACTCGGGATTATCAAAGTGATTGTGCAATTGTTCCGGATCATTGCGCCTGTCATACAGAACATTGCATAATGGATGTCTGTCTACATGCCCTTCCTGATAGGCGAACAAGTATTCCGGAGTCACGACACCGCGCCATTGTCGAATGCTCGAATGCATCATCATGATCGGAATGGAAGAAACCGAACTGTCATCTTTACTCAAAATCGCCTCGGCCAGATTGATCCCCTGACAACTCTCCGGAGTTTCAATCCCCAACAAGCCAAGTACCGTTGGCATTAAGTCTAATGTGCCGACGAGCAAATCAGACGTCGTGCTGGCTTGAAGACGGCCCGGAAGACGCATGATCAACGGAACATGCGTAGCATATTCTTGCGGATATTCTTTGCAGGAATCCTGCCAATCGTACGCTCCCAATAAATCGCCATGATCGGACGTAAAGATAACGAGCGTATTCTCCTCCATCCCTTTCTGCTTAAGTTTTTCCATGATCCTGCCAAACGCGATATCGGCGCCCGAACACTGAGCCATATAGTCCCGAAGCTGCTGCTTGCGCAGCTCGCTCTTGTCGGGAACTGCGGCGCGAAGCCGGACATCTTGCTCCTCGTACAATTGCTGTAATTCCGGCAGCGTTTGATACCTGAAATAACCTTCCTCCGTCATTCCCCAATCGTGCGGCGGATGCCAGGAAACAAAAAGCGCAAACGGCTGGTCTGATGACTGCTGATCTAGAAATTTCAAAGCTTGACGCGTTTGACCGTATACTTCCCATTCGTCAAAAAAGGTTTTCTCCTCATCTTCATTCCAATAAAAGCATTTGTTCGGCCTGTAATCCACATGACAATTATTCGTGAGAAACACTTCATCAAAGCCATATCTAAGTTCGCCTTTCGGCACAGGCCGGTTGCGCTCACCGCCAAGCAGGTGCCATTTCCCGACATAGCCTGTTCGATATCCGGCATTGCTCAGGGCTTGCGCGAAGTATGTTCCTTTGCCCGGAATCATCGTCGTATCATTGGCAAAAGCCCCATTATGCAACGGATGCATGCCGGAAAGCAGGATCCCCCGCGCCGGTGTGCAAACCGGCGCTGTCGTAAAGCAGTTCGCAAAGCGGACTCCTTCTTCAGCAAAGCTGTCAATATGGGGGGTGTGAATTTGTTGATTACCGTAACAACCCAACATATCGAAAGATTGCTGATCGGTAAACACGTACACCAAGTTTGTTTTCTTCATTTTTAGTCTCTCCTTACTTTAACCCAACGGCATCAATCTGGAATTTGGCGCTCCATTGTCTGGTATCCAACGCTCTGAACGAAATCTCTATCTTTTTCACAGTCGTCAAGTTAATTTCTGTCATCGGAATTTCAATGAGGTTCCATTGGGCGTTCTGGATCGCATGAGTTTTGCTGAATGTATTGTTCGATTCATCCGTCAGCGTCACTTTCGTTTCATACCCTGCCGCTCCTGGCAAACCATATCCGTTAATATGGTAATAGAACGCGTTGTATCCACTCCAGTCCACAGGTTGCGACATGGTGACGTAGGCCGAGCGCCACTCATTGGCCGGCGAGGAAGGCATCAGCATCTCTAACATGTAAGATCCGTCAGCAGCAACTTTGGGCGGATTCACCGACGTCGAAACTCTTTCCAGCGAGGTGACATTCGCGCCTGCCTGCCATCCTTGCTTCGAAGCTTCAAAATCATAAAGCATCGCTTGCGGCAGGTATACCGATTCTTGAACGGTCATGCTATTCAACTGCAAGTCGAATGTGATCGTTCTATTCTGCGGATAAATAAGCGATGTTGCCTCTACAATGAAAGATTGCACGCCTCCAGTCGGCAAGGACGTCAGTAGTAATTGAGTCGTGTCGAACGTTACATTGGCATCGGTGACGATCTGAGCAGTTCCGGATAAAGGCAGAACGTCATGGTTTCGAATCGAAATGCGGACACTCGACCCGGTCGACGGCTCGCCCAGCCAAGTGCCTTCCACAGCGAATTGATGCTGATTGGCCTGCCGGGTCACCGATTGGGCGAATCCGATGTTGTCGATCTTGAGATGGCCATTCCAGACGGCCTTGTCATTCGTGGAGCGAACCCATATCTTGATGCGTTCCACTTCGGAAAGCCCTGACCATTGGCTAAGGTCGAGCGCGATCTGCTGCCAATCCCCATTCGGAATTAATGCTGCTTTCCCCTCAATCCAGGTATAGTCGTTCACCCCGGTATGTGGGCTGTACACCTTCACCTTGACTTCATAATTTTCAGCGCTCAGATCCACATCACCTAATTGAAGGGCAAGATTCAAATAAGGATATCCCGTCATGTCCAATGGCTCGGCGAAGAAAACTTGCGTCCCCTTCCACAACTTGCGCTCGGAGCTCAGATTCACCTGAAGCGCATGATCGCCGCTTCCGTAAGACACAATCTGGACATCGGTCGCATTCTCTGCCGCATTCCATCCGTCCGTGCCACTCTCGAATTGCGAAATCCACTGCACGTTGTTAGCCGTCTCAACAGGAATCGTTCCAACGCTCGCTGGCAACTCCCGGATCGCCAGTTTGGAAGCGTCGAATTCCGGAATGATCTCCTCCCACTCCTCAATGCCGAGCACATCCTTGGCGAACTCGGTCACCTCAAGCGATTGTTCGGTATCGATTTTATCGAATACGTCATACATTAGCCTTCGTTCATTCGGAATATTCCCGTCCGTCGTCCATAACCCCAGCAGCAGCCCCCCTTCGGCCGTAGAATCCTTCATGCGGTGATAATGCATGATATCGATGCCTTCCGTAAAGAACGTTTTATAATAAGCGTACGCATAGGCAGCGGCCTGGATCTTCTCTGCATCCGGATTCCCGCTCAAAAAGTGAAAGCCTTGTTCCGACAAAACGACCCTTCTCGGCTCATTGTTATACAACAAATGACTCTGGCTTAAATAAGCCGGCAACACTTCTAAATTTTTGAAATGGACAAGGATGCTTTCAAAGCTATCCGTCGCTTGCGTATCGTTCCAAAACCGAGGTTCGAACAAGTTGTCAGGATAGGCGTGATAATCAATATTCCAAGGGAAGTCGCCTTGCTGTTTGGAAAGCGTGTTCATCGTTTCGATCACTTCGCGCGGAGCATAATGACGCAAAGGACTGGAATTGGGGCGCCTTTCATTCCAGTAATGCGTGAGGGAAATATATACTTTGGGCTCTGCCATATACTTGCGCGCTGCATTGTACACCATACGAACGGCCCGTTCATAGTCTTTCATGAAGGCTTCCATCGTCTTCTCGCCCGAATTGTGCCAGACCCATTGGGCATTGACTTCATTCGCCACTTTGATGCCCGTCACGCGACCATACTGCTGGTCATCCCGCATATAGCGCGAAAATAAAAACTCAAAAGCTGCCTTAAAGTAACGAACCCCGGTTTCGTTAGTCACATTCCATCCAGGCAACGTCACTCCAGCCCCGCCCATGTATGCATCCGGGTGTATCATATGGACGGCTGATGATGCAGGATCATCGGCCAATTCCTGGATCAGCAGCGCCAGCAGCACCGTGGCGCCATTACGGGTCACGGTCGTAATGGAGCTGTCGATTTGATCCAAATAGTCTTTTCGAATATAGTAATCATTTCCTTCGAATTGAAAGAGAACCGCGTCAACAGGCGCGACAGACGCGTCTTTATAGAGCAACTTATCCAGTACAACCGCGACTTTGCCGTGTGCTGAGCCGAGCTCTTCTGCAGAATCCCGCAACCCGTCGTCAAAAACACCCTTTTTCGAGATCACTTCTTCCTGCAGCCATACATTCGCTGACTGGAATTGGTAATCTGTCACATGTTTCGGATAATCAATAATGAGATCGTTCCCATGAAACATCAGATTGACGTCATCCTCTTCCAACGCATCGAAGCTGTTCGGTACAACAACGAGAAATTTTGAATAAAGTCTGTCTTTGGATTGGTGATACCGATCAATGTCGAATTTAAACCGGGCGCCGACTAGTCGCTCGTTCGACACCGCAACCGGAGTCAACTGCTTGTAATCTTCAAGCGATTGATACGGCTGCAACTCATACAATTGAATTGGTTTTCCCCTCAACTTCACATGCACTTTCAGGTACCCTTCCACCGTGATCGTTTGTTCCGTGGCCGTAACAGAGTCAACTTTGGCTTTGACAGGGTACACGCTGCCTGCGGCGTCTGCAAAGTCCGTGGCGGCAAATATCAAGCCCGTCAAAACAATTGCCATGATCATGCTTGTCCGGACATACCACGCTTTTATACGTATCTTCAACACCTTCACTCCTCCTTGTAGTTCCTTCGCATTGGGATGACGCGCTTTCCCATTCCTCTCTCCGGTTCAAGGACAAGAATGCCAAAGAAGGAACTGCATTCCTGCTTTGGCACGGCCTTCACATACTGCGCTGCATCTTCCGCTTCAACAACGCTATTTTCCAGATGCTGCCCAACGATCATAGGCATCTTGATGGATATTCACATATTCATCTACCTTCATATTTTTCAATGTATTAACAAAGTTATCATACTTATCCAGTGATTCATCGCCAGTAATGAACTTCGCTTCCATCTGTTCCACATAGGTCAGAATATCTGCTTGCAGGACATTGATTTCTTTCTGTTCGTCCAAGGTGAAATACAGCGTTGGATACACCGGGCGAGCGAAAGGAATCAGATTCGAATAAACAGACCGCATATGATATCTGGTCGGGGTTGCGTCTTTCATTTTAGCTTCATTTTCGATTGTGGCCAATTCCGCCGCCAATTTCGATTGGTTGCGGGGCATGAACGTTCCAGCATCAATCGTGGCCATCGCTCTCAGTTCCTCCGAAGTCTTTCCTTCGGAACCGATCATCGTTCTGCCTGTCTTCGTCTCATTAAATTTCCAGTTTACTCCCTCCACACCGTATTGCGCGATGTCGGAGCCTTCATCCGAATATAAGAAATCCACCATACGTATCGTAGCTTCCGGATATTTGTTGACCTTCGTGATGGCAAAGGTTCCATTTTTGAAAGATGGCGTCTGTGACGTGATTCGTTCGCTGTTCACTTCGGAAGTGAGCGGCATGAGCAAATCATAATCCGCATCCAAGTCATTGCCTACCATTTGGAATGGAGCATGCGCCCGAAAGACTCCCAATTGATTTTGATTGCCTTTCGCTACTTTTTGCTGCGCTGTCTGCGAGAACGATTCCAGATCCAGCAACCCTTTGGCATGTAACTGGTTCATGAACGACAGGTATGCCTTGTATTCCGTCTCGAGCGGTGCATAGCGAACTTTCCCGTCCTTAACATCAATGACGTTGTCATCCTTACCTACAAAACCAAACCAATTCAAAACGACGCCGCGTATATCCAGATGAACAGCAGTGAGCGGAATTTCATCCGAATTCTTATTGCCATTCGGATCCTTGTCCTTGAATGCCTGCAACACCTGGATGAGTTCTTCCGTCGTCGTTGGCATATCCAGGTTCAATTCCTTCAGCCATTTTCCGTTGATCCACAGTCTCGGATAGGAAGTATGCCCATCGGTATTCGGGATATCCGGACGGACCTGCACATTGGGCAAGGAATAAATATGACCATCCGGACCGGTGATCGATTGCCGCAATCCGGGATTCGCTTCGAACATTTTCACTATATTAGGCGCATACTTGTCGATCAGCTCTTCCAACGGAATCAGCAACCCTTGCTGACCGTAAGTCACTTCTTTATCCACAGTAAGATTTGCCCCGATCAACACATCCGGCAATGAACCAGTCGCAAAAGCAAGATTCAGCTTTTCTGCATACGCTTCATGTGGAGGCGTGTCAAAGGTAAATTGGATATTCATACGCTTCGTCAATTCCTGGAACAGCGTCATCTGATCCCATGGAACCTGGCTAGGCGCCTTGGTACCCATCACTTTGAGCGTAATCGAATCATTCACGATCGGAAATCCGTCCGGATTGAAGTTATCCACCACCTTGGCAGTAGGGGCATCTTTGTTGCTTATCTCGTTTGTCTGCCCAGCCGCCGATTCTGTCGGCGCATTGTTTTTTCCGTCGTTTTCCTTGTTCGAACAAGCTGCAGCCACGACCACCACAAATAATAAAACCAGCATTAAACAGGAAATTTGCTTGACACTCTTCAACTTGCTTCACCTCTTCTGTTTATTTTCCCCTTCACGCTGCCTGCGAACCGAACATCTCCTCTATAAGAAGCCCGACTCACCCCCTTCACGTATTTTCGCGACAAACTTACCGACCGAAATGCGGGAAGCATCAACCTTTGATCGAACCGATCAGGACCCCCTTCACGAAATATTTCTGCACAAACGGGTATGCAACCAACAGCGGCAGCGACGAGACAATCATCACGGCATATTTGACGATATCGGCAATGCGCGCATGTTGCAGCAACAGTTCCAGGTCATCGCCGTTCATCATCATTTGCGTGCTCATCTGCTGCTGGATGAGAATCTCTCTTAGAATGAGTTGCAGTGGAAAAATATCGCGGTTGTTCAAATACATCAATGCATTGAAGTACTGGTTCCAGTGCCCGACGGCGTTGAACAGCGCCATGACCGCGATGATCGGCGCGGACAACGGAAGCACGATGCGGAAAAACAAGCCAAAATCCGTACAGCCATCCATTTGTGACGCCTCTTGCAGTTCTCTCGGAATATTCATTTGAAAGAAAGTTCGCGCTACGATGATCGCCCATACGCCAACCGCGTTCGGAATGACCAAGGCCCACATGGTATCAATCATGCCAAGCTGTTTGATGACCAAGAAGGTGGGAATCAATCCACCCTGAAAAAACATCGTGAACAGGAACAAGAGCATAATCGCGGTTCTTCCCGAGAGGTCTGACCGCGACAACGCATAAGCGCACGGGAGCAAAACCATCAGATGGATCATTGTCCCCAAGACCGTATACAGGATCGTGTTGCGATATCCCCTCCAGATCTCGTTATCCTGAAATACGCGCAGATACCCTTCCCACGTTACATCCATCGGATACAACCACATCTTCCCTGAATTGACGGCGATCGGATCACTGATCGATGCGCTCAGTATATAAATCAAGGGGTAGATGACCAAAGCGGTTAAGCTGATTAAGAAGGTCGAGTTAAGCCAAACGAACAGCTTGTCTGAATTTGACTGAAATTTCATTTGTTATCCCCCTACCACAAGCTGGCCCCTTTGCTTCTGCGCGCGATCATATTGACCATCAGCAACAAAATTAGGTTGATGACCGAATTGAATAACCCGACCGCCGAAGCATAGCTGTACTGACCCTGCAACAACCCGTTTCGGTAGACAAAGGTCTGAATGACATCCGATGCACCCAGATTGAGCGAATTTTGCAGCAAGTAGATTTTCTCAAAGCCCACATTCATGAATGATCCCATATTTAAAATAAACAGTATGGCCACCGTCGGCAAAATCCCCGGGATATTCACATACAGGATACGCTGGAAGCGGGTTGCCCCGTCAACGGTCGCCGCTTCGTGCAACTCAGGATTGATGCCCGCGAGCGCCGCCAAATAAAGGATAGCGCCCCAGCCAAGATTTTGCCATTCACCGGAGAGCACATAGACCGTCTTAAACCATCCAGGCTCGTTCAGAAAAGCGATTGGTCCGAAACCGAGCCATTGAATCGCCTTATTCACGATGCCGGTGCTTGGGCTTAGAAAAGCGAGAATCATCCCGCTCATCACAACCACAGAAATAAAGTGGGGCGCATAAGTAATCGTTTGCACAAACTTCTTGAAACGTTCGCGGCCAATTTCATTCATCGATAAAGCGACGATGATGGAGACGGGAAACAAGGCCAGCTGGTACAAAGCAATGAATACCGTGTTTTTGATGAGCGCCCAGAAATAATAGGAGTTGAAGAAACGCTCGAGATGAGCGAACCCCACCCATGGGCCTTCGCTGATACCCATTCCCGGTATAAATTCGCGGAAGGCGATCTGAACGCCATACATGGGCCAATATTGAAAGAGGATAAAATAAAGGAGGGCCGGCAGCAAAAATAAATATAAGCGCCAGTTTTTCAGAAATTTCCACTTTCTGGGAGAAGCGCTGAATGCGGACGAATACAATGGTGAGGCCTCCTTTCACGAACGATCGGCTGCAAGCGGCAATGTGCTTGCAACTTGCTTTCAAGCATAGCGGAATCGTCTGTGAAAGGATACGTAACAATCCTGTATACATAATTCATATTCGACTTCTGACACTATCCAATTTTGTTCCGAATGTTCCTATTCTATCTAACAGGCTGATTTTACGTGAATTTCTCCCTTCTTTCATTGAGTTTGCGATATTGTCCCGGCGTGATGCCTTCCTTCTTCTTGAAACGTTCAATAAATTTGGATTCCCCAGCATAGCCGATCTCCTGAACGATGTCCCTGACCGTTTTATCCGTTTCGACAAGCAGCTGTTTGGCCTGCTCATGCCGCAGCTGAAAAATATACTCCGTAAACAAAACCCCGGAATGTTCCTTCAGAAAACGGCTGACATAAGAGGGGGACAGTTGAAAATGTTCAGCGATATAACTGAGCGACAGATCAGGCGAGCAATAATGTGTCTGAACGAATTCCAGAATTTCCTCGCCGAGACGGGAGTGGCGCTTTTCCTGCATCTGAAGCACATGTTGGCACACCAGCGTGATCATCACATGCACCGTCTCTTTCAAGTCATCCAGGTGCTTGAATTCAGCTGCCTGCCTGATCAGATCGGCGTGTCCTTCGATTTGCAACTCGCGCATCACCTTGGTTACGGAATTGATCAAATCTACACAAACCAGTCTTAGCATGAAATATGATTTCTCCTGCGCACGGATGTATTCGATGATGGCTTGCAGCATCTGTTGCGCGATCTTCTCATCGCCTTGCTTCAAACTTTGAATAAAACGCAGATGTTCTGCGGCAGGAAGCCAAAGCTGATTCTGATCCTCGAAATGCCCGACGTCTTCGAAATAAATCACTCCTTCATTGCCTGCAATCATGCGATAATCCGAAGCTACGGAAGCTTCGATGAACGAACTGTTCATCCGATTGATGTCCGAATACAGGTTGCCCAGTCCGATAAACGCCTGAATGCGATATCGCTCTCTCATACGTGTGCGAATAGCGTCAGCCAGTTCTTTCTGAATATCCCGCGGCGGCAGCGCGGGCTCCATGACACATGCCATGATCGCATAAGTGAATCGTTCCACCAGTTCCAGTCCGTATGCCCGAATATGAGGGAGGCTGATCTCCACGAGCCATTCCGAAACTTTCTCCATTTCTCCCGATGGCACCGGTCGATCCGCAGGGATATCAAGTGAGAGGAGCGCCACAAAGAATCGTTCCCCTTGCAGAAAGGGCGACTCCTTCGCTTCGGATCGAATGGACTTCCACAATTCCAGATCCGGATGTTTCCCGCGGATCAACTGGTACAGGAACTGATCCCGCACATACCTGAATTGATGCTCAACCTGCAGGTTTAACTTTTGATTCTGCCGATGAGTCACCATCCACGTTTCCTGAATATACTGTATTTCATTTACCATGTCCTGCGCCGGGCTGGAGAAGTGCTCCTTGATCTGATCAAGCAAACGGCTGATTGGCCTGTAAAATTTGCGAGAAAGCAGCATGCTGATGCCGGCGCCGATAAACAGGAGAAAGACGGAGACGACCAGAATGAACGATCTCATGTCGATCACGCGGGAAAGAAACTGATCCTTCGGCATTGCCGCAACGATCGACCATCCGAGCTTGTCCGATCGAACCACGGAGAAGGAGTAGCGCTCGTTGCGAATCAGGGATTCATGAATGCCATTCTCCTTGAATGTGGACATCTTGGAGACAATATCCTCGCTTATGAAATGTTCCAGGTTGCTTTTAGCTGCAATCACATGATCATTCTCATCATAGATCATCAGATGACCCTTAAACTCGCCCAATGTTTGATCGAACATCTCAGTCAGTTTCTTCTGATCGAGCACGAACACGATGGATCCATAATAAAGCAGGGAATTAAAAGGGAGCGGCAACATATAAGCCAGAAGGCGCGGTCTGTCTCCCTGCGGCGTATTCGCCATATTGATCGGCATGATCATCGGCCCTTCCATTTGGTCAAGCATGCCCTGAAAGTCGCCGGCCTTCGAAGAGGGAAACACATAACTATAGGTCGCGAGGGTTTGGAACGAACTGAGGCCGTTCGTGGTATACAAGTTGTGATCGCCTTGATAATATAGAAGTATATCTTCAATAAGCGGGTTATACGCTTTGAACTTGCGAAGTGCGCCGATCGTTCCATCTGAGCGGTAGGCTTGAAGACGGGCATAGTAAGGCGTTAGCTCCGGATCGCTGGAAATATGGACGGATAAGCTTTCCAGGCGATTCATTGTTCGCTCGAATTCATTCCGGGCAAGGTCCAGTCTGTCCAGGGTCGCCGCCTCGATCTGATGACGAAGCTGCACCACCGCGTTGAAATACAGCAGCCCACCCAATATCATAAATGGGATGAAATAAATCAGCAGGAAAGACGCCCAAAATTTCCACTGTAATATTATGAAGGGTTTCTTTCTCATCGTATTCTCCTTCAAATGGGATTCGTCCATGTCTGTAGATGTCAACTTACATTACGACAGATTTTTTCTTCTGTCAATTATTGTTTAAGCGCTTACATCATCCGTCTTCTTGTACGCAGAACACTTCATCATATTCATAATCCAATGTCCCGATTAGCTTATAATTTCGGCATAAATCCGTATGAATTTTCACATATGCAAGGCATATCGGCAATGAATTTTTTCCACAAGTAAGCAGTCAGGATTCTCCTGACTGCTTCATGGTCTTGCCCAATAGGCAAGTTCGTAGTCTAACTCAATTCGGCAGGAAGGCCTGCTTAACAGTAGTAACTTCAATCCCCAACCGATAACTTTATTCAATTTGCATACTTCAGCACCAACCGTCTTTGTACTTCAAGTTTGGTCCCCACTGCAATTTCCGTGTTGTCCAGAATCACGTGCGCGACTTTGGGATTCCCTTCTATAGAAACAAATATCGGATGATCGGTTTCAAGCACATACTCCCACTCTCTGGATGAAGTTCGTTTCCATTCGATATGAATCAAACCTTTATCGTGCATCATCGGCACATTGCCCGAGGCAAACGTCAACGCGCCGGGCTGAAAGCGCAGCCGATAATGATTGATGCCTTTGTCCGGTTGCGGGATCAAGCCTAGCGAATAACGGGACAACTGCCAGGTCGGGCTTCCGGACCAAGCATGACAGTGGCTCCAACGCGTGTCAAATACTTCAAGCAGTGTGGTCGCACCCTGTTCCAGCATCCACCCCCAGCACGTTCTGTACTGTTCCAACACAAAATCGGCTTCGCCGGCCTCCCACAGCGCCTGCAACGCAAAATGAGCGAAGCTTGGGGTGATTAAGCGGTCTTGATTCGCCGAAGGGTGAGCCAGCCTGGGCGCATCCCGATTATTGGGGAAACAGTTCATGATGTGATTCTTCATAAATTCGACTTGCCGCGGTTTCGTGCTGCTGTCGAACAAGCCGTAAAGCAGCCCGAGCGCAGTCGCATGATACCCTGCTTTCCTTTCACTTAACGACGAAGGCCCTTCCAAAGGAACCGATTTCGCCAATAATCCGTCTTGCGTGAAATAATGCTCATTCACGATCTGACGAAGCGCAGCGATTTGGGAGTTCCTTTTCCCCCCTTTGTCATAAAATCCGAGAATTTGCTCCCATGCCGCCATTTCGCCAAGCGTATGAAGCAAAGTCAGATTCAAGCTCACGTTTACTTCACCGGCATCAACAGCATGGCCCCAATCGATAAAGTCCCAGGTATCCGGGGGAACCGTTCCTCGGGGATGCATATGCTTCAAGAAAAAGTCGATCGTAATATCGGCCGTTTCATAACATTCCTCCAGCAAGCTGCGGTCTCCGGTTAACCGGAAATAGCGAACACATCCATCTATCCAATAGAGCGCATACGTCGTCAAATAAGCTTCTTGGCCGGGGCAAAGCCCTGCCGCCAAGCCATCATCTCGTCTTCGATACGATGCTTGCTGCAAGCTTCGGCGAATCAGATCAAGCTCCCCAAAGGATACGCCAAGAATTTCCATACCTATAGCGGCGGCGTCGCCTATCCATTGCCCTCGCTCTCGCGTAGGTGTATCGATCACTGCATCTTCGCAGCAGGAGCGGAGCGTTTCTACTCCCATGCTCCAGATGGCATTCAATAATGGATCGCTGCATTGGAAGGCTCCAACCGATCCGTCGTAGCTGGTGCGCTGAACTCCGCTCACTTGAAGCGCGGGAATAACGGATGGCGGAGCGTAAATATGAATTTCAATAAAGCGAAAACCTCGTGGAACAAATGTTTGAAGCTCTTGCAGCCCGCCTTTCGTAATCCATCGGTCGACATGGCAGGAAGTGCTATACGACAGCGGTATGACGGGAAATACCCTTCCCTCGTTCAACGATTCGCTATATCCGGCTTCTATCACCGTCCCCTTCGGTGCGTCGATCACAATATGCGGACGGTACAAGCCGATTTTCCCCAAATCGAACCTGACCCACATTCCGTCGGCAGGAAGCTGCGGTTTCAAATCCCGGAAAATAAAGCGCATCGGAGGATCGTCATTCTCGTAGCCAAACCGATCGGCATACGTTCCCCGTGCCATTTCAATAGCTTCTACCGGTAGGCGAAGACAATCGCGAATGGATTTAGGCCGGTAAGTAACGTTTCCGAGCGGATTGGCGATTTCGCGAGCATCAACCCATTCTCCGCCCTCGAAAGGTACCTGCAAATCAGGCACAAGTCGGGTATCGCAGCATTCCATCCAACCCAATTGCCCGTTGATCCGGCGATCGATTGGCTGGAACGCGGACAACTCCTTGCATTTCCATTCCAACTGCAAGACCCCGTTCGTCCCAATCACTTCGCACTGCATAAACGGGTGGATTCCCCCCATAAGAATGCGTGTATGCACTCCGTAATCGTGGACGATGACGGACAAAACATAACTCCCCTCCTGCAAGGTTGCGTCGTGCACATCATACTCCGGATGATCGGGCGCAAACCGCGATGGTCCTTCCGCGATTTCCGCTCCATCCAAATAAACCCGGTACAAGCTCGTTCCAAAAACTTTCATCTGCACTTGCTCGGGTTCATTCATCTTCAATATGGTTTGAAAGAGTACATACACATTTTGCGATCGGGAGGGGGAAGGATGCCATAAACAAGACACGTTCAATACGGTGTCACCTTCATTCTATTATTTTTCCGACTTCTTACGCTTCCGCTAACAGGGTGATTTCCTCCAAAATACCGTAATCCAACAGATCGTATTCCTGTATGGAAGGCGGGCCGAATATCGGAGACCTCTTCCAGGCCCCGGGCCATGCGAGATTGCGAGGCTTGGTTGGGTCAAAATGCGGCCCCAGCAGGTTACGGAAGTTGCCGCTTACTCGTAGTTCCAACTCGTTCTCTTTCACGGATTGCCCTGAGTGAATCCACTTCGTAATATCAAGCTCCCGGGCCGAGTCCAGTCCGATTAATCCCGCATTCTGCCCGTTCACGTTGACGCTAATAACGGTACCGCACCATCGCGGAATGGAAACCCATACCTTCTTCCCGTTGGCTGGAGCAGTAAAAGTTTTCCGATAGCGAACGGCATCGCCATAGAACGGATATCCGTTCTCACGCCAGGAGCCGATTCCGAAAGGAACGCTACGGTTTATTACCCATCGTCCATCTACTTCAGTGACCGCGAAATTACCATTAATATAGATGGGTTCAATCTCCATGAAGATTGAGAATGGGGATGCTTCAAGCCGGACCGTATTTCTTCCTTTCCGAAGCGCATGGCCGATCAAGCCCGTTCCCATATGGCGATCGAGACGAGACGTGCCGGATGAAATCGTGACCGGATGACCGTTGACGCTAATCCGGTAGAGTTCGGGACGCTCGACGGTAACGCTGATTAAATCGCTCTCCGTTAAATCCCCTAGTTCAAAATGGAAATCGGCTATGAATCCGCTTTGTCCTCCATAAGCGGCGTTACGATCGAGGAGCCGGCGTTTATACTGGATGGCATTATCCCAAGGGTTCGTCTCGAAGCCGTGGTGCTCAAAAGCAAATCTGGCCGCATGAATCGTATGGATTCCTTCGTAATGCTTCGTACCCACCTGCAAATCGCAATACAAAATCGGCAGAACATTATCGTGTTCCGGGAAAGCCATCGTCCCACTCCCCGAGCAAGGAATACGGGGGGAATCGCGTTGAATGGAGAGTTCCTTTAGGCTTGAACTGATCTTATCGGCGCTCGCCTCTTGCTCGAATACCCTGACCAACATAGATTCAGAGCCATTGAGATGAACCGATAAAGCAATCCCTTCCTGTTCGTCTGGACTTGCCGTCACGGATGAGACAACGCCGTCAATCAAGTTCCAAATTTCCGCCTTGTTACCGTGAAAGGTAAGTGTTCCCACTGCTTGCTCAGGCCCGCTGTTCACAATAAAATAAAAAGCGGAGCCATCGCCAATTTCACGACGCAAGTGAGCCAATCCGCGCAGTGAACCGCCTTCAAGATGCCACCATGCACGGGGTTTCAACTGTCGGGTCAACGCTTCTAAGACTGCTTCCGCATTATTCACGTTAACCCATCCGGGATGATAGGAGAGTTGTTGTGCTGCATCGTTCAGCGAGCCATCAATTCGTTCGGGCGCTTCGCCCATCGCTAATACCGTTCCTCCGTTTGCCAGAAACCGCGACAACAAATTCAAAGTGGATTGTTTCAAGTTTCTGGCAGCTGGGGGCAGAATAACGATGTCGTACTCTCTTTTGCCTACCCTTAAGCCGCTATCTCCAACGCCCCCCTGGCTCTCCATAATAAATTCGTCGCCGAGATCGTAATCCCATTGATGATCGGCAAGCGTCTGAACGAGTTCTAGCGTCTCATCCAATCCTTGACGGTAATTCGTATTATCCGTAAGATCTTTAGGCGTAAGGAGGAAGCTGGAGGTCGTCGGGTTAACGAGCAAAATCCGGTTAACGGTTTTCCCCTGGGATAACGCATAGGATAGACGGCCGAAATAATCGTTAAGTGTCGAGTACTCGTCCCACCATGGCTGTCGCCAATCGAACGATTGAGGATGATCTCTTTTTCTGGCGCCTGCGATCGTAGAATAAGTCAGGTGCTGATTCAAAAAATTGATGCCGTGCACGTAGAGCCAATCGCCGATCCGTTTGTAATCCTCGAAGGTCGAATCCCATCCGCCCGCACCATAAGCCTCGCATAAAACCCGGTCGCGTTCGAACTGGTTCGCCGCGCTTTGTGCCTCGCGAATGCCAATCAATAATTGCTGTTCCGAACCGTCTTTCTTCAATAATTTCGTCTCCAGCATGTCGATGGCCGGCCAGTGCATGTACTCATACATGGACATGATCGCGGGCGACGTCCGGTGAAAAGGATGGGGCCATTGATGCTCAAGGTAGTGGCCCGTGTAAGCAAGGCCATGGCGTTCGCACCAATCGGAAATCGGCTTTACCGAATTCGTGACCCACAATTGGCGAATCGTGCAATAATAATCATATCGAACTTTAACCGGATCGACCGGCAAATCCAGGAACTGAACATCGCGGAACAAACAAGGCAGATAGTCTCTAAGGTCATATCCGTTAAACTTTTCAAATTCGCCAGCAAACCAATAGCTGAAGGGCAGGAACCGGTCCCCTGCCTCGAACAGATTACCTGGCGAAATTTCCGGTTCATCGGTGAACAATGCGGGAATTTGCGAACCGAACCGGTCTCCAAAATGTTTTCGATATTGTTCGTGCGTAACGTTGATAAACTTCTCGGTCACTTCAGGCCTTAACAAGTCAGCATATGCAAATCCCCCTAGCCAACGATTGGTTTCCGGTACGCCCAACTCAAACAGCCAAAATTGCTCGCCATATTCTTCCCATTCCAACGCAGGCAGCAGCGTAACATCTCGAGCCACTACCCAATGGAGGCCGTCTTCGGCCCGTCTCATGGCAAATGCTCTAATCGGATGTCCAGGCTTGTTCAGCATCGGGGACGAATTGTGCGACAAGGCGTAGACTTCCTCGAAGCCGTACTCCTTAAACAAGACCGAAGTGGCCAGACAGTCCGGCAGTTCGGACGGGATATGTCCGCCAGCGAACCCGGAAGGATAGGAATTCTCGTCATAGATGTACAATTTAAGGCCTAAACGCCCCGCTTCGTCCAATGCCTCCCCCCATAGTGCGAACCACGCTTCGGACAAGTATTCGGTTACGAGTCCTGGCCGTGGGTGAACGAATGCTCCACCGAATCCATGGGATGCAAGCTCCCTTAACATGGATCTAATCTCTTCGGGTCTCATCTCGTCATTCCAAACCCACAACGGAGCCGGACGATAAGCAGCTCCAGGTTTGGAAAATGAAGACAGAAGATTGTCTGTTTTATCGTTTAGCATGGACATCCATCCCCCAAGGTTTTTCTAAAGTTTATCAACCCCGCTCTAAATTGTATTTGCACATCTGTCGGATAGGGGGTGCACTTTCGCCAGATCCTGAATTATGATAGAGAGAATAGACAGAGTGAGGAGGGTTGAACTTGGCCAAAGCTTTATATTCGGAAGTCGTGCGAATACTATTCAATCGAATTCATCCAACTATCAATTACGCTGAACGATTATTGAATGAGCCAGGCTATCGGTGGGGTCCCAGAACAATTCCCGACTACCAACTGCTCTTCGTACTGTCCGGACAGCTTCAATTATCTATTGGCAACGAAGATTACAAGTTGCGCCCTAACTCCTGTGCATTCTATGGACCCGACTGTCCGCATCGTTTGCACATTAGTTCCGAGGAACCTTGCGTGTTATATAGCCTGCATTTCGAGTGGGAGCGCGGCTTGCCGACTCCCGTTCACCCTGCCCCCAACATTCGCGAGAACGAAGAAGCGGAATGGCGGCAGCCTCCACGCGAATATCAGATTGCCATAGACGAACATGGCGGCATTCGCCTTCCCAATGCATTTTACGCTCCCGGTCTGGAGCCTTACTTCCGTAACGTTATCGACGAATATTCCAATCAAGAGCCTTGCTATGAAATGGCTATGCGAGCTCAAATGACAGCTTTACTTGCCGAACTCGTTCGTTTACAGCTTCTGGAGAGTCCGGACCCGGGCCGATGTAAAATAGCCCCCGCTTTAGAAGCCATAAAACTGAATCCCGAGCGTAATTGGACAAGCCGCGAGCTGGCGCAAAAATGCGGCTACAACCCCACTTACTTTGCGGAGCTCTTCAAAGAAACGATCGGATTCGGCCCCAAAACATACATGGTACGCGAACGTATTCGCCGGGCAAAGAAACTGCTGCTGACCCATGCTCGAATTACGGATATCGCCGAGTCGCTCGGATACGAGAACGTTCATTATTTCTCAAGGAACTTCAAAGAAAACACGGGTTTGACCCCTTCCGAGTATCGCATGAAAAAAGATTGATTTGCTTACAACGGAGGGCCTCTGCGCCAAAAACACGGGGACGGATCAATTCCGTCCCCGTTCCGCGTTCGGATACTCGGACCACATAAAAGGTTGAGGATTTTCTGATAATTCAACTAGTTTATACTCACCAGAGCGGTTTTGCTGCTTTCGTACCAGATCACCTTGTAGCCGAAGCTTTCATATACCCAGCGCAAGGGCAAATAGGTACGTTCGTCTTGTACCGCGGCTTTGGTGTCCATGATTACTTTGTTACCGTTTACCTCCAATATTTCACTCCCGATATGGATCTTGACCGTTGTATCTTCACGAGTTGCAGTGACCGTACGAGAGGCATGATCGTAATCGATCTTTGCTCCAATGGCTTCCAGCGCTTTCCTTACCGGTATTTGAATGCGATTCTGACCGTCCCGATAAGGCATTCCCAATTTCTCTTCCGGTGCGTACAGCAACTCGCGATTGTCCACCACGATAAAATAATCGTCGAGATGATGTTGTTCATACCTTTGTATCATATCCAATGCAGCTTTCAGCGCGCTGGTTTCATCCCGGGTGTCTTCCTGTATGTCGAAAAACATGATGCCTCCGCCTTTATTCAAAGCGAGCCTCGTTTTCTGGCGGATCGTGTTGAGACCGTTATAATAGGAGTCCAATTTATCGCCGGGCACATAATCGAGATAAGCATTTGCTTTATCCAAAGCCACCAAGTGCCTGTATTGCTTCCAGCTTGGTCTGGCATACAAGGGGATTCCCATAACGATACGGTCCTCGGACACCCCCCTTTTCTTCCAGTATTGAATGGATACATCCGAGAGCCAATAGGGACTGTGCTGCCCTCCCGCCAAATCGTAAGCCATAATATTGATCCAGTCCAAGTTCCGAAGGGCGGCATCCGTCACGGATGTTACGGATTCGGCTTTCGTATTGGCCGAGCCGGCTGCCGCCACGGCCGCGCTCAAGGTTACGCCCATGGGAGACAACACTTCATGGAGCGCCAATAGGAGACGTTCATACTCCTCGGAAGATTCGGCGTCGGGGTATTCCCAGTCGATCTCCACGCCATCCAGGTTGTAGTTCTCGACGAACCCCCTTAGTTCCCGGACAAATTTCCGAAGGGCTTCGTCATTGCCGGCAACAGCTTCAAAATGGCCTGACAGCGGTTCGTTCCCGTAGAACACCCCTCCGACGGCGATGACAACTTTCACTCCATGCGCATGACTTTTATCTACCAGTTCCTTTAATCTTTCGGGCTGGCCGATCGGATAAAGAGAGCCGTCCGAAGCGGGCTTCAAGAAGCCGTATATCAGGTGAGTCAGTCCATCAAATTGAACAGCTTCATCGATTGGATCATTCAAATAGGGAGATTCGGTAAAGTACCCCATGACTTTAAAATTGCCATTTTCCTTGCCGAAACCAATTTGCCGAGGATAGAGGGACACCGCGAGGACAACAACCATAAGGGCTGTCAAAATCTTTTTGTTAATAATCTTATCCCTCCTGGTACTAATATGGTCGTTGGTCTAGTCAGAGTTCAGGGATTTCTATATCCTGCTGTCCTTCTGACATTTATTTTAACATGAATATCAAAAGGACAGAACCCTTCCAAGCTTGAAGGGGAACCATAAAAAGCCGGAACGATTGACAAATCATTCTGATGGAACTATTATGGTTACATTAAAATGTAACCGATACGGTTTCATTTAATCAAGTACGGATCAGGAGGTCACCGCATTGAATTATCGCTTACTTTTATTGTCTTTAGGTACATTTGCAATCGGTACGGAAGGTTTCATGATTGCAGGCGTGCTTCCCACGCTTGCCCGGGAATTTCAAGTTTCCCTATCCGCCGCAGGCCAGTTGGTAACGATTTTCTCGCTAGCCTATGCCATCGGTTCCCCCGTTCTTGCGACCATGACGGGGCGATTAGAAAAGAGGAGATTACTTGTATCAGCTTTGATACTGTTTGCCGTCGCTAATGTCATTTGTGGCTTTGCCAATCATTACGGGATCCTTATGTTCGGACGAATCATTGCTGCCGTTGCGGCAGGTTTGTTTGTACCTGCAGCCTCTGTAACGGCCGCTGCGTTGGTGCCCCCCGAGAAACGGGGAAGGGCTCTGGCGCTCGTCATCGGAGGACAAACTGTGGCTCTTGCTTTGGGCGTTCCGCTCGGGACGTGGATTGCATTAACCTTCCAATGGAGAATGACGTTCTGGATCGTCGGCCTGCTTGCCTTCATCGCCGCCGTGCTCATTCGAATACTGTTTCCTTCGATCCCGAGTTCAGCTTTGGTTACCTTGAAGGAGAGACTTTCCTTCGTCAAACGCCCGGTCATCTTTTCGTCGTTACTAATCACCGTTTTATGGGGCATCGGTGCATTCACCGTATATACGTATATCTCGGATGTATTCGGTCGCCTGGGTGCCGTTCAGACAACGATCAGCTTCGTACTCCTCATCTGGGGACTGGCTAGCTTCGCAGGAAGCAGCTTGGGTGGCTGGGCCGCCGACCGGTTCGGTTCCGCTCGTATAATTGTACTCACTCTCTCCGGATTGACGGTTGCCTTAACCTCTTTGTCGGTCTTAACACTGTCCAATATTACTTGGGCTCTGGGACTGGGAATGGCAGCAATGGCTCTATGGGGGATAAGTGCATGGGCTTTTAATCCGGCGCAGCAGCACCGGCTGATTGGATTCTCCGGTAAGGCTTCAGGCATTGTCATATCCTTGAACGCTTCCGCGATTTATTTGGGCAGCTCCATTGGCGCTTTTGCCGGAGGGTTGGCTCTAAATTACGGTTCCGTTACCTGGCTTGGTTTCATTGGAGGAGGATGTGAACTGGCTGCCCTGCTCCTATTCGGACTAAACCGACGTTTGGCATCCGCACAGCCTCAAGTGCAAAGTCAACAAACTTCGTAAAACGTAGGGGATTTCTCCATTGTTGACACTCGTTTTTAATGTAACTATACTAGTTGTATTAAAGCTTGAGGATGGATGAATGATGGCGGTAGTCAGTCGCTACACGGTTGCACTTCATATTCTTACATGGATGGCGCTGGTCGCAAAAAAACGCCAAGATCCGGTAACCTCCGATCAGATTGCGGCCAGCGTCAATACGAATCCTGTTTTCATAAGGCGCATACTTGGACAACTTGGAAAAGCTCGTTTGGTTACCGTTCAACGCGGAGCCGGCGCTGGATGGAATCTTGCCATGGATCCCCATGACATAACGCTTCTGGACGTCTATCAAGCAGTGGAGCAAAAATCGCTTTTCGAGCTGCATCACGGCGTTCCTAACCCCTCTTGTCCTGTCGGTCGGGGGATTCAACCGGCTTTGTCTCAATTTTACGGAAATGCGGAAAGTGCCATGAAAGCCCAACTGTCACAAGCAAGTATTGCCGATTTGTTGACAGAAACGATGACTCATAGTTTGTAGGACAGTGAATCCTGACTATAAGGTTCATCCTCTAATCATTTCTGGAGTTACTCACCACTTTAGGGACATAGTTAGCAGCAAGCACTGATCCTCCCAGAGGCTCTGAGAGAACCAGTGCTTTTGTTTTGTGAAATTGAACCTCTCCGCTCCGCTTATCGAATCGCGCAAGACGGAATAAGCCGGCTTAAATGACGATAACCCAAAATCAACGCGTTCTTGTCTTTCGCATATTGGTCCACGATATCGGATTCTTCTTTGATGCCCTCAATCTCGATGTTCTTGACGAACACATCGTCTTCATGTTCGATATCGATATTGCCCTTATAGTCGACTTCAATGAGAGCCGAGATCAGCTTGTGCCAATTGACGTCGCCCCATCCCGGCGTTCTGCCGCGCCACCAGCCGTGGCCGAGCCCATCCACCTGCGAAAACAGCACGCCGTATTGCCCGGTACGAGCCTTCACATCGTGCAATATCTCCACATCTTTGGCATGCACATGGAAGATTTTGTGGCCGAACTCGCGAATCGCCCTTACGTAGTCAATGCCCTGCCACACCATATGCGCGGGATCGATCTCCAGGCCCAAGTACTTGGAAGGCACCTCTTGAAACATGACCTCCCACACTTCGGGACTGTGCGCGATATTCAGGCTTTCCTGCATCCTATAGTTTTCCACCATCGGGCAGTTCTCGATGGCGATGCGAACGTCTCTCTTCTCCGCTTCCTCGCAAAATTGGGTAAATACCTGTTTGAATGCGGGCATATTATCCGGCACCGACTTGCTTGGGTCTCTGCCCGCAAACGTCGAGACGGTCTTCACGTTCATCCGCTGCGCCAGCTCCAGCACTTTCAGAAAATAGCGCTTTGCTTCGGCACTGTTCTCCGTATTCGGATCCAGGTAGTTCGGATAAAAACCAAGCGACGATACTTCAATATCGTGATTTTGCAAGTCGAGCATAATTTCATCCAACCGCTTGCCGGTAATATGATCGGCATTGAGGGAAGAATTCGGCCACGCCGAAAGCTCCATGCATTTAAATCCGACTTCTGCCGCGAATTGCACCGTTTCCTCTGAATAAACCCCGTAAAAACCCAGTTTCATGTCTAGCTCCTCCATCCAGATGAATGATTATTACCCTTTATCCCATGCGCTTTGGAACGCATCAAGCAATTCCTCGCGAGACAATTTGCCCGCCGAGTAAGCCTGCAGCGCATCCGAGAAGTAATGGCTGGTCGCTTCGGCAGCCGGAAACTTGAACCAGTTCCAGGTAATCACCTTGTTCTCGTTGAGATAACGCATGGCGTCGCCGGAGAGCGATCCGAGAACTTCGGGATCCCCTTGAATCGTATTAAGCGCGGATATTTGTTTGAACTCATTCGTAATATAGCTCTTGCCTTCCGGACTGCTGACCATCCAGTTCAGCAGCTCTTTGGCTGCTTGCTTAACTTCCGGCTTGGCATTTTTGTTGATCACCCAATAATTCGGAACGCCTACGGGCAGTTTATCCATGCTTGCCGCGTCGTTGTTGATCGGCATCGGCAGGAAACCGAACTGCAGATTCGGATTGGCTTCGAGCAGCGGAAGCGTTGCCCAGTTTCCTTGCTGCGTCATCGCGGCTTTGCCGGCGGCAAATTCGGTCAATTGCGTGTTATAGTCGATTTGCAGCGGGTTTTTGTTTCCGTATTTCAAAGTCAGATCGACATAATCGAGCCATTGCTGAAATACCTGATTATCTTCGAATTTTTGCGTGCCATCGTTTAGCCCCTGGATAAACGTGTTGGGGTCGGGTTGATAGGCGAATGGGATGTTGGCCAGATGGTTGCCGATGACCCACCATTCACCGAAAGGATTGAGGAATGGGGTAATACCGGCCGCTTGCAATTGCTTGGCGGCTGCCCCCAATTCGTCCAACGTTGCGGGCAGCTTCGTAATGCCGGCTTTCTCAAACAACTCCTTGTTGTAAATCAATCCATAGCCTTCGACCTTCAAGGGTTGGCCGTACAGTTTGCCGTCTTTCGTAATGGGTTCCTTGGCCATCTCGGACAAGTGACTCACCCATGACTCGTTCGACAAATCCTCCAGATGCTCGATCCACAGCTCCAATTCCGAATAACCGCCATTTTGGAATATATCCGGTTCATTGCCGGAATTGAACTTCGTCTTCAAAGCCGAGGCGGAATCCGCTCCGCTCCCGATCGTTTCGAATGTAATGTTGACACCGGGATGCGAGTTCTCGTATTCCTTCAACATTCGCGACAACGGCTCGGCAATTTCGACTTCGAACGACAGGAATTTAATCGTAACCTCGGGCTTGCCCCCTTCTTCGGTGCCTGTTCCACTTGCATCGCTCTTATCCTGCCCGCAGGCTGATAAGACAAGCGAAATGAGCAGCACAACCGCCATCACCCATACCTTCGCATTCTTCATTCCCAATCCCCCTCTTCATTATGTCACCCTGATTGTAAGCAAGCCGGTATCTGAATTGAATGAAATATATTGAACAAATAGGTGTGTTATTTTGTTCGCTTCAACCTTTGACCGAACCGGCCGTGATGCCCGATATGATGTGCTTCTGCATCCCCAGGAAGAACACGATGACCGGAACGATCCCCATCACGAGCCCCGGCAATGCCAGATCCCATTGCTTGTCCCGCTCGCCGAAGAACGCATAGACGGTAAGCGGAATCGTCTTGATCGACGGGTCGAACAGCACGAGCAGCGGCAGTAGAAAATCGTTCCAGATCCACAAGCTGTTCAGCAGCACGATCGTGACGGTAATCGGCTTCAATAGCGGAAACACGATTTTCCAGAACACGCCATAAGGCGTGCAGCCGTCGATAACGGCCGATTCCTCTATTTCGCCGGGGATCGATTTGATGAAGCCGTGATACAGAAATAAATTCAGCGAAACTCCAAAGCCGAAATAACTGACGATAAGCCCCGTTCGGATGTTCATCAATCCCATCTCGCTCATCACCTTGACCAGCGGGATCATGATCGATTCGAAAGGAATGATCATCGCGGCTACAAGAACGATGAACAAAAGGTTATTGAGCCGACTCGGTCGACGCACCATGCGGTACGCAGCCATCGAGCTGATGACGATCAGCCCCAGATTGCTGAATATCGTAATGATCATGGAATTGACGAACACGGTAGAGAAATCGATGGCTGCCCAAGCGCGTACGTAATTGTCCCACAGGAACGTTCGCGGCCAGCCTATGGCGTCGCTGAGGATGTTGCCGAACGATTTCACGGAGTTAACCAGCATGAAGTAAAACGGGATCAGAAAGACCAATGCGGCGGCATAGCCGATTATCCCTAGCGCGTATCGGCGCACGGCGCTTCCGGCGGCCCTCTCCATCAAGCTTCCACCTCTCTTTTCTTCGTGAATCTCACCTGAAGCGTCGTTATGAAAGCAACGATGACAAAGAAGATTAACGCCTTCGCTGTGCCGAGACCGTAATGGTTATTGCGGAACGCTTCAGTATAAATATTCAGCGCTACCGACTGGGTGGATTTGAACGGCCCTCCGCCGGTTAACGACAAGTTAAGGTCAAACACCTTGAACGACCAGGATATCGACAGGAAGAAGCAGACGGTAAAAGCCGGCATGATCAAGGGAACGACGACGCTGCGCAGCATGGCCAATCGTGTTGCCCCGTCGATTTTCGCGGCTTCCAGCAGTTCTTTGGGCACATTCAGGATCGCCGCAATGTAGATGATCATCAAGTACCCGGACAATTGCCAGACGGTAACGATCACCAACCCCCAGAATGCCGTGAATGCGTCCCCGAGCCAGGGCCACTGGAAAAATCCGATCGGGAGAACGCTTCCTGCCGATTCGAAGCCTTTGACAAAAATAAAATGCCAGATATACCCGAGCAGTATTCCGCCGATCACATTGGGCATAAAGAACACGGTCCGCAGCAAATTCCGCGATCTTATAGGCTGCGTGAGCAGCAGTGCCAGCAGAAAGCCGGTCAAGTTGAGCGCCACGACAGACACCGCCGTATAGCGTAATGTGAACCAGAACGAACGATGAAATTCCTGATCGCTGAACAAAATTTGCCTGAAATTGTCAAGACCCGCCCAAGTGATTTGCGAGCTCACTCCGTTCCAATGCGTCAAGCTGTAATATATACTAAGTAAAAACGGCACGAGGACAATCAAGGTAAAAAATAATACGGCCGGCCCCACGAACACGAGCTGCTGCGCACTCTCGGACGCACGCTTGTTCATTCTCATTGACAACCCTCCTCCTCGATTCCATTATAGAAAGCGGGACAACCGAAGAGGACCGATAATTGTGATGTAACAGGTAGAATTTATTGATTATTGCCGTTGTTTCGCAACAGGGAGGGAACCGCATGCGGCTGCATCGCAACAACAGTTTGCGCAACAAATTGATCCTGTTCCTGCTCGTTTCGATCGTCATTCCGATATCGTTGTCCATCGCGATCTCGTACGCCTACACCAAAGATTCGTTCCGAAAAGAATCGATTCAAAACAATACGAAACTGCTGTATCAAGGCTCCTCCAATCTGCTTCATTACCTGGACCGCCTGAATCAAACTTCTCTGTTGATTTACAGCAACCCATCCGCCCCGAACAGCCTGTACAACATTATCGAAAAAGGGAGCAATGACTACACGGATGATCGGGAAATCATCCGCAATTTATTATTTATCTACAATACGATCGAAGAAATTCACTCCATCTATCTGTATTCGGACACCCAAGCCAAATCTTTCCGCATCGCGAACCGACTGTCGGAGAAAATGCAGGGGCGCACGTACAACCCGCAATATTCCGCCAAGGAGACGGTGCGAATAGAGCCTGTCCATGTGAGCCATGGATATGGGTTTGCCAACCCCTTCGATGTTCCCGAGAAGGTCATTACCATTCACCGAAAAATCCTGCATGCTCCTCACAGCGATTTGCTCGGTTCCGTGTCGATCGACATCAAGACCGATGTCATAGACCAAATCAGCTCGATGTTGTTCAACGAGGGGCAAGAACAGTTCTATATTCTGGACCGCACCGGCGGCATCATCTATTCATCCGAACCCTACGAACAGAGCAGCCTCATTCAGAATGATTGGGTGACCGACATCTTGGCCAGGCCCGGAGAATCGGGAAACTATAAATACGAGAACGACCGGTTCCAAGGCATTCAATTCTATCAAAAGGTCGCTAACGCATACGCAGATTGGATCATCGTAAAGAGAGTCCCGTTCTCGCAGTTGTACCGCAATGCGACCGATAGCGCGCTCATCAGCAGCCTGATCAATGCCTTGTTTCTCGTCATCGTTGTCGCGGCAACGATCTACGTGTCACTCTGGTTCACGAAGCCGATCAAACAGTTGATCCGTTATATCGGCAGAATTGAAATGGGGCAAGCGGAGACGGACCTCCCGATTCAACGCTCGGATGAGATCGGCGTGCTGTCCAACCGGTTCCATCAAATGATGGAAAAAATCAATGATCTCGTACTTCAGGAGTATCGCCTGGAGTTATCGAACAAAACTCAGCAACTAAAAACGCTTCAGGCCCAGGTGAATCCCCATTTCCTGTACAATGCTTTGCAATCGATCGCCACCCTATCCCTGCAGAACAACGACAAGCGGGTATATATGCTCATTTCGTCCTTGGGCAAGATGATGCGCTATAGCATGAACACACAGGAAGAAATTGTGCCTCTGCATAGAGAGATTGAACATGTCAAATCTTATCTGGCTTTGCAGCAGCAGCGGTTCGACGGAGAAATCAAGTACTTGTGGGATATAGAAGAGGGCGCTCTTTCCGTGCCGATGCCGAAGATGATCGTACAACCGCTGGTCGAAAATTACTTCAAGCATGGGTTCGTGAGATCCCCGCAGCATGAGAACCAACTTGGCATTGCTTGCCGGTTAAGATCGGAAGGCTCGGTGGAGATTGAAGTGGCGGACAATGGAATCGGGATGGAACCAGACAAGCTTATGGACATGCAAGCGCAGTTGAATCAACCGCTCCGCTTATTCCAAAACGAGCCATCCGCTCATATCGGCCTTATGAATGTTCTTTCGCGTCTTCAGTTGAACATGAGTACGGAATCCCGTATCATTCTGGCAGCGAACCGGCCTCAAGGGCTGAAGGTAACGCTGCAAATCCCGCATATGGAAGGAGATCGTGCCCTATGAAAGCTTTGATCGTAGATGATGAGAAGCACGTGAGGGAAGCCGTGAAGATGCTCATCGAGTGGCGCGATTATCGGATCGACACTCTGCTGGAGGCATCCGACGGGTTACAAGCGAAAGAGCTGATAGAGTCTGAACGTCCGGAATTTATTTTTACCGACATCATCATGCCGTTCATGGACGGGGTCGAATTGCTTGCATGGATACGCTCGAACGCTCCTGCAAGCAAGACAATCGTAATCAGCGGTCACGACGACTTTCATTTGGTGCGGCTCGCCATGAAGCACGGAGGACTCGACTATATTCTGAAACCGATCGATCCGGAGCAGTTGGAGGAGACGTTCGCTCATGCGGTGAAAAGCTGGAATGAGGAGGAACAGACCCGGATTCAACAGCAGAGAAGAAGCATGGAAATAAATCAAATCAAACAGGTGTATTGGGATAAATTGTTTTCAAGCCTCATTACGGAGCCTAATGCCTATCTCACCATCAAGCACCAGTTGGCATCCGAATTTCGGCTGGATGATAATATCGGCCAGTGTCAAATAGCGATCATCAGCGTGGAGACGCTGTCGCATGCCACGTTGCATAAATTCGGCGAAGACCGGGATCTGCTGTTTTTCGCGCTGGCGAACATCGCCAATGAATGGATTCGAAATTCGGATATGGGTTATGCATTTCGCTGCTGGAACGACGGGAACGAACTGGCTATCCTGTTATGGCGCAAGTTGGATTCGACGCATTCCATGCTGGCCAACATCAACGAAGGAATACGACAAGTATTAGGCGAATATGCCGATATTGGCGTCGGGACGATAAGCAAGTTTCCCGAGATGGTCGCGCAATCGCGCACGGAAGCCCGGTCTGCGCTCCGGTATCGAAATCTCGTTGAGCGAGCGGTCCGCATTCATACGTATAATGGCAATGAAGAACCGCATGTGCAGGCGGTGAACAACGAGCATCTGAAAGAGAACATTGTCACCGCCGTGCGCAGTAATGTTCCCGAACAGATCGAAGCCGCAATCGGGGATTGGCTGCGGACCCTGAAGCGTCTCCGCGTAGTTACGATTGAGGATCTGACATTATGGCGTCAGGAATACGAGAATCTGAAAATGCGCCTGTTGAAAGGCATTGCGGCACCGACGCCTCCCCCGGCCCTGAAAGAAAGAGCCGGCTTCGCCCTCCCGCTGGACAAGTCGGGACGATTGGCGATCGGCAGCTGGGAAGCGGAATTCACCTCCGAGATGATCGCCATTGCCGCTTCGCTGTCCGAACATATGCGCCTGGAACACAACGTGGCGGCGGACATTGCGGCTTATATCGATCAGCATTATGCGGAGAATATCTCGCTGAAAGATTTATCAGACCGGTTTTACGTCAGCAGGGAGTATATTTCAAGAAAATTCAAACAGGAGTTTCAGGAAAACATCTCCGAGTATCTGGAGAGAATCCGCATCGAGAAAGCCCGGCTTCTGTTGCAAAATCCGCTGCTCAAAGTGGCGCAAGTATCGGAATTGGTCGGCTATCAGGATGAGAAATATTTCAGCAAAGTGTTTAAAAAAGCAGTAGGCCTGTCACCGAAGCAATTCCGCACGAACCGCGCTTAGCGCTGCTGCGTTGGGCAATCGCGACAAGCATCGCGAGGATCTTCTAGCCTGTTCCCATCCCCCTCTCCCTTGTATCGCGCTTGCCAAATTATAGCCTTGCCAATGTTCGAAGCCTAACCGGTCACGGCCTTCCGGCACGAAATCCATGCCATCCCACTGCGGAAACGAGCCTCTGTGCAGGTGCCATTTTCCAATCCAGGCCGTCTTATAGCCGTTTCTGGAAAATACGTCTCCGATGCTTCGCATCCTTGAAGAAAAGCCTGCAATTGCCGATTCATTCCCGGAATTGCAGCGCAAGGAAATATCTCTTGGACGCGTAAATTTCCATTTTGATCAAAGCGTTACCGACAAGAAAAAGGTCGCTTATCATCTCCATCCGAACGGCAACGGATATGTTTACACCGGTGAATTACATGATGTCCATTCAGATAACAAAGGGCTCGTAAATATACGGGATTTTACGGCCGAGGAACTCCGCTCCCTGATCGAACGCTCGATCCGCTCGCTTAGCGCCTCCGGAACTGGTGCTTCTGCACCTGCAGGTCAAGCCAAGGAAGAACGTTGGAGTAATGGCAAGGGACAAAAGCTTGAACTCAAATTCGAAGATGAGGATCGAATGTGGTACATTTACTCCGGCTTAAACCTGGACGCGACTTTCGATACGTATGTGGAAGCGAAGGAATATCTCGAAGACGAAGGTTTCGAACGATCGTAAATGTCGCCGCTATACGCACCACATATTGGTAGGAATATGCCCGTTTACCACGCCGTATAGCCGCCGTCAATCGTAAACACGCTGCCCGTGGCAAAGGACGATGCATCGGATGCGAGATAGACCGCGATTCCTCCGAGTTCATCCGGCGTCCCGGGCCGGCCCATCGGGGTCATCGACATCCAGCGGTCAATCATGTCGCCTCCCTGGTCGAAATAAGGACGTGTCAGCTCCGTCTTCATATAACCCGGCGCAATCGCGTTGACTCGAACTCCGTGCGGCGCCCATTCCGAGGCCAAGCTTTTCGTCAGCGCGATAACACCCGCCTTGGAAGCGTTATAAGCGCTCTGGCATTGCGGCGTGTTGACGATCAGGCCCGACATGGACGAAATATTGATGATCGAACCACGTGGTCCACGCCGGAAGTTACGTCCTCGGGGTCGGTAACATCGCCTGCGAGTCCTATTGTCCTGACTCCAGTGCGCCTCCCGATTTCATCCGCTGCCCCTTCGGCGGCCTGACCGTTCATGTCCATGATCGCAATATCGGAACCCATCTCTGCCAATGCTTCCGCCATCGCCCTGCCGAGTCCGATTGCGCCGCCGGTAACGACGGAGCAGCGGCCTTTCAATTTAAACTTGTCTTCGATACTCATTTGTTCCGCCTCCGTTTTATCCTTATTTCCCCACAAAATCCAGCCAACTAAATTTTGCCACTTTTTTTGTTTAAAGAACTTTACTGAACGAATAACCAAGTTTTCCATAACCCATCTTCGTTTCGTAGAACTTATGGGCATCAACACGTGATAATCCAGATTCTAATGCCACAGTTCCGCATTCATTTAACTTCGCGTACTGATGGATATGTGCCAGTAGTTTTTCACCGTACCCTTTAGAACGCTCTGAAGTTTTAGTGACTAAATCATAAACGAATACATGCTTCCCAAAATAAAAATTGGTTAATATGATTATGCCAGCTAATGCAACAACTTGGTCGTTATCGTATAAAGCGAACATTTTATATCCTTCTTCATTCATGCTCCGAAGCAAATCGAGATATGTACTTTGGTTTAGATTAGTGCGTAATTCATTCATTAATGGAAATGCATCAAGCCATTCATTCTCATTTATAAATTCTTTAATCACTTCGTTCTCCCCTAACGATGAGTTAATCAAAATAAATCGATTCCGAGCAAACGCACCGTCCGCTCGGTACGTTGTGCCGGCAACGCCAGAGATTCGGCTGTATATTTATTTTCGCTAGTTCCGGACTGTTTCCTGCAACGCGCGATAAAACGGTAAGCGCGGGACTTGCAGCACCGCCAGCAGCCGTTGTCCGTTCCAAGATCGATGCTGCTCCGCCGATCAGACCGATGGCTCCCCAAGCGACCAGCCCCGCCCTCGACGCTACGGCCATGAACGTTTTCTGACCGCAATAATTTACCTGCACGGCAATGACATTGCGGCCTTGCCGCAAATACGGCGTCAAATCATGCGTGTCGTACTGCGGATATCGAGGATCGAAACGAACGGGACCGAAATCAACGAATTGTCCGTTCACGAACAACTGATAGAAGGTATTGGCAAAAACCCCTCCGAAGAAGAGTTTATTTGTAACTATTGGATAATCGTAGGTCTCCTATTCTGAAAATTTACCCATAATGGCGCGCCTCCCCACGAAAAAAGCATTTCGCCGCGAACATTTATGGTAGAAGAATGGAAAGGAGAATCATGATGAAACGAACGTCGAAACTTATCTTCTGGGCATTCATGCTAACTGTCCTGTCCCTGCTTCCCTTCCGGACCGTAGCGGCCGCCAATGCGAGTAATGAATCCGCTCAACTGCTCCTGAACAAATTCAACGGAACGATCCGCGATTTCGACGCCAATCGGATTATATGGGTGACGAACGACAACAAGACTCTCTGGCTGTACAACCGCATGGACGGAAGCCAGATCGGGATTTACGATGCGACCGGCACCGACGATGTGATTCGTGAAGCGAAGCTGTCCGCACAAGGGGTCGTCTACAATTTAAACACCGCTACCGGCAGCGACATATGGCCTCCGGTTCGAACGGTCTCCGTGTGGAAGGACGGCCAGGCTGAGCAGATTGCAGTCGACGAGGATTTGTATGAAATGAGCGGAGACGGAAATGTTGCGGTGTTGACGAAGCATACCGTGGATCTGACGACGGGGCAGTCCCGTGAGCCGGGCTACGACAAGGCGGATGTGTCCGCTGACGGAGCCGTCATTTACACGGCTATAAGTGCTCCTGCAAATACGTACGCTCTCTACCAGTCTCTCCCCGACGGCACGGTGACGCAACTCGCGACGCCTTCCGCCCAAGTGCCGCAATGGAACGGCTGGACTCTGGGCTTCTACGGACCGTTGACGGACGGCACGAACATCGTCTATAGGGAACTTGTCACGGTCGATAATTATCGTTATATGAACTGGATCCTCCGCTTGCGCAGCGCCGACGGTACCGTCAGCACGCTAGCGAGGAATCCATGGGCCAAAGGAAATTACTACGTTCCGAACGACGATTACCGGATCAACAACGGTTGGGTGGCTTATGCGGAATATCATAAAGAACAAGACAGCTGGAGCGTGAATGTCCGGTCGCCGGAGGGCGCGGTCCAACAACTCTTCGAAGGTCCCGCGGGCTGGTCCTTCTATTCCACGCCCCTATCCGTCGACGAACTCGGACCGGATGGTACCGTGGCTTACACGTATCACGATCAATCGTATTTGTATTCCATGAAGGCAGACAAAGTCGTGAGCATAGCCAAGAGCCCGTCGCGATACCAATACCGGGAGCATGTCTTCACCGGACCCGCGGGTACAGAGTTCCGTTTTGTCGCATGGTACCGGGTTGATGGCGGTTCGCTGTATTCTGTTCGAGTCTAATCGATTCCACGACAATGGAGCCTGGAATTTATTCCGGGCTCCATTGTCGCGAGAACATCCTCATGAAGTTAGGTGTGGCCCAAAGCGTCAGAAAGCCGACAAAAGAGTTAAATTTCAAAGCGTCCGACCGCAACGAAGATGGCTAACGCCAACAAAATAATGTTTATCTCGATGGCTTGATTTTCCTTCCTCTTCGCGTGAAACACCGCAGCCAGCAGCATGATGAGTCCAAGCGCGAAAGCCGCAACCGCTGTCAGAGAAGGCAGAATTCCTGCCGCGTAAGGCAAAATTAACCCAATTCCGCCTAGCAACTCCGCTGCTCCGATAAAAGTAACCAACCCTTTCGATGAATCTTTCGCCCATGGCAGAACGGTCTTTGCCTTTTCATACTGGAAAGCTTTCATTGAGCCAAAAACGATAAAAGCTAATCCTAAAACGCCTTGCACGATCCATAATGCGATATTCATAACATGAACACTCTCCTTGAATTGTTAACTCATGGAGATATAATAAGGTCTAGGGATCAAATCTAGAAGTAGGCACTTTAAATATACATAGTATACAAAAGGATACCATGAAGGAGGATTTATATGTCCGAAAGCTGCGATTTCGAAACTGTATTAGAAATCCTTGTTGGAAAATGGAAACCTGTCATTTTGTTTCATCTTTTTTCGAACGGCACCATGAGATTTAGCGAACTTCAAAAAGCAATTCCAGGCATCACCAAAAAGATGCTTACCCAACAACTCAGGGAACTGGAGTACCACGACATCGTTCATCGCGAGGTATATCACCAGGTTCCCCCGAAAGTGGAGTACTCGATTACGGAATATGGCAAAGGGATGGATACCGTATTGTTAGCCATGAACGATTGGGGAACGGTTCATATCAAGCATTTGAACGAGTTATATGGGGAAGATAGATCTGTGGAACCATTCGTTAATCGACTGGAAGAAGTGAATTAGGAGAAAATCACCCACCATAATGCGACACCTCTCCGAAAACTCGAAGCAGGTGTCGCATTTGTGTCATAGTCTGGCAGCCGTTTATCCCTCGGGATCCGTCCACGTTTCATTCCCGCCGGCATCATACAAATAGTAATGGTCGCGCGAAGCTTCTTCGATCTCCCCGTAAGCCCAATGGCTCGCGCTGACATCCGGCCATGACGGGCTTGCGGCGTCAATGAGCGGCCGCCTGCCCAGCAAGCGATTTATGATGGCCACAGCCTGCGCCCGGGTTAACAACGCATCGGGGCCGAACGTACCGTCGGTAAACCCGACGATGACGCCGGCATGATTCGCGGCAGCGATGGCGGCCGCGGCCCAATGGCTATCGGCGACATCGGGGAATGGCTGCTCCACCGCCGCACGAAGATCGGCATCCAGCCATTTGGCCGCGATCATCGCCATTTCCGCCCTCGTTATCGCATCCTGCGGACGGAAGCGTCCATCCGTATCGCCGACCAGAAGGCCGACTCCCTTCAATCGCTCGATATCAGACCAAGCCCAGTGCGCAGAAGGCACGTCCGGATACAATCGCCGATACGCAACGCTTTCGGGAAGGTTCATGTTTCTGGCCAGAATAGCCGCGATCTCCGCCCTCGTGACCGGGTTGTTCGGACGGAACGTCCCGTCTTCGAAGCCTTTGATATAGGCCGCATGGTAACCGGGATTCAGCAGCGGCAATTCTTCGGGAGGCTGCACATAAGCTTCGGTCTCCGTCCATTCCGTCTCCGGACGATCCTTCAACTGGAGAATCGAGAATGTGCTGAATTTGTCGTTCTCAATCGACAGTCCGACGGGAACGCCGCCTTCGTACACCGCAGTTCCAACCGTCACTGCCTTCGTTCCGTCGCTATGTTCGATATAGACGCGAAGCGAATCCAGGAATGCCGCTGCGTTCGCGGCAGGGACCCGAATGCCGTTTTTCTCGAAATAAAGGGTCAGCACGGTCGTGTAGCCGCTGTAATTCGTCTCGACCTTCAGAGAAGCGCCGATGATATCCACGACTTTGCCGCCCGCTTCCGCTTGTACGATCGCTTCGCGCCGAATGCCGGCGTTGATCTCCCGTTGCCGATTCGCATCTTTTACGGGCACCAGGCGGAAGAACAGATCGAGCGCATTGTCAACCATTTCCCCGACTTTCGAGCCGTCAATCGTGATTCCGCCGTAATCCGTACGCACTTCCAGCGAGTTGCCGTTGCCGGCCAACAAACGCATGACAGTCTCGGGCACTTCGACCGCGAACTCGTCAGGCTCGTCTCCCGGCACTTCATCCACATAGACGCGGGAGACGCTGTTCCGCGTCCGCGCGTCGCCGACGAATTGCGTTGCTGTCGCTTCATCGAAAATGGCTTTGTCGATCTTCGAGCCGTCCGAGAGCAGAACCCGGTTGATGTCAACCTGCTCGTCCACCTCCTCGTCCGCTCCGCCGGTGACTTTCACTTGCCGGTAATTCTCTTCCACCGTCTTCTCCAGTCCGACAGCCTTGACGATGACCAGGAAGGTACGGACTCTGAATTTGCCGTTCTTGGAAACTTTGGCGGTCAGAATCACGCTCTCATCCTGGGCCTGGCGATGTACGAGCGCTTCTATCCAATCATCCGTCGGGTCCGTAATTTCAATGACGCCGGGCTTGCCCGATGTCCAGCTTACGGACGTGTTGTGCTTTCCGACGCTCACGACAAACAGCGGCAGCGTCACGCTCTCCCACGTATCGTCCTCCTGATAACCGACTTCCAACTCGCTGACCGCATCGTCGATCGCCTCTTGCGTCGCGGAGTCGATATCGACGGTCAGCGGATCGCTTTCATACTTGTTCGGTTCCGTGTAGGTGACCCGAAATACCGTCTCCAGCGTGAGGCCCGGAATGACGATTTCTCCCGCCGCGGCACCCCCGTATAGCCCCCTGCCGATTTCCCGATCGTCCTGATCGTAAATAATAACCGTGGCGCCTGCCGGAACGTTGCCCATCTTGACGGAGCCTGCTTCGATATCGATATCCAGCACATCCGGAAGCTGCGGCATAGCGGTCTGCTCGTAATAGGCGGTGACCCGCACCTTGACGCTCTCCGTCTTGCGCGGTTCCGTAAGCGTGATATCCAGTGCTTGTCCTTGCAACAGCCTTGGAGAAACGAATGTCAAGTTGACCGTTGCCGGGCTTGCTTCCGCGTTCAGGACGGTGTCCAGAACAAGGCCGTCCTCGTCATACACCGTTGCCGTCGTGCCCGGCGGCACATCCTTCACCGCCACGATGCTCTTCGTCGCGTTCGCGTCGATATCGCCGGGCGCGTCGCTTTGCGTGAACGTGACCGCTACCGTAACCGGCTGGCTCTCCAGCTTGTCCGCTTCGACCATCGTCACGCGAATCGACATGCCGATGACCAAGCCCAGCTCGTCGATCGCAACGTCCGAGTCCGCAGCGGCAGCATTCACGCCCCGACCGAGCTCGTGCCCGTCTTCGTCATAGATGATGATCGTCGCGCCTGCCGGCACTTCCCGAACCGTGACGCGATCCGCGGTTCCATCGGTCACGACCTGGTCGCCGTCCAGCTTCGCGCTCTCCGCCAGCGCCTCGATCTCGACGGGCAAGCTCTCCAGTTCTCCGGTCTCCTGAATCGTCGCATATACTTTCTGCTTGTGCCCGACGCCGGGCGCGTCAAGCTGGACGACAATGGCGGCCGCAGAGCTGTCCTCGTTCGTTCCTTCTCCGATCCGATGACCGCCAGGCGCATCGTACACGCGGATCACGGCGCCTGCCGGCACGTCCCTAATCGTCGCTTTATCCGTCGTCGCATTCACCTGAACGTCCGATGCATCGAGCACGCTCCTGACCTTCGGCACGACGGCGGTCTTTGCGCTTTCGACTTTCGGCGACAATTCGAACGTTACGGCAATCGGATTTGCCGCAGTCAGCCCTACGAGCCCCGTCATCAGCACTTCTCCGCCCGTCACGCCCGTCTCCGCGGCCAACTTGTTGCCTTCGTGGTCATAAACCGTAACGGTCGCGCCTTCTGGAACGCCGGTCACGGCTACGGTCCCGTCCGTCGCATTCGCCGCAATGCGTTCCGCGATCGGCGCATCGGTTCTGCCCGGTATCGTTATTTCCTGCGAGGAAGCGACACCGCCCGGCCCTGTTACCGTAATCGTGGTCACCAGTGTTTCGCCATCGGGCGAACTGGCGATCACCACCGCCTGTCCTTCCTCTCCCGTATTGGCCGAGGCAGGGTCGATCACCGCTCCGTCAGTGCCTTCGACCGAGAGCGCCACCTGCTTGTCGTCGTCTCCGCCGGTCGGCGTAATCGTCAGTTCGACCGTTCCGTCCTCAAGCGTGACGGGTGCAATGGTGTAGCCGGTCGGCGCCTGCTTGTACGTTTTGTTCTCGATATCGATCGGGTCAAGCTTGTTCGTGAAATACCAGGACGTAATGTCATGCTTCTGATAAGCTCCGCCCGTCGCCGCGGTAAATCCGACATACACCCAGTCCGAATTCAGAATGCTCGTCAATCGTTCATCCTCGGCCATCGTGTAACTTAAATCCGCATCCGCGGGCCGGGTTGACGAATCCTTGTTCAGCCGAACCTCGAGCACGCCGTTCGGGCCGTCATAATCCACCCACACATGAATCGTGCCGCCCCTCAGATTCAACACTGCCGGATCGATCGCCTTCACGACGAGCGGGCTGCCGATCACTCCGTTCTTCAGAATCGCAGTGTGATTGTTGGAAGGGTCTCCGTGTTCGTTATTTTGCCAGGTGTCAAACTTGATTCCCACACTGGGGGTAATCCCGTTGTATCCGAGCGTGCCTCCGATGGAACCGGCCGAGTTCGATTGTGTTTGAACCGTAAATACGAGCCCGTCCGCCCAGCCATCTCCATACCCTCCGCCTGCGGACAGTTTAAAAGTGAAGTACGTGCTAAACGATCGGTCGTCTTGCAGCGAAACCCTTTCCTTGTTGAATACGGAGCCTGCTTTGTTCGTCTGCGCAGGGGTCAGGTTGACGATATTGCTGATCGTTGCATTCAAATTGACGATCAAGCGGCTATCCGAAGGGTAGAATTCATCGTACTTGAACGTAATATAATTCTCGGAGTCGTCCGTGAGAGAGAACGGCGTCATCAAGTTCGTCGGTTTGCCGTAAGTGGCGTCGGCAACCGTTGCGCCTTCCCCGGCTTTGGCGTCCTGCATATTCAACGACATCCATAGAACCAGTCCGCCCAGCAATGTCAACACAAGCATCGGGAACTTTTTCAATGTTGGCACTCCCCCCATCATTCCGGAAAGTAATGCCTCTCATTGTAAAGACCGAAGTTTAAATGAACTTAAAATATATTATTAATGGGAATAAATATTTACCTAGATGAATTACTATATTTTATATATTATTACTAACGCCCGCCCGGATGCCTAATTGACTTTAATAGGTTATTTCTTCTAAGTCGTAGGGTAAATCGAACCCACCTACGCCTTGTGGCGATCTACTGCAATATGTACAGCTCTTTTCTGTTAAATTTCTCGAATCTATGCCATCAACTGCAAAACATACATTTGATTTTTTTTGAAACAGGAAATCCATGAGGAGCAGACTCATTCTGCTGCACATTATGCAGTTCTTTGATCTGTTGATCCCGAATCAAGGCAACCAACTGCACCATTTACATTTCTTTATGCGAGCACGGATCGGTAAACTCCGCTTCGAGCAACAATCGTCTGGAACCCCGCCCTGTCATTATACTTCGACTAGTCGCCAAAATTGCTCCCAATTTTGCTCGAAGCGTTCCAGAAACAGCTTCTCGTCATAACGCTGCATTTCCCAGAACAATCCATCCATGAAGCAGATCAACAGCCGCGCGAGCGCATCGCTGTCGCCTTCCCGAATTTCCCCCCGATCCATGCCTTTGCGAAGCATGTCGGCGAACATTCGGTGCTCCATCTGCTCCATCTTGATCAGTTCGTCTTTCGTGTCCTGCTCGAAGTACCCCGAAGGAAGCAACAGGAGCCGAATGTAAATCTTCATCTTGCCGGCTTCCTGCAATTGAAAACGAACGACGGAGCGGAGCAATTCATCGAGCTTCTCCTTCGTCGAGTAGGTGTCCGGGATGTCGGTATGGCCGGAGATCAGTTGCAGATGTCCGCTCAGCACGCTGCGGTAGATTTGCAGAAACAGCTCTTCCTTGCTCTTGAAGTGGGCGTAGATCGACGAGACATGGATGCCGACCTGCCTGGCAATCTCCTTCATCGTCATCCCTTCGTATCCTCGGTCTGCGAACAGCTCCGCCGCCGCTTCAATGATCGCATCCCGGATCGAGGGCGATTGGGTGGCCGGACGATTCGATTCCTCTGCCGGCACAAGCCGATAGCCCGCCCCTTTGATCGTATCGATCCGTACCGCGTCGTGGGCATGCAGCTGCAGCTTCTTGCGGATGTTGCTGATATGCACCATGACCGTGCGAACATCGCCGTCCGCGAAGTCCCAGATCTGTTCATACAACTGGTCGGCGCTGAACACCTGCCTGGGCCGCTCCGCCAAATACAGGAACAGCTTGAATTCCTTCGCCAGGAACGGAATGCTCCGTCCGCGGGAGCAGACTTCGCGAGTGTCCCGATGGATGACAAGGTCATCGAAGCGGATGACTTCGCTGGCGGCATCGGGCCGGGACTTCCTCAGATGAAGCTGCACCCGTGCGATGAGTACATCGGGCATGAACGGTTTCGTGACGTAATCGTCGCCGCCAAGGGCAAGCCCGTTCACGATATCCGCGGATTCCCACTTGCTCGTCAGGAAGATGATCGGCACGGCGGATTGCTCGCGGATACGCCTGCCTACGGTGAAGCCGTCCATCCCCGGCAGGATGACGTCGAGCAGGATCAAGTCGGGACGGTACGCCCGGAATTGGCGCAGCGCCGACTCGCCATCCGACGCTTCAACGGTGCGATACGCTTGATCCTGCAAATACATGGCGATCAATTCGCGGATTTCCGCATCGTCGTCGACAATCAAGACTGTGCCTGGACTCATGTCTGACCCGCCTTATCGAATGGGATGATGAAATAGAACGTGCTGCCTGAGCCGTATACGCTTCGCACGCCGATTCTCCCTTGATGGGCTTCGACGATCGCCTTCGCGATCGACAGCCCCAGCCCAGTCCCCTCAGGCTGTTCGCCGCCCGGATCGGTAGCATCCTGAATCCGATAGAACCGTTCGAATAGATGCGCTTGATGCTCTTGGCGGATGCCGCAGCCGGTATCCTTCACCGATATGACACACACATGGACGCAAGAGAGCAGCCGGCCGACAATATCGATCCGGTCGCCTGCCTTCGTATGGGCCAGGGCATTGCTCACGAGATTGGCGAATACTTGCTCGATGCGATGGATATCTACGAGCACGGAATAGGTAGCCGTATCCGTGGTCTTCCATTGCAGTGTCACCCGGCGATGCTGCATGTCCCAGTCATAGGCGCGGTCCAGCTCGCGGAACAGCTCCCGCACGGTCCATGGGCGCATCCGATACGTCAACTGATTATGCTCCAGCTTCACCAATTGGCGCAGATCGCCGGTGAGCCGTTCCAGCTTCAGCGCCTTCTGATAGGCAATCTCGATATGCCGGGCGGCCTGCTCCTTCGAAGCGCCGTCCTTCAGCCTTCGCAAGTAGCCGAGGATCGAGGTCAGCGGATTGCCCAGCTCATGCATTATATTGGAAAAAAGGTCCTTTCTAGCCTTCGCCGCTCTCGACAGCTTGTCATGCGACTTGCGCAATGCGGCCGTCCGTTCTTCCACCAACGTCTCCAGGTTGCTGTTGACCGCCGCGAGCTCCCCGGACAAGCGCTCGACTTCCCGGTAGGAAGAAGCAAATTTGTTCGCGAGCATGAACATCTGCGTGAACAGAAACAGGAAGAGGCCGAAGGAGACAAGATCGATCGTCTCGAGCAGGAAGTTGTAGTAGAGAATATCATTGAGCACCACAGCCAGGAAGACGAAGCCTGCCAGCAAGTTCATACGCGCGCCGATATACCGGCGCATCACGGCCCGCACCAGCCCGTACACGATGTAGAGAACGAGCAAGAGCAGGACCGATTGGTAGACGACCATCCATTCCGTATAGATCCTCGCAGGCAAAACCAGGATCGGCAGCGAAATTCCGATCATCGCCCAGGATAGACCGTAACTAACCTTACGACGCAGATTCCCTTCATACAGGTAATAGAAATAGAGCACAAGGAAGCTGATGCCGAAAAATACGGATATATACTCGATTTTCACCCCAAGCTCCCAAGGGAACGCCGGAAACAGCCGATATGCCAGCATGTCGCCCGTGAAGGCGGTCCGCAAGGACAACGCGAGGCTCGCGAGGCCGAACATGAGTGTCGATCTTTCCGGGCGGACGAAATAAAACCCGATATGGTAAATCGCGATCACGAGCAGTCCCGTGCCGATGAAAGCCTGGAAGAGCGTGCGCTGATCGTGCTCGGCTGCAATCTGCTCGGAGGTACCGAGCCGGAAGCCGTCCCAGATGCCGCCCTTGCGCTGGGAATAATTCGACACCTGGACGACCAGTTCAAGCTCCTGCCGGTCGGCTGTCAGATAGAGCGACCGGGGAAGGGCGCCCGGCTTCATCTCTCCGGGGCTCGTGCCCGTCCGCCCTAGGGAAGCTCTCAGCTCGCCGCTGACATACAAGCGATACGCGGAGGCGATACTCGGAATATGCAGGCCAAGCGTGCGGCCAACGTCGCGGTCGGACAGCTGGATGCGCAGCCGATAGGTGCCGTATCCGCGATCGCCAATGCCGGGAGAGGCCTGTCCCCATGCTGCAGGTGTGCGAAGAGACATCGGCTCGGCTGCCGGGAAAGCGCCCGGTTCGTAAAATTCGCCCCAGTAGAAGTGCCAACGGCCTTCCAACTGGACGGGGCCCGATTGTTCGAGAGGGGTCGAGCGAAGATCCAAGAGGCCGCCCTCCGCCATCGGAGCGGCATATATCGTAGTCGTGGCACTCGTCAGGAATAGGAGCATCAGGAAACAACCGAGCAATCGCATACGATCCTGCCTCATCAATTCAGACGTCTTGATAAGGGTTTCGACACGTTCTGACAATTCCCTGCTGAATCCTGATGCGGCATGCTTGAGAAGATGCAAAGAAGGTGGATTATTTGCTGCCGTTAAAGCCGGTCGCCTCGTGTAGCCAATCGATCACCCGCTTAATCTTCATATCCCAGTAATCCCAATTGTGGTCTCCGGGTTCTTCTTCATAATCGATGTTCAGGCCAACCGATCCGGCATGTCCGAGAAACTTCTGATTGTCTTCATACAGAAAATCCTCGGTCCCGCAGCATTGAAACAGCCGTAGCCCGTTTCCCGAACTTGCCCCGAGACGTTCCGCCAGCATAAACAGATCGTTGTCGGTGCCATCTACGGGCTTGCCGCTAAATATAGTGCCGGCCTCTTCCCCCATAAACTCGTAAGCTCTGTTCGCATCCAGCGCGCCCGATAGACTCGCGGCAGCAGCATAACGCTCGGAATGGCGAAGACCGAGTTTAAATGCGCCGTAGCCGCCCATCGACAACCCGGCGACGAAGTTGTCTTCGCGTCTGCCGGACAACGGAAAGAAAGAACGAGCGAGCTCAGGCAGTTCCTCGCTAATAAATGTCCAATAAGGCAGATGCCGCTCGATGTCGGTATAGAAGCTGCGATGTACGGCCGGCATGACGACCGCGAGACCCAGACCTTCGACATACCGCTCGATCGATGTACGACGAAGCCATATCGTATGGTCATCCGACAAGCCATGGAGCAGCAGCAGCGACGGAAACCCGTGTTCAGGCTTGCGGCCCTGCGGCAAGATGACGGTCATGGAGGAAGCCTGCTGCAACGATTGCGAATAAAAATTACAGTGGAATAAGGCCATGCGAATCGTCCTTTCCTGTTCGAATCGGATGCCGATCCTCACGCCAGGTAGTGCTCCCTGTACTCCTGAGGCGTCATCCCGAAATAGTTTTTAAACACTTTGATAAAATAATGCGTCGTCCGGTAACCGAGCCGGAGGCCGATCTCGTAAATCTTGCCGTCGCTGTTCTGAAGCAGATGTGCGGCAAGCTCCAGCCTGTACTTCATGATGTACTCGGTCAGGTTCATGCCTGTCTCGGCTTTGAACAATTTGGACAAGTAAGTCGGGTGCATCTTGACATGGTCGGCGATCGTTTGCAGCGACAGGTCTTCGCCGTAATGCTTGTCGATAAAGCGATAGACCTTCTCGACGACCGGCATCTTCGCGAAAGAGGTCGTTTCTCCCAGCATCTCCTCCATTCGCTTCAATGCCTCGAACGCCCAGTTCCGGAACTGTTCGACGGAGCCGAAGATCATCGACTCCGGGTTCTCTGTGCCCGCCCTGCCGGTCAATTCCCGCAAGCTTCGGCCGCTTCGGTGCGCGATCGATTGGAACGAGCCGGCAATCATGAACACCGCCTCGCGCGCATATTCCTCGGACAGCGTCCACTTGTCCGCCAGCTCCGAGAAGATGCGGTCCAGCTTGTCCTCGGCTTGCTTCCATCTTCCGGTCTCCAATAGTCCGAGCAGCGTAGGAGGCTCATACAGCAGCCGGACATGTCCTTCGATCGCGGATTCCGGCAGTTCGTCGACCGTTTCCACGAATCCGGCAGGTTGAAGCTGCCGTCTGCGGAACGATTCTTTCAGCATGGTGTAAGGAACTGCGATCTGTTCGGGAAACGTCCACGACCGACTCGCGATCAACACCGATACTTGACGGGACATCCAGCGCTTCACTTGGTGCTGCAATTGCCTGGCCAGCCTCTCCAGAACAACGCACGGGTCCGCAGCATCGGCGGGCGCGGTTCCCTGAACAACATCCGCTCCATCCGCGATATTCATCGGCTTGCATACAAACACGATCCGATTCTCATCGTCTTTGCCATGCCAGAGCGCGAACCGGGAGCCCATCGTCTCCTCGGCAATGTTGAGGATACCGTATTCGAACAGAAATTCGTCATACGCGCTCCTCCCCTCTTCGGGAGTCAGCACGACGGCGAACATCAGACAGGAATCCCCGGACCGCAGCGGGATGTCCAAGTCCGCGAGCTTGCCGGCCAGCAGTTGGCGCGGCATCGGCCGGCCGGACAGCAGCTGAGCGAGCAAGCCGCTCCTTAGCGCCGGCAATTGCGCTCGCAGCGTGTGCAGGCTTCTGCGGTGCTCGGCAGCCGTATCTGCTTCTTCCATGAGCTCCCGAGCCAGTGCGGCAACGGTTTCCCTCAACTCTTCGTAATCGACCGGCTTCATCAGGTAACGGGAGGTGTTCAGATTGACCGCTTGCTTCGCATATTCGAAATCGGAATAGCCCGATATGAGCACGCAACGCATTTTCGGCGATAGCCCCCTCGCCTGTTCGATCAGTTCGATGCCTGTCATCCCCGGCATCCGAATGTCGGTGATCAGCAGATGGATCTTCTCCCGGCGCACGATCTCCAAGGCCTCCTTGCCTGAGAATGCCGTATGCGTCTCGTCAATACCGCATGAAGCCCAATCGATCGTTTTCAGCATGCTGGCAACCTGGTCCGGATGGTCGTCAACGATCAATACGCCCAGCATCCCGCACCTCCTCCATCGACGTCCCTTCCTGCAGCAGCCCGGCTTTCGGAATCGTCAGCGTAACCAGCAGGCCGCCCAGCAAAGATTTCGCGAAGTCGAGACCCGCCTCTTCGCCGTACAATTTCCGCAGACGATGGTGAATGTTCCACAAGCCATAGCTTCTGCGTCCGTCCGACGATTCCTCCTCCAATCGCGCTCTCAATCCGGCGATCTCTCCCGGCGACAACCCGGTTCCGCTATCTTCTACCACAATGAGGAAGGCTCGCTCATTCTCAACGCCGGCAATGCGGATTTCCCCGGCATCCTCCTTCGCTTCGATGCCGTATTTGACCGCATTTTCCACGATCGGCTGCACGATCAAGCGGGGAATCGCGAACCGCCCCATCGTCTCGGGCACGTTCAGCCGATAATGGAGCCGGTGGATTTGCATCTTGTAGATTTCAAGGTAATTCCGAATGAGCGACAATTCATCGGACAGCTTGACCAAAGGCTGATCGACACGGGTAGTGTAGCGGTAATACTTGCTTAAATGATGGGTTACCGCCACGATCGCTTTCTTGTTGTCGAGCTGCGCCATGCTCTGTATGAACGCGAAGTTATTGTACAGGAAGTGCGGATTGATTTGCGATTGCAGTTGCCTGAGCTGCGCATCCTGCCGGCGGAACCGCTCCTCGTAAACCTTCTCGATCAGATGCTGGATCTGTTCCGCCATCAGGTTGAATTGGACGAGCAAATAGTCGAACTCGTTATGCCTCTCGGCGGTCATCCGGACGGAATATTCCCCTCTCTTGAGGCGTTTGATTCCGTTCATCAGCTGGGAAATCGGCAATTGCACGCTGCGATACAGATACGAGACCGACAGGATGCCGAACAACAGCAGAAGGCCGATCGTGACGTAGAACAGGTTGCGGATGTTGGAGATCGGGGCCAGCATGTCCCGAACCGGCGTCAAGTCGATCAAATACCAGCCCAGTGCGGCGGACTTGGCATAATTCATGATGTATTTCCGGTCGTCCAGCGTGACGAACGAATAACCTTCATCCGCCAGCGCCGCCTCGTCCAGTCCGGCGATGGCCTGTTCGATCATCTCCGTCTTCCCCGGATTGCCGGCGATCGGCTTGTTATCGGGCGAATAGAGGAACGGCAGCCCCGCGCTGCCTTCCTGGAATCTGCGAAGCATGCCGGACAAGCTGCCGGAAGCGATCGCCACCTCGACGATCATGCCCGCTTCGGAAGGTTCCCCTTCCAAAGCAAACGGATGCAGCATATGCCGAACGAAATAGAGCTGGGCTCCATCGCCGCCCATGCGCTGTTCCGCGGTCCAGCTGTCGTATCCGTGGCGCAGCAGCCGTTCGGTGTCTGCCGTTCGAAACGTCCCCGACGATACCCCGATCTCGGTTTCCGGGGAATAGACCGTGATTTCATTGCTCCAGACGAGGGAATTGCTCTGCAATTTCAATTTCCCTTCCGCCAGCTTGCGAGCACGCAGCATCTCGAAATCGCTGCGGAATTCCTTTGCGTGCCTGAGCTCCAAAAAATCGGGATCCTCGCTGATGACGAATGCGATTTTCCACAACTGATCCAGTCCTTCGTTCAATTCGCGGAGAAAAAAAGACAACCGGGCGGCGTTGCTGTTTATTTTCTCCTGTTGAACGACGCCCGTGCTCGTGGAATAAGAATACGCATAGACGAGCAGCACCGGAATCGTCAGCGCCAGCAGAACGATCGCATTTTTGTTGAACACGCTGAGCCGCATGGCGCCCCTCCCGATCGGACGTCTATTCTTTCACGGAACCGATCATGATGCCTTTAACGAAGTACTTTTGCAAGAAAGGATAAATGAGCAGCACCGGAATGGCGCTGATAAAAATTTGCGATGCTTTGACAGTACGATTCGACAAATTCGCCAGTTTCTCCTGCGAGATTCCCGTGTTGTTGAAATTATCCTGGACGATGATCGTATGCAGGAACGTCGATAACGGGTATTGGTCCGGCTTGGTCAAGTAGATGATGCCGTCGAAGAAGGAATTCCAATGCGCCACCATCGTAAACAGCGAGAGCGTCGCGATGACCGGCGCCGACAACGGCAGGAACACCCGCCATAATATCGGAAAGTGTCCCGCTCCATCCATCAACGCGGCCTCTTCCATCTCTGCGGGAATGCTCCGGAAAAAGTTGATCATCAGAATCAGATTCCAGACATTCACCGCTCCCGGAATGACAAGCGCCCAGATCGTATTCGTCAGATGAGTCTGGCTGACGATGAAGTAGGTGGGCACCATCCCGCCGTTGAACAGCATGGTGAAAATAAGGTACCAGGCATACACGCCCCTTCCGGGAAAGAAACGGCTGCTCTTGGATAAAGAATAAGCGGCCAGCGTAATGACGGCCATGGAGACGGCCGTTCCGAGCGCGGTTCGCTCAATGCCGATCAGGAGAGCGTTGGCGAACCTCGAATTGCCCAGCGTCTCCATATAAGCTGCGGTCGTGAAGTGGACCGGCCACAACGATACCAAACCGCCGGTTGCCGCGGCGCGCGAGCTCAAGGAGACTGCAAGGACATGGACGAGCGGCAAGACGCACAATAGGGAAAGCAGAGATAGAAATACGTAATTGAATACCTCGAACGTCCGATAACCATTGGTTTTGCGCGGCATTTCTCCCATCCCGTCCTTGATGATCAGAAGATTCGGTAATTGGCATATTTATACGCCAGCCGGTAAGCGGCCACGATCAGGATAAAACCGATCGCGGACTTGAACAGTCCGACCGCCGTACCGAAGCTGAAATATCCGCTCTGCAGCCCGACCCGGTAGACGAAAGTATCGATGATATCTCCTTTGGCCATGACGAGCGGGTTGTACAAGTTCAATATTTGATCGTACCCGCCGTCCAGCACCCGTCCCATCGAGAGCGCTGCCACCACGGTGAAGATAGGCGCTATGCCGGGCACGGTCACGTACAACGTCTGTTTCCAGCGGCCGGCGCCGTCGATTTCCGCCGCTTCGTACAAAGACGGATTGATGCCGGCGATCGCCGCCAGGAAGATAATCGCGGAGAACCCGAATTCCTTCCAGATGTCAGATACGATGACCGTAAATCGGAACCAGTCGCCGTCGGCGAGAAAAAAAATCGGCTCAAAGCCCAGTTCGACGAGCAATCGGTTGATCAGGCCATCCTGAATCGACAGCAGATCGGTCAGAATTCCGCCCAGAATGACCCAGGACATGAAATGCGGCAAATAGACAAGCGTCTGCACCGCCCTCTTGAACAACATGTTCCGCAATTCGTTCAGCAGAAGGGCGAACAAGACGGGGACGGTCAACTGGGTCGCGATTTTCAAGGTGGATATCAGCAGCGTGTTGACGATGACCTGCTTGCTTTGGGGATACGTAAACAAGTATCGAAAATGATCGAGCCCGACCCAAGGCGATCCGCGCAACCCGAGCCATGGCTGATATTCCTGGAACGCCATCGGAAAGCTGAGCACAATGGGCGTATACTGGTATACGAGAGAGAGGACCAGTGCCGGGATCAGGAGCATGTGCAGCGGCCACGTTCGTCGCCAATATCTCGCAATCCGGAATTTCCGGGCTAGCGGCGCCACGTCGTTCATGTTGGATTGTCTCCTTGCGCTGAAAATAAGTGAAAGTCATGGAGCCTCTGGAACAGCGCCCCATGACTTCCCTTGTCATCTATTTTGTAGCTTGAAACCAGTCGTTCACTTCCTTGGTGATCGCGTCTCCGCCATTCGCTTTCCATTTGCTGACGAACTCGTCGAAGTAATCGACCGGCTCCTCGCCGTAAATGATTTTCAAATAGCTGTCGGTCGCCAACTTGGCGAGCAGTTCGCCTTTGGAAAGCATCGTGTCCGTCGCTCCGCCGAAAAACTCGTTGACGATAGCCTTGTCATTCTGATTCATGCGGATGACCGCCGCATCGAGCTGAGCCTTGTTCATGCCGCTGGCGCGGACGTCGAACTCATTGGCAGGCTCCGCATCGGGATTGTCCGCGTACTTCTTGTAGCTGGCATCCATCTGATAGGGAATGCCGCGTCCGGGCAGGCTCATGGGCGGATTGATGCCTTCCCCGACGCCGTCCGGAATCGGCCATTGCTCCTGCGGTACGCCGGCGTCCTTGAAATTGCGGCGGACGATCTTGCCCTCCCACTTCACGTAATCATAGCCTTCATACCAGCCGTCCTTGAACTTGGGCAGCCAGTAAGGATCCTCTTCCCCGAAGCTTTTGGCGTACAGCGTGTTCAAATAGGCGAAATAGGCTTCCATCTGCTTGAAGTCTTTGCTGAACACCACATAATTGTTCACGATCTGCTTCTCGGCCCTGCCGACTTGGCCGTCCGGACCGCTCGGCAAAGGATAGGGGCGGAAATGCGCTCCCGGAACGTTGCTCTCCAGATCCTGGAGCGGCCATCCTCCCATCCAGGAAGGCCCGAAGACAACGCCGACTTTGCCGCTGGCGAGCTGGTCTGCCGTTTGCTCAGGCGCCTTCAGTCCCGCTTCCGGATCAATATACTTTTTGCTCCTCCAATCCTGCATCTTGGCAAGAAACTTTTTCATCTCCGGGTCAATGACGCCGTTCATCAATTGGCCGCTGGAGTCTTTGCGCCAAAACTGCTTCAGGTTGGAGGTGTCCGCCATCGTGCCCGTTAATGCGCCGACCAGCCCGTCCGCAGACGCCATCCATTCGAACGGGGAGTTCTTCAACGCCACCGCAAGCCCGATCGTGTTCGCTTTCCCGTCATCGTCCGGATCGTTCTCCGTGAACGCTTTAAGTACCGCTTCCAATTCGTCGATCGTCTTGGGCGCCTGGAGCTGCAGCTTCTGCAGCCAATCCTCGCGAATCCACATGACCGTGCCTTCGTCTCCCATGTAGAACTCGGGGAGGCCGTAGGTTTTGCCGTCTTTCCTGACGGCGCTGAACGCTTCCGGATACTGGGCGTACAGCTTCTTGAGATTGGGCGATGCATATTTCTCGATCGCTTCGTCGATCGGCTGCAGCTTGCCGGCCTGGATCAGATTGCTCGCCAGCTCCGCAGTCGGCGCCATCACGTCGGGTAATTTGCTGTTATCGACCATCATGAGGCGAATTTTCGTCTTGAAGTCTTCCTCCGATGCGACGATAAAGTCAAACTTGACGTCAATCCCCATCTCGCTCTTCAACCAGCGCAAGTGGACGTTGTCTTCAAGCGATTCGCCCTGTTTAAATTCATTGGTAACCGGATTGTGAATTACGGCCGTCGAGATCGACACCGGCGGATCGAATTTGACCCGGACCTTGCCTCCGCCCGCGTCCGCCGACGCGCTTTCGGACGGGCTCGCGACCGGTGTCTTGGAGGCGCTTGGCGAGGTGCCCTTGTCCGAGTTCCCGCTGCAGCCGGCAACCAAGCCGACCGTCATTGCCGAGATCGCGGCTACGGCAAGCAAGCGGGATAGGTGTTTGATTTTGAACTGGAGCCTCAATGGATTTCCCCCTTAACGAATTGTAATTCCATTATTCATTGTAGAGGTCCGGCAGGGCTAGCGTAATACAACGTTATGAAGGAGATAGCACGATATTGGAAAATGTCGAGTTTGCTTCCCGGTTCATTCGCATAATCACAAGCGCCGGAAGACGGTTCAGCCCGCAAGAAGCCCCCCGCACATACGATGCGGAGGGCTTCTTGTCGGAGCTGCTGCCGGCGGATCAGGAGCCTACGTACAGCTTCGTCCAGCCGTCGCCGATGCCGGATTCGTCCACGTAGCCGCTGCCGTCATATTTGCCGAACTCGAAATTGCTGTTCACGTTCGTACCGGCCAACCATTCGTATATGCCGCCGCTCGGATTCGTCTGACCGAGCACGATCGCGTACTTGTGGCCGTTCTGCAACCCGCTATATTGCAGGGATGCGGATACAACTTCGTAATCTTCCGTCACCGCGCTCGCGGCAATGGTCGCGGTAGCGAGCGGGCTGCCTGTCGGCTTGTTGCTGCTGGTCGCATACAGCGCAACCGTGATATCGCCCGGGAAGGCCGTCCTTCTGATCATGACGTCGATTCCGGTCAGCGTCGGATAGGCGTTCGCCACGAACGTCTGATACCGCTTGACCTGATCGGAGGACTGTCCGAAGATATAACCTTGCGTCCCGTTGTGCGAAATATCGATAACGCTCGACTGAGGCGCTTGCGGCGTCGTCGCCGAGACGGTTGCGCTCCATGCGCTCGTGCCGCCGCCGTTCTTCGCCCGTACCCGGTATTGGTGGGTAGAGGACGGCGCGATGCCCGTATGCGCATAAGAAGTTTGCGCGCCGGCATCTACGACCGTACCGTCTACTTCGAGCTCATAGGATGTCGCCCTTGCGGCCGCAGACCAGCTTACGTCGATGCTGAAGCTGCTCGTCGCCGAAGCCGTCAGACCGGCCGGAACATCGGGCGGCAGCGGAGGCACGTCGGTTACCGCTGTCACGGGGGAGCTCCATGCGCTCGTACCGAGAGCGTTCTTGGCCCGTACGCGGTAGGTGTGCGTGGTGCCCTGCGTCAACCCGGTATGGGTATATGCAGTCGCCGACCCGTTATCATGGACGACTCCATCTGCTTCGATATCGTATCCCGTCGCTCCTGCCGTCGCGTTCCAGTGAACGTCGATTGACGTCGTGCCCGCCGCCGCGGCCGCCAAGCCTGCAGGTACGCCCGGTGGCTGGGTCGGCTCCGTCGCCTCGACGAACTTGGCCAGCAGCTTGATGTAGCCGGATTGGTAGTAGATGGCGTTTTCGCTTATTTCCCATGACGCGTCTACATGATTGGGCCATTCCCAGGCGATGCCGTTCCAGTCCTTGTACATTTTTTGCAGCGGCTGTCCGAGAGGAGGAGATTCCGTGCCGCTGTACTGGGTGCTGGGCCCGCCCGGCACGTATCCCGGAGGCGCCATGTCCCACTGGGATCCGTCCGCGAACCAGCTATGATAGATTTGCTCAATCGATTTATCCGCACCGTAATCGTCCATATTGGTTAAATAAACGACGCCGAGCGGATTGACGCCATGGAAATAATGCAATACGTTCTGCGCCTTCTTGTTGGCGCCGTCCCGCTTCGACGAGTTGATGTCGTATTGGACGAAATCGTAGGCGGTGGCCCCCAGTCGCGCCCTCACCTGCAAGCTTCCCCAGTGATAAGCCCAATCCTGCACATAGGAGCGGTACAGGTCCGTATCGGCAAAAATCTGATCGGTATCGTTCTGGTTCCGCTTGGTCAGAATGTTCGCTTTGACTGTCGGATTCGCATCGGGCAGCGTCGTGTAGAACATCAGCGCGTCCGCCTGTTCACCGTAATACATTCCCCAATTGCCGTCGTTCATGGCAAAGACGGTATTATAGTTATTGATGAAGTACGTATGATAGACGGAGTCCCCTGTTAATGCATACAAATACACGGACGCGACAGCCGCCGCTTGCGCCTGGCCTTGCAGCGAGACGTCGGCATCTCCCGCTTCGATCTCGCCCTGGTCGGCATTGGCGGTCTTGGGATTGTCGTGATACCAATTCCAGGCCTTGATCGCCCGGGTCTCCAGATCGTCGGCATAGCTCTGGAGCGACGGAAAGTCCCGGAACGTCAGCGCCGCATGGGCGAAGTTAATCGCGGTGATGATCGTGGAGGCTGACGATTTGGGCAAGTAATAGCGAGCCCGCGTGATCGTGCTCGGAGGATTGCCGAAATCCCCGGTCCCGCCGCTTGACGGAAAGCCTACCTTCATGAGTACGCCGCCGTCGTTCTCCTGCATCTTTTTCAGCCAATCCAGCTCCCACTTCACTTCGTCCAGCACGTCGGGGATGCCGTTGCCCGACTCTGGGATATTATAGTCGTCGGTGAAGATTTCCGGGTTCTGCTCGTACGCCGACAGCAGCTCATTGATCGGTTGAGCCGTGAACGTAACATATTTGTTATAATCGCCCGCATCCATCCAGCCGCCCGACAGATCCCGCTCCGTAGCGGCATTGTTGCGGTCGAACACGTTTCTCGCCTGCGTATCCTGATGAGGGCCGACAAAAGCGGCCGTATCGGCGAAAGCCGCTCCGGCGTGCTGCGCCAGATGGGGAGTGCCGATCCGTTGGTAATAGAAGGTGCGGATCGCCGCTTTCAGCACATCCTTGTAAACGTCGTCGCCTATTATAAAGTCATAAGATTTGCAATTGCCTTGAACGTCGTAAATGTAATATTCGCCTTCCGCGGTAACGGAAGAGAAGTCGAACCACCAGCCCTTGTCCCCGGACGAGGATTGCGTTGCCCCTTGGTTCCAAGCCGTTGGCGCGCCTGTAAAGACGACGGCGTCGTCCGACACCCTTCTGACTTGCAAGGTACTGCCTGGCGTATACGAGTCGCTCGCATTGAAGCCGACCTGCGGATTTACAAGAACGGCAACTTTGTCGTCGCCCGGCCGATAGCCGAATTGATCCACCATCATATACTTTTGCACCGTCACGCCCGGTATTGCCGCAGATGCACCCGGAACAAACCCACTGCCGACAAGCATGCTTAAACATAGCAGAACCAGCCACAAGCTTCTACTGTTCCGTGCATGTCCGTTCATCACAAGTCTCCTCTCAAATGGATATGTGCAGAAGAGCCTCCTTTTCGCGTTCGGAAAAGGAGTTTGACGGTCATTCCCGATACGATCCCGACTGTTGCGCACTTTACGAACCGGTGTTGGGCTTCACGCGATTTCCCCCCTTTTGTAAGATGTGAATTCATCTATAATTGTAGGGCTCCGGCAGACCGAACGTAATACAACGTTATGAAGGAGATAGCACAATATTGGAAAATATCGCAACGAACGGCAAGCGAAAAACAGTCCCCATCCGGCAAGCGGATGGGGACTGGGATGCGGCATCAATCCAGGGTCTGACAGCTATTCCGGGCAACAGCGATTTCGGATTGATGTTCAACCCGGATTACTGGCCCTTAGTTTTGTTGTATTCCGCAATAAACGCATCGATCGACTTGTCGAGATCGTTTTTGAACGTATACTCTTGAGCCGCATTGCCGAGCGCGATCCAGGTCGGGCTCGGGATCGGACCCGTATTGGCGAATGTAATGACGGTCTGAGAGTTCAACCAATCCGGCACGTTCGCTTCCTCGTACGACTTGTCCAATTCGCCCACGCCCGGCATGGCCGAGAATGTGCCCTTCGCCGTCTGGAATTTGAGGTACGTTTCCTTGCTGAACAGCCAGTTGAGGAACGCCTTCGTCTCTTCGATATGACTGCCTTTGGCGTTGATGGCGATTCCGTCTTCCGGCGAGAAGATGACCGGGTTGGCGGATTTGTCCGCGTACGGCAAATTCATGAAGCCGAGATCCATATCAGGGGCCAACTTGCGAAGCGTCGCCGCCTCCCACGTTCCGCCCATCAGCATGGCCGCTTCGTTATTCGCGAACGATTGCTGGGCGCCCGCATATTCGTTCGTGAAGCTTCCCGTGCGTACGTACTGGTTCAGCTCTTTGAAACGGTTCATGCCTTCCTCCAGGAGGGCACGGTATTCCGGCTTGCTCCAATCGATATTGTTCGTCAAGTAAGCTTCCTTGAAAGCGGCGTCCTTCTGGGCGTAAAGCCCGAATGTCCAATGGAACACGTTGGCGATCGACGTCTCCCACTTGGAGCCGTATACGAGAAGATCCTTGCCCTGATCCTTCAGCTTCTGCCCAAGATCCATAAGTTCTTCCCACGTAGCGGGCGGAGTGTCGTAGCCGGCTTCCTTGAACATCGTCTTATTGTAGGCGAAACCCATAATGCCGACCCCGGGGGTGAACAGCGCATATTTGCCGTCCGACAGCGTAGTCGCCTTAATGATTTGTTCCGAATAGTTTTGGCTGGCTTCCACGCTGCCAATGTCCATGATGTACCCGCCTTCATTGGCGAGCTTGGTCGTAATATGCCCGGGATTGATCTGGAACATGTCCGGCATATCGGAGGTCGATATTTTCGTTCTAAACGTATCGAAGATGCCGCCGTCCGTCGTCGTCTCGGCTTTGATCTTCACGTTCAGGTGATCCTTCTCGTATTCTTCGAACAGCTTTTCGTGAATGCCGCCGAACAGAGATTCCTGGAACAGCATGGTTAGCTCCACTTTGCCGCCGTCCGATGCGCCGCCTTTGCCGCCCGAGCTTCCGCAGGCCGCCAGCAAGCCGGCAAGCATGGCGAATACCAGCAAGAGACTGAGTGATGACAGGTTGCTTCGCTTCACGGATAAATCCTCCCCTAGGTTAGTTTGGCGGCTATCTGCCGCATGAAATTGCGTTCCCCGCCTGTCTGAATTGCTGTGCGCAACATATGCCCGAGAAGCCTCACCCCTTTCAAATGGCGAACCCTCTATCCTTTGACCGCGCCTGCCGACAAGCCTTTGACGAAATAACGCTGAAAGCTGACGAACAACACCATGATCGGAGCCAGTACAAGCGATATACCGCCGAACAGCAGGCTTAAATCGGTCAATCCGCGTCCGCTGAACGACTTCAGCAGGCTAAGGCTGACGGTCGGATGATTGTTGGAATTCAGGACGACGAGCGGCAGCTGCAGATCGTTCCATACCGCAATGAATTGAATGATGACGAGCGATGCGGTAACGGGCGCGACAAGCGGGAAAATAATGCGGAGGAACGTCCGGGCCGGAGAGCTTCCGTCAAGATAGGCGGATTCCTCCAGTTCGTAAGGCAGCGTCCGCATAAAACCGCTGAACATGAAGATGCAGAACGGCGACAGCATCGCAGAATAAATAAGCGAAATGCCGAGGATCGTATCGCTCATGTGCAGACTTCTCAGCAAAAACACAATCGGAATGAGCGCGGACTGGATCGGAATCAGAATCGCGGACGTGTACACCCAATACATGGTCCCGAGAAAAGGGTGCTTGATCCTCGCTACGGCATAGGCCGCGAAAGCGCCCAGCACAATAATGATCAGCATCGTGATGAAGCCGATGGAAATCGTAACTCCGTAGGACTTAATAATGTTCAATTTATCGAAGGCGCGCGCGATATTGTCGAACCCGACCTCGAAAGAAGGGAACGATAACGGATGCCTCACGATATCCGCATGTGATTTGAACGAATTGATCGCGATCAAGTAGAGCGGAATCGAGACGATCGCTGCGATAACGAGCACGAGCAGCTCCAACAGAATGGCGCGGACTCTCTCCAATCAAATCACCCCCCGTTCGTATTTTCTGGACAAGGCGATGAAGAAGAAGGTTACGACCAACGCAATCGCTGTCAGGACGAAGGAAGCGGCCAGACCGTAGGACAAATCCGCGGAAGCGAAGGCATAGCGGTAAATCTTGATGGCCAGCGTCTCGCTGGCATTGGCCGGGCCGCCGCCGGTCAATGCATACGGCAGATCGAAGATGCGCAAGCCGTTGGCCAGACCGATCAACACGTTGACGGTAATGCTAGGGGCGATCATTGGGACGGTGACGTTACGAAATCTGTTCCAAACCGATGCCCCGTCGATCATGGAAGCTTCTTTCATCTCATGCGGCACGCCCTGCAGAGCGGCCAAGTAGATGATCATGATCGGCCCCCACATTTGCCACACCGAGATGGCGATAATGGAAAACACGACGTATTCGGGCGAATCGATCCACGGAACGGCCGTTTTGGAGCCGGTCAGTTCGGTCAATCCAAGGTTGAGCAGGCCGGAGTTGGCATCCAATATATAGCGCCATACGAAAGCCGATACGACGATCGGAATCACGTTCGGAATGTAAAATAGCGCACGCATCAAGCTTTTGGTCTTCAGCCTGCGGTCCAGCAACAGGGCGAACAGCAGTCCGAACAAGTTGGCCAACAGGGCCACGGCCAGTCCGATATATAGCGTCCTCGTCAGCGAATTCCGGAAGCCTTCGTCCCGGAATATATCCGCGTAGTTGGCTAAGCCGATGAATGAATGACTCCCGATACCGTTCCAGTCCGTCAGGCTGTAATAAACCGATTGCAAGATCGGGTAAAAGAGAAAGACGGCCAGAATGACGGTGATCGGGGTGATGAACAACAGTCCCGTAATGAACATTTTCCTCTGCATCGGAAACCCCCTCAGTAAACGAACGGTTACGCCGGAACGATGATTCGATCGGACGTTTGCATCATGGAATACATTCCCGCCTCCGTATTGTTTACCGAATCTTCTGTTACCTGATCATGGCTATATGCCATCCCATAGTTTCTCCAAATGCCTCCAGCACTTTCATCGCATCCCCGTAGACGATAACGCCGTGATGCGTACCGCCCAGCTTGCTGTATATGGCAAGAAAATACTCGACGGGAATGGGTGGCCGAAACCATCCGCGAATCGCATCCGTCATCCGGTCTTCGCCTTCGGGCTCAACCATATCGATCGGCGACAGGATGAACGTATACGTCCCGCCCCGTCCCGGCGCCAAGTTCGCATAGACGGCTTGTCCGCCGCGGAATTTGCCGCAGGCCGCGACAGGGGTGTCGGCGTCGCCGAACGGAAATGCCTTTGCCCGCAGCTCAGGCTTGCCGGCCGCAACACGCAAGTTCATTTCGCCCATGTGACTTAGAAATATGCGATTATTTTTCCAATCGGGGCAGAACATCTCCGTGAACGAACTGTCTGGATAGACGGACAGCAGCGCGCCTGTCAACGCGGCCGTCAACACGTCTCCTTCCCCCGCATAGCCAATGCCGCGCTCCATCGCTTTGCTTGCTTCCAGAAACGGCATGCTGGGCAGAGCCGAAGCTCGATCGATGTCAAGGAAGTTGACGGTGAATGCCGTCCATTCGCCTTGTTCGATCCAGCGTCTTGCCGTCAAATCCGCTCGGATCGATTGCCGAAGCGTTTCGCGGTCGACTTGACCTGCATCGTACTTCTTCGCATCCTCCTCGATTTCCCGATCGATCCATTCGTCCGGAATTGGCTCGGCGACTGAACGGGCATCCCAAAGGTCCCATTCGACCGTCTCGATGCCGATCGATGAACGCAATTCGTCCGCCGGCAGTTGAAAATCCCCCATGCCGGGAAACGGCTTGCCGATCGCTCCGACCTTGGCGTTCCTCATCCGAATGGCCAGCCTGGCGGCCTTCACGCCGTCCGTTACCCGGTCGAGCACGTCGGATTCCGACCAGTGCCCAGCTTCGATCCGAAACCGCTTACCATTGCGAATGAGCAAGTTGCACATGTCTTGAACGCCGTGTATGCCGTGGTTGTACATGATTTCGTCCGGGTGCTGCGCCGGGCCGAAATCGTATGTCGGCGTCGTGTCGAGCACGATCAGCGGAAGCTTCGTAGCGGCAAGCGCGCCGGCGGACTCGAGCGAAGGCGAGTAGGCCAAATGCAGCGTAACGATGGCGTCCGCTTCCGCCTGTTCGAACGCTCGGATCGCTGCCTCGAATTCCGGCTTGATTGTGCATGCTTGCGAAGAAATGACTTCAAGACCCCGTCTCTCGAATTCGCCGGCAATCGTATCGTGAAAATCGTTCACTCGTTCCCTTAACTCGGGCCAATGTTCGTCGTATAGCTTCACGTACATCGGCAGCAGTGCGACCTTCAGCTTCGTCATCGGCGCGAGACCTCGATTCCGTCAATCATCGATTGGGCATTGTTGCAAAAAATATTCTCGATATCGGATCGGGTCAGACCTTCCGCTTGCGCGGCGGCGCGGAAAGCTTCGATCTCCTCGTACAGAAAGAACGATAACGATTCCGCCTCGGCGCCCTCCACCTCCCGCATGTGCGAATCTCCCGACACGTCGCCGTATAAGCCTGCGGGAACCAGATTCACGTAATGGCCGTTTTCGCAAATTCGCCTCGTTCGCATGCGCAGGATCGGAAGATCGCTGCCGAACACGATTCGTTTCGGGCCGACAGCCCGAATTAGCTGTTTGAACACGCAAGCATTCGTATTCGCGCTGAAGTCGAACACCATATTCTTCGTCTCTGCCAGAACGTCGAAGGCGTCGCCCACGTCCTCTGGGCAATAAGCGCGTCCTACGTGGGCAATGATTAGCTTCAGCGACGGGTAGGCGCGCTCGATTTCCAGCATTTGCGCCAGATTGACGGGATCCTTCAACCGGCCGTCCCGCGGAATGTGCAGCATCACGATCCAGCCGCGCCGATCGAGCACTTCCAGCTGATGAGGCGGCAGGAAATCGTAGATCCGGATTTCCTTCTCCGGGATATAGGAAGCGGAGAAGTTCAAATATACTTTGCATCCGAGGAAGCCGCCCCGGTCGATGGCTTCTTCGAATTCGGAAGCGCTCTGTTCGGGCCTTGCGACCATCAGCGACGGCAAGCGATGGCGTGCGGCGCATTGCCTGACATATTCGTTCCCTGCCGCAATGTCGTAATCCATGCTGACTTGGGAGAAAATCAGCGGGGTGACTTCCTTCCCGGGGAACATCAAACGGTACGTCTCGAACAAATCCTCTATGGAATTATCCTTGGCGACCAGCGACGGCCACGTGACCGCCCTCACGGGCGCGGCGGAGGAAGTCAGTCGGATTTGATCCAACCATACGTGCGTATGAATGTCGATGATTCGATCCGGAAGAAAAGCTTGCAGCTTCTGCTCGTAGAACTTCTTGTCGACATCCTTCAATTCGAACAAGGAACTCATCATTCGCCACCTCCTCAATTTGCCGTACAAGCGATAAATTCACGATATCGGTCGCGATAGACGGGAGCCGTTTCCCGATCGGGAGGGCGGGTAAGCTTGGGAAAAGCCAATTGCTTCAGGGCGTCCCGCTCGTCCGCATATCGCCCCGCCCCGATGCCGGCCACGATCGCGGCTCCGACGGCGCCCGCGCAAGAGCCATTGACGGTGCAGACGTCCAAGCCGAGCACATCGGCGACAATTTGCGGCCACGGGTGCGTTTCGGAAGGTCCTCCTACGAGGGTGGCGGACGCAAAGCGCATGCCGGCAACCTCCAGTCGGTCCAATTGTCTCTTCAACAGATAAGCGGTGCCTTCCATAAGCGCTCTTGCGATTTCCGCTTTCCCGTACCCGTTCCGATTGTCGAATTCGCCCTTCCCATTCGGGTCGAGTACGAGTCCTCCCGCGCCGGGACTGGCGGAAGCGGCCAGCCGATCAAAATCTCGGTACCGGTCCGGACCGTCGGAAATATATTGGCATACATAACGGTCGACAGAAGCGGCGATCGCCGGCAGCGAGAACATGGCCCCCCAAGCCCCCGCAGGCTGAAGGTAAGGATCGGTCAGCATCCGCAACGCGATCGATCGGCGCCGGTCGTTCACCGGGCAGAAGCCGACCCAGGAAGTGCCGCAGGATAAGAGCAGTTGTCCTTCGTCGACAATGCCTGCCCCCAACGCCGCGCAAGGATGATCGAAGGCGCCGAGCACGACGGGCGTTCCGCGCGCCAGGCCCGTATCGGCGGCGGCCTCGGAGCCGATGTGGCCGAGCACGGTCCCCGTGGGATGGATGGGCGGCAGCTTGCATTCGGGAATGCCCAACGAACGAAGGAAAGGCAAATGCCACCGTCCGGCCTGCTGGTCCTGCAAATACATCGTGGTGGCGGTAGAACGATCGATGGCCCAATTCCCCGTCAATTTGAAATGAATATAATCCGTACTCATGCAAATCACGGACGATGCGTCCAGAAGCTCCGGCGCATGACATTTCAGCCAAGCCAAGTGTGCCAGCGGAAACGCGTCCATCAGCGGCCAACCGATCCGTTCGTGCACCTCGCTTGCCTCCAGCTTGCCGAACACCGTCTCGACCTCATCTCGAGCTCGCGCATCCATCCAACTGATCGCCGGAAGCATCGGCTCTCCCCGATCGTTCACCAGCAAGGTATTCCCGCTTGCGGAGGCGATGCTGAGCCCGGCGACGACACCTTCCAGGGGAAGTGCGAGCACCAGTCCGCGAATGACGTCGGCGGTCGACCGGTACAGCCGGTCCGCGTCGAACTCCACGCGGCCGCCTTCGGAAGGCAAGTAGGCCACCTCGCGTTTCTCCCGGGACAGGATGGTTCCACCGGAAGACATCAGCACGCCTTTAACGGCGGAAGTTCCGATGTCAAGTCCGATGAAGCAGTCCGACTCGCGACCCAATCTGCCTGACATCGAGATCCCCCTTTCCCGTTACGAAGCGTGTTCCGTCTGCAGCAGGCTCGCGGAATCGGCACAATCCAATCCGTGGCTGGCTGCGACCGGCTTGCAAGTGATTCTTCCCGCATAAGTGTTCAGCCCTTTGAGCAAGGAAGGGTCTTCCAGCAACGCCCGGCGCACCCCTTTGTTTGCCATGTTGACCAGGTAAGGAAGGGTGGCCGATTCCAAGGCGATGGTGGAAGTGCGCGGCACTGCGCCAGGTATGTTGGCGACCGAATAGTGGACGACGCCGTGTTTCTCATAGCTCGGCTGATCGTGCGTCGTGATCCGGTCGATCGTCTCGATTGACCCGCCTTGATCGATGGCTACGTCAACGATGACCGATCCTTTTTTCATCGATTGGACCATATGCTCCCGGACGATCTTCGGTGCTGTCGCCCCGGGTATGAGAACGGCTCCAATCAACAAATCGGCTGTGCGGACCGCTTCGGTTACGTTATGCTCGTTGCAAATCAACGTTCGGATGCTGCCGGAGAATATATCGTCCAGGTAAACGAGCCGGTTTTTGCTCACATCGAGCAAAGTGACTCGCGCGCCCAGCCCGGCGGCCATCTTGGCGGCATTGGTGCCCACGACGCCGCCGCCGACGATGACGACTTCCGCGTTCGCGACGCCGGGAACTCCGCCGAGCAGGATCCCCATCCCGCCGTTGTATTTTTGCAGCAGCGCGGCTCCGATCTGAACGGACATTCTTCCGGCAATTTCGCTCATCGGCGCCAGCAGCGGGAGCTGTCCGTTGTCCAACTGGACGGTTTCATAGGCGATGCCCGTAATGCGCTTATCCGTCAGCATTTGCGTCAGGGACAGATTCGGAGACAAGTGCAGATACGTATACAGGGCTTGCCCCGGCCGGAAGTATTCGTATTCCGATTCCAGCGGCTCCTTCACCTTCACGATGAGGTCCGCCTGGTCGAACAGTTCTTTCTTATCCGCGAGCAGGCTCGCTCCCGCTTCGGCATACTGCCGATCCTCAAAGCCGCTGCCCGCTCCCGCGCCCTCCTCGACGAGCACGCGGTGGCCGTTGCGGACGAGCTCGCCTACGCCGCCCGGCGTCAGCCCGACCCGATGTTCATTATTTTTGATTTCCTTCGCCAATCCGATAATCATCTGCGGTAACCCCCTGTCTTTAGACTAGCCGAACTTCGACGCCTTTTTCTTTGACGGCTTCGATTTCGTCCTTGTTCGCGTTCTGATTGGAAATGAGGCAGTCGATTTTGTCGATCGTCTCGATACGCGCGAAGTTGGCCCGACCGATCTTCGTGTAGTCTGCAACCAGGATTCTTTTGTCTGCGAGCGCTATCATTCTCCGGTACAGCTCCGCCTCCAGGTGATGGTAGGTCGTAACCCCGAATTCGGAGCTGACTCCGTCCGACGACAAAATCAGCTTGTCCGCTTTATATTTGTTCAACTGACTGATGGCGTCGTCGCCGGTAATAAACTCGTACTGCACATTGATGTTCCCGCCCAGCATGACGATGACATTGATATTGCGATTGAAGCCGGCTTCGTGGGCAACAGGCAACGAATTCGTAATGATAATCAGGTTTTTATGATTTTTCAGTTCCTGCATCACGTACAGCGGCGTCGTTCCGGAACCGATGATGACCGTGTCGCCATCCGAAATCATCGAAGCCGCTTCCAGTGCAATTCTTCTTTTCTCATCGCCGTTCGTTGCCGTTCGGTCGTGGAACGTCATATTGTAATAATTTTTGTACGTGCTGATCGCGCCGCCGTGAACGCGCTGCAGCGCCCCTTGCTCTTCAAGATCGTCGAGATCGCCCCGGATCGTCACTTCCGAAATGCCGAACATCCTGCTTAAATCGGCAACTTTCACCTTACCTTCGCGCTGAAGCAAATCCAGAATTCGTTTTCTTCTTTCGTCGATGTCGATATCCTTCGTATCGGGCTCAGTCATGAACATACCTCCATGATCAAATGGGATGTATGGGTTAGCCGGTACGGCCGCGCTCCTTCGCGCCGATTGTCCGCATCGCTTCCTCCATGCAGTTCAATACGTAGTCTATCATTTCCTTGGTTGCGATTGTAGGCGGTTTCGTAAGTACCGCCGGGGGGCAGCTCGCCTTGTACGTTTGGGAACTGATGTCGACGCAAGCGTTGTTTAGCATGCCTGTAAACAGAACGACGATCTGCGCCTCGTGGAAGAAAATCGTCGACAGGTGTCCCAGCCCCTCCGTTCGGTCGATATAGGCCGGATAGCGGACCGCCAACTCCCGCAGCTTGTCTTCGTAGTATTGGCCCATGACGCGAATATAGCCCTCGTTCTCTTCCGTGAACTTCATCGTAATCAAGTAAGCCAACGCCGCCAGTTCTTCCTGACCGTTGGTGACTAATGCGCCAAACTGGTTGAGCGTATCCATTTCGGCTGTCATGACGATGCGGGAAGCCGGGTATTGGCCGCCCGGAAACCCTTTGCCGATCACGACGAAGTCGGGGTTCAGCCCGTACTCCCGGAACAGAAACATGGGCGGATACCACATGCAAGACTGAATTTCGTCACACAATATCGGAGTATCGTGCTCGCGGCATAACGCGTATACCTTCTGCAAATATTGCTGCTCCAGCTTGATCCCGCCGTAATTCATCATGATGATTTCATGCAGAAATCCGGCAGCCTTGTAAGGCGGTTTATTATATTGTTCGAATTTCGTTCGGAAATCCTCCCAATCGTTAATTCTCACCGGACAAACCTTTAAAATCCCCGCATCTTCCAGTTTCCCGTACATACCGGGCCACATATCGCGCATCATCTGGGCAAACATCGTCGTGCCGTGGTAATTCGCTTTGCCACCGCCGTCATGATCCGCCATTACAAAAAACACCGGTGTGCGATCCTCGTATTTAGGCTGCGGGAATGTCGAGTCGAGCTGATAAAACCGTGCCAGCATCATCTTGATTCCCGCCTCGCAGGCCAGCGAGCCGGTCTCCAAGTTGATGACCCGATTCAACACATGCGGTTCTTGGGAGGCGAGGACGGCATCCAGCGCGTCCGTCTCTTGCGGACGCAGCCCATTGATCGTTCGCACGAGCTCTCTCTCAAGCAGCCGCGTAATGTAGCCTCGCGTATTGTTATGCGTCGCGTTCGTAATGCCCAGCGCTCTGGCACGATCGATCAACTGATATCCCGGGAAGTTATGTCCGAGCGGGGTATGGTAATGCTCACTCTTGGTCGCCAGGTACAGCCGACCGTCTTCGCCCAGACGGAGATACCCCAAGCCGCCGATCGGACTTGCTTTCGTATTGGTTGCGTTTCTGAACGCATTCGTTGGTGCACCGTCGAGCGATGGTTCCAACTCCGAAACAAACGGCTTCCCCACTTGCGCCAACAAACGATTCGCATGGTCGATATATGCCTTCGGCAAAAACTCGATCTCATCGTGCGCCAGCCGCTCGGCTTCTTCGCGTTCCAGCTCCAGCAAGGAAGTTGCCCCGTCGATGACGGCTTTCGTGTATGGTGCACCTAACAACTGGGACAGAGACATCTTCACGGAGTTCAATCGATCCATCTCGCTTTCTGGTTTGCCAAGTTTCTTTATGTTTCTTTAAGCTTTTGTTTTTATTATATATACGTTTCGTTTTGGTGTCAATTTGTTTCTTTATATCTGTTTTTAAATTATTTTTCGAAATATCGCAAGTAATGTTTATACATTCCGTAAGCAGGCCATAACTCGCATCACGACCCGGGGCGTCGGATCCGGCATTACAAGCGAACGGGAAATGGCGGTGCAGGAGAGTCATCCTCTCTTGCCCGCCATTTCCCGTTTTGTCCATCCAACCGAATCCAGGCGATAAGCGTACTAACGAAGCGATTCGCCTGGGGACGCCCTCATCTCTCATCTTATTCCGCTTCAACCGCCGCTTTCAACAGCAGCACGGCAGCTTCCGCTCGCGTGGTGAACGCGGACGGAGCGAAACGGTTGCCGTCCCTGCCGACAATCAATCCCGCCTGCACCGCCGCGGCAACCGCCGGTTTGGCCCACTGCGGAATGCGCCCGTCGTCGGCGAATGCCGTTCCTGCACCGGCTGTTTGGGCCAACTGCAACGCTCTGGCGATCATGGCGGCCATCTCCGCGCGCGTGATCGGCCGGTCCGGCCGGATGGTTCCATCCTCGTATCCGCTTAATATGCCCCGCTCGGCCGCTTGGGCGATCGCGCTCCGCGACCATGCCGGGATAGACTTCACGTCCGCAAATGCCGGCATTTCAGCCTGGCTTTCCAGCTTCAACGCCCGTGCCAGCATCGCGATGAATTCCGCCCTCGTCACGCGCTCGTCCGGCTTGAACGTTCCATCCCCATAACCGCTGACGATGCCGCGGGACACCGCTTCCGCGATCCGGTCCGCCGCCCAGTGGCCGGCTATATCCCGGAACGGAGCGATCGGGACGGCGGCATCTTCATAGGCAAATGCGGCAAATTTCGTAAAGTGGTCGACGGATACGATGATTGTATCTCCTTCCATCGTCCCGCCGATGTTCACCCACTGACGTGCCGTCTCGTCGTAGTAGAAAATAGCGGCAAGCTTGCCTGCGCCCGGCAGCGCCGCGAGACGCAGCCGGATCGTAACCGGCTGGTCGAAGCGGCCTTCAGCCGTCTTGTTCACTTCATAAACTTGGCTGAGCAGCTGCAGGTCCGCGCTCTTGCCGTCATCGTACGCGGCAGCCGGCGCAATCGTAATCCGGAAAGCGTCTTTCCTGGCGCCCTTCGGCACGACGACCTCGATATCCTTGCCTAGACGTACCGTACCGGAACTGCCTGCCGGAATCGTGAGTGCCCCCTTATCGGACACGTTCTCTCCGTCTGCCAGCCCGCCGCCGGCGTTGCCGCGCACGATCTGCAGCTCGTAGTACTGCTTCGTTCGGCCGTCCTGGGCCGTCACGGTCGCCAGTATGAGTTCGCCTATGATCGGCACGCTCGTCCGCACGCCCGAGCCGACGGCATAGCCGTTCATGCGGATGGAAGCCCCCGCATCGCGGGCAGTCGCCGTCACGTCAAGCATCGAGATGCCATGGGGCACCGTGATGCTGTATTGGCCAACGCCCGGCGAGAAAGTAGCCGATAGCCCATACCCTGCCAAGGCCAAACCGCTGAGCGCCGCATCGGCAGAAGCCGTCAGGTTCGTCACGGATTGCGTGCCGCCCGCATACGCGTTGCCGCTCAAGTCGGCGATCTTCCCGCCGGGAACGACGACGCTCACGCGATCGGCCTGGCGCAGCTTGCCGGGCAAATACAGATCGACCGCACGGCCATCCGCCCCGTAGCCGACCGATACGACCGACAGCGGCGTGCCAGTCAGAGTGAAATCGCCCGTCGTCAGCGGCATCGCCCCATCGATCGGCTCGTCGAACGCGAGCCGGATCACGTTGCCGGAGGTTGCCGCGACTGCGCTGGCCAGTGCAGGCGCCGTCTCGTCTTTCAAGGCAACCATCATGTTCGCGTTCGCGTAATCCGACGCCATGGCGGTTCCCGCATAGCTGACGACAATCGCGCCGCGCAGCGTCACGTCCAGCGAACTGCCTGCCGCGACGGCCTGCGCGCTGCGGAAGCGGAACGTGCGGGTCAGCAGCGCTCCGTCGTCGTCTTCGCGTGCGCCTACCGCTTCCAGCGTTCCATCCAGCGGCGTTCCGCCGGACAGAACCGTGATCCCGTCGTCTGCCAGCGCAGAGACGGCTACGTATTTGTCCGTCGTGAATTCGACAGTCGTTCCGCCGGTTGCGGACACTTCCGCTTTCACCTTCGCGATTAGGGGCGCCGCATAAGTAACCATCTTAATATTGACGTCGAAATGCGGCGGAGGGACGTCCAGCTCGGCGCTCCTCTCCGTTTGGTAACCTTCCTTCTCGTAGACGACCTGCCAGCGCCCGGGAGGAACGTCCCATCCGTACCGGCCGCTCGCATCCGTCATCTGCGGATTGCGTTGGCCGTACCAATCCGCATCCCACGGCACGTAACCTCCCGGCGCTCCCTCCTTGAAGAACACGGTCGCCTTCACATCGGAGATCCGGTTGTCCGGGAACGTCTCGTAGACGTATCCGCTCGGATCGTAGATCCAGACCGGGTTTGCCGCCGGCGAGCCCAGATCGATCCCGGTTATCGGGTCATCGTCGGGGCAATTCCCTGCGGACGACTTGTCGATCTGATCCTGGAGCAGGTCCATGTCATGGTTGACGGTGTAATCCAGCGCGGCGCCGATCGCCATGCTCGCGCCCATCAGCGCCAGCGAACCGCCGAAGGTCGCCGGCGCAAGCACTGCCCCCGCGATCATGATTCCCCACTTGGCCACTTCTACGGTCAGCGCATACGTCGCTGCCTGCTCAATCTTCTGCCCGTAATACCCCGCCACTTCCGGGTTGCATTGCGCAATCTTATCCGCCATGTTCCCGAACTTGTCCATCGTCTCGGCGACCTGCTCTCTGCCGTCGACAGCGCTCTTCGCGTCGTAGATGGCCGCGGCGCCCTTGCCAATCTGGTTGGCCAAGTCCTTCTCGTCCCATAGCACCGTGGCCGTCACTTTGACGAGCGAACGGGCTGTATCGAGCGGCCCCATGACCCGAACCTGCGGCCCCCGGTCCGGCTTGGCTTCCACTGCCGCGGCGATCCGGCCGAACGTCTGCGACACGTTGCCGAGCTTGCTCTCCGGGATATAGGCCTCTATCACGACAGACAGCTGCTCTTCGTCCTGCTGGAACGAATATTTCACGCCATACGCTTCGATCCCGAGTTCCTCCGCCCGCTTCAGATCCTCCGCCGTCGGCGTGTAGCCCGTATTGCGCTGCAAGGTCATATCGACGTGCATCTGCAAATCCTGAACCTGCGGCAAGGTGAAATCAATCGTTCCCTGCATCGTGTTGGCGTCGACCGATCGGAAACCATCGGTGGCGTCTTCGATCTTGTAATCCCGCATCGCAGGCGGCAGTTCGCGCTTCAGATCCTCTGCCCGGTTGAATGTCTTCAAAGCCGCCGGCTTGCGGTCATACGTCACGTAGATGCTCTCCGTCATGCCCATCATGGAAGGACTGGTTGCATGATAGACGCCATTGACCAACTTGGCCTCAGCGGACTGGACGGATCCGTTCTCCACCATTAAATGTACCTGCACGTTCCGCACAGCGTCATTGTCCGTAAACTGGATTTCGTACAAGAACGGCGAACCGGGAACGACGACGAACGGAAACCGGGCCGGTCCCTTCGACAGATCCAGCGAAGTGCGGCGGCCATCCTGCTGTTCGATCGTGAACCTGGAGATCGCCGGCACATCCGGATCATAATTTACTCTCACCTCCGGCGTCCGCATCGTTTGGCCGTTGTTATTCATCTCGGCATACACCCTGAACAATTGGGCGCCCAGCGGGTCCGGCATCGTCAGACTCAAGCTCCACAAGCCGCCGGGCGTCGCGACCGACTCGCCGATCTTCTGACCGGATGCGTAGACGGATACCTTCTTGCCGGGAACGGCCCGCCCGCCGAGCTCCCAGTTCAAGCTTCGCGTATGCTCCGGTGCGGTCAGCGTAACCGGCTCATTCGTCAAGACGACCGTTCCGAGCGACTCCGTCTTCGGGTTGCCGTTATAGTCATAAGAGATCTGGGCAAGCACCGGCAAAGAAGCAGCAGCTTCGGAACCGACCAGCAGTTGAAACACGATGCTTCCCGCATCTCCATCGGTTGAGAAGTTGACCGGGAAAATCAAGCGCCCGTCCTGCCTGTCCGGCGTCGCAACGGTGCCATTCAGCGTCGCCGACTGCGGTACATAGCTCGTTCCTTCGGGCAGGGTGACAGAGACGGAAGCGGCTTCGACGCCTGATCCGTGTCCGTGTCGGCGATCATACGCCACTTTAACCCTCGCGGTCTGGCCTGGCACCAATTCTACCGGTTGAACGGACAAGCTGTTGCCCGTGCGGCCCGAGAACGCCCCGGATGCGGCAGTTATCGGGATCGTCCCGAGCGCGTAGGTCGATATCCGGTCGATGTTAATCAGCTTCTCCACCTGGCCGAGCCCGGGAATCGTAAGGTCGAGCTTGTAGTCTCCGGGTTCCGGCGCCTTGATCTCCAGACGGCTCCCGTAACCGCTCTTGTAGGCCATCCCTAACCATGCTGAATTGACTCGCTTCGAAAGAATCGCAAACCAGTTATAAGCCATGGATTGCTCGGCCCATTCGGCAGGCGGGGCAAGACTCGCAGTAATCAGGGAGTCTTCCTGGTCCAGTCTCAGTTCCGCCTCGGTCGTGCCGTCCGCTTCCAGCGTTACGACCTTCGATGCCTTGCCGAGACCTCCTTCCACGCCGTCGGCAGAGACAGTCAACTGCTCTCCCGCTTTCATCCACAACGAAACGTTCGGGCTCGTCACATACGTACTGTTCACCATCACCCGAAGGTGAATCCCGGTTGTCCAGTCGATCGGAAGGGGACCTTGCCAATCCCCCCCTTCATAACGGGTATAGAGATTGATCTTCAGCGTATGCTTCGAATTCGATGCCAGCACCTTATCCAGTACGATCTCCTGATTGGCCGCCACGGTGACGGAAGAAGGAGTGCCTCCGGAGAGATGAGCGTATTGCGGCAAGCTGAAGGCCACTTCCGTCGGACCCTCGAACACGTTTAGCGTGTATAATCCTTCATTGTCGGTATACGCATCGGTAAAGAAATCTTCTCCGTAATCAAGCTGCGAGGCACTGACACGAACGCCATATGCCGGAGCGCCGTCCGGTTGGGTGACTTTTCCCCGAATCGTGCCTTTCTGCATCGGGGCCAAAGTTATGGTCTTCACAACTTCCGACTCTGCAAGCGGCAAGACGATCGCCACCGCTCCCGGGTTCACATAATCGGATAATACTCGCCCGAAGAGGCGCGCCGTGACATGCGTTGTGCCGGGCCCCCATTCGATGGGCGGAATGCTGCCGGTGACGTCGGTTGTTCTCATGAAGTAATTTCCATTGCCGTCATCAAGAGAAACTTCCAGGTTTGAAACGCCTGTCTGCCCATTCGTCACTTGAAGATGAAGCTTCTTGGGCACCGGAATCGCAATCGTCTGATCCTTGACAAGCCCGAACCGAAGTCCGCCGACATTGTCCTCCGCCACGACTTTCCCGGCTGGGCTTATGACACGGATGATCGTGTCCGGCGCCGCTCTGACGCGATCGAAGATTAGCGTTGTGTCATTCCCGACGGTTTTCGTCTGCGAAGCTGTTGCGGAACGGCTGAATACCTGCACCTGGTAGCTTTGCAGGTTACTGCCGACAGGAGCGGTCAGCCCCAGCCGGAGTGACGCAGCATTCAGGATCGGAAGCGGCAAACCCGACAGAAGGGCGGGCGGGGACGACGCCCCGTGCTGGTCTTTCAGGACAGCCTGCACTTGCACCAGCTTCTCGATCCCTTCCGCGAACGTGAAAGAACCGGTATACATCCCTGCAGACGCAGGGTTTTCCGTCAAGGCGAGGGACGTCGTCGTCTCGCGGGGCGTTGGCAGCACGGTGTTGCCGTCCGTGTCATACCAGGTCGTATAGGTGACCTCGGCGACCGAGAGCCGCCCGGGCTGGCCCTTGACCGTGATCGTCTCGGTAGCGTCCATGACGGACAAGCCGCCGGCAATCTGCTGACGGGTCATCTCCACGCCAGCGATGGCGATGGAGCCGGTGGACACTTGCACCGTGTCCGTCTCATAGACCAACTGATCGCCGGACCACCCGTACACCCGGAGTTGATAGGTTGAACTTGCAGGCAAGCCCTGCAGCACGTAGGAGACGGAAGCGCCCGACACCTCCGCGAGCGTGGACGGATGCTCCGCATCGGTGACTTCACGTACTTCGTAACGGGAGATGTTCGCGCCAGCCGTCCAGTTTAGCCCGATCGTGCCGTCGGCATTCGGAACCGCAGTCAGCTTCCCGTTCGCAGACGGATCGGCCGGCGGCAGCGTCGCGGCCGTAACCGTAGGCAACGGCGCACTGACATTGCCCGCTTCGTCGAGCGCGACCGCATAGAACGAATAGGCCGTGTCAGGCGCAAGGGACTCAATCGTTATGTGTGTAAAAGGAGTTTCGCCGGCAACCGCGAAATCCGCTTCGGGCGTTGCGGGATTGTCCATGTACACCTTGTAGCTCGTGACTCCGAATAAATCGCCGGCCGCCGGCCATGACAGCGTCAGGCTCTCCGATGTCTTCGCACTGACGGTGATCGAGGCGCCGTTCGGCCAAGTCGGCGATTCGGTGTCCTGCCCGCTGGCCAGCCCGGCAACTGGGCCGTTCTGGCTCGTGTGAAAGTGCTCGTTCACCGCCTCGACCCGATAACTCAGTGAATCCGTGTTGGCAGGCAAGACAGAGGTGAATGACGTATCCGTCGTGAACCCGATCAGGCGTTCCTTGGCATAGGAATACTGTTCAGTGCCTATCGAGGTTTCGTACACTTTGTAGCCCTGAAGTTGCGCGCCCGAGATGCCGTCCCAGCTCAGATTCACGCTTCCGCCCGCGCCAGGGGCTACCGTCAGCCTTGGCGAAGTCCAGGAAGGAAGATCGGCTTCGTTCATCGCTGCGAATACGGAGCTGTGCGTATCGTACACGAATGTGCGATTGGCCAGCGACGGATTCAGTCCGAACAAGGCACGGCCGACGCCTCCCAGATTGGCGAGCGTCTCGCTTGTCGTATCGTAGACGTAGATTGTCTGCCTGTTATAGAACGAATCGTACGCCATGCCGGTTCTCAAGTTCGTCGCTGCCGACATGAAACCGACATAGCGGCCGTCCGGGCTGAGATCGGGCGTGAAGCTGCCCGCATTCGCTTCCTCGCCTTGATCGCTCATGCTGATCCGCTTCAGCGTACCGTTCTCGTACAGGAAAATGTCTTCCTTGCCGTTCGTGTCGTCCGGGACAAGGTCCGCGGCTTGCGAGGAGAAGACGATCCTGCTGCCGTCCGCGCTGACGACAGGGCGAGCGTGTTCCTTGTACTCGCCACTGCCCAGGTATTCGCCGATTCGTGTCGTCAGCTTGGTTAAACCCGGCTCCTGAGCGGCATATCTGTAAATATCGCTCTCGTATTTGCCTTCATCGTTCCAATGGGACACCCCGAAGGCCACGACGCTCCCATCATGGCTGATGGAAGGCTCGTAAGCGTTGTCGTCTGCCGGACTAAGCCGGGTCGTCGTCCCGGCAGCCAAATCCCGCAAATACACTTGCGTTCGGTACGGCTGGGCATCAGCATCCAAATTATCCGCTTGGGATTCAAACACGACGTAGTTGCCGTCGCCGCTGATTTGCGCGTTTTCGCTGTATTTGTTCGCAGGCGTCTCGTCGGAATCGACACTGACAAGCTGCAGAGAGCCGCTTATCCGATCGTAAACATAGACGCGCACGAAGTTATCCTGGGAATCCGGTTGATCGATGAGATGGAGAGTCTCCGCAACCAGGTTCGTGGCAACCGATTGGAAGACGATCCTGTTGCCGTCATCGCTGATCGTCGGACGTTCCGAATAGGAGTTGGCGATCGTCCCGTTGACGTTCTTGTCCAGGATGACCGTCTGACCCGTCAATCGGTCGTATAGATAAATATGATTATCGGTTACGCCTCCGTCCGCGAAGGCATCATCCGGCACCAGGTTCGACGATGTCGAGGCGTACACGACATAACGCCCGTCCGGCGTCACGGACGGATTGAACACCTGGCCGTTCGCGAACCCTCCGCCATACGGACTCGCGACGCTCTCCGTCTTCGTCCAGTAAAGATCTGCGCCTGCATCGGCTGAAGCTTCGCCCTGCCGGGCGAAGCTCGCCGGAAACAGCAGGTTCAACGCCAGCGCAAGCGCCAGCCATACCGATATTCGTTGTCTCATTTTCCTCAAAGCCGCTGCCCCTCCCACAATCTCCATGATTAAGGGTGATTATAGGGCAACGGACTTTACAAGCACCTTACAAAAAACGCCCGATTTCTTTGTAAACCGCGGATATAAAAAGAAGAACGTCAGGCCGCCCCTATTAGCGCACACCTGCGTTCCTCTGTTTCCCTGCGTCCTTCTACCCCTGCAGCTTCAGCATCAGCGAATATTCATCCGGATAGATCGTCAGGAAGTCCGTCAGACCGATCAACCGGAACATTCTCTGATAATGGGCGTTGATGCCGAAGCCGTAGAGGGAGAATCCGGCTTGCTGCGCGGCGTGTGCCAGCCGGATCAGGATCGCGATGCCTGCGCTGTTGACGTAATCGACCCCGTTGAAATTCAGCACCAGGCGGCTCCGGCCCTCCATGCCGTTCTCCCAATCCCGCCACTTCAGCAGCGACTCCTCCGCTTTCATCGTCAAGTCCCCTTGCAAATCGAGGAGAATCCCATCCCGAAACAGCCTCTCTGCAATGGACAATTCGCTATTCAATGCGTTCCCCTCCCTTCGGCTCCCGTCGAAACAGCAGTTCCACGCAAAACTCCCCGCCTTCGCGCCCGGCCCGCACCTCATCGGCATATTGCCGCATCAGCAGCAGTCCCCACCCGCGCGGATCGCGCTGACCGATCTTGTCCTTCGCTTGCGTCGTATCCGGAAGGGGCTGCGCGAAGGCTGCATCCGTTCCGCTGCCCCGATCGCAAATCCGAAACAGGATCCGGTCGGCATGGACGAGCAGCGTAACTTTCACCGGGATGTCTTTGGCGCACTGATTGCCGTGTTCGATGGCATTCAGGCAGGCTTCCGACACGGCCGTTGCGATCTCGTCTACTCGCAGCTCCGGCAGATGCAACGCCCGAATCGCTTGTTTGAGCTCGCGCACGACTGTTTTCTCTTGTCCCAGTTCGCTTTCCAGCTGCCAAACTTTTCGGATCATCGCCTGATCTTTCATCTTCATCCCCTTTTCCGCCGTCAAACCGTCCTCCATACGATACCAGACCGGCTTTACAAATCGTTAACAAGAACGGACGTTTTACTGTCTGCTCACGATCACGATCGTCCGGTCGTCCGCCCGCCGGCTGTCGCCGGACGGCGCTGCGGCCTGCATGAGGGAAGAGACTTGCTCCGTCAGCCCTTCGCTCTCCGGGAGTTCTCCCAGCAGCCGTTCGAAACGCTCGAATCCGAGCATCTGCCCGTCAGGCCCGTCCGACTCGACGATGCCGTCGGTGAACAGCACCAGCCGGCTGTCCGGCGGGAACGCGATAGCATGGTCCCGGTATGCCGTCCCCGGCAAGACGCCCAGCGGCAACGACGAGACGGGCCCTTCCTCTACCGCTCCCCCGCGGAGCAAATAAGGAGGCAAATGGCCGGCGCCGGCATATTGCACCGCGGTCTCCTCGCGATCGAACACCGCAAGCCCGACCGTCACGAACAGCTTCCCTTGCAAGGCGCTGAACATCAGGCGGTTCGTGCGGGTCAACACGTCCGCCGCCGTTCCGCCCGCGCGAAGCTCCCTGCGCAGCAGCGCCATCGTCCCGGACATGAGCAGCGCGGCTGGCATGCCTTTGCCCGCGACATCGCCGATCACGACCGCGACCCTGCTCTCCCCCAGCGGCACGATATCGAACAGATCGCCGCCGACCATGCGCGTCTGCTTGCAATCGGCAGCGATGGCGAACCCGCTTGCTTCCCGATAACCGCCGGGCAGCAGGCTTGATTGCAGCCGGTAGGCGAGCTGAAGCTCCCGCTCCAGGTCGGCATACTGCCGCGACAGGTAGTCCTGCAGCTCGTTAAACGCGGCGCCCAGCTCCCCGAATTCATCGCGGCTGCGATCCGCGATCCGGCCGCGAAGCATGTCGCGGTCTCCTTCAAGCAGCGCAACCATGCCCTCGATCAGCTCCCGGAAGCGCCGACGGAATCGCTTGGTCACTTGCCGGAACAACCCATAGGCGATGACGGCGCCGGCCCCGGCCAGGCCGTACAGCAGCGGCAGGCCCGCCCGGCTGCCCCCGGCGCCCGCCGCCTCGACGGCGAACATCACGGTGAGAACGGGAACACCCAATATAATCAGAAACGAGAGGAGCAGCGGCTTTAGAAACGTCGATTTCGTCCCGGACTTGTTCATCTTCTACGCTTCCCTCCGTTCCTCGCGTGAGACGACAAGAAGCGTAAAATCCTCTTCCGCCCGTTCCTTCTCGGCACGGAACCGGTCCAGCCCGCTGCCCAGTTGCGAAGGAAGCGGCTTCGCCGCATCCAGGCAAGCCAAGGCATCCGCGCCCTTCTCCTCCAGCTCCAGCATGCGGAGAACCGTATCCGAATGCAAAATCAGCCGGCCTCCGGGCAGCAGGAGCCTGTCCTCATCTTCATGCAAGGGTTCCGCTTCGGAAGCGGGATGGTGCAGCACCGCGCGGAAGCGGCCCTCGCAGGCGAAGCGCAACGCATGACCGGCGGGATCGAACAGGACAAGCGCGACGGACAACGCAGGCTTCTCCGCGAACACGTCTGACAGCGCCTCCCGGAACCGGTCCAACATGTCCCGGGGCGACCGCTGCGGCTGAATCTCCGCGCGCAGCAGCAGCAATGCGGCGGACATATGAAGCGCGGCGTGCATGCCGGCGCCGGACACCTCGCCTGCGAATACGGCGAACCCGCCGTCCTGCAGCGGAACGATATCGTAAAACCCGCTTCCCGTCTCCCTGCGGGGCTCCGTCAAGGCGAGCGCCCGGTAGTCTCCGATAGCAAATTCCTGCTGCGGGAGCAGCTGCAGCTGAACGTGGCGAGCCAGCTCAATCTCCTGGGCTACCGCCTCATATTCCTTGACAATGCGATGCTGCAGCCGGTTGAAGGCGATCGCGAGCTGCCCCACTTCGTCGCCCGACAGCACGGGCATTTTCGAATACAGCCGGGAGGAATCCCCGCCCAGAAGGGAGCGAATGCTGCCGATCAGGACGAGCAGCTCGCGGCGGAATTCCTTGGCTAGCAGCAAGAAGATGGAAGCGGCGAAAACCAATTCAAGCAGGATCAGCGGACCGAGAATGTGGAACTCGACCGGCATGCTTTTCGCGCGGGCTACCAGGACGTACCATAGAATGGAAAACATCAGGATCAGCATGAGCCCGATGAACGTGGCGGCGAGCATCGACAGGAAGCTTCTGCCGCGTAAGATATCCCCGGTTGCATTCGTCAGCCGCATAAGCAGCGGTCGGGTCAGACGGCGGGAGACCGCGTAATGCAGAATGGCGGCGGATAGCGCCACCGCTTGCTCGTACAGGAAGCTGCGGACGAAATTGTCGCGGTAAGCGTCTTCCACGCGAAGGAGAGAGTGCCCTTCCACAGCAAAATGAACCACGTGATAGACGGGAATAAAGAGCAGGCCGTAAGCAACCGTGCCCCAGAACAATTCGGAAGGGAGCCTGAGCAAGCTGTGGCCCAGTTCATCGTCACCGCGCCTGCGCCCTGCGCCTTCAGCAGACAGGTCCGGCCAAAGACTTCGCAGTCGAAACCAGACGAGCGCCCCCAACAGCGCGATCATCCCTGCCAGGATAGCCACGGTGAACGGAATCGAGAAACGAAATAAATACGGGAACGTGAGTCGTTTAATGAAAAGACTCTCAAGCGTGACCCAAAACAGGACGAGCAGGGCCCCGCCGGCAAACAACGCCAGGAAGCGGAGCAAGAACAGCGGCAATCGGGGAACGGGCAGCTTGCTCACCTCCAGACGATGTTCCGGGTTTCCGGCATCGGGGCCGTGCCGAGCTCCTCGCGGAACAGCTTCTCGATCCGATGATAGAGCGCGATCGCTTCGGCCCGCTTCCCTTGAAGCGCCAAGGCTTCCAGCAACACCTGGTAAGCTTCCTCCTGCAAGGGAGCAAGCCGCGTCCACTCGCGGCCGTAAGCTTCCGCGAGATGCGGGGACGACTTCTCCGCCGCGGCACGGGCCAGCTTGCCGAGCGTCTCGCAATGCTGGCGCAGCATGCGTTCCCGGCTGCGTTCCAGCCAATCGACATACGGAACGTCAGGCGCCAGTTCGCCATACAGGGGCAGCGCCTTCTCGTACAGCGGAACCGCAAGGTCGCGGTTCGTCGCCCACAGCTGGTCCGCAATCCGCATCAAGGTCGTGTACTGCTCGGCGTCGATTTCCTCGATCAGCCCGTCCTTCAGCTTGACCATGCCGTTCTTGACGACGACGCCTCCGTCCACGTCCAAGTATTCGCGAATGATTTGCTTGAGCTGGTGGGCGGCCACGTAAAATTGGTTCGCGTTCTTGTCCGGCTCGCCTTCGGGAAACAACGCCTCGGTTACTTTCTCCCGGGAAACCGTGAAATCCGGCTGCAGCAGCAGGTACAGCATCAATTCCTTCGTTTTGCTCCGCTTCCAACGAATCGAAGCCATCTCCCGCTCCCCGCACACAAAGCAGAATCGGCCGAAGAGCTGTACCTTCCACGATGGAACCGCGGACTCGGCGCCGGACCGCAAGACGAGGACCGGGGCCGTCCGCTTATCCAAACAATCGTTCATGATCCCAAGATGAACGTCCGCTTCCGCAAGAAGCCCCATTCGCGAGAGGGACCGGGCTTGCGCACGAATGCTGCCGGCCGTCTCCCAGTCGGGCCCGGCCGCTGCCATCTCAAATCTGGCGCAAGCCCATGCGAACTGCACATCCAGGTCTACAGCGTTCTCAAAGCCCGCCGAGTTGACGAACCCGACTTCCCGCCGCCCGGGCTCCGACTTCCCCGATCGCATGGCCGCTCGCATTCGGACAACTTCCATCAGCAGCGGATAAGGGGATGCGAGCGATCCCGCCTCGACACCGGCGAGATCGCGGAGAGCTTGCTCGGCCTTCCCTTGGCCGAATGCCCGATAGGCGCACAGATACGCATAATAGCCTGCGCCGATGTGCCCCACGGTCATCCGTCGCTTGAAGGCGAGCAGTCGCTCTTCCCATTCCTCGGGCGGCATCCGCATCGCGCTGCGGGCCAGCATGTCGAACAGCGCGAAGGCGCTTTTGTCCGTTTCCCCGTCCCGGTCGAATGCCTCCATAGCGCAATTGTAATAATAGCCGCTGTCTCTCCCCCCGCAGTCGCCGTCCAGCAACGCGATGCCCCGCGCCAGCGCATAGGCGACATCGCCGCTTACTTCTTCCTCCGCATTCTCCCACTCATCGCGAAGAAACCGCAAGATGGGCTCCGCCTCTTGCAGTTGACCAATGCGCAGGTTGATGACAGCCAATTGCGACAAAGCCGACAGCAACGGCCCTCGCAGCGTTTGGGCGGCGAGGCGGCCCAGTACGGCGGACAAGCTGTCCCGTGCCGGCAGCAGCTCGCCGCGGCGAATCCATTCCTCGCACCTTGCTTGAATCAGAAGAGGTGAAGCCTCGACCGCGTCGTCCGGAATCCGCTCCCACAGCGCAGCATCGATCCGCTGACGCTGCAGCGCCGCATTTTCCAGCTTGGCGACGACTTCCTCCAAACGGCCGCTCGTTATCGCCTGTTGCACCTGTTTCGTCCATGGATTCGCCATCCGTTAGCCCCGTCCCGCACCAATGATGTGGCCTATAATTTCGACAGACCGCGTGCCGATTCCTGCAACAGGTGCTGGATCAAGTTCCGGGAATGCGCGTCAAGCGGACGACAGGTTCGTACCGTCACCTGCTTGCCAGAATCGCCTCCAGACGATCCATCGTCTGCTCGGCACCCGGGACGGCATAAGTTTTCACCTTGTCGAAAGTATCGGCTGTTTCTTCGAACACGGTGCGGTAAGTGAGCTTTGTCTTGCCCTCCAAATCCTCAAACGCAGCCGTCGCCACAAAGTGGGGAAACACCGTATGCCGGAAGACGATTCGCTCGGGACTCACGACCTCGACAAACACGTTGGTGTTGGGATAATCGACGCCGTCGGGACCGTGCATAATGAACTGCCATGTGCCGCCCGGCTTCAATTCGAACTTCTGAAAAGTCAGCGTAAACCCTTGCGGGCCCCACCACTTGGACAGATGCTCTTCCTTCGTCCATGCTTCAAACACAAGCCCGCGCGGAGCATCAAATACACGGGTGACCACGATCTCGCGATCTCCTGCTTGCTCTGTCATTTGGCCAGCTGCGTTGTCGCGATTCAAGCCGATCCCTCCGAAACTTGTCGTGCTGCTGATGGTGAGTTATATTCTCATGGACCCCGCTTATGCTTAGACCAGCTTCAAATATAAATCCAGAGCTTTATGGAGTGTCCGTACGACCAATTCCATGAACGGATGGAAGCAACGGGTGCTCTGTGCCTGAAATCACGCAGTAAGCATATAACGATTCCGTAAGGCTCAAATAGCCCTCATCATAACCTTCTTGCACCATCGCTTGTACCCGCGAAAAGCCCTTGGCGGATCCCAATTGGCAAAGTCCGTCCGCCAGCTTCGTTGCATAGGTAAGATCTTCTTCGGCAGGAAGCAGCTCAAGCAAGGCTTGCTCGGATTCGGGATTCTGGCCGACTACGGTAACAATCCAGAAATTTTCGGACAAGTTGCAGCATTTCCTTCGCCGCCATACGATCCATCACCTAGAAATAGTGTAGCATGTTTTGCGCATGCCAATAAAGGCTATAGAGGCAGGAACGCATGGCGCACTCCGCCCTAGCCTCATAAACAAGTTGTAGCCCCGATCATGAATCAACATGACCGAGGCTACTGCTCATAACTGCTATTCATTTGTACTTGACTGCCCTCCGATACATGCGCTGCATGCGCTCCATATTCATCTTGCCAGAACATGCGTGGCATGTAACCATTCACGTTCTTCCTTCGGTTGCTGCCGTTCATTCTGCTTCACTGGGTACCCGCATGCCGGGAGGAATGCTGGCACGCTTCGCCTTACGCTACTCCAACGGATGATTCTCCCTTCTGATTATCAGTTATATTGTCAGCTCAGGCGGCATTGAGTTGGGGGTGAGCCGGACCGTCCGCGATCAATCCTCGTACGCCGTTTGGTCACCTGAATTTCTCGCCTGAAGCAGGACAATCTTCGTGGGGATGAATCTTGCGGTGCTGTTTCTAGTATAGCTGATTTTTAAACTTTTTTAAATATTCAGATAATATTGCATTCTGTCGAATATGCTTGTTTTCTTGTAGCAATCGAGCCCATGATCGCCTAGACTCCCTATTCCAGCCTATCGCTCCCGCTTCGTTAGCCACTGTGCAGCTTCCTCCAGGATCATGCGGTCACGCAGTATCATAAATCGCGTGGAATAATCATGATGAGCTTGTGCCGCCAGCTTCATGTGGTCGATGGCTTCATGATCAAGCAACACGCCTCGAGCCGCATATCGGGAGACAGAGTCGATGATATCAGATTCGCCGATTCCAATGCCGCGGTCGGTAATTCATGCGATCATTTGCAATTTATCCGCCACCTTGCCCTTGTCTCACGCTATATCGAGCAGGTCCTCTGAACTCTTCACGCCGATGCCACTCGATGAACGTAACTTTCGGCCGATAGGTCGGGTGAATGGAAGAACGAACCTCTTTACCGTGGAATGGAATCTAAACTACTCCAAATGATGATAACCATCAAGCGGCTTCTTCCCATAAAAAAGAACCGAGCAGGATAGGACCCACTCGGCTTGTTCTCGTATTATGGAAGCACTTCATTCAGCTTCATTCTCATACTCCGTGAGCATGGATTTCACATAATCTTCCGGCGAGCGGCTGCCCAACCAAGTTTGACCATACATCTGGATCAGCTTCACCAGTGGGGCATCGCCGAAGAAGCTCTGAAATCCGGGATCTTCCAACGGAATCGGTTCCGGCACATGCCTGCCCATCTCCTCCAAGGAGCGACTCAGTACGGCGGCCGCCCGGGCATCTGCCTGCCAATCCCGGAGCAAGCTGTAGAGATGCAGGCCCGACGGCCTGACCCGAGGGAACTCCAGATGAATGCGGCGGGACAGCCGGATATCCCGGGAAGAGCTGCCGATCGCGATCTCGAAAAACCCCGTATCCGCCGTCCAGCACTTCAGGTCGGGATCATAATAGGAGAAGTCCCGGGGTTCCAGCACAAACTCGATCTCCTGCTCCTCTCCCGGCTGCAAGTTCACCTTCCGGAAGCCTTTCAGTTCCCGGATCGGTCGGATGCGCGGACAAGCTTCGTCGCGCAAGTACAACTGTGCCGCCTCCTTGCCTTCCCGCTCCCCCGTATTGCGAATCCGGCCGCGGACGGTCACGCCGTCGGCATCTCCCGTCACTTGCATATCCGAATATTCGAACGTCGTATACGATAAGCCGTGGCCGAACGGGAACTGCGGAGCCAGCTCCTTCTTGTCGTAATAGCGGTAGCCGACGAACAGCCCTTCCGTGTATACGGCTTTGCCCGCTTCACCTCCGAAGCTGAGATATGACGGGTTATCCGACAGCTTGACCGGGAACGTCTCGGACAGCTTGCCCGAAGGATTCACCCGTCCGAACAGCACGTCGGCCACGGCGCTGCCGGCAGCCTGCCCGGCCAGCCACGTCTCGACGACCGTCGGCACGCCGCCGATCCAGGGCTCCATCGCGACGGCCGAGCCGTTGCTGAGAACGACAACGCAATTCGGCTGAACGGCGGATACCGCCTGGATCAGCTTCACTTGCTGCGCCGGCAAGTCGATCCCGGCGCTGTCGAAGCCTTCCGATTCGGACCCTTCGGGATAGCCGACGAACAATACCGCCGCATCCGCCTGCCGGGCCAGCGCCACGCTCTCCTCGATCAGGGCCTCGTCCGCGATCGCCTCGTCCCTATAGCCCTCCGCGAACGAGACGCGAACCTGGTCGCCGGCCAGCCGGACAATCTCGTCGTAAGGAATATCCAACCTCGTCGGGGTGACGCGTGCGCTTCCTCCGCCCTGATACCGGGGCGCACGGGCCAACTGTCCGATCACCGCGAGCGAATCCAGCGATTGCTCGGGCAGGGGGAGCACGCCGCGCTCGTTCTTGAGCAGCACGATGCATTCCGCCGCCGCCCGGCGCGCCAGTTCATGAAGGTCGGTCGGCCTGATCTGATTGCCCGATTCGTCCGATCGGAGCATGCGCGCACCCGATCTGCCCGCCTGCACCTTCTCATGCAGCATCAGCAGCCGTCCGACGCTGCGATCCAGCGTCTCTTCATCCAGTTCGCCCGTCTCGACGGCCGCGACCAACCGTGCGGCATGGTAATGAGCCGGTCCGGGCATTTCCAGATCCAGCCCCGCCTTAAGCGACTTGACCCGATCGTAGACAGCCGTCCAATCCGACATCACGACGCCGTCATAGCCCCATTCCTCACGCAAGATTTCCCGCAGCAGATGATCGTTCTCGCTCGCATATTCCCCGTTGATCAAGTTATACGAGCACATGACGGTCCACGGGTCGGCCTTCCGGATGACACGCTCGAACGCGCTCAAATAAATCTCCCGGAGCGTCCGCTCGTCGACCTCGGAGCTCATGACCATCTTCTCCGTCTCCTGGTTGTTGCAGGCGTAATGCTTCAGCGATGCTCCTACGCCCTCGCTCTGCAGCCCGTTCACGAAGGCGGCGCCCAGCTCTCCCGACAGATACGGATCTTCGGAATAGTATTCGAAATTCCGGCCGCCGAGCGGGGAACGCTTCATGTTGATGCCCGGCCCGAGCAGCAGATCGACCTGCATGCTGCGCCCCTCAACGCCCAAGGCTCGACCGATTTCCGCCAGCAGTTCCACGTTCCACGAAGCGCCGAGCGCCGAACCGGTCGGATAGCAGGTGGCCGGCGTATTCTCGGTAAACACCCCCAGTTCGCCCGTATCTCCCGGCTTGCGGATTCCGTTTGTGCCGTCGTACATGAAGACCGAATCCACCTCGAGCCGCGGTACCCGCTTCGTCTTCCACATATCCGCTCCGGCGCACAGCGCGGCTTTCTCCTCCAGCGTCATCTGCTTCAACAAATCATTGATCTCCTGTTTCCGCTCAAACATCCCTTGCCCCTCCTTCAACCTTCACCAACTGTCCATCATCTGCCGCATCATCGACGCCGCGCCGGGTCCTACGAGCACAAGCACACAGAAGCCGGCAGAACGCCGGCTTCATTCCCGCTGTTATCGCGATCGCCTTACGGGATCAGGCCAGCATATGCCGTATGCCCGGATAATCGGTCTCCGTGCTAATGGAGAAACGCAACAGCTGCTCGATCAGTTCCGCGACCGTTTCCTTATATTCCGGATGCGACGAGACATCGCGCCGTTCACCCGGATCGTTCTCCAGGTCGTACAGCTCCCGGCTGCCGTTCAAGCGATACACTAACTTCCACTTGCGATTACGGATCATCTTGGCCCGGTGCATCGTTTCCGGGAACGTAATCATCACCTTCTGCTTGTGAACATAAGTCGGGTATAACGTGTAAAATTCGTCTTCCGTCGGCACAGCCATGTCGATCGCATGGGCTTCGACACCGCCGGTTCCGAATACGTACGCCTTATGCTCGGTCTCGGTTCCATCGAGGATCCCCGCAAGCGACCACCCATGAATGGCCGGCGCCCCTGGCAATCCGCACAGTTCCAGCAGCGTCGGTACGAGGTCCACGTTATCCGTCAGCGCTTCGCTCGTGCCGCCCTTCCGTATTCTCGCAGGATAACGCACGATGAACGGCACATGCATCAAACAATCGTAGAACAGCGTGTCCCACTTCTCCACGGCGCCGTGCTCGCCGGCAAAATCGCCGTGGTCGGAAGTAAGCACGACTATCGTATCGTCGACCAAGCCGGACCGGTCGAGCGCGTCGATCACCCGCCCGATGCAGTCGTCGGCCATGGCGATCATGCTGTAGTACGCCCTTACAATCTGCCGCCATTGTTCCTCGTCCAGCTGCTCAAGTCCGTATACCTCGCGATAACGCCTCAGCGTTGCCGGCGCCTGCTTCAGCGGCTCGATCTCCGGAACCCGAACCTTCTTGCCCTCAAACTCCCCAATATACGGATCAACTTTCAAATAAGGCGGATGCGGCAGCTGCAAATCGTAGATCATGAAAAATGGCAGAGAATCCCCGGCACGGGAGTCGATATAATCGACGGCAAGCGCCGCTTGCCGGGCATCCTCCATCTCTTCGCCCACATACGCTTCCGGTCGGTACATCGCCCTGAACATGCCGATCTCATCCCGTTCATCCGGCAACTGACGCACCTTGCGCGCAGCTGTGGTTCTTCCCGTGACATCGAAACACCGTTCATGGTTGTCCGGGTCGACCCAATGCGTGCCATCGCCGAACAGAGCCGTCTCATATCCTGCGCGCTTGAGGTGCAGCATCAGGTTGTCCTCCCCTTCCCGGATCGCGAAACCCGGCAAGGTGCGGTGTCCCTCCGAATGAGGGTACCGTCCGGTCAACATGCTGCTGCGCGAAGGAACGCACTTCGGACAAGTGGCGAAAGCATGCGTGAAACGAATGCCCGCGTCGGCCAGCTTATCCATATTCGGCGTCCGGCTATCCTCGTTTCCGTAGCAGCCCAGCGCCGACGCCTTGCACTCGTCCAGCGTGATCAGCACGATATTCGGCCGTTCTCTCTTCGGCATCAGCTTTGTCTTCCTTTCTTTAGCTTACTTGGAGCCGAGCTTCTCCCACGTCGATTGATATTCCTTCAACAATCCTTCGCGATTGATCTTGCCTGCCACGTATTTCTGGAAGGTTGCCCCGAATTCATCGACAATGCCGACAGGGTACTTCGGCCATTGCCATCCGAGCGTCTTGCCGGCTTTAACATAGGCAAGCAAATCGCTTCCGATCATGCCCAGATCGTCCGTCGCCGCTTCGATATTCTTGAACGCCGGAACGAATTTAAGTTCCTTCGCGATATAGCGCTTGCCGGTTTCCGAGCCGACCAGCCAATTGAGGAACTGCTTCGCTTCCTCTTTCACCTTCGAATCTTTGCTGATCACCCAGTAATTAGGCACGCCGGCCGACAGCTTGTCGTTCTGATCCGAATCCTCGTTAATCGGGATAGGCATTAAGCTTACCTGCAGATCGGGGTTGATCTTGTCCAATTGCAGCTGGTTCCAGTTGCCTCCGATCGTCATGGCCGCCTTGCCATTGCCGAATTCGGATAATTGGGTATTGTAATCCGCTGTAAGCTGATTATTATTACCGTATTTGATCGTCAGATCCACAAAATTCAACAGGTCTTCAAACAGAGCATTGCCGGTAATCGACTCCTTGCCCGCACTCAACCCCGCTTGAAAATCATCGGGAGACGCTTGTCTGGCGAACGGAATATTCGTCATGTACCAGCCGCCGTTGTAGACATCGGCGTGCTCGACGAAGAATGGCAGAACCCCCTGCTCCTTCAGCTTGGCGGCAACAGCCTCCAATTGCGACAGCGTCTTCGGCAATTCCGTAATGCCCGCATCCGCGAATATTTGTTTATTGTAAAGAATGCCAAAGCCCTCGAAGCTGATCGGCATGCCGTAAATCGCACCATTCTTGGAGATCGGGTCTTTCGCGATATCGATCATCTCGCTCACCCAAGGCTCGCCGGACAGGTCCTCCAAGCGGTCAATCCAAGTGCCCAATTCCTGATACCCTGCATTGAAGAAAATATCGGGCGGCTGGTTGGCGGCGAACTTGGCTTTCAAGGAGGTCGCGTAGTTGCTGCTGCTGACCGTCTCGATCTCCAGCTTTACGCCCGGGTTCTCCTTCTCATAATCTCCTTTAAGCCGTGTCAACGTATCCGCAATGCTCGTCTTGCCGTTCATGATGGTCAAGGTTACGTTGCCCTTGGACGCCCCGGTTCCGGACGTTTCGCTCGGCTTGTTGCTGGCAGTAGGCTTGTCGCCGGCAGCAGGCTGATTGCTGCCGCAAGCGCTCAGAAGTACGGTCATCAGAATAGCAGACAAGATCAGGCTCATCCATTTTTTCATTTGTTCTTCCCCCATACGTGAATTTTAAATAGATTGCAAATACGATCAACCTTTGACGGCGCCAGCGGAAATTCCCTCCACGATATGACGCTGAAGCACCAGGAAGAAGGCGACGACCGGCGCGGCTCCCATGACGAGAGCTGCCAGAGCCAAGTCCCATTGATTGTTGTGCTCCCCGAACAAGGAATTGATGGAGAGCTGTACGGTACGCAAATCCGGATTTTGCAGCACGATCAGCGGCAGCAGGAAATCGTTCCAAATCCACAAGCTGTTCAGCAGAATAACGGTGATGGTCATCGGTCTGAGCAGCGGAAAGACGATTCTCCAGAACACGCCGAACGGATTGCACCCATCCACCACAGCCGACTCCTCGATTTCTTTCGGAATCGCCTTGACGAAGCCGTGGAACAGGAAGGTCGTGAATGCGACGCCGAGTCCGAAATAACAGAGCACAATGCCCGGCACGCTGTTCGTCGCATGAAGGGCGTTCAGAACCTTGATCAAGGGAATCATGATCGCCTGGAAGGGCACGACCATCGAGACGACCAACACCGAAAACAAGATCCGGTTAAACAAGGTCGGATAACGAACGATCCGGTAAGCGGCCATGGATGCGATGATCGCCAGGCCAAGATTGCTGACTACCGTAATCATCAGCGAGTTCTTGAAAGCATTCGGCAGGTTCAGAGATTCCCAGGCATTGCGGTAATTCGCGAAATTCAAGGCCTGAGGCAGCCCGGCCGTGTCGTTCATCAACTCCGCGAAGCTCTTGAATGAATTGGCAACGACGAAATAGAAAGGAACGAGGCATATCAGCGCAGCGATCACCATGCCGAGCTCCAGTCCGATTAAACCGTAAGGGCGCGGCTTGTTCCTCACATCTCCACCTCCCGGCGCTTCGTAAGATACACCTGCGTCGCTGTAATCAGCGCAACGATGACGAAGAAGATCAGCGCCTTCGCCGTTCCGAGACCGAAGCGGTTATATTGGAACGCCTCCTGGAAGATGTCCATCGCGACGGACCTCGTCGACCCGAATGGCCCCCCGCCGGTCAGCGAGAAGTTCACGTCGTAAATCTTGAAGGTCCAGGCGATCGAGAAGAACAAACATACGGTGATGGACGGCATGACCATCGGCAGCGTCACATTGCGCATCACCTGCCATGGCCTCGCTCCGTCGATACGGGCGGCTTCCTTGAGATCGCTGGGCACGTTCATCAACCCGGCAATATAGATGACCATCATATAACCGGCGTTATGCCATACGCTGACGATCACAATTCCCCAGAAGGCGGTTGCTTCCGTACCCAACCATGCCCATTGAAAGAATGGCCAATTCGTCAGATCGCCGAGTGCCCCGAATCCCTGCACGAAGATGAACTTCCAGATAAACCCGAGCAATAGACCCCCAAGTACATTTGGCACGAAAAAAACGGTTCGAAGCACGTTGCGCGACCTGAGCGGCAGCGTTAAGGCATAGGCCAACGAGAATCCGACCAGGTTGGTCAGAATGACGATGGCAACCGTAAGCCATAACGTAAACAGGAACGACGATGCGAATCCTTCATCCTCCATGAATATTTGTTTGAAGTTGCCGAGTCCGATCCAATTCACGCTGCCGGATACGCCATTCCATTCGGTCATGGAATAATAACCGGTCAGCATCAACGGCACTGCGATAATCAGAACGAAGACCGCCACCGCGGGACCGACGAACACGAACTGATGCAGCCAGCGCAGCCTTCCCTTGATCTCCACTCCTGTCCCCCCTTCGCATGTCGAATCTTGATGCACTTTGATTCTACTTGTAAGGGCAGGAACATTCGATGAGCGATCCTCGAAAAACCGTGCTCTTTGTTACAAACTGCAAGTGAGTGCCCCCGATAAAATGGCAAAAGAAAAATCGCCTTTCGGCGATGTGCGGCGTTTCCATTATTCGCGCGCATTGCGCATCTCGCCCGGCGTGACGCCGAAGTAACGACGAAAAATGCGGCTGAAGTGCTCCGGCGATTCGTATCCTATTTCGTAGGCGATCTCGTATCTTTTTTTCGAAGTGTTCGTGAGCAGCTTCCTGGCTTCCTCCATTCGCAATTGAATGACGTAATCCCACAGGTTCATGCCCATCCCTTTCTTGAACAGATAACTGACATAATTAGGACTTAAATACACGGAGGCCGCGATCTCTTGCAAATTCAGCCCCTTATCGCGATAACTTGCCTGAATGTACGAGACGACTTGCCGGATCACCGTCGTATCCTTGCCTTCCATGCAGCGTCTCCATACTTCAGAGGCGCGCAGGAACAGCGACTTCAGCTCTTCCGGACGTTTCCCGGACTCGGCAGGCGCGGACAGACGGAGCCCCGGGTCGAATTGGCGGATGTCGTCTCCGAGCTCCTCCTTGTATTCTAGCATCATGCCGTAAATACGCGAGCAGGCGAGCAACAGAAAGCTGGCATACCTGTCCTGGTCCCATGCGGCGCAATCGAGCGATTGGCATAGTTTCTCAACCAAGACCTCAACTTCTGCGCGCTCCAGCCCCCGCTCCAGCCAACCCGCATATTCGTCCAGCTTCTGCAGCCATTCCGAGGACTGCGTTTGCGTCGAGTCGATATCTCCCGCATACCATACCGCATGGTCCCTGTCGGCTCTCCATCTCTGCAGCGCTTCGCCTGACTCGCTATACGCAAGGCGCAGCCATTGCTTGCCGCGGTGCACCCGACCGATTCCGACCGTCGTATCCTGATGCAGATAAGTCTGCAGATTGTAATGGATCAACTGACCGATCATCTGTACTTTTGAGGCTCCTCTTGAAGTCCCGTACTCCTGGTCTTCCTCCCATTGCAGAAGCGTAACCAGCTTGCCTTCCGAATAGAACACATAGCCGTCCCATTCCGCGATCGTCTCTTCCATCACGTTCATGCAAGCGTATTTGATCAGGTTGCGGTCCCGGAATGACATGGCTTCGTCGAAATTCACTTGAACGGTCACGAAACTGAAGTAGGGGCCTTTCAGCCGAAGTCCCAACCCGACGAATACATCCTCCAAATTACGGTCCGAACCGTTATCCTCCCTCAACAGTTCGCCGAGCAGCAGCGACGTGGTGGAATACACCCCTTCCAGCGAATATTTGCGTTGAAGCGAGAGCTCCAGGTTAAGGGCCCGCTTGTTCTTCAGCAGCTTGCCGACGACTTCAATCAATTGCTCCGGGGAAATCGGCTTGACGATATAATCTTTCGCGCCCAGCCGCATGCATTTCTGCGCATAGGAAAACTCGTCATGGGCGGATATCACCACGAAAGGAATGCCCGGGTGTTCAAGGAACACCGCTTCCATGAGGTCGATACCGCTCATTCCGTTCATCTGGATATCGGTTAACACCAGATCGATCCGTTCCATCCGGATATAGTCCAATGCTTCGTGGCCGTTCATGGCCATATAGACTTCATCCACTTCCAATGCCGATCCGAGAATGACGTCCCGGATGCCTTCGCATACGTTATGCTCGTCGTCGACCACCAGTACGTTGAACATGCTATTCCTCCTCGGCCCGAATAGCCGGCAATACGAGCACCGCGATCGTTCCGCCACCCGGGTTCAGTTCGTAGTGCAATCCGTAGGCTTCGCCGTAATGCAGCTTGATCCGCCTGTTCACGTTGCGGATCCCGTAGCTTCTCATCTGTGGGCGAGCTTCCGTTCCAAATAGGTTGCCGGAATCGTCTTCCTCGAGTATGCGGGTCATTTCATTCAGATCGACAGGCCGGAATCCATTGTCTTCCACCGATATTCTGATCGTATCCTGCACAAGCTCGCTCCTGATCCGGATCTCCCCTTCGCCGTCCATGTTCGAAATGCCGTGCAAGATCGCATTCTCCACCAGCGGCTGAACGATCACCTTCGGCGCCAGGTACGAGAGCGTTTCCTCCGCAATGTCATAATCGATCCGGAACGATTCTTTGCTTCGCTTCAATTGCAGCCGCACGTACGCCTTGACGTGCTCCAGCTCCTCCTCGATCCGGATGATTTGCCTGCCTTTGCTGAGCCCGATTCGAAGCAGAGTCGATAAATCCTTGATCATCTCGGCGACCTGAGGCATGCCACCCCTCAGGCTGAACCAATGAATCGAATCGAGCGTGTTGTACAACAAATGCGGAGTAATCTGGGAATGGAGCGACATGAGCGTGATTTCTTTTCCCTTCAGTTCCATGACGTATTTCTCCTCTACCACCTGATTCAACCGGTTCGTCATGTCTTGAAAAGAACGGAAGAGATATCCGATCTCATCTCTGCGCAGCGATCCCGGGAAGAACGCCATGCTCTTGCCGGGATCGTAACTCTTCATGTAACCGATGAGCTGAAGCAAGGGCTTGAGCAAGGATCTCATGATGAACGCGGCGAGAGTCAGCACCAATAACAAATACAGGATCGTCACGACCATATTCGTATATTGAATATGGCTGAGCTGCCCGGTCAGAGCATTCATCGGCGCCTTGTACACGAGACGGGTGCTGAAGCTGCTGCTGAAGTGGTAAACATACAGCCATCGGCCGTCTCGATCATTGACGAACGTATAGCCGGATGGCTGCCGATCCGACAAGCTCGGCAATGCCAGGTTGTCTCCGAGCGCCCCCGCGTCGTTTCCCGCCAGCACCGTGCCCGCGTAATCGGTCAGATACACCTGCCCGCCGTGCAGCGAGACGATCGATTCCAGATCCGGCTTCAACACCTCGTTGAGCTGAGAAACGACGAGCGCACCGACCTGGTTGTCCGAACGCGCCGCGTCATGAACCGAGCGGATATAGGCGAGCGTCCTGCCGCGGGGTTCGAATCCGCCAAGATCCTCCATGACCGTCAGGATGCCCGATCCTTCCGCCGCGGCGGAAGCCGCGTACCAATCCGGTTTATCTTCGGCCGGGATATAATGCAGTCCCACGGATCGATTGGAGCGCCCGGCGGGCGCCTTGTCAGCCTGGATCGGGACGAACAGCGCATATAGGGGCTGCTCGATATACAACGACGAATATTTGTTGAGCAGGTTCGCGATTTGGGGCTCGCCCGCGAGGAATAGCCCGTTTTTGCCCAAGCGCATGGCAGGATCGGTCGCGATATTGATCGTATTCTGATCGATCAGGCTAAGCACGCGGTCGACGGTCACGTGATTTTGCATGACAAGCTGCAACGTCGTGTTTCCGACTTGCGTCTTGATGACCTTGGAAGATTGCGAATAGGCGTACCAGCCTAAGGTGATCAATGGAAGCATGATGAATAACGTGATGACGAAGACACCCTTCCGCTTAAGGCTCATTCGATAGGATGACTTCATCGGCGAGAGCTCCTTACCGCTAGCAGTTCGTCCGCTTTCCTGGCGGCTTCGTCCAACGCCTGCTGCAGATCAAACGGGGGAGAGTCGTTCACGATTCGTTCCAATACCGCTTGAAGAGCCGGAGCTCCCGTATCCAGGAAGAACGGATCGTAATATTCGGGAGGTGTTTTGATGCTCGATAAATCGTCCATGAATACCCGGAAATCGGGATCCAAGGTCTGCCCCTTCTCTTCTGCGACGAGCTTGTTCGCCGAGAAGCCGTAATCTCCGAACACGCGGGAGCCTTCCGGGCCGGACATATATTTCAGCAAATCCCAGGCAGCGGCCTTATGTTTGGAATGCTCGTTCAACCCCCACCCGCCGAAGAAGATCATATTGCCATACCCTTTCGGACCGACAGGAAGCTGTACGGCGCCGAAGGAGAGCGAACCCATTTTCTTGTATTGCTCAATACTCCAACGCCCCGTCACCACCATGGCTACCTTGCCGTCAGCGAACGTGTCAACATCCGGATCGACTCTGAAGAACGTTAAGATGCCATCCCGCCATGCGCCGCTGAATAGCTGAAGGGCTTGCCGCATCCCCTCGCTATTCATATAACCTTCGTATTGCCAGCCGTCCGGTCGAATGATCCCATCGCTATAGGCAAGCAGAAGCGGCTGCAAGTAGTCTTGCGTCGGCAGATGAAATCCGAGTCCCCATTGCGCCGTCGTCCCATCGTGACGAGCGGTTAACAATCCGGCTGTTCTGACCAGCTCTTCCCATGTCCAGCCGGATGTCGGGTAAGGAATGCCTGCCTCATCGAAGATGGACTTGTTGTACAGAACGCTCATATTGCTCCAATCCTTCGGCAGCGCATACGGCTTGTCCCTGAATTGACCGAATTGCAGAATCGGCTGATAATAATCCGCTGTGTGAATGCCGTTCGAACTCTGGATATACGGCGTCAGATCCGTTATGACTCCCGCTTCGGCCAATGGCGCAAGCAGCCAATTGTCCAGCAGGATGAGGTCATCCGCCGAGCCGGCCTCCGCTTGCGACAAGACGGTATCCTTATAATGCTCATATTGGATTCGCCGAAGCGTGACATGAACGTTCGGATGCTTGCTCATATAACGATCCGCGACTTGTTGCTGCAGCTTCCAACTCTCGCCTCCGGACCATGTGGCGATACTCAAGTGAATATCCCCGGCAGCGGGGTCGGACTCCGATTCCGTCCCCGGGTCCGTATTTTTATCGATGCTTGACGTGCAACCGGTAAGGAACAGGAATACCGCCATGATCAAGGTCAGATGATGAATGCAGCTTAACTTGTTGCCCATATGGACCTCCCCCGCAAATCCGATGTGCCGGAATTGTACAACAGCGGACTGGCCTTGACAATGACGGATTTATGAAATACTATGCTCTATTCCACAATCCGCCATGTATCATCTGGTGGAACAGCAACAGGCTCACATTCAAGACGTTCGGATTACATTCCGATAATACCCGATTAACAATCAACACCTACACTGTAGATAGGCACCTCACAATATATCCTTATGGAAAGGAGCTCATCCCATGGGCATTCACACTTATTTCCAATCGCTGACCGATCTGGAGCGCATCACACGCTGCCCGGGCAAATTCAAATTTCAGGAGCACAGCGTATCGGCCCATTCCTGGAAAGTCGTCCAGTATGCGAAAACATTGGCGGATATCGAAGAAAGCCACGGTGTCGCCGTCGATTGGAAGAAGCTGTACGAGATCACGAGCAGCCACGATTACGGCGAAATCTTCATCGGGGACATCAAGACGCCGGTGAAGCATTATTCGCTGGAACTGCGAGCCATGCTGCAAAGAGTGGAAGAAGGAATGGTCGATCATTTCATCGACGAGCAGATCCCGGGGGAATTCCAGCCCATCTTCCGCAGACAGCTGCGCGAAGGCAAGGACGATTCGGTGGAAGGCAAAATCCTGGAGGTCGCAGATAAGCTGGATCAAGTATACGAGGCTTTCGCAGAGCTGATTCGAGGCAATACGGAAAAAGAATTCGTCGTCATGTACCGGTCTGCGCTCATTAAGATCAAAGAAATCAAACTTCACTGTGTCGATTACTTCCTGCAGAATATTTTGCCCGATATGGTGAGCGAAGGATCGAGATCCCCCATCGATATCGCCACAATTACGAACGAAGCGCTGAAGTCGTAACTCCCCTCGGTATTACCCTCCCGAATTCCCTCCTTTGATTGTACTGCTGCTCACCATGTTTTTCCCGTCCTCCTCCGTTTCATTTACCAAAAGTCATCTTAAGCATCGCGCTTCACAAACCGGGCTTAGCCCTGCTGCACCGCCACCTCGGCCCCGGCAGCGCTCGTATTCGGCGCCTTGTCCTTGAACAGCCACAGCTTCGGCGTATCCCGAATGGCCCCGTTCAGTTCCACTACGAGGTCCGCGTCCGGATAATCCGCCGAGCGCAGCGCGACCCGGTTGCCGTCCGTTCGCACGGCTTGCACGATGACCGGAACAGGCTCGCCGTCCTCCCGCCGGAATCGAAACACGCGCTCGGGCGGCCGACAGCTCGCCTCGTCAATCCGCTTGTTGAAGCTGATGACGATCTCGTTCCAGGCCGTTCGCACGGCCTTCACCGGCATCGGCCTCTCCTCGTACATGTATCCTCCGATATGATATTCATAGGCCGTAGTCGTACCGTAGCCCAACCGCTGCGCCACTGTCTGCATCGACCGCCACCAGCCTCCGCTCTTGACCATGTTCCGGGCGGACCCGATATCCGCCTGCACGCCCAGGGGCAATGCCGGGTGTGCCGCGCGGATTTCGCGGACGAACGGGGCATACTCGTGGATATAGTCGGGCGGCAGATCGCTCCGTGTCCAATCGGGCCAGTGGGTCTGCAAATAATGGATGTCCGGCTTCACCTTCGCTATCATGGACGACGCTTCCAGCCCCTGCAACTCCCGGAGCAGCGCAGCGGAGCGCTCCCCACCTCGGACCGCGAGCGACCACGTCGCTACCGCGATGTCGGGCCGTGCCGATCGGGCGCCTCCGCTGCCGTTGATCAGATCGTCCACGAAACCGTTCACGGCATCGACGCGGAACTTCACCCATCGTTCGTACACATCAGGAATCTTCTTATAGTACCGCGGCGAGCGGGTATCGGCGAACTCCGGCATGTCGTAGCCGCAATAGGCGCGGAACGCCTCCGCGGCCAGTGGGCCCACATCGCCGTAGACGCCCCGACGTATGCCGTCCCACTCGGGAAAATAAGGCTCCGCGATCTCGATCCCGTCGAACGGATAAAGGTACACCAACTCCGCGACGGCCGCCTTCTTCCACTTGCGGTAACCTTCGCTGAAGGGGCTCAACCGCGTATACCCGTCGTTCACCGGCTTCACCATCCCCATCTGCCAGGACAGCCATTCGGCCGGGTACTTGTCGGTAGAGAACGTGCCGTTGCCGAGCACCATCGCCCATACGCTGATCCCGCAAGACTGGAATGCATCGATCAACGCACGGTTGACGCGATGTTCGTTGACGACGAAATAATGCACGATATCATAGCCGGCCAGTCGAATTTCTTCCGCAACGCTCAATGCCGACCGCTCGCGATAATAAGGAAACGTCGGATCCACTTGGATGCTGCGGCCGTTAATCGCTTTGTCTTTGGCATGCATGATCGGATGCCCCTTCGCTCGTAATCATCCTCACCTATAGGTTATTCTAGGCTGCAGCGATTCACTGCGGAATGTAAATAGCAATAATCCGATGTATCGGATTTGCCATGGGAATGCCGCTTGGGAAAATCGCATAAACGCAATTTGCCATGTGAAATTCAACTGAATAACGCTGGTCTGCCTTCCGCGAAAGTGCTACACTTTTGTACGCGGGAGGAATTCGACATGGCACGAATGCATATCAAAAAATGGTACCTCATTGTATCTTTCCTTCTCTCCTTATATTTAGTCTTCGTTACGATTATCGGCTTCACCTCGGTTTCCAAACAAATCAAAGAGCCGCTCGATACCGTTGCCCACTATATCTTGTGGCTTTTCGTCGCGGAGCTTATCGTGCTGTTATTCGCCGCCAAGAACGTCCGTACGTTCTTCAAGGAACAATGGCTAAGCATTCTGGCGGTAGGCACGTCGATTTCCGTCACTCAGTTCGTGGACGCGATCGTCGGCATCGGTTCGTTAACGGGATTCAATGCGGTGAAAGGTTTGAAATCCCTGAAAGCCTTGAAATCTCTCAAATCGATGAAATTGTTCAAAGCTACGAAGAGCGTGAAGGCAGCCAAATCGTATAAGATCGGCAAGAAAGCTTCGAAAGCGGCGAAACAAGCGAATAGCAAAAAAAATCCAGCCGCGTCTCAGCGTGACTAGGCCTTCAACCCGAGGCTAACCCAATTATGTTCTCGAGCTTAATGAAGTCGCTGCCTTCGCCTATTCTTTAACGCCGCCCATGGAAATTCCCTCGACAAACTTGTTCTGGAAGATGAAGTATACGGCTATAATCGGAAGAAGAGAGATGCTGGCCGCGGCCATCAGTTGGCCGTACCGCACGAAATTCCGACCGTTCAGGAATTGCATCGCGATCGTGATCGTATATTTGGACGAATCGTCGAGCATCATATACGGCCATAGAAATTCATTCCAAACGTACAAGAATACGATGATGCTAATCGCGCTGACGGCATTCTGGATCAAGGGGAACACGATGCGGTGCGTAATCTGAAACTCGGAGCAGCCATCGATCTTGGCCGCTTCAATGATGTCTCTGGGAATCGTGCCGATAAACTGCTTCATGATGAACACGGCATAGCTCGTCGTACTGTTGACGACGATAATCAAGGACAACAAGGAACCGTGCAATCCGAACCAGCCCATCTCCTGATACAGGGGAAGAAGAATAACGGAGACCGGCACCATCATGGTCGACAGTACCATATAGAAAAATAGCCGACGGCCCTTGAAGTTGATTTTGGCCAGAACGTAACCCCAGAGCACGCTGAAGTACAAGGTCAGCGCCGTTCGGACGATCGTTACCCAAACGCTGTTTTTTAACGAATTGAGGATGTTAAGCGAATCGTTGGCAAGGACGGCCGTGTAATTGTCCCATGTCACGCGTCTCGGAATAAACGTCGGCGGATAGCCCAGAATCTCGCTTTCGGCTTTGAAGGCATTGAACAGCATCGTCAAGAACGGAACGAGAAAGATACCGCCGATAATAACGAGGATAAGATAGATGATTAAGCGAATATACGCGGCTTTGCCCCACCGCATTCCCTTCCATGCATGCCAAACATTCATACGCTGAGCTCCAATCCCGGCGGGATGAACAAGCGCATCCCACCTCTTCGATATCCCGGATTATAAAGCTCTCGCGCCGGACAATATATAGCCATTCCTGCTTTTTGTCGCACATACTGCTACGGATGCGCGCCGTCGATCAGCAGCTTGTTCTGAACCTCTTCGTGAATCAACCGGGATTTATACAGATTGGGAGTGATGCCGACGATCTTCTTGAAATTGTTGATGAACGAACGCGCGTCGGAATAACCGATCTTCGCGGCGATGTCCCCGATCTTCATGTCCTTGCTCGCCAGATATTCCATCGACTTCTCGATTCTGCGCTCCGTAATGAATTCCTTGATCGACTTGCCGGTCGCTTGCTTGAATACTTTCACCAGATAAGAGACACTGTAATGCATTTCTTCCGCCAGCAGGTCGAGGCAGATGTCTTCCTTCGCATAGTTCTGACGGATGTATACCTCAATCTGCATGGCCACATCGCTCTGGTTGTTCTCTTTCTGGTCGGAAATATAAGCGTAAATGCGGTCAAAGACGTCCAGGAAGAACGATTGTGCTTCATCCAGGGTCGACAGCGACAGTACCCGTTCATAAATATCCGCCGCGGGAAACAACTGGTCGCTGTTGATCGAAAGCTCTGTAAGCACCTTCATCGTATCGTTCAGCAGTTGAACGAACGTATATTTGATCCGGTCGTAGGATTGCATGTTTTCCCTGGCATACGTGAAATACTTGACGATCGCGGCTTCGATGGCCTCCCGGCCCGACTGCCTCAAGCTGTTGAATATCTCCTCTTCCAGGTGAAACGGATATTTGTAAGCGACTTTGTTCAACTGCGGCATATCCGGGAAACGAATCATTTTGTTGGCGCCTGCGATCACCTTGTAACGGCAAGCCATCCCTGCCTGTTCGTAGCATTCATGGATGCGGGACATCCCGCTGCACAGACTGCTCGCGCCTATGACGAAAGGAATGTCGATTTCCCCGACAACGCATTCGCTGATCCGGCTGGAGACTTCCCGCCAGCGACGCTCCGCGTTCGCTTCAGCCAATTCTTCGATGCATAGGAGAACGATAAGGCTGTTGCCGCGTGAATGAACGATTTCAGCCTCCGCCTTCTGTTCCCTCTGCACGCAAGATTCAATTGCCTCCCTGTGGCGGATTAACCGTTCGTCGATTTGCTTGTCGTTATATTTTTTCCCGGAATAGTCGAGCCGGTCGATCTCCAGTATACATACACCGTAATAACGGTCCTCGGACAGACGGATGCCGTAATGCTCCAGGCTGCCCGGAATATCGTCCCCTTCGGAAGGAGCTACGGTGATCAGTTTCTCCAGCGCGGCGTTTCTCAGGAACGGCCGATTCTCCTCCCACAATTGCTGAATGTCCTTCTTCTCGGATATCAAATGCTCGATATTCCGTTCGATAAACCTCATTTCGTCCTTGATAGCCGAAGGACCGTCATCACTCTCTCGCAGCAGCGTCTTGATCACGTTCTTAACGGGACGATGCAGCACATCCGCCGCCAGCAGAGTAATGACGACGACGTATACGAGCGACACCAGCGTCAGAACGATCAGGAACAGCTTGGTCGACTCCAATTTGTCGAATACGACGCTCGCCGGCACCTCGTAAACGAACTTCCACCCGGTTTCGTTAGAGGTGATGAACGAGGTCAAATAAGGGGTTCCATCGACATCGACCCGCATGCTGCCGTTCATTCGGTCCCGCAGCCCGGGATCATCGACGGCAATCGTACCGCTGCCTTTGCCGAACAGCACCTGTCCGTCTTGATCGAGAACGTACACATTCGCTTGTTCGGTTTCATCGCCCACCGTCAGCATGCTGCGGAAGAACGCTTTATTCAGCGTCATGATGATAAGCGCCTTCGGATTGTACTCCGCAGGGTTTACCGGCATGATCATCACGGCCTCCGTCTCGGATTCATTCACGGGCAAGTTGAATATGAACAGCGATTTAAAATAGCTGCCTCGGTCAAAGATCGCTTTGGCGTTGACTAGCATGTTGCGATTGTCTATTCGGTCCAGATCGAGATAAGAAGCGTTCGCGCCGTTCAAATCGATGACCTTGGCGTCATCGAAATAATACACGTACAGCTTGTTGAAATATTTGTTGGCGGATCGCAACTGATACAGTCTGCGGTAAACGTCCTGCTTGTCGAATATGTCCAGAAGCTCATAACGGTTCGAGAAGGACTTCAATTGGCTGTCCAGTGCAGCCTGCATCAGCGCGTTATTCATCACCCCGATGACCATTTCCATCGAGGCCTGAATCGATTTGATCTTGTTCGTGCTCGTCTCCAGCACCTGATCGCGCATCGTGCCGGTCATCTTCAAGTAATTGACCGTATTTCCCGCTACCGCCAAAGTAACCAGCACCGCGCCGACGATCAGAATAATTCTGATTTTGTACTTGGAGGAAATCAAAGCATCCGCCCCCTGTGCATCGTGATCGGACCGTCTCTCTTCGATTACAGATAAATAGAGCCGAAAATGCCAACGTGTTCAAGGTTGACAATCTTCGGCTCTTGGCTAATATTCCCGGGAACACGACAGTTCGGGTTAATAATAGGCCAGAACGCTCGGGCTTGTCAATAGTTGGGTGCAAGCGCTTACCGATGGATGTATCTATGTCGGTACGGTCTGAACAACTTGAAGGGTAAGGGACTGTCCCGAGAGCCGGCATGGCAGACCCCGGGACAATCCCTTAAAACACGCGATTACCATATCCTTGAATTAGTTCGGGCCCGCGCCATGGTTGTTGCCGTGACCGTTGCCATGGCCGTTGCCATTACCGTTACCATTACCGTTGCCATTACCGTTGCCATTACCGTTGCCATTACCGTTACCGTTACC